>CAYGQE010000015.1:0-96617 GCA_964351995.1 uncultured Acidimicrobiaceae bacterium | reverse complement strand
CGCCTCAGCGGGTGTAGGTCTCGGTGGATATGTCGCCGCTTGGGCTGATGAACTCGAAGCTCACCGTGGTGTCGGTGACGGCGTAGTTCACAGCGCCGAGGGCCTCATCAACGGTGTATTCGAGTCGGTATGAGTTGTCGCCAAGGTCTTCGAAGGCAGTGATGATCGCACCGGCGAGCGGCTCGCCTGCGGGACGGAATGCGGGGGTCACTGGTTGTGGCTCGACTTGATCTCCTGCTTGGACGACTCCGACGAGACCACCGTTGATGTATGGGTAGGTGGTGGTGCCGTGGTAGTGGTAGCCGCCGTCAGCCCCGACGTGACCGTTGTACTCGTCGAGTTCATCGAGCGGGCTGCCGTCAGGTTCGGTTGATCCGTAGATCGCGAACCCGTCGAGCGCATAGGCAATGGGGTTGCCTGTACCAACGGTGTCTTCCAAGTGGAGAGGTGCAGCGTGGTAGTGGTAGTCGTCCGCCCGTCCGCAGTGTCCACCGAAGTCGTCGAGTTCGCCGACCAGGAACGCGTCATCGCCGCGGTTGTTGAGTGCGTTGAAAATCGGGATGCCGTTCGCAGCGAGGGCGATCGCTCCACGGAACAGCCCGGTACGAGCGGAGATCGGTTCCGCTGCGATTTCGGGTGTGACCGGGAACTGCCAGGCGTTGTTGCCGGTGTAGTTCTGGGCCACCGGAACCTGTTGTTGCCAACTCGTGATGCCGACCATCATCTGATGCGCAGGAATCCCGTTGCATTCGATCATCCACAGATCACCGTTGGTGAACGCCGAGACCGAGTCAGCGAACGCATCGAATCCGGCGATCGACGAGGCTGCAGTCTCGGTTCCGGCGGCCTCACCGTCGATCGCAGTGACCCCGGTGGTGGTGGTTTCGCCACTGGTCACCGACGTTGCAGCATCGGAGGATCCCGAATCGCTCACTCCGCAGGCAGCGAGGAGTGCTGCCCCGATGCCGATGGCCCCCGACCGCAGCACGGTCCGCCGATCGAGATGCGAGGCAGTGTGAGGGTGTTCGTGAGGGTGTTCGTGAGGGTGTTCGTGAGGGTGACCGACACGAGGAGCCGCCGATGAGCGCCTCATGAGACTGTGGTCCTGAGCAGAACGGTGTTGTCGACTTCGAGATCGGTACCCCAGATGAGTTGCGCACGTGAGTCCCAGACGATCTCGTCGTAGCCGTCCTTTGGATCGACGTCTGCCTCGCTCCACTCAGTTGCAGCGCTCCAGCCGCTGTCGTCAAAGGTGACGGAAGCCCAATCCGCCGGTGTCTCGATGATCAAGAACTCACACGTTGCATCCGGATCCAGATCTTTTTCGCACTCGGTGTTGAGCGGTGCTTGGTGGACCACCAGCGCCGTCCAGGTCGAATCGGTGACAGCAACAATCTCTCCGGTTGTGAGATCGGTGATTTGAGCAATGATTCCGCCGTCGCCCATTTGTTGGTTGTTCAGCCCGATGTATTCGATGCCGGAGTCGGTTTCTTTGAAGTCCTTTGCCTCGATAGCGAGGGTGAAGGGTGCTGATGCCTCAAAGGTGAACACCTCGGAGTTGAATGATCGCTCGGTGGTGATCGGCACGGAGTCCTCGCCGATCAGTTCCCCGTCCACGTACACCGCACTCCAGTTGTCGGCCCACACCTCGATGCTGTAGATCGCCGCTCCCTCAGGATCTGCGATTTGAGTTGTGTCAGCCGAAACTTGATCTTCGTCGGTTGACCCGATGTCTGGAGCGGCCGCCGTCTCCGAATGAGCGACGGTGGTCCCAACCTCGTCGGTAACGGGCGCAGCGATGCTCTCCGATGAGACACCACAGGCAGTCGCCGCGCCGACGAGTGCGAAGAGGGGGAGGGCAATCCGCCATGCAATACGGCTTGGTCGTTGAGTCATGGACGCAGTCTCGACGAGCAACTTGTGATTTCACTGTGAGTTGGAGGTGCACCTCCAACTCGCTCTAGAGCAGCTTCGAGAATTCGTCGAAGGCGGCCATGACCTCGGCTTCGTCGCCCTGGGGAAGCCCCAGCACCGCCCGGCTGACGCCCAGGGCTTCGAGCGACTCGAGTTCTTCCGTCGAGGGCTTGGCAAAGAAGATCGTCTTCTCGATGCTCTCGGGATCTCGGCCGATCGTCTCACAGGCTTTGGCGATCTCCTCAAGACCTCCCTGCATCGCATGTCGGGCACCGATCGGCATCCAACCATCGGCGAACTCGGCGATGTCGGCCGCCGTCTTCGGCCCAGCAGCTCCACCCAGGATGATCGGCGGACCGCCAGCCTGCTTCGGCTTGGGCCAGGACCAGCTCTTGTCGAAGTCCACATGCTCGCCATGGAACTCGGCCTCGTCGTCAGTCCAGAGCGACTTCATGGCCAGCACGTTCTCGCGGAGAATGGCTCGGCGATCCAAGTAGCTCGTGCCGTGGTTGTTCATCTCCTCTTTGTTCCAGCCGTAGCCCACACCCATGAGGAGCCGACCGTTCGAGAGATGATCGACGGTCGCTGCCTGCTTGGCGGTCCAGATCGGATCGCGCTGAGCCACGAGGGTGATGCCGGTGGCGAGTTTGATCGTCGAAGTCACCGCGGCCGCTGCACCCAACGCCACAAATTGGTCGTGCGAACGCCAGTAGTAGTCAGGCAGATCAGGAGCACCCGCCCGACCGCCCCAGGGAGTGTCTCGGCTCACCGGAATGTGGGAGTGTTCGGGGAACCAGAGCGACTCGAACCCTCGCTCCTCAGCAGCTTTGCCGAGCTCCATCGGTTGCATCGTGGTATCTGTAGGGAAGATCGCTACGCCAATGTCCATGACGGCGAAGCTAGTTGAGACCGCACGATTGTGCCCCTTGAGGAACAGAGATGATCACCATCGAAGACATCCGAATGGCTGCGATGGCGCTGCCTGGAGCGACCGAAAAGCCTTCGTACGGCGGTCGCCCTTCGTGGCGAACGAGTTCGAAGATGTTCTGTTGGGTCAGAGAAGACCCAGAGGCATTGGTGCTCTGGGTGGAGTCAGTGGAAGAGGCAGCCATGCTGATCGACACGTCACCGGACAAGTTCTTCACCATCGACCACTACGACGGGCACGCCATGATGTTGGCGAATCTCGACACGATCGATGTCGCTGAAGCCACCGAACTGATCACCGATTCTTGGCGCCTCAGAGCAACCAAGACGGCGGTGAGACGTTTCGACGAAACACGCAAGATCTTGCAGGCCGATGACTGAATGCAAAATACTGCACGACACATCTAAGATGCAGGATCCTGCATGCCGATGGAGACGCCGTGTCGATTCCTCTCAGAAACCCCACTGACATCAGCGCGTTGGTGAAAGATCAGCGCCAGTTTCTCGGGCTGACCCAAGCGGATGTCGCAAAGAGAGCAAGCGTCTCCCTGCGATGGTTGGCCGGCCTCGAGGCGGGCAGCCCGGGCGCAAGCATCGACAAAGTCATACGCACGCTCGACGCCCTCGACATCACGCTGACCGCTGACCTCTCGACCACTGATGCGGCAGTCCATCCATCGGCCGACGACCAACTCGACGCCATCCTTCGTGATCACACCCACCGGCCATGACCAACCTCGTCGTTCATCACAGCGATGGCATCGTCGGCGCTATCGATCGCTCTGGTGGTCAGGCCAGCTTCACCTACAGCAACGAGTGGCGGTCGCTCCCAAACGCCACGCCGTTGTCGGTCTCGATGCCGATCACGTCTCGTCGACACTCGCAACAACTCATCGAGCCGTTTCTCTGGAACCTGCTTCCCGACAACGATCGAGTACTGACCAGATGGGCTCGCCAGTTCGCTGTCACCACGGCGCATCCATACGGGCTGATCGAAGCGGTCGGCCACGATCTTCCCGGCGCAATGACCATGGCTGGCGACGAGCCGACCGCTCCCGCGACCGTCCAATGGCTCACGACCGAAGATGTGGCCGCTCTGCTCACCGCAGTTCGGGCCGACAGTTCCGCGTGGATCGCCACCGATTCGACCGGACAGTGGAGCCTGGCCGGAGCTCAGCCAAAGATCGCGCTCCTCTACGATGCCGATCGTGGCTGGGGGCGACCGTCGGGACCGACCCCCACCACCCACATCCTCAAGCCAGCAGTGGCCGGGCTGGATGACCACGACCTGAACGAGTACCTGTGCCTCGACGCTGCTCGCCGACTCGGATTCATCGCCGCTTCGAGTGAGGTCACGAGCTTCGACAACGAGCGGGCCATCGTCGTCAAGCGATACGACCGTCTGGGTACCAAACGGCTTCATCAAGAAGATCTCTGCCAAGCGCTGGGGGTCCACCCAGCCTCCAAATACCAGAACGAGGGCGGGCCAAGTGCCAGCGACATCGTCTCGCTCTTCAAGCGAATCATGAAGAGCAGCTTGGCTGCTGAGACCACCAAACGGTTCATCGACGCGCTTCTCTTCAACTGGCTGATCGGCGGCAGCGACGCTCATGCGAAAAACTATTCGCTCCTCCTGCAGGGCACTGCGGTTCGCCTCGCACCGCTCTACGACATTGCGAGTGCGCTCCCGTACAGCGACGTCCACATCCCGAAGATCAAGTCGGCGATGAAGATCGGCGCCCACTACAAGATCTCCTCGATCGGCCGGCGAAGCTGGGAACAGCTGGCGGCAGACACCGGTACAGATCCTGAGTGGATCATCGACCGGGGCCGAGCGCTCGCATGCTCGGTTGTCGATGCATTCCAAGCCGCTGCAGCGCAACCGTCGGTGGTCGCCATCGACAGCCCGCTCGTGCCCAAGCTGCTCGACACAATCGAGGCCCACGCCGCAGCTTGTGCGAAACGACTCGACTGAAAGTCGGCTCGGCATTCCGCGACGCCGCAATTGGGCCGCTATCTCCAGTCCTTCGGCTTCTGTGGCGCTGTCAGGCTCGTCGAAGTCGTGATCATGCGACGGTGATATGCAGCGATCCTGGGTTCGTGGCGTGGGTATGGTCGAGGCGATGCTGGAGACCGAGCACTGGCCAGGTTTGACACTCGACCATCAGATCGAGGAAGGCAACCGCAACGAGGTCTGGGCGGGCACGATCGGCGAGATCGGTGTCGCTGTGCGTAGGTCCCGCCGGTCTGCTGAATCGCTTCGATGCGAGTTGAACCTTCTTGCTGAGCTGTCCACTCGAGGGTTCTTCGTTCCGTTGCCAGTCGCCACGCGAGACGGCAACTGGAGCCACGACGGCGTCGTTGTCCAGCGTTGGCTCGACGGCGAGCCGCCGTCGTCAGACGACGATTGGAAACTTGTGGCCGCGGAGCTTCAGCGATTGCATTTCGCGTGCGCAGACATTGAACAGCGTCCGGGGTGCTTGGCCGTCCCTGCTTTATCGGCGACCTCGCGAAGTGTTGACGCTGATCTCGCTCAGATTCCGGGTGATGTCTTGGATCTTGTGCTTGAGGTGTTCGCTTCGTTTGGCGGTGTCCCGATGTCGTTGATTCATGGTGACCCGATGGGGTCGAATATTCGGATTACAGCGAGCGGTGACGTTGGGTTGCTTGACTGGGACGAGAGCCGTGTTGATCTGACTTGGCACGATCTGTCGAACCTCGGCGTGTCGGTGCTGGATGAGGATTCGCATCGTCGGGCGCTCAGGTTGTCCGATGCTTGGGAGGCAGTGAACGCATGGACGTGCGAACCGGAGTATGCGCGAACTCGTTTGGCCAACCTGGGCGTCTGATGCATCGTCATCTCGCCGGGACCATGCGGTGCCGCAATGGGGCCGTTCCCGAGTGGGTGCTGTGGTGGCGGAGTGGTGATTGTGGGCGGTCGTCATCGCGTGGCCGTTCGGTCTGACAGGCGTCGGCCCTGCCGAGTTCACAGATGCGGTCCCGTGTCGAGGGGAACTCCCTCGCGGCCCGGAGAGCCAACAGTGACTTTCGCGAGATCTCGTGAGGGGTTCTCGGCCCCTCGTTCGTTTGGGACAGTGATGGGACCACACACAGCTCCAGATGAGGGGGAACCGACGTTTCGGTCATTCGTCGACCTCTACGACGAACATGTCGACGAGCTGTACCGATTCGTTCATCGACGATGCCGCGATCACGGACTTGCCGAAGACATCACACAAGACACATTCATGACTGCCCTGCGCAACCATGACGTGAACGAGATCTCGATCGGATGGCTGAAACGAAGCGCACGCAATCGGCTCGTCGATGTGCTGCGACGTCAGTCCAAATACGCCACAAAGCTTCGCTTGGTCGGCCACAAGAACCAAGAAGCGGTCGAGACCGACGTTGCAGAGCGACTTCGAGTCGAAGAGGCGCTCGACCAGCTCAGCATCGAACACCGGCTCGTTCTCACCCTGCACTACATCGATGGCTCCACCGTGGCAGCGATTGCCAGCGACCTCGACCGTTCGTTGAAGTCGGTCGAGGGGCTCATCACCCGAGCACGACGACAACTCCGTTCTCAACTGGAGGACAATCCCAGTTGGGATTGCACGGACGACCACTGCAGTACCGGTGATGTGCGGCGCGTCCGCTCGGTGTACGCGTCTGCGCGTTAGATGGTCTCGATCTGGCAACGGGTGCCAGGAGCGTTGGCAAGGCGGCCATCCGCAGTGAGGAGCGTGCAGTCCAGCGCCTCGGCGAGAGCCACGTAGCAGGCGTCGTAGGCGGTGACGTTGTCGCGAATCTCCCATCCGCGGCCCAACAGCGGAGCGGTGGGGTAGACAGCGAGAGGAAGACTCAACAAGTCATCCAAAGCGTTCGACGCTTGCTCGGAACTCAGCGACCCGTTTGCCAGTTGTCGCCTCAGGACTGACATTGTTTCGATGCGGAGTAGGTCAGGCGCTGCGAGTAGTTGATCTTTGATTCGCGCTCGGCAGGTGTCGCCGTCTGAACCGCTGTCGGCGATTGCTGGTGCGATGACGGAGGCGTCAACGACGAGCACGTTCGTCCTCGAGCGCTGCGACAGCGTCAGCTTTCGACAGGGTTCCTTTTGATCGGTTCTCGATTCTGTCGAGTACGTCGTCGATTGTTGGGGTGGCCACGATTGAGGCCAGCTGGGCTGTCAGGTATTGCTGCAGAGACTGGCCTGCCCGTTCAGCTCGTCGGACGAGTTCGCTGTGGATGTCGTCGGGTACTTCTCGGATCTGGACGTTTGCCATGCATGCAATATACATGCAGCCGGCCGTTGTGTCAGTAGAAGTGTTTCGACGTGCGTATGGCATCGGCACAGGCGTTGGCTTGAACCACCTCAGTCATCGCGTGATCTTGCGGGCGACGCCCGGATTCCCGCCGAGGGCGCTGGTGAGCGGCATCGGCAGTTCGTGCGCGATCACGTCCCACATGCGATCGAGCAACTCGGCGGTCATCAACAGCTCGGGACTCACGCCGAGTGAAGCCTGACGACGCACAGCGTCAGCCAGCGCTCGAATACCCACCAACGTCGAGGCCACGCCCAGGTCGAGCGGTGCCGCGCCGGCAGCACGAGCCGCCCGAACGCGAGCTTCGGTTTCCCGAGCAAGCCCGCCAACGATCTGCTCGACGATCTCGTCATACACGGCCCGCTCAGCCCTCGGCCCCTTCAACAGCAAGGTCTGGACCGCGCTCCGGCCAGCCAGTCGCGACAACCGAACGACCTGCATCTGGACCCCAGCCACCCAGGCCTGACGCCGACTCCCTCGGGCGGCCGGCGGCGGTTGGGGAGTGGACGGTTGTTGGACCGGGGGAGGGGCGAGGTCGACCGCTGCGATCGATTGGTCGTACTCCGCTCGACGGCTGGGATCAGACAGCACTCGCCACGCATCGTTGATCGCCACCATGGCCGACTCGTTGCCAGCACCAACGACGTCAGGGTGCAGCTCTCTTGCCTTCGCCCGGTACGCCGCTCGAAGCACGTCTGGTTCACAACCAAACCCAACCCCGAGGACGTCGTAGAGCGTGGCCATCCAGGATGAGGTGCTAGCGCTGACGGCGAGCGCGGTAGCGCTCGATCAAGGCATTGGTCGAGCTGTCGTGATCGGTGGCATCGGCGCTGGTCAACTCCGGCACGATGCCGCGAGCCAGTTCTTTGCCGAGCTCGACGCCCCATTGGTCGAACGAGTTCACATCCCAGACGACGCCCTGGGTGAACACCTTGTGTTCATACAGCGCGATCAATTGACCAAGCGTGCGCGGCGTGAGTTCGTCGACGAGGATCATGTTGGTCGGGCGATCGCCAGGGAAGCTGCGATGGGTGACAAGCGATTCCTCGGCACCGGTGGCTCGCACTTCATCACCGGTCTTGCCGAAGGCAAGCGCCTCGGCCTGAGCGAAGAGGTTCGCCATGAGCAGATCGTGCTGACCACCGACATCGCGAGCGGGGTTGACCACGCCGATCAGGTCGGCGGGCACCACCGAGGTGCCCTGGTGGATCAGCTGGTAGAAGGCGTGCTGGCCGTTGGTGCCTGGCTCACCCCAGATGACGGGACCGGTGTCGTAGTCGACCGGTGTGCCGTCGAGCGTCACTTGTTTGCCGTTGCTCTCCATGTCGAGCTGCTGGAGATAGGCGGGAAAGCGCTCGAGATATTGGCTGTACGGAAGGACGGCATGCGTGCCGTAGCCCAGGAAGTTGCGGTACCAGATGCCGATGAGCCCGAGCATGGCTGGAAGGTTCTCTCGGATCGGAGCGGTTCGATAGTGCTCGTCGACGTCGTGGAAGCCATCGAGGAAGGAACGGAACTCCTCGGGCCCGATAGCCAGCATGAGGCTCATACCAATTGCGGAGTCGACCGAATAACGACCGCCCACCCAGTCCCAGAAGCCAAACATGTTGTTGGTGTCGATGCCGAACTCGGCAACGGCCTCGGCATTCGTCGACAGCGCCATGAAGTGTTTGGCAACATCAGCATCAGCACCGAGACCCTCGATGATCCACGTCCGAGCGCTCGATGCGTTGGCCATGGTCTCTTGGGTCGTGAAGGTCTTCGAGGCAATCAGGAACAGTGTCTCGGCAGGATCGAGTGGACGCAGAGTTTCCACCATGTGTGTGGGGTCGACGTTCGACACAAAATGACACTGCAGATTTTCGCGGTAGGCGCTGAGCGCCCGGTAGGCCATGAGCGGACCCAGATCAGAGCCGCCGATCCCCACGTTGACCACATGGCGAATGCGGGCTCCGGTCGCCCCGGTCCATCCACCGTTGCGCACTCGTGTCGCCACCGCTGACATTCGGTCGAGGACCTCATGCACGTCAGGGACGACGTTGTGTCCATCGACGTCGACCACTGCGTCAGCGGGCGCACGCAAAGCAGTGTGCAAGACCGGCCGGTTCTCCGTGCTGTTGATTCGATCGCCGCGGAACTGGGCCGCGATCCGATCTTGCAAACCAGCAGTCTCGGCCAGCGCCACGAGGCCAGCCACAATCTCGTCGTCGATCAGGTTCTTCGACAGGTCAGCCCACAGGCCAGCTACCTCGATCGCATAGCGATCCGAACGACCCGGATCCTCGGCGAAAGCGGCTCGCAAAGACGGGCGCTCAGCCGCAGCGAGAGACTCGAGGTGCTGCCACGGCGCTGACGAGGAGATGCTCATCCGACCGACGTTACCCAACCAACTCGGGGGACGTTTCGCGGAAAGCGAATACGTCGAGCCAGAGGCGGTTCATGAACTACAGGACAGCATGGAACATCCCACGCGAGTGCGGGCCCAGTCGGGCCGCTTGGCCGCGAACTCTTCCTTGCCCGGCTGCTCGTCGTACGGGCGACGAAGCAACTCGAGAAGGTCGCTGATCAACTGGTGGTCACCGAGTTCGCTCTTGTCGATGGCCATCTGTGCGAGATAGTTGCGCAGGACGTATTTGGGGTTTACCGCATGCATGCTGGCGGTTCGCTCGCCAGCGTCTTGGCCTTGGGAGGCATCGAGATAGTCCGCCACCCATTGGGTCGTGTCGGCGAGAAGATCGCCGTCCAGCTCGTCGGGGGTGTAGTACGCCTCATTCAGCTGAGCGAGTGCTGCGTCGACACCGGCACGCACCTCGAGGTCGCCAAGTGTCCGGAAAAAGATGGTCATGTCGGTCTCGGTGCGGGGGAGGAGCTCGAGCAACCGATCAGCGAGTTGGGTAGCGATCGCTGGGTCACCGTTGGAGAGCCCGAGCTTGGCCGCAAGCGCTGCTTGCCAACCGATGCTGAAACGGTCCCCGTAGGCATCGAGTGCCTCCTGCAACGGTGCGGGATCGTCGACGAGTGCGACGAGTGCGTTGCCGAGCCGGGAAAGGTTCCACATGCCGATCTGGGGCTGATGCCCGTAGCGATAGCGCTTTCCGCCGGCGTCGGTTGTGTTGGGTGTCCAGCCGGGATCGAAATCTTCGAGCCAGCCATAGGGGCCGTAGTCGATGGTGAGCCCGAGGATCGAAAGGTTGTCGGTGTTCATCACGCCATGGACGAAGCCGACGCGCATCCAGTCGATCATGAGGTCACATGTTCGCTCGACTACTTCGGCGAACCACGCAGCGATCTCGGCGTCGCCGATCGAGCCATCTTCCGCCACGTGCTGGGGGAAGAAGCGGCGGATCGTGTGGTCGACCATCTTGGACAACAGCTCGGTGTCGCCCCTCGATGCTGGCAGTTCGAAGCTGCCGAATCGCACGAAGCTCGGGGCGACTCGGCACACCACCGCACCCTGCTCCAGGGCGGGGTGGCCGTCGTAGAGCATGTCGCGCATGACCTGGTCGCCTGTGAGCGTCAGGCTCAAAGCACGCGTGGTCGGCACGCCGAGGTGATACATCGCTTCACTGCACAAGAACTCACGAACCGATGAACGCAGCACGGCCCGTCCGTCAGCGCGACGCGAGTACGGAGTGGGCCCTGCGCCCTTGAGCTGCAGGTGTTGATGGCCGCCATCTGCAGTTGCCACTTCACCGAGCGAGATCGCTCGACCGTCGCCGAGCTGGCCGGCCCAATTGCCGAACTGGTGGCCGCCGTAGTTCGCAGCGAATGGGCGCATGCCGGGCAACAACTCATTGCCGCTGAAAACACGAGCGAACACATCACTGCTCACGACATCGTCAGCGATGCCAAGCAACGCCGCCATTTCCGATGAGTGGGCGACGAGCGACGGCGACTCGGTCGGCGTTGGTTCGACGGGGGAGTGAGCCGCCCCTTCGACCTGGCGAGGGATGACCCGGGGGTCTGGATCTCCCGGCAGATCCTCGGCGTACCAGTGGTCGAACTCGAAGTGGAGCGAAGCCATGCCACATTGTGGCCGCAATGGACCGTCGAGCCACGGTCGCCGGGTGGCACCTAAGAGATGAGCTGCATCTCACGTTCGTCGACGAGCGCACCGTCGGGATGCAATGGCGTCTGACTGATCTGTGCCCAGTTGTTGTTGTTCGCCTTGTGCTGTGTAGCGATCACGGTGTGGCGAACTCCGCAGTCAGGGCACTGGAAGTGCGTCGTGTGCACGCTGAACCGAGCCTTTCGCTTCGTCTTCATCGTGCGTTTGGCAACCGCGGCGTGTTCGAATGCTGCGACCGATCCGCCCCGTTCGAGAACATCCACCAGACGATTCGCACTGGCCTCGAACCGCAGCGGATCCTCGAAGTAGTTGACGTAACTGCCCTGCTCCCGCAGGAATCGGCGGGATGCCTCGCACCAGGGCTTCTGTCGCAGAATCGACGAAACGAACCATCCACCGAGTGCGAAGCCAGCGATCTCGATGGCGACCACTGCGTAACCCCACGAGCCAAGCCGGTCGATGCTCGTCGATGCGGAGCCGGACTGAAGGGTGACGGTGGACTCGGTTGTGACCAAGCGCAAGTAGTCGACGAACCCGAGACCGTCGAGGGCCATGGCGTCAGCGGGTGTCAGGCCGGTCGGCAACTCGTAGCGAACAAAGGTGAACCAATGGGCAGCGAAGAAGGTGACAATCGCCGTGATCAACGGAATGACAAGGGCCGGTCCCGTCGCCCGCACGTGCAACGCTCGAGAGGCTGCATAGAAGCCAACCGCAGCAACCAGGCCACAACCAATCGCGCCGATGGGAATCACAATCGCTGCTGAGAAGCCGTAGAGAGCGACATCAGTCGTCAACTCGAACACCGAGATCCCGAGCGCGACCGCGAGGCCTGTGATGAGAGACAGAACCCCCAGCAGCAGCACTCGAATCGGGTGGGACACAACAACTCCTGGGTTGATCGACTCCCAGAACAACGGAAGTCTCGAAACACTTCTTGAGGTCGAAATCGCCGATTGCGCTGCGAGCTGGACTCACAAGCAACATGACGAAGCCATGACGACAGCGCAACATCGCAACCGACCTGCCGACGTGGGGCGTCTGACATTGCAAGGGCAGAGACCTGAGGGGGCTTCTTCAGATGCCGAGTACGACTGTCAACAGCACCAACGGTGCCATTGAGACCAACGACGAATCCGACATCGAATTCGCCAGGGGTGCTGCTCGCTATCTGCGGCGCTCCGGCCTGACCGATGAGGCCATTGCGGTGTCACTTGTCGACGAGCTCGGCGTCGATCTCACCGACGCCCGCAACATCACGCTGACCTTGTAGAGGCATCTGCGCCGTCTCGCAGACCGCGCCGCATCATGACGGTTCCGGCCGCCGCCGCACCCACGGCTGCGGCGAGTCGCCATCGCGCACCTGAACGGCACAAGCCCCCGCTGGAGACGCCGTCGTTCGGCACGTAGTTGAACCAGCCTTCTTCATCGTTCTCCGAGCCTTCGCTCTGGAGTGCGCCGAGAATCGCCGCGGGACACGACACTGAGACACCAAGATCGACGTCAGTACCGCTGCGGTCTGAGGCCGAGACATCCTGCCCGTAAGGGATGAACGCGAGTGTGACGGCGCCGAGCAACGCAGCCACCGCCAACACCAAGAGCTTCCCGTTCATGCCCGCAAGGTGTAGCCCACAATCCGGCCGGAAGGGTGCGGCTCGGCGACTATGTTGCCTTCGATGAGCTTGCGTGTGATTGGTGCCGGTCTGCCCCGAACGGGTACGACATCGCTGAAGTCGGCCCTCGAACAGCTACTCGACGGACCGTGTTACCACATGTTCGAGTTCTTCCCTCGGGCGGAAGAGGATTGGCCGCTGTGGTGGGCAGCATTCGACGGCGACCTCGAGGCGCTGCAACGAGTCACGACCGACTGGGTTGCCGCCGTTGATTGGCCTGCCTCGATCTTGTGGCGCGAACTCGCCGAGATCTATCCGGACGCTCCCGTCGTCCTCTCCCACCGAGGCGACTCGGCCGCCTGGTGGCGAAGCGTCGACGCCACCGTGTGGGCTTCGATGCGCGAACGCTCCGCACCGGCGATTGCGGCATGGAACGACAAGCTACGCACGACCGCAGGCTTCGGCGAGATCTGGGATGACGAGGGCACGGCTCGAAGTCACTACGACAGCCACATGCGGGAGGTGGTCGACACCATCGATGCAGACCGGCTCCTCATCTGGCAAGCCAGTGAAGGTTGGGGCCCGCTTTGTCGCACCCTGGGGGTTCCTGTGCCTGACAGTGGTTTCATGCACCACAACACCACCGCTGATTTCGTTGCCCGAATCAACGAGCGCAACGACGAAGCTGGGGCTTGAACCTAAGGTGTCGCCGTGACGCAGCGCCTGATTTCGTACATGACGCCCGGGTTTCCCGCATCATTGTTCGAGCGTATTGCCGAGCACCTGGAGGTCGAGCTCCAGTTTGATTCCTCCCGCTCAGGGCCAGCGGCCAACGACGATCCGTTCGCTGACGGCCGATTCGACCTCGGCTGGATCTGTTCCACCTCGTTCGTTGATCTGGCGCTTCGAGCGACTTCGCCTTCTGTTCAACTGGTCGGCGTTGCATGGGTGCCCGAAGACCCCGATGCGCAAGGCCGCCCTGTTTACTTCAGCGACATCGTTGTCCCAAAAGACTCCGACATTCAGACGCTCGATGAGCTCGCCGGCCGCCGGATTGGTTGCAACGACCCCATCAGTCTCAGCGGGCATCATGCGCTGCGATTCGAGATCGAAAAGCGCGGGGGAGACCCCGACGCCTTTGCCGACCTCGTCTTCACCGGTGGCCACGATGCCTCGCTCGACGCCGTTGTCGCCGGAGAGCTCGACGGAGCAGTCATTGATTCTGTCGTTCGAGCCCGCCGCACCCGCTCTGACCCCAGCGTTGCCTCACTCCGGGTGATCGACCGTCTCGGCCCGTGGCCTGTGCAGCCTCTTGTTGCCCGCTCAGACATGACCGCCGAGGAGCTCTCGTCGTTCGGCACAGCGCTGATCGAGGCAAACAACGACCCAGCCATGCAAGCCGAACTCCGAGCGGCTGCGCTCACGACGTTCGTCGCAGTCGGCCCCGACCACTACGACTCGGTGCACCGGGCAATGAGTTCCTCGGCCTGAGCCGCCGGTCAGGACAACACGGCACGAGCGGCAGCGACATGAGATGCATCGAGCATCGTCAGCTGACGAGTCTCGGGCTTGGTGAACGCCAAGGCCAACTCGTTGTCGCTCATACCTGCGAGCCCTGCGTAGTGCTGCGTCGACAGTCTCGTTGCCCCTCGACCAGCCAACTGCGACAACACGCTTTGTCGTCCATCTTGGGAATAGGCAAAGACCGGGTCCGTACGCTCGGCGCAGCGAACGGCGTACTCCGGCGCCCGAATCGTGCACAGGCGGCCCTGGTCGATCAACTCCGGCATCACCTTGGCGAAGATGCCGAGAAGCAACGCCTTGGCGTGAACACCGTCGACGTTGGCATCAGTCAACAAGATGATGCGCCGATACGAGACGTAGTCAGGCGACAAGTACGCCGAGGGGCTCCCGATGATCTTGAAGTGGAGAGCGCTGACTCGGTCGTTGGTCCAGATTGCCTTGGACGAGGCGCGAAACACGTTCATTGGCTTGCCCTGAATGGCGTGCACGTGCTGACCTTCCGGCCGGCACACCTGCCGCAGCGCATCGGCAGCCGACTCGCCTTCGACCACGAACAGTTCGTGTTCGGTCCCTGCATCGTCCTCGATCACGGCGAGAGCCTAGGCCGACCGACCCATACCCGGATTCTCGATCTGAATTCGACATAAGCGTCATTATGCAGCACTAGCTCATTCTCGGAAACGTACCGGCTCCACCGACTGGATCACCGCGCCGGAGCTCAGTCTGCGTCGAGCTCGGTGATGTACTGCTCCAGCTTCACGACCGCTGGCACAGCGAACTCCCGGAGACGTCCGAGAATGGCCCGCCTGTCGACATCGTCGCTTCTGACGTCGCTCACCAACTTGGCGAACCCGTCGAGCCGGTTCGCCCGCAGCCACAAACGGATCTCCGGATCCTGGCCCCAGTTGTACTGGTTGACCATGAATTGGCTGGTGAACCGCAAATAGTCCAACTCACGATCCGGCAACTGCACAACGCCGCACAACCGATTCTTCTCGGCTTCGTCATCACCCCGGGTGACCTCGACATGGGCGACGAACGCAGCGCTGAAGACCGGCTGGTACGAGCGAACGGTCTGCGGCGTGATGAGGTTCCCGTCGAAGATCGGCTTGGTTTCGAGGTTCGTGATGGCGCTGGCAGAGCAGTCGATGTGCAAATGATCGGCGGTCACCTCGACACTCCCCCGTTCCAGCTCGATCTCACGTTCAGTGATCCCGGTCACTCGACCCAGCCGAACCACGTTCTTGACTCGCCGCAATTCGTCGAGTTCGAGTTCGCTGATCGTGGCGCCATGGAACATCTCCGGCCGAACGGTCGGGTCCAGCCGCAGGAAGTAACCGCACGCTTCGAGCCGCATGAACATGTCGTCGACAGACGTCGACGAGGCAATGGCTTCGAACTGAGCGGCCTGTGAGCCAATCGCATCCTCGAAAAACTCTGCCCCGGACTGAGTGTTCTTCCGGTTCAGCATCCAACCGTCACGCGACATGATCCACGTGATGTCGTCGGGGTTGACCTGATGCTCCAGCAACCAGAGCACTGCGTCGATACCGGTCTTGCCGCCGCCGACAACCACGTAGCCCGCAGGTGGTTCCTCGATCGACGGCAGGTCATTCAGCGCCATGAAGCGGACACCGTTCGCAACATCGAAGTTCGGGGTGTGGGTCGACGGCACCGTGGTCTTCAGGTACGTGCAATCGACGACTTTGGCTGCCTCGACCTGGAACTTTTCCCCCGTCATCTTGTGGACGAACCGCCCGTTGCCACGGTAATCGCACATCGGGAAGTACCGAACTCTTCCCGAAGGGAGAAACTGCTCGCGCATCACATCGTCGAAATACGCCAAGACCTCGGGACCACTGGCCAAGTCGGCGAGTCCTTTGTTGAGCCCGACCTGATCGAGGGCGCCGGTACCGAGTTCGCGCGAACTCACGCCGTAGTACGCCGAAGGCTGATGCAAGGTCACGAACGGGTACGCAACGTTCCAGTGTCCGCCGGGTTTGGCGAAGCGGTCAACGATGATCACGTCGGCATTGGTCTCCTCGACCAGCACGTCGGCGAAGGCCATGCCAACGGCGCCGCTACCGACAACGAGATAGTCGGTTTTGAGTGATTCGGGCACAACACACCTCCGGAGGGTCCGGTGAGACTACTTCGTTGGACCTCGACCAATCTGACGCAGCGGCGTGTTCGCTGAGACTCAGGGGAGCGTTCGCATCAACTGGATCCAGGTCGAGCCGGGGGCGACGTTGATCACGGCTCCGGTTCCGTCGACGAGGACCGCAGGATCTGCCAGCGTCGGACGAATCCATCGGCCGTCGATGCGACGCCCATTGGTGAAGACCGCCACTGGCCCCTCCCCTGCCCAAACGAATTCCGGTACAACTGCACCGGTCGGGTCCTTCAGCCCGCTGTTCACCACAGCCACTTGGGCCACGACGACGTTGGCCGCCTCGAGCACCGCTCCGTCCTCGTTCGTGTGTGCGCTGCCGTCTTGGATGCGTTCCCAGGCCACTCCGTTCCATGTCCACGTGACGTCGGTCGAGGGGAAACGGCTCACGAACCTCGTCGTCGCCGTTCCCGTTGCCGCCGACGCGTCGCCGAAGTGGAACCAGGCGGGCGGAGGGTTGGCCTGCGTGGAGAACTGTGACATGGAGGTGTAGAGATTCGATGGTGCGTTGCGGGAGTTGTCACGCCAGTAGCCGCCGAAACGGCTGGCTGAATAGTTCCTCACTCGCTCCTGACGAACAAGCAGTGTGTCGAAGACCTCGTTCGCCCCCGAGTAGACGAGGCCCGGTTGGCCGAGCGCACTGAGGAACGAGATGTCGGTACTGCGCGCCGACCGCACGGGACCGATCCGTTCCGGTGCAGAGGACTGGAAGACTGCGGCGAACCTCGTGATGCCACCTTCGACTTCTTGTTCGATCACCACGTCAGCAAGATCGAGGCCAGCCTGCGGTCGGGCTCTGGGTGCGTTGTCGATCTTGACCACGATGGCACCCGTGGCACTTCGATCGCTCGGCAGACCTGTCAGCGGAGAGAATCCTGCCTCGACCGTTGGCATCGCCACCGGGGATGTCGCAAGCGCCTGGTCCAATGCGTAGTACCCGAGCGCGCCCACGTAGAGGTTCATCACATCAGCGGACGCCCCGCTGCCACCGGCGGGAGCGTTGGCTTCATTCCCCTGAGGGGTCGTCGAGACCGAACTCGAGGTCGTGGATCCGTCGACTTCTGCTGTCGCAGCTTCGTTTTCGGTCGGGCTCAAGACTGGAGCGGTGGACGTCGATGTCTGGTTCGGCAACGTCTCGGCCTGTGGTGTGGTCACCGACGTGCTGACGACATCGTCGAACAACGACAAGGCCGCCGGATCGTCGCTGTTGGAGCACGCAGAAGCAACCAGCGCAAACGACAGCAAGGCAACGCGACAACGAGACACCCGCTCCAATCGGCAGAACGGGGCGAATTTTCACGAGTTCGCTGCACCCAGCCGATCGGTCAAATGGTCATCAGTCAAGGGCTCGAGTGATCACCTCGGGCAGCGGTTCAGCGTGCACGATCACCAGGCGATTCGTCGCTCTCGTCACTGCGACGTACAGCAAGCTCAGGCCGTGTTCCTCGGCCAAAATCGCTGATGGCTCGACGAGGACCACAGTGTCGAATTCGAGCCCCTTGGCCTCCCATGGAGTGAGTGAATCGGTGGCGCCGACGTTCACCCCGATGACTGCCACCCGACCTTCGGGCAGCGCTGCGGTCTCGCGTTCGACGATGCCGGGAAGGGCAGCACCGACGTCACCGACGTGCTCGACCGTCGGCCGATCGCCGGTCGAACGAATGGCCGTCGACGGGCGGAGCTGAGGAGCCAGGTCAGCCAAGATCTCCGAAGCCAGCGCATTCACTTCAGCCGGAGACCGATAATTGACGGTCAACTCAGCGTACGAGTGGTCAGACAATCGACCAGGAAGATTGTCCTTCCAGGTACCCGGAGGCCCGATGCTTCGCTGAGCGAGATCGCCCACGATCGTCATCGACCCACCGATCGCTCGTCGAGCCACCATTCGCCACTCCATCGGTGTGAGATCTTGCGCCTCATCAACGATGACGTGACCGTAACGCCACTCACGCTGGCGAGATGCCAACTCGGCGATGGTGTCGCCAGCTTCGTCGACATCGTCGACGCGATCGACTTCGAGCTCGACAAACGGATCACCATCGGCGTCCAATAGTGGTTGTCCGTTGTCCTCTGCACGAATGGTCCGATCAGCCATAGTCGTACCGGTCGTCTTCAAGTGTTCGACGTTCGGTGATGCCGTACTCGCTGCCGTCGGAGCCCATGTCGTCAAACATGGGATCGTTCAGGCTGACGGCGAACAAATCGTCATCGTCGGCATCTTCATCATCGAATTCGATGGCTTCGATCTCGGCCGCGTCGTCAGCATCACTCGCCTCGTCCTCTTCGATGCTCAGCTCGAACTCGTCGGCCGCATCTCGTTCTCTCAACCGATCGGTCTCGCTCTGACCGCCCATCACTCCCCCGACGAGCACCAGGAGCTCATCGAGCAACGGGATGTCTGCGTTGGACCACCGGCGATCACCGAGCGCATCTTCTTCGCACAGCGGGTGTCCGAGGAGCCGAAGCTCGCCTCTGGTCAGGCCGGTTCCACGTGCGGCAAGCCGCAACAGTGCTGGCGAGCCGAGGAGATCGTTCAAGGCCTGTTCAGGCGTGAGTGGCGGCCAATGGGCGATGAGGAACCGCTCGACCTCGGGAGAAGACGAGAAGGTGTCGAGCGCGTCTTCACGATTTCTGAACGACGGGTCGAAGACTGCTGCGCACAACGACTCGATGACGAGCGCTCGGAACGCATCCGCTCCCTCGTTGTGCAGCACGTAACGCTGGGCGCGAACGAAGCACCGAGTGAGCCGATCCACGTCGAGGCGAGCACGAGTGGCCCCGTAGCGGACCACGAGCGGTTCGGTCGGTGTTCGTTGCCGATCAGCAACGGCATTGGCCAGCAGTTCCGCCATCGACGCGCTCCCCTTGATCGCCGTGACTTCGGGCGACTCTGGCCGGCCACGAAAAACGCCGGGGTACAGGGCCGGTGCGGTCACTGACACCACGCCGCTCTCACCGAGCGATGGCAACACTCCTGCGATGTAGCGCAAGAACTGTGGGCTGGGCCCGACGATCAGCACGCCCGTGTCGGACAGCTCCGCCCGTTGGTCGTACAGCAGATATGCCGCTCGATGGAGGGCCACCACGGTCTTGCCGGTGCCAGGGCCACCTTGCACCACGAGAGGGCCATTGGCCGGAGCCCGCACCACCGCATCCTGCTCGGCTTGGATCGTGGCCACGACAGACCGCATCTGCGACTCGGTCGGGGCAGTGACTGATGCCAGAACGGCAGCTTCGCCTCGTAGACCGTGTTCGCCGATCACCCCGTCGAGATCGAACACTTCATCTGAGAATCCGACCAGCGTCGTGCGCTCGGTGTCTTCGCCGTAGAGCAGGTGCCGACGAGCCGTGAGCCCCAGTCGTTCAATCGCCGTCGCCCGGTAGAAGGGCATCGAAGCGCGCGCTCGCCAATCGACGAGCAGGGCCTCATCACCCTCGATGACGCTGTGTCGCCCGATGTACAGCCGCTCGCCTTCTTCATCGGTCATGTGGCCGAAGGCCATTGCTTCACCGAGGGACTCGAGATCGCTTGCTCGACGTACGGCGTGCATGGCCCGGTCTGATGTTTGCCGTACGAGTGCGGCACGCACGGCGGCGTCGACCTCGGCGTCTTCGTCGACCAGGTCGCGAATGCCCTCTTCGGTCATCTCCGCAGCTTCGGCGGCCAGTCGTTCGGCCGTCGCTCGGGCTCGAGCGATGTGGGCACGATGCGTGACCAGAATACGCGCCAGTCGCTGACGCTCGACCGCGAGAGGTCCCGCCGATTCCGGAGTCAGTAGAGGTGCAGGGTCCATGGCAGTGATGCCGCCAGGATTCCAGATGTCAGGGCAGATTCCGCCCTCGGGCGTCAGTCGTCTTGGCGACGATCGAATTGTGTCCGAACCAACCAGCGAACGATCTTCGGCGATACGTCGTAGCGACGGGCCACCTCGACCACGTCAACGCCGGCCATCAGCTGGTCGAATATCTCGGGAGACTCATCCAACAGCTCGTCGCGAGCATCGACGTATTCCACGGCCCGAGACACGGTGCTGACCGCACAACCGTGTTGGGCTGCGACCTCCGCTCTCGTCATGCCGGACTGCACGTCGCTCGCGATGGCGTCGTAGTCGTAGCGCTTGGCCTTGGCCGTCGATCCATCGCGCCGGTCACGTTTCCGGGCTCGTTCGAGAGAGCCTGCAGCATTCGCTTTGGCAGCAGTGATCAGCGCCGGAAATCGATGCCGCTCTGCAACCTGAGAAACAGCGGTCCACAGCCGGAACGCATGTTCGTGCAAACCTTCCAATGCATGTTCTCGGGCCGCCACCTTGAGGTCGCCGAGCGTCAGTTCGTCGGCCTTGAGGTGGAGATCGATCTCGATCTCCAAGACCGACGGGTCCACGCTGGCGTCAAGTGGTTGCAAGGACAACCGCCCTCGGCCCTTCACTTCGGTCTTTTCATCGAACGAAACCGTCATAGGAACAACATCGGCCCGGTTCGCCCAATGTGAAGGCTTCACTCGTGCCCGTGGATGAGCAACTTCACCTGCGCCTCTCCCCGATCAAAGGACAGCAACGCCCCGAGGGTTCAATGTCCTCAGATCAATCGAAGTGGTGCCGATAGTCCCTGCATGACCGACCCGTCAGCGATCACTCACCGTCGCGCTCCGGCCAACATCGAGGAACTCGGTATTCCTCGGTCGATGGTCGAGGACCTCTTCATGCGGCGACTCGTGCTCGAACGCACCTCGACAGTGACTGGTGTGTCGCGCGCTCTCGGCATCAGCATGTCCATTGGCCGAGACATCGCCGATGAGCTGCGAGATCGCCACATGGTGGAGTACCAGGGCCTCGAAGGTCGTGACTACCGAGCAGCGCTGACTGAGTCCGGCACCCGTGTCGCCCTCGATCGCATGCACACCACCACCTACGCAGCGATCGCGCCGGTCTCACTTACTGACTACACCCAAACAGTCATGAGCCAGAGGGCCGCATCGCAGGTCAACCGCGAATCGATTCGAGCTGCCTTCAGCGACCTCGTGATCGAAGACCACGTCCTCGACCAACTCGGCCCTGCGTTCATGAACGAGGGTGCGATCTTCCTCTACGGGCCGCCCGGAACTGGCAAGACCAGCTTGGCCGAGCGAATGATCCGCATCCACAGCGATGCCGTACTCGTGCCGTGGGCGGTCACCGTCGACGGAGCGATCATCAGCGTGTACGACCCGTCGATCCACAAAGCCGTGGAAGCCCAGCCTCCGGATCTCGATCCCCGCTGGGTGCTCTGCGAGCGCCCCATCGTCATGGTCGGTGGCGAGATGGACCTCAAGATGGTCGAACTCGAATACGACACGGTGAGCGGCGTCTACAACGCTCCGCTCCAAATGCAGGCGAACAACGGCATCCTCGTCGTCGACGATTTCGGACGTCAGAGCTTCCGGCCCGACGCACTACTCAACCGCTGGATCATGCCGCTCGCCCGCGGCATCGACTTCTTGAAGCTCGGTTCCGGCACGAAGATGACCATTCCGTTTGAACTCAAGCTGGTGGCTTCGACCAATTTGGACCCCAAAGCGCTGGGAGATGAAGCGTTCCTCCGCCGCTTGCGAAACAAGGTCTACATCGGCCCGATCTCAGAAAACGCCTTCAATTGGATCCTCGTCCGAGTGGCGAAGGCCAGCGGCATCGAAGTCAACGCTGACGATGCAGCGCACCTACGTTCTGTCGCTATCGAGAACATCGGCGAGCTTCGCCCGTACTTGGTGACGGACTTCTGCGAACTCATGGAGGGAATCTGTGCCTACGAACAAGTCCCGAAGCGCCTCGACCGCGACATGATCGATCGAGTCGCGCAGGTCTACTTCGTCAACAAGACAACCGGCCCCGATCCGAGCCGCGACTACAACGCTCCTCACCAACGGCCCGCGCCAATCGAGCACCTTGCGACGGCTCCAGCGGTACCGCCGATCTCTGCGCTGTCGTCACTCTGACCGAGCGAACCGAGTGTGCCGGGGATGCCATGAGCGGCCCAGCGGTTGGTCAGACTGATGCGAGCGGTTCAGCGATCATGGGGGCCTGGGCCGAGAGATCGATGACGGCGCGACAATTCCGACAACGGCGCAGATCCAAGGAGCCATGCAAAGGCCGCAGCAACCGCTTGTCGGCTGAACTCGCTTCCATCGAACACGACGGACAGACAACCGTGCCATGAGAAGCGACGGCCCGATCGGATCTGGACGAGGGCAGCACAGGAATGGTCACAAAGGTGGCATCGGCAGCTTCGGGCTGAACATGAGCCGAATGGCCCAACGCAGCAGAGTACGGTTGACCCATGCGTGAGCCCGTGGTCGAACTCATCGACGAGTTCTTCCTTGCTAGGAAGCCCAAGAAGCACTCCGAACACACTCTTGCCGCCTATCAGCGGGATCTCACCAGTGTCCTCGGACATCTTGCCGAGGTTCTTGACAAGCCGGTGCCCGAGGTTCGGATCGGCGATCTCGACGTCCGCACTCTGCGCCGTGGTTTCGCTGCGATCTCCCACCAATCGGCAGCCACGATCTCACGCACCTGGTCCACGTGGAACCAGCTGTTCACGTTTCTTGTTGCCGACGGCATTCTGGCCGGCAACCCCATGGCGGCGGTCGAAAAGCCTCGGGTACCGAAGTCGCGACCCAAGGCCATCACCGGTGACGACAGCGTCGAACGACTCCTTCACGTCGCGGCGGCAGGACGCAAGAACGCCCGAGACCCATGGCCCGAGCGCGATCTCGCCATCGTGGTCACCCTCATCACCTGCGGCCTTCGGCTTGCTGAACTCCTTGAGCTCACGATGCGTTCAATCGATGGGCCAGAGGACGAGCGGGTGCTGGCGGTCAAGGGGAAGGGCAACAAAGAACGCACCGTGCCGCTCGAGCCAGAAGTCGAGACGCTCATCACGACGTACACCTTGTCCCGACTTCGCCGATTCCCTGGCCGGATCGCCGCCGACGCTTCGCTGTTCGTCGACAACCGGGGCACGGGCATGAAGCGTGGCGCACTCCAGTACATGATCGAGCAGTTGTACCGCGAGGCTGGCATCCGCAGCCGGGTGCCGTCGGGTGCCCTCGTACACGCGTTGCGACACACCTTTGCCACGTCATTGGCCCGCAACGGTGCTTCGGGAACCGAGCTCCAGCGGCTTCTCGGCCACGAGAGTCTGGCAACGACTCAGCGATACGTCGATGCAACCGCACGCGAGGTTCGCCAAGCGGCGAGAAGCAATGATGCGTATCGGTTGCTTCCTGATCTGCTCTGACGCCGGTCCCGCAGTATGTCTGCTCTGTCGATGACACCGAGACGAGGTTGGTTTCGGTATCCCCTTTGCGGCAACCTTGCCTGTCCGCGACACCACTAGGAATCCTCATGTCACGCCGCATCGAAATCGAACTCACCAGCAACAAGGGTGATGGCACGTGGACCTGGCGAGCCGCCGGCGCCAAAATGCCGAAGGGAACCCTTCCTGAGGGTCTGCTCTACGCAGACCCCCGGACCGGTGATGTCGTCAAGGTCGAGGCTGAGTTCTTGCTCGACGGCATCGAGATCATCGAGGTGTTCCCACCCAAGGCCAAGAAGGGTCGGAACGACATTCTCGAGATGAAGCCTCGCGAGCTGCGTGAGGATGAACTCGTCACCACCACCCGGGTGGCTCGGGAAGACCGGGGCGGCGATCGCAAAGGCGGGCGTCGTGATGGCCGCAAGAATGACCGTTCCGATCGCGGTGATCGCAAGGGCGGACGCGATGCAGGCCGCGGTCGCAACGAAGGCAATCGACGGCCTTCCCGCCCCGAGCCCGAGCCGAAGCCAAAGCCCAAGCGGCTGCGCCCGAAGCGTGTGCACCGTGACGAAGTCCTTGCTGCGGTCCCCGAAGAACATCGCCCCATCGCTGAGCAGGTGATGAAGGGCGGCATGCAAGCCGTCCGTGCCGCCATCGAGGCCCAGAACAAAGAGGCCAAAGAGGCCGGTACACCCGAGATCGCCGTGAAGCCCGTCGTGGCCATCGCCGAGGATCTTGTGCCCAAACTGCGTGGCGCAGAGTGGCATGACCGTGCCGATGCGGCCATGGCCGACATCTCCGAACTCGACCTTCGCGACCTCCGCTCGGTCGTTGTTGCCGCCGACGCCGCTCGCGGCGATGAGGCAAAGGCATTGGCCGAGTCGCTGCGGACCGGGCTCAACCAACGCATCGAATCCGATCACGAAGCCTGGATCGACGAGCTGCGTGAAGCCGTCGATGGTGGCCGTTCGGTCCGCGCTCTTCGCATGAGCTCGCGGCCCGTCAAAGCTGGGTCACCACTTCCGAACGACCTCGCTGCCAAACTCACCGAGATGGCCGTAGCCGGCCTCACCGCCGACACCGGACAGGATCGCTGGGCCACCGTGGTCGACGCCGTTGCGTTCTCTCCCGTGCGCAACAGTGTCACGCCTGCTGGCATCCCGGCTGAGCCGAAAGAGGAACTGCTCGAGGCTGTTCGTCGAGTCGCCGACCGCGTGCCAGCCATCGCCGCACTCTTCGGCATCGATCCGAGCGAAGCGGCCAAGGCCAAGCGACGTCGCCCGCCTCGCAAGAAGAAGAGCGATGGCAAGGGCGGCGATGCCAAGGCACCGAACAAGCCCAAGGTCGACCGCCCCGTGCCTGGAGCCGAACCCAAGCCCGATCCAGCAGCACCAGCACTCGCCGAGGGAGCCGCTGCCGAGGAAGCTCCGGTCGCCGAAGCACCCACCGAGGCAACGCCGATTGCTGAAGAGGTCGCACCTGTTGCTGATGTTGCCGAGGCTCCCGCAGCCGAAGAAGCTGCCCCCGTCGCAGAGGCTGACGCTCCCGCTGAAGAGGCTGCACCTGCGCCTGAGCCTGAAGAAGAACCTCCAGCAGCCGGATAGCCGCTCACTTCGGCAATATCTTCATCGCACAGACGAACGCCGGCCGCAAGGTCGGCGTTCGTGCTTCCCGGCTCTACAGGGTTTTGTGCACAACGAGCAGACGGGCCTTGAGCCCGAAGCTCTCGAAGAAATTCTTCGTGTGGCGATCGCCGGGCAGTGCCCGGCTGTCGATGCCGAAGCATCCCCGCTCGCGGGCGGTGTCCATCACGAGGTTCATCATCGCCTCGCCAATCCCGGAGCCGCGGATCTCAGCGTCAACGGCGAGATCATCTACTCGCGCCAGCAGTCCGCCGTCGTCGAGACGTTCGATCTCGACGATCGCATAGCCAAAGATCACGTCGTCGTAGGTGCCAACAACGGCGAATCCGTCCTCGCCCTCGATCTGAGCCTGGGCCCGCACGATGGCGTCTCCACCGCTCTCACGTCGAAGGAACAGCGATCCTCCGCGCTTGTCGGGCAAATCTGCGGCAATCGCTGATGCAACGGCACCGATCGATCCGAGGTCATCGAGCGCAGCAACGCGTGCGCTTTCCACGGTCAGCTCGCCTCAACCAGGGACGCAAGTTTCGCCATCACGGTCTTTCGCGCCCGGTGTGTCGACTCGTAAGCCCCGATTCGCTTGCGCTGACCGGGTTCGAGATCGGCCAGCAGTGCGACGATCTGCTTGGCAGTGAGTTCGTCGTAACCGGCAATGGGAAGCGGACGATCGTCTACACCACCACCGTCCGTGCGATCAGGCGAGCCTGCGCTCTGTGACGATTCTTGCGGTGGGTCCGGCGCCAGCCCGACGCGAGCGCCGACATCGGTGATGCTCTGCGCCACGGTCGACGACGCGACGTCGAGCACATCCTCGAGACGCCCCTCAACCGTTCGTTGTCCCTGCTTGGCCGCCATCGTGCCGAGGAACTTCGCAATCTGGACCTGACTCTTGCCCCGCTTGATCAGCTTGGGCAGAACATCGTGGTACTCATAGGCCAAACCGACAGGGGCGTAAACGAACAGATCCACCAGCTGGTCGATGGAGCGGCGTTCGTTTTGGTCAGTCATCAGTTCATCACCGAAACTCAGCCCAGTGGTGAGCACGGCTCAACACCGTCGCCCATCGAGCAAGGGGGCAGGTTCTTTGATGTCGACGAATCGCGACTGACCACGAGGAAGCAGTTCTCACACACGAACTCGACCAGTTTCTTGGCCGGAACATTTGCGGGCGCGTCCTCGTCATCTTCTTCGTCTTCTTCGTCTTCGGCAGCCAGACGATTCTTCAAGATTGCGTCGAGGTCCGCCTCGACGTCTTCTGGGTCGATGTCTTCGTCTTCGTCTTCGTCTTCGGACACCTTCCGGGCCTTGGGCCGGGCAGCGTCGTCATCGTCATCGTCATCGTCATCGTCGACTTCGTCATCACCGACCACGTCGTCGCCGACGAATTCATCGTCTTCGAGATCGTCTTCGAGATCTTCTTCGACGATGTCGTCTTCAAGATCCTCGTCGATCTCTTCGGCGTTCTCTTCAGCTTCTTCGAGATCGTCACTCATGAATGCTCTCTTCGTGGACCCGGGGCGAACGTGGCGGACTCTACACATTCCCTCGGGTTCTGCGCGGTACCCGAGAGGACTTCTGTGTGTCACGCGCCACGCATCAGGAAGCCAGGAAGAACTGACGATGAACCTGGACGTTGGCAACGTACTGCACGGTGTCTTCATACATGATTCCTGCCCGCACGGCTCCCGGCCCCTGGTAGTAGCCGGCAAGGGCAAGGTCTTCATCACCGAGATAGTCGATCAGCCACCGGAGGTAGCGCGCACTCATGCGAATGTTGTCCTCGGCAACCGTGCGATCGAGCCCGGGTCGCCCGATGAGATCAGAGGCGACCCACGTACCGGTTGCCGGCATGATCTGGCCAACGCCGACGGCTCCTTTGAACGACACCGCATCGTTGTTCCAACCGGATTCTTGCCAGGCGACCGCCATCACGAGATCGACGGGAAGCTCATTTGCCTCGCTCCAGCGCTCGAAGATGGGAATGAGCGCCTGGCGCTCAGGCATCTGGACCAGGCGATCCGGCAGCGAGGGGTACGAAGCCGCGGTCGAAACGGTTGAACGTGCCGGCGAATTGGTCCCGGACATGACGAGCGCTTGACCAATCCGAATTCGGTACGGATCAGAGAGACCGTTGGTGCGTGCCAGGTCGGCGAACGACACGTCGAGCCTTTCTGCGATCTGGCCGAGGGTGTCCCCCGCAACGACCACGTAGGTCGAGGTTGGCGTTGCGTCGGGCATCTCCGCCGCGGCATGGGAACCATCACGATGAGGGATGCTGAGCGTCTGGCCGATACGGATCCGGTCCGGGCTGGTGAGATCGTTCTCTGCCATCAATCCGACGATCGATGTTCCGGTGTCCTGTGCGATCTCGGAGAGCGTGTCACCCGGGCCAACGACGTAGCTGTCGTGGGCTCCCGCAGCCGCTGGTCCGACCAAGAGGGAACCAGCGACGACGCTGACAACCGCCAGCGAGCGACGAGTCCAGCGATGCATACCGATGAAGGTCATGTCTGACTATCGGCGGTGAAGACGGGCTCATGAGTCATTCGGACCATTTTGGACCGACGAACCGAACGGTGTTGTAGAGAAACCGTCTAGCCGCGCTTGGCCTCGGAGCGCCGTTCGGCGTCGAGTCGCTCGAGATCGGTCTCGGTCGAGTGATTGACGAACGTCATCATCTCGGCGATTGCGTGGTGACCAGCAGTCTCAGCAATGTGACGGTGCATGTCTTGAGCAACGATGCGGTACGCCGGGTGCCCCTGCGGCGTGCTGCGGAGCTCGAGCATGTGCATCGCGGCCCGGGCATTCAAGTTGAAGTTGAACCGAACGTTGTAGGCCAACGACACCGCATAGGACGCCTGCGGACCGAACGGAGGCTCCAGAACGCTGTACAGCTCTGCTGAGCGTTCCATCGCCTCGTTGAACTCTGCGGTCAGCCCCGCATCGTCGACGAGCTCAGGGCGGGCAAATCCGTGGTGCGGGGACAACTGCTGCCACTCGATGGTCAGGAGGCGATGTCGTTGCAGATCCCGGAATGCTCCGTAGTCGGCAAGCACATCGAATCGATAGAACGGGCGCTCGAGGGCGCGACCGGGTCGGTGCCGGCGGTTTCGGCGATCGCCGGTGTACGCCCGAACGACACGAAGTCGATCCTCGACCGACATTTGACGCACCTGCTCTTCGATGTCGCGCTCGGGCAAGCTCGATGCCGAGTAAAGCATCGAAGCAACGACCTTGATCTCGGCGTCGGGATCGAAGTCGACCAGATCGACACGAGCCGTGGTGTCTGGAGCTGACGTGTCATCGAGCAAGTCTTCGGCAAGGTCGGCGACTGAGTCTCGGGTTTCCGCGAGGTACTCGCTCCAATCCCCTCCTCGATCGGGAAGATCTACACGCTTCACGAAGGAAGGAATCACTTTCCGAAGCTCGACCAACATGAGCTCGGCATAGTGACGGGCCTCGGGCAACGGGTGCGTGCGCATGCGGATGAGGAGCTGCTCGTAGGCCTGACCCGAACCGTACATACCAACGTTCGACTGGGCGGCGGATGGCAAGATGCCTCGAACCGCGTCGAGGGCCTTTGCCTTGACGGCGGTTCGGTAGATGAAGTCACTGTCGCCTTCGCCCTTGGGCGTGATGCCTTTGACGTGATCGATGACCTTCGGCAACAGATCCGAGTACGTGTCGAAGATTCGGTCGAGATCACCGATGTAGCGCGTCCCGAGCTCAGACGACAGGATCTCTGGATCACGGTGATAGCGGTAGCGGCCGTCGGCCCGGCTGTCATAGGCGATGTAGCGCGTCGATTGCTCGAGGTAGGACGCCATTCGGCCCCACTCGAGGACCTTGGTCAGCATGTTCGATGCTTGCTCACACGCCAGGTGAACACCGCCGAGCTGTGCGACGGAGTCGTCGCCGTATTCGAAGAAAACCTTTTCGTACAGCTCTTCGGCCCGGTCGAGACCGATCGTGGCATCGATCGTGGCGTCACCCTCGACATCGAGTTCGTGCACGAACTCGTCAACGAACAGCCGCCGAAGGCTCTTCGCCGAGCGAGAGTAGCGGGCAAAGAGCGCACCCTTCACCACCTCGGGAAGGTTGACGAGCGCGAAAACGGGCTGGTCGAGGTTCGTGAAGTAACGACGGAGAATGTCGGCTTCAGCGGGGGTGAATTCTTCTACGACGTAGGCGCCCACGGCGTCGAAGGGTAGTCACACCACCACCCCTAGGGGCGGACCGTCGCACAACTAACCGACGAGTGTGAACGCATCGGTTTCCAAGCGGCACGCGAGATGCTTCGCCCGCCCGATTCGGCGGCCATCGATCCAGATGGAACGACGTCGCTCGAAGGTGTGTTCCCACACCTCGACCCGCTTCACCGTCAACGATGGATGCGGCACGTGAACCCCGGTCTTGGCCCGCTTCGCCGCCGCCCAACGCTGACGAGGAGGCAACGCACCAGCGGTGATGTCGAGCAGGCCATCGTTCGGGTGTGATTTCGGTCCGAGGTAGCGATCGCCAAGCCACGCTGCGTTCATGACCGCAGCGCCAGCACCAGACCAAAGCGGCCCTCGGGCGATCACGTGGGCGCTGAACGGTTGCTCCGCTCCCCCGTCGAGCGTCACGAACCCGAGGTCCATGGGAAACCACAGGGGTTCTGGCCGTGGACCATCAGACAGACCGAGCGTCTGCATGAGATCACCAGACCTGGCCGACACCGCTGCACCCGGGTGACCGCACACGTAGCGAGCGATCTCGGCATCATCGGGAAGCGTTGCCTCGACGGGGGCGCCACTGGGATCACCCCATGCCTGCCCTTTCTCGATGGTCACTTGTCTGCGTCGTCCTCAACGCCATCTTCATCCTCGACGTCATCTTCATCCTCGACGTCGATCATCGATGACGCGGCCACGAGGTCACGGAGAATGGCCTCAGATGCTCTGGATGCAGCCCGCCCGGTTTCGACCGCGGGAGCGAGTTGGCTTATCTGTCGAAGGACATCGACCAGCAGCTTGGCTGTTCGCACGAAATCTCCGGCCGTGATCTCCTCGGGCCCGAGGACGTCATCGAGATCACCTCCGCTCTCCCAGCCGTGAGCGATCGCCATGAACCCGGGGTCCGGCATGCGAGTGAGAGGCAAGCGTGCGTCTCGTTCGTTGCGTGACAGCCCCTTGTGGAGCTTCAGGAGCGCACCAAAGCGGCGACGCAGCTCGGGGGTCGGATACCAGACCTGAGCGTCGAGGGAGCCTCGACGCTCCTCGAAGGTGAAGGTCGAGGCCATCGCCGCCACCTCCGACGACGACAGCCCGTCGAACAAGCCCTGATCGAGCGCCTCGATCAGCAACAGGTCGCACTCGTGATAGAAGCGAGCCAAGCGAGTACCCGAATCGGTCAGCTTCCAGCCGTCGAGATGGCCTCGGTCCTCGAGCAGGCCGATGACCCGATCGAAGGTGAGCGCTAGTGACTCGGTGCTCTTGGCCATGGCCCGACGAAGATCGGCGATGTCACCATCGACCCGCTCGATCCGACGCAACGCTTTTCTGGCCTGCGGAGGCACGTCCTGGACCGAGTGCAGCTCCCCGGATGGCCCGAGCTTCTTGCGCCGCTTGGCGGACAGTAGCGGCGCTCTGACCAGCAACTCGCTCGCTTCGTGAATGAACGACACACTCGATGGCAGATACGGCTGTGGCAGCTCGACGTGGCCAATCACGGTGGGCACGGCATCGAGACGGTCGACGGTGACTTCGTAGCTGTCGGCGTCGGTGTCGGCGACTGCAACCTTGATCCGGCGACCCTTGCGATAGGCAACCGACAGCGTCACCACCGGTGAGGGCAGGTCTGGTCCGCTGATCTCGAGCACATCACCGGGCTGGATTCGGCTGAGCGCAAAGGCGATGTCCTGGGTATCAGCGCGTTCCTGGAGCGGTGTGGCGATGGCGGCCTCGAGTTCCTCGATCGGTCCGAAGTCGCGCTCCACTCGACCGACGAGCTGGCGACGACGGTCTACCAAGCGTTCCAAGCGCTGCTCGCCCTTGACAACATCGGCGTCGGCCCGGAACTGAGCGAACGACAGGTTGAGCAGCTGCCTCGCCCGATCTTGGTCGTAGCGACGAACGAGGTTGGCCGCCATGTTGTAGGTCGGGCGGAACGACGACGTGAGTACGAAGTCCTTGCTGGAGGCCAAGCCGGCAACCTGTTCGAACGGCACGAACGGCGACCACAGCACCACCGCCTGCCCGTGGGTGTCGATGCCTCGACGACCGGCCCGCCCGGTGAGCTGGGTGAACTGTGCTGGCGTCAGCGACTCATGACCGTCACCGGTCCATTTCGTCAGCTTGTCGAGTACGACGGTGCGAGCCGGCATGTTGATCCCGAGAGCCAGCGTCTCCGTGGCGAAGACCACCTTGGTGAGCCCACGAACGAAGCAAGCTTCGACTGCCTCCTTCATCGGCGGCACCATGCCTGCATGATGCGGAGCAACGCCAGCCTCGAGCCCGCGCATGAAGTGGTCGAACTCGAGCACCTTGCGGTCGGCCTTGGTCAATCCACCAAGACGATCGTTGGCGATCTTGCGAATCTCTTCTCGCTCCGCCGCGCTGGTGAGCACCATCCCCGAATCGACAACCGCCCTCGCGGCATCAGTACAGGCAGCACGACTGAAGATGAAATGAATGGCCGGCAGCAGATCGTTCTTGCGTAGCGTTTCGACCACGTCGTTGCGAGTCGGCGTTCGCCAAGGACGAGGCGCGCGACCCTTGTTGCGATTGCCCGCACCCCGACCCTTGCCAGCCCTCATGTCGGCGTCGAAACGGAAACCCTTTTGGTTCGCTTTGCCGCTGATGAGCGTCTTCATCAGGTGGAGCTTGGCGCTCTTGCGCTCACCGACCAGGTAGAGGTTCTCGAGTTCGACAGGTCGCTGGTGTTCAACGACCAGATCGGTTTCACCCCGAACGGTGGTCATCCACTCGGCGAGTTCATCGGCGTTGGAGACCGTGGCCGACAGCGCCACCAGCTGGATCGCCCGAGGCAGATGGATGATGACTTCCTCCCACACCGGTCCTCGGTAGCTGTCCTGCAGGTAGTGCACTTCGTCGAGCACGACCGCTTCGAGCCGCTCGAGCTTCCGGCCGGCGTAGAGCATGTTCCGCAAGACCTCGGTGGTCATCACCACAACGGAGGCATCTCCGTTGATCACGTTGTCACCGGTCAGCAGCCCGACGCGATCACGGCCGTAGTCAGCAACGAGGTCGTGATACTTCTGGTTCGACAATGCCTTGATGGGCGTGGTGTAGAAGACCCGCCGATCTGCTGCGATGGCCCGGTCTACGGCATAGGTGGCGACCAACGTCTTCCCGGCCCCGGTCGGCGCAGCAACGATGACATTTCGGCCGCCGTCGAGGGCATCGAATGACTCGGTTTGGAATCGGTCTGGTTCGAAGCCCAAGCGAGCAGAGAACGCTTCCCTGGGCGTCACGAAACGTCGAGGCGGTTCTTGGTCATCCGGCCCCCGATGATCATCGAGATCTCGTAGAAGAGGTACATCGGAGCGGAGAGCACCAACAGCGTGAACGGGTCGCCGGTCGGGGTGATGATGGCGCCGAGAATCACGACAACGACCACCGCAATCCGGCGGTTCTTCCGCAGGGTCTGCGTCTGCACGACGCCGACCAGCTGCAGGAAGATCAGGACGATGGGCAACTCGAAGGCCAACCCGAACGCCAACAGCATCTTGATGAAGAAGCTCATGTACTCGTTCGGAGTGAAGAACGACTCGAACCGGTCGGTCCCGAGCTCGGCGAGAACTTCGAGCGCCCTTGGCAAGAAGAGATAGGCCACGACGATGCCCGCGGCGAGAAGCACGACAGACGCCACCAGGAAGGGCACCATCACCTTTTTCTCGTTCGGGTACAACCCGGGCAAGACGAATCTGCCGATCTGGTAGAAGATGACCGGTAGCGCCATGATCAGGCCGCCGTATCCCGACACCGTCACCCGAACGTTGAACTCACCGAGCGGGTCGGTCACCAAGAAGCTGCAATTGTCCTCAGGACGAAGATTGCAGTACGGCTCGGACAAGAACGTGAAGATCGGGTTGAACCAGATCCACACGACGATCGCCCCAATTGCCACGGCGATGACCGACCGGATGAGGCGAGTGCGCAGCTCCTTGAGGTGCCCCACCATGCTGAGGTCTTGCTTGGGTTCGTCCTCTGCGTCTTTCCGACCGATCCGGAACTTCATCACTCGGCAGACTCGCTGTCTTGTTCGTCGATTGTCGAATCAGCCTCGGCAGATTTTGCGTCGGCGAGTTCCGGCGCCGCTTCGGGCGCGTCAACCACATTCGGCGCTTCGCCATCGGGTGCTGACGCCTCGAGGGCCGCGGCTTCCGCTGCACTCTTGGCGTCTCGCGCCTCGGTGCGAGCCTTGCGGGCCTTCTCCATTGCTCGCCTGGCCTCTGCTTCCGCCTTCTCCGCCGCAGCTGTGGCCTCGGCCGCCGCTTCTTCGGGTGTGGCGTCGGCCATCTGGTGCGAAACCGGTTTGGCTTTGAACGGGTTCCCGTCTTCTCCGGCAGCAACTCGCTCGGCGTACCCCTTGGGCACGATCGGCTTGTCGGGTTCTCCGGTGCCTCGCTCGCCTTCCCAATTGGTCGGGTCGAGCTCGTCGACACCAGCCATGAATTCTTGGCGTAGACCCGTCGACATCTGCCGAATCTGCGCTGCATATTGTCCGGCCTTGCGAAGCACAGAAGGCAACTGCTCTGGGCCGACCACCACGAGGGCGATGAGTGCAATGACCAGCACTTCCGGCCCACCGATGTTGAACATGGCGGCAAGGCTAGCCCGCCAAAAATGCGTCGAACCGCCACCCCTCACATGGGGCGGCGGTTCGGCGTAGACCCGTCCTACGACGAGTCGAGAATTGCGAAGGTGTAGAGCCCTCAGCCGGTGAACTCTGCCAATGCTTGTTCGAGTGCTCGGTCGTCACTGAGCAGATCATGAAAGTCGAGCAGATCATCGTGATCGATCGGCTCACCTTCCTTTCGCTCGTGCAGCTCTGCCGGCATCTGCCAGGTCGTGAACGCAACACCGCTCGCAACGAGGAGATCGATCGTGCGCGGCTCAGCCGACTTCACCACGGTCATCTCACACGTTGGACATCGGAACGAATACGTCCCGTGATTGTTGTCGTCACAAATCCGCACAGAAACGTCAGCAGTCGTGAGTTCCACGTCACCGCAATCTGAACAACTTGCCCTGATGGTCGCCATAAGCGCTCCCTTAACCCCGCCGTACTTCGTCTCTAGGATGGATCGGCAGGGGTTTGGGCACTCTTGAGCGTTTCAGAAACGCAGGAGCAAAAGACCCAATGGTCCCTGCCCCGTGAAAGACATCATGCCTGAAGCCTCACGGTTTGTGGTGGATACGACGCAATTCGTGAGGTTGACCTCGTTGCGCTGTCGGTCAGTGACTCTGTGAGGTCGCCACATCCGCTCTCTGAGGTCGCAGACGGGTCGGAGCAACGGCAGGATGTCCCAATGGCTACGCGGCTTTCGCCTCTCCTTCCTCGACCCATCGGTTTTGCTCACCGAGGGGCTAGTGCCCATGCACCCGAGAACACCTTGGAGGCGTTCGACCTGGCGTTACGGCTCGGAGCGACCGGGTTGGAGAGCGATGTGTGGGTGACCTCAGATGGGGTCGCCGTACTCGACCACGATGGTGAACTCGGCCGCTGGCCTCGCAAGAAAGCCATCGGCGAGGCGACTCGAGCAGAGCTGCCGGAACACATCCCAACGCTGGCCGAGTTCTACGACCATGTCGGCACCAGCCACGACGTTTCCCTGGACGTCAAAGACCCAGCGTCGTTCTCTGCAGTGCTCGATGCAGCACGCAACGCCGGCGGTTCAGCGGAGGAACAACTGTGGTTGTGCCATCCGAACTACGAACAACTGCGAGAGTGGCGAGAGCACACGTCTGCCCGACTGGTCGACTCGACGCGTCTGGCGAAGATCAAGGAAGGTGCTGAGCGGCGGGCGAACGAACTGCGCAACCTCGGCATCGACGCCGTCAACCTTCGCCAGACCGATTGGAGTGGTGGCCTCGTCGCAGTCTTTCATCGTTTCGATCGCATTGCCTTCGGCTGGGACGCTCAACACGAGCGCGAGATCGCCTCTCTTCTCGACGCTGGGATCGATGGGGTCTTCAGCGATCACGTCGACCGCCTCAGCGCAACCATTGGCCAATTCTTCCCGGAGGGAGCATGAGCACAACCACATCTTCCGCCCGAACCAACCTGGTCGCAGGTGCGGCCGCGCTCATCGTCATGATGGTGGCGTTTCTGGTTTTCAGCGGCACGGCAGACGATGTGGACGTCAACGCAGACGCAGGCACCAGCCTCACGGTCGCCGAGACCACCGCCACGACGTTGGTCGACACAAGCGATACGGCGGCTCAGTTCTCCGACCTGCCGAGCATCACCCTCGACGAACTGCCGCTCGAGGCCATCGAGACGCTGTTCTTGATCGAGGACGGCGGCCCTTACCCCTATCGGCAAGACGATGGCACGTTCCAGAATCGGGAGGGCATCCTCCCTGATCGGCCGCAAGAGCACTACCGCGAGTACACCGTCGACACACCAGGGTCGCCCGATCGTGGAGCCAGACGCATCGTGTCGGGCGCCGACGGCGAGCGCTACTACACCGATGACCACTACGACTCGTTCCGCGAGATCGTCGGATGAGCGGCCTGGCCTTGCTGACGGGGCGTCTCGCTGCCGGAGTCTGGCGAGGTGGATCGATGCCGAGCAACGAGCTGACAACGCTCGCCGAGGGTCTTGGTTGGACGGTGCGTCGGGGCCAGATCGACAGCACTGACGACAAGGCGGCATACCTCGCCCGCTTGGGAGCCATCGCAGGGGTCCCCGACTACGTCAGCGCCAATTGGGATGCGATGGCTGACGGGCTGCGAGACACCGGAATCGAGAATCGCCGGCTTCTTGTGATCGAAACCGAACAACCCATGAGCTTCGACACCGCCGCCATCGAGGTTCTCGACGAAGCCGCAGCCTTCTGGAGTGCTCAAGCGGCGACGATGCAAGTGGTGTGGTTCGGGCCGGTCGATGCCCCAGAGCTCGATCAGATCGAACCAGTTCGCCGCAGCCGGTCTCGGAATCCTTGATCTGAGCCCGCTCCTACCCAGTTCAGAGCGAAGCGGTCAGAGCGACCCTATTCGATCGAGTGGCCAGAACAGGAAGAACGCTCGGCCGATGATTCGCTCGCCATCGACTGTCCCAAACACGCGGCTGTCACCGCTGTTGTCACGATTGTCGCCCATCATGAAGTACTCACCATCGGGGATGACGAGCGGGCCGAAGTCGCCGATCACCTCGCCAGGCATGAGATACGGCTCGATGAGAAGCTGACCGTTGATGAAGATCGTGTTGTCCCTGGCTTCGATGCTCTCACCTGGCAACCCGATGACACGCTTGATCAGGTCACGGAACTCGCCGGGCTGGCCTTCTGGCCGACGAAAGACCACCACTTCGCCTCGCTCGACTCCTCCGAACTGATAACTCAGTTTGTTCACCAACACACGATCGTCGACGCGCAGCGTCACTTCCATCGACTCCGACGGAATGAAGAACGCCTGGAACAGAAACGCCCGGAGCAACAGCGCAACGATCACCGCACTCCCCAGCACCACCAACCACTCGACCGCACCTCGCAGTCGGGAGCGTTCGTTGCTCTCGTCGGCCACCGTGGGCAGCACGGGCTCAGCAGCCAGCAACTCTTCAACGCCGGGATCATTGGTTGCGTCGAAGGTGGGTCGTTCGAAGAGGCGACTCGCCACCGCCGCTGCCGGTGCGCCATCGGGTGCATCAGCGCTCGGGTCGCCAAGGACGTGTTCTGCGACTGGCGGCTCCTCGAGCTCGACTCGATATCGAATCGGCGGCCGTTTGATCGGCGGCGCTCCAGCGACATCGGCCTGGATCTCGGGCTCGGTGACCACCGGCTCATCGAGCACAACCTGGTAGAGAACCTCGGGAGTGGAGGCTCCGACCTCACGCAGCGAAACCTCATCGAGCGGCGCAGCCTCTTCGCTCAACGCAGGCTCAACTGTCGGCAAGGTCGAGCGGCCCAGTAGTGCCTCGGCCAGCATCTGCTTGGCCCAGTCGTCCTCACCTCCCGTCGACTGCTCCACCATCCGCTGACCCTAACTCTGGTAGCGAGCGAGCACGCTTGCTGCTGCTGTCGGTCCGAGCGAAGCTGCACCGGCAAACGAAGCGTCTTCAATCACGGCGGCGTCCACGCCCAAACGAAGGAGCAGCCGCTGTACCCACCGCTCCGCTGTCACAGCAAGGGTCACGGTGACAGAGCCATCGTCGTGGCCGATGATGTCTTCACATGGATACGCATCGATCACCCAGCGAGCCGGCGGCTGAAGGTGCAGGCGAATACGCGCCAAGCTGACGTCGGCAGTGAAGAGTTGCTGGGCACCACCAGCGGAGAGTTCACGGCCACTCGCCACGGTGGTGACCTCGAGAGATGCAATCCGATCCAGCCTGAACAAGCGGTCGCCGTCGGCCAACAGACACCACGCTTCCACGTACCAAGCGCCGCCGTTCGCAGTGATGCGGTCGGGGCTGATTCGGCGTTGCGTGAGTTCGTCGCGACCATAGGAGTAGTACTCGATGTCGACGAATACACGGTTGTCGGCGGCGCGCCGCAGCGGCTCGAGGTGTGCCGAGCCGGCGGCACCGAGATCGATGTCGAGCGCGCCGTCGACGTCGATATCGAGGGCGCTGGCCAGCTTGTCCAATGCCCGAGCGAGGGGACCAACTGGGTCAGTGCCCGGCATCGAGAGGAGCGCATCAGATGACGCCAGCATCGCCAGACCCTGGGCCGGTGTCAGACGCAGGGGGCGGGCGAAGAAGTCGGCGTATTGGATCCAGACCTTGCCATCCTCCATCGTGACTTCGACCAATGCGTCGGGGGTGTAGGGCGGCAAGCCGACCATCCAGACGACCTCGAGATCGGCGACCAGTTCTGATTCAGAGATCCCGAAACGTTCAGCGACCTCGCCGACGGCTACTCCCGGGCGGGCCACGATCCAAGGCACCATGGCCAGGACACGGCGAAGGCGTTCGCCGGCGGTTGTGCTCATGAGCCGGCTCCCGTCGCCACGATGGCCTGCAGATGCCGAACAACATCGGCTCGGAGCTCGGGAGGGTCGAGCACTTCTGCGTGGTCGAGAAACTCGAAGACAAGCGATCGGAAGGCATCCCACATAACGACAGGCACCGTGAAGACCGCCGCACCGTCTGGTTGTTCCTCAGCAGCGACATCGGCACCAAAGTGCTGGTGCGCCCACGGCACCCGTTCTTGATCAACCAGCAGGCGCACCATCGTCGGCTCGCTCTCGCCGATCTCCCACGGTTGCAGGACTCGGCTCGGGGTCGACTCGGTGGGTTGGGATGCCACACCCAGGTCCGTTCGCGGTTCGACGACACCTTCGATGCGATCGAGACGAAAATTCCGTTCGGCCTCGCGAGCTCTATCGAACGCAGTGAGGTACCAGCGACCTCGTTGGAACTCGAGCCGCCACGGATCCACCGTTCGCGCTTCGCCGTTGTACCCGAAACCGACCGGTTGCTTCCCGGTGATTGCTTCGAACAACGGGACGAGCGCAGGGTTGGTCGGCATGGACACAACGGCGTTTGCGACCGCTCCGGCGTCAGCATCGACCAAACCGCCGAGCTTCCAGAGCGCCTCACGCTCGCCCAGCCCTTCAACTCGGACTGCCATCGATGCAAGGTGGAGCGCAGCGAGCTCGTCAGCATCGAGTCCTGGGTCGGGGAGGTAGTAGTCGTCTGGAGAGATGCGGTAGCCGTCGACAGCGGGTTCGATGCCAGGCACGCGCTCGATGGTCAGCGGAATGCCCAACGAACGCAGATCTTCTTTGTCTCGTTCAAAAGAACGACGGAAGCTGGCCAAGGCCTCCGGATATCCCTCGACGCGAGTACGGATAGCGTCAGCGGACAACGGCCGATCAGTATCCAGAAGGACCGCCGTCAAATTCAGCAAACGCTCGAGCTTGGACATCAGCGCTCATGTCTAGCGGGCCACGAGCCGCTTTGGCGGCGGCGAGCGGGGACCTTTCAGAGGCTCTCGATCAGCTTTTCTACTCGCTCATCTTCACTCTTGAACGGGTCCTTGCAGAGCACGGTCCGCTGCGCCTGGTCGTTGAGTTTCAGATGCACCCAGTCAACGGTGTAATCACGCTTGCGTTCCTTGGCCCGCCGGATGAAGTCACCGCGCAGCTTGGCTCGGGTGGTTTGCGGCGGCGTGTCGATGGCATCGATCATCTGGTCATCGGTGAGCGTGCGCTCGACCATGTCGCGATCCTGCAGCTTGTAGAAAAGCCCTTGGCTTCGGCGGACATCGTGGTATTGAAGATCCACCAACTGGACCCTGGCGTCGCTGAGCTCCAGCCCATGCTTCGCTCGATACGCCTCGATGAGGTTGTGCTTAATGACCCAGTCCAGCTCACGATCGAGCTTGAACGGGTCGGTCTCGAGGTGGGTCATCACGTGCTCCCACATTCCGAGCGCCTTCATCTCGTCGTCGGGCAGCCCCTTCTGCTCGGCGTACCGGAGCGCTCGGCTCAGGTACTCAGACTGGATCTCAAAGGCGCTGGCCTCTCGACCGTTGGCCAGACGGACCCGACGCTTGAACGTGAGATCGTGGCTGATTTCGCGGATCGAGCGGATGGGGTTCTCGAGCGTCATGTCACGCAAGACACAGGAAGGGTCCTCGACCATACGGAGGATGATCGCCATCGCACCGACCTTGAGATAGGTCGTGTACTCACTCATATTCGAGTCGCCGACGATCACGTGCAAGCGCCGAAAATGCTCGGCGTCTGCGTGTGGCTCATCTCTGGTGTTGATGATTGGACGACTCCGCGTCGTGGCTGAGCTGACACCTTCCCAAATGTGTTCTGCGCGCTGTGACACCGCAAAGGTCGAGCCTCTGGCGGTCTGCAACACCTTGCCAGCGCCTGCGTAGATCTGCCGACTCACCAAAAACGGGATGAGGATCTCGTTGTAGTGGCCGAGGTCGTCGTTTCGAGTCGTGAGGTAGTTCTCGTGGCAACCGTAGGAGTTGCCCGCGGAGTCGGTGTTGTTCTTGAAAAGGTGGATCGTTCCCTGGATGCCTTCGTCGCGAAGGCGCTCCTCGGCCGAGTCGAGCAGCTGTTCGAGTACCCGCTCGCCAGCTTTGTCGTGGATGACGACGTCGCCGATCGAATCGCACTCTGCGGTTGCGTACTCGGGATGAGAACCAACATCGAGATACAGGCGTGCCCCGTTGACCAGAAACACATTCGAGCTTCGGCCCCACGAAACAACTCGTCGGAACAGGTAGCGGGCTACCTCGTCGGGGCTCAGGCGACGCTGGCCCCGCAAGGTGCACGTGACGCCATACTCGGTCTCGATTCCGTAGATTCGACGCTTGTGAGTCATCGGGGCAAACCTAGCCGAGCCAGCCTCAGGCCGAACATCCGCCGCTACAGGAAGCTCCCGAGTACGCCGATGTTCTCGATGTGCACAGACTGGTCACCAACGTCATCGGTACAACGCGTCTGAGGCAGGTCAGTGCCTCAGTTGCCTTGACCGCTGTGTCAGTTGCGGGCGCCGCAGCGACCGTTGAGGCGATCTCGGTCGATCGCGTCGACGCCGTCTGGGCGGTCAACGACGCGGTCGGCGAATCGAGCCAGGCAATACCGATCCGCGCCGCGCACCCCGGGTGTCCGTCGTGGTCACGGCTAGGCGGGCTCGTGATCGAGTCAGTCGAGACCGACGACACTGTGACGATCACGGCGACGTTCCCTCAACACAGCGCATCCGTTCCGTGCAACCGACGAGGCACTGCCATGCGAGCCACAGTCAAACTCGACCGGCCACTCGGCGAACGAAAATCATCGACGGTGGAAGTGGGGCCGACCCGGCCACGCCAATCACCATCGCGTTCTACACAGGTCACTCTCCCGGCAGCCCCGGCTGACCGAAGCAGTCACTTGCCCTAGGAAAGCAGTGCGGTGATCTCGCCGTTCTCGAGCCGGCGGAAACACCGACCCTCATCGAGACGGTCGAGCACAGCAACCTCGAGTTGGTCGTCCTCGATCGTGCGATCGGGCCCGGCGAGCGCCGATGAGGCGAGCTGCAGCGCAGCTCCGAGTTCCATGTCGTTGGCGTGACCTTCGCCCAAACGTTCTCGGATGGCATCCGCCTCACCGCCGAGCGCTGCAAAGCCATCTTCGTCGGTCACTGAACCGTCGTATCGGATGTGGAACAGACGGTTGCCGTCGGCAACGAAACCCACCGACGCAACAAGAATCTCGACTTCAAGGGGCTTCATTTCGTGAGTGAAGATCTGGCCGAGCATCTGTGCGTACTGATTGGCAAGTGCCTGGCTGTCGACATCGTCGCGGCTGTAGGTGTAACCCTTCATGTCGGCATGACGGATGCCGGCGATGCGGAGCTGGTCGTATTCGTTGTACTTGCCGACGCCGGCGAACGCGATCCGATCGTAGATCTCCGACACTTTTCGAAGGTTGCGTGAGGGGTTCTCGGCGACGAGAACGATGCCGGTTGCAAACTCGATGGCGACCAAGCTGCGGCCCCGGGCGATGCCTTTCTGTGCGTAGTCAGCCCGGTCTTTCATGACCTGTTCGGGGGCGACATAGAACGGCATGTTCATTGGATTGCCTCCCCGGGGCGGGTGTATTCCTCGATGATCGAAGCGAACCGTTCAGCGATGTCTGCCTCTTCAAGTGCCTGGAAACCGTCTTCGCCGATCGTTGCCACGATCGGGTAGATCCCACGCATCGAGTCGGGGCCACCAGTGGCGGAGTCATCGTCGGCCGCGGTGAACAGCGCCCGGATCATCAGATTGACCGTGTCATCCTGGCTGAGGTTGCCGCCCCGTCCCAGCTTGATCACTGTTCGAGCGTGCAGGCTGCCCGAGCCGGAAGCGACGTAGTCCTCCTCTTCGTAGCGACCGCCAGTGACGTCGTAGGCGAACAAGCGCCCCTTGTCCCGACGGCGGTCGTAGCCAGCAAAGATCGGCACCACGACCATGCCTTGCATCGCCGCTGGGAGGTGCTGACGCACCATCATCGAGAGTTGGTTGGCCTTGCCTTCCAGGGAGAGCGAGTGGCCCTCGACCTTCTCGTAGTGCTCGAGTTGCAACTGGAACATCTTCACCATTTCGATTGCCGGGCCGGCTGCACCGGCAATTGCCACGCCGGACCAACGATCGGCGGCGAACACCTTCTTCATGGTGCGGTAACTGATCAAGTTGCCAGACGTCGCCCGCCGGTCACCAGCAATCACCACACCTTCGCTGCTGCGAGCCGCCACCACCGTGGTGCCGTGGGTGATGTCGAGGTGTTGCTCGGCGGTCATGGCCTCGTTGATGCGATAGGAGGGATCGATCCCGGTGCGCTTCAGCAGCTCAGGGAAGTTCGGCCCGGGATCGTCAGATGTGGAGAACAGCGGCAGGGTCACAGCGGTCAAACATAGCCGCGCTGCTCCACCGACCACGCCTCACAGCATCCACCCGATCCCGCACCCCGAATTGTCCCGCCAAAGGTTCGATTCTGCGGGCATCAGGCGGGACAGTTCGGGTTTGGTGATCAGTTTGTGTGGAGGTCTTCGTTGAGGCCTTGCCACTTTGCACCGGAGCGGGCCACGGCCTCGACCTCACCGGTGAGCGAGTTGCGACGGAACAGCAACCCGCTGGCGCCCGAGATCTCTCGGGCCTTGCGGATCGAGTTGTCCGGCATCGACACGAGCGTGCCGGCCGTGACGTAGAGCCCAGCTTCGACGATGCAATCATCGCCGAGCGAGATGCCAGTACCTGAGTTGGCTCCGAGCAAGCAGTTCTTGCCGATACTGATGATCTCTTCTCCGCCGCCCGACAACGTGCCTTGGGTCGATGCGCCGCCGCCGATGTCAGAACCGTCGCCGACGACCACGCCAGCCGAGATGCGTCCCTCGACCATCGAAGCGCCGAGCGTGCCGGCGTTGAAGTTGCAGAAGCCTTCGTGCATGACCGTGGTGCCCTCAGCGAGGTGGGCGCCCATGCGCACGCGGCTGGCATCGGCAATACGAACCCCCGACGGGACCACGTAGTCGACCATGCGAGGGAACTTGTCGACGCCGTGCACCACGAGGTGATGACCCTCGGCTCGAGCCTTCATCTGAGCGAGCTCGAAGCCGGGAACGGGGAATGGGCCATGGCTGGTCCAGACGACGTTCGTGAGCTTGCCGAAGATGCCGTCCATGTTGACGCCGTGAGGCTGCACGGCCCTGGTCGACAACATGTGCAAACGGAGATAGCCGTCGATGGCGTCGATCGGGGCGTCGTCGAGCGAGCCGAGGTAGCTGGCGACCAGCTGACGCCGGCCGCCAAGGGCCGATGTGGCTGCCAGCGCCGCGCATGCGCTCCACGCCGCAGCGTTCGGGTGTGGAATGTCGACCCCGAGCGCAGGCTCGATGGTATTGCTGGCAGCGGCGAGTTGCTCTGCAGACACCTGGTAGGTGGCCGTGCCACCAACGTGACCGATGGCCTGCGCCAGAGCGACCGCTGTGTAGTTGTGCTGGCCGACATTCACCTGCGGGTAGGACACGTCGAGGACGTCGCCGTTCTCAGCAATCGTCGCTACGCCGAGTGCGTACGCCGCCGGGCGCTGGTAGCCGTCGATGCTCGCCTCGAGCCGTTCGAGGTCGGCGCCAATCTCTTCCACAGTGCTGAATGCCGTCGTCATGGCCAAGAAACTACAGCCGCTCTCCTCCACCCCCGCCCCCTTTCCCCGTTCTGCGGCATGCAGCCCTCATTTCTGAGGGTGATCCTCCGCAATTCGAGCCCGTCATCACGGGGGATGGGGTGATCTCGATTGGAGGAGCTCGCGTAGATCGGCGATGAGTGAGTCCGGGCGATGCACGACCTCATCCCATGGAGCTCGAATGACGACCCAGCCATGCGACGTGGCCCGACGATCACGACGACGATCGTCCTGCATCGCCTCGGTGACCGTGTGCCAACGACGCCCGTCGAGTTCGACAATCATCCGATGGTCAGGCCACGCGATGTCGACCACTCCCCTGGGCCCATCTCGCCACGGCGGTGAGTGATGGAGGCGAAAGTCGTGCAGGCCGCGAGTGGTCAACAGCTCAACGCCCCTCCGTTCGAGCTCTGAATCGGAGATGTCCGCTCGATCGAGCAGCTCGTGACGGAGCAAACGAATACGAGCACTGCCACGACGACCTCGCCGACAGAAGCTCGCTGCGCAGGCTCGGAACAAACTCGCCGTCGTCCGGTCGTGAACGATCGACACTTCGATGAGCCGCTGCAGCTGACGGGCGGAAACGAGGTTCGCCAAATCGCAGATCGTCCGTTCCACCGACGTGACCCTGAGCCCATCCACGATGGTGATGTCTTCGGTCGGAAGATGACGGGTTCGTCGAGACTGGAGGCCGGACGGGAAGGTTCGACGAACCGATTCCGGGACCACGATCGCCACGCCATTGGATCGACGTGATGGCAGGTCGAGGAGTTGTCCAGCGGTGAGATCAGCTGCTGCCGAGCGCGGTTCAGCGGTCAGGGCAGCAGCAACCCAACCACGCTCTGTCGTCGCCCCGACCGAGTACACCCCGGGGAGAAGCGGGGTCAGGATCCCTCCGACTCGACGGTCGATACTTGCAGAACTCAAACCTGCGAGCAGCAGTTCGGAACGAGCGACCACCCCGTGGTTCAACACAGCACGCGAAACGATCAGATGATCGGTTCTTCTTGACATCGGACACCTCTTTGCCTTGACGCATGAGAGGCACCCGAGGGTGCGAAACCGACGTTCTGCGGAGGATCACCCTCAGAAGTGAGGGCAGAGTGCCGCAGAACGGAGGTTGGGAGGGAGAAGGGGGGTTACTGGCCGCCTTTTTGGATGTAGGACTTCACGAAGTCCTCGGCGTTGGTCTCCAGCACGTCATCGATCTCGTCGAGGAGATCGTCGAGTTCGGACTTCAGCTTCTCGCCCGATTCGCTGGCAGTCGGTGCCTCAGCGACTTCGACCTCGTCTGCACGGGACGGGTTCTTCTTGATCTGCTCACGCTCAGCCATCGAGGGTTCCTATCGGTCAGAAGGTTTCAAGCCCCGAGTTTGTCGAGGAGCTCACGAACTGTTGCACTCTCGTCGAGCAGAGCGCCAACGTGTTCCAGCGTACCCCTGGTGGGTTCGAGCATGGGAACGCGGCGCAAAGGATCGTCGCCGACGTCGAAGACGATCGAGTCCCAGTTGGCTGCCACGACTGAGTCTGCGAACTTCTGGAGGCACTTGCCTCGGAAGTACGCCCGAGTGTTCAGCGGCGGCTCGGACATGGCCAACGCGGCGTCAGCGTCATCGATCAACGTCTCGAGGCCAGCGCGAGCCGCCAAGGACTTCTCCGGCCGGAGGTCGTGATATTGCAGGTCGAGCGCTCGGAGCCTGGTGTCGTCCCAACCGCAGTCGTGGCGCTCCATGAAGCCGTCGAGGATCCGCTTCTTTGCCAACCAATCAATCTGATCGGCCACGCTGGCCGGGTCAGATTCAAGGCCGATCAGCACTCGCTCCCAGCGATCGAGAATCATGTTGCCGACCTCGTCACCGCCCACTGACTCGAGGCCGTGGCGGGTACTCCATGCCTTGGCCTGTTCGAGCATGTCGAATTGGATCTCGAGGGCTGTGGCCATCGAGCCATCGGCAAGCTTCATGGGTTCGCTCAGCGTCAGATCGTGGCTGACGTGATGCATGGCCCTTACCGGATCATCGAGCACCATCGACATGTCGTACGCCTGGTCCTCGAGCATGGCCAGCAGGATCGAGGTGGTACCCACCTTCAAGAACGTGGCGACCTGCGACATATTGGCATCACCCACGATGACGTGAAGCCGCCGATACCGCTGACTGTCAGCGTGAGGCTCGTCACGGGTGTTGATGATCGGGCGTTTCAGCGTGGTCTCGAGCCCGACCTCTTCTTCGAAGTGCTCGGCCCGCTGGGTTATCTGGTACGGGATGTGAGCGCCTGCGGTGCCCGGAAGCTCGCTGCCGACCTTGCCCGAGCCGCTGAAGATCTGGCGCGTGACGAAATGAATCGTCGCTCCGGTGATGATCTGGCCGAATGGCAGCGATCGGTCGACGAGAAAGTTCTCGTGTGTTCCATACGCATTGCCTTTGCGATCGCTGTTGTCCTTGTAGAGAATCACCTCTTGGTCTGGCGGCAACAGCGCCCGGGCCGCCTTCATGGACTCGACTGCGATGAGTTCGGCCGCCCGGTCATAGAGCGTCACCGCCAACGCATCGAGGCACTCTGGCGTCGAGATCTCTGGGTGGGCGTGATCGACGTAGTAACGAGCGCCGTTGGTGAGCACCGCATTCACCAGATGGGTCTCGATTTCCGGCGGCATCGAGAACGACGGCGCCAGCGCTTGGCGAGCATCGGCCCCGGGCATTTCGTCAATGAAGTCCCACGCCACCGGGGTGGCACGATCATCGATTCCTCCGGGGTCGGTGCCCACGTAGGAGTTGATCAACATGGACGAGGCGGACACGGGATTCCAGTCGGCAGCGCCTCGCACCATGATGCCGAGCTCGGTTTCGACACCGACGACTTTGGGAATGGCCATCGGTTACAGGTACTGACCCGTCGCTACTTGCTCGATGGCACGGCCACCGCCTTCGTCGCCGTCGCCCTTCTTGATGAGCGTGCGCACATAGACAATGCGCTCGCCCTTCTTGCCGGACACCTTCGCCCAGTCGTCCGGGTTGGTGGTGTTGGGAAGGTCCTCCTGCTCTTTGAACTCCTGAGTGATGGAGGCGTGCAGGTCCTCGGCCTTGATGCCCTTCTCGCCAACATCGAGGTAGCGCTTGATCGCCGCCTTCTTCGTTCGCCGGACGATGTTCTCGATCATGGCCCCGGAAGAGAAGTCCCGGAAGTACAGAATCTCCTTGTCGCCGTTTTGGTAGGTGACCTCGAGGAAGCGAGTGTCATCATCTTCTCGGTACATGAACTCGGCCCCGGCCACGATCATGGCGTCGACCGCAGCTTGCTCGCTCCCGTGCTCGGCGACCTCGTCGGCGTGAATCGGCAGGTCGGTGGTGAGGTAGCGACGGAAGATCGATTTGGCCGACGTTTCGGTTGGGCGCTCGATCTTGATCTTCACGTCGAGCCGACCGGGGCGCAGAATCGCAGGGTCGATCAGATCTTCGCGGTTGGATGCACCGATGACGATCGTGTTCTTGAGCGTTTCGACGCCATCGATTTCGGCCAGCAACTGTGGAACGATCGTGCTCTCGATGTCGGAGCTGATGCCGGAACCACGTGTGCGGAAGAGGCTTTCCATCTCGTCGAAGAAGATGATGACCGGCATACCTTCTTCTGACTTCTCTCGAGCTCGCTGGAAGATCAGCCGAATCTGACGCTCGGTCTCGCCGACATACTTGTTCAGCAGTTCCGGCCCCTTGATGTTGAGGAAGAAGCTCTTGGCTTCGGTGTCACCAGACACTTCGGCGACTTTTTTGGCCAAGCTTGCCGCAACGGCCTTCGCGATGAGGGTCTTTCCACAGCCCGGAGGCCCGTAGAGCAGGATGCCCTTCGGTGCTGGCAAGTCGTGCTCGTTGAACAGATCAGCGTGCAAGAACGGGAGTTCAACGGCATCGATGATCTCTTCGATCTGTTCGTCGAGACCGCCGATGTCGTCGTAGCTGACGTCAGGAATCTCCTCGAGCACGAGGTCTTCGACTTCCGCCTTTTCGATCTTTTCGACCAACAGCCCAGCCCGAGGTTCGAGAATCAGCGAATCACCGGAGCGGATACGGGTGCCAATGAGATCTTCGGCGAGGTCGACGACACGCTCTTCGTCGGCACGGCCGACAATGACGGCCCGTAAGCCACCGTCGAGCACTTCTTTCACCGAAACCACTTCACCAGACTGTTCGGGCGGGCGGACCTTCACGATGTTGAGCGACTCGTTCAGGACGACTTCGTCGCCCTTTCGGAGTTCGTCGACCGCAATGGCGGGATGGACCTCGACGCGCATCTTGCGGCCGCTGGTGAAGATGTCGGCAGTCTCGTCGTCGTTGTGCCCCAGAAAGGTTCCGTAGGCAGAGGGAGGATGCGCAAGCTTGTCAACCTCTTCACGAAGCGCTGCGATGTGCTCTCGAGCTTCGCGCAGCGTGTAGGTGAGCTTTTCGTTTTGGCTGACCGCTTGCGCCAACTGCCCTTTGGTGTCGAGCAGTCGCTCTTCGAGCGTACGCACCCTCTTGGGCGCGTCTTGGAGGCGACGGCGCAGGGTGATGACCTCTTCCTCCATCACCTTCAGTTGGTTCTGCAGTTCCGCCATTCCTACTTCGTAGGAGCTGAGGCGGCGTTCGTACTCAGATTCGTTCACGGAAGACCCCCGGTTGGGTTCGGACCTTAGCCGTCTCGTTGCTCGCGCAGAGAACGGGCTGACCGAGTTGCTTCGACATCTTCTGAATCGTCACGACCCGGGCGCGACATTGCTTGCAGGAACACGGTCGAGCGGCGTGTGCGGGGCCCCGAGCGTCTCGATCAAGAAGGCCAGGACCTTGGCTTCGTCACGCCAGCCGTCATAGCGTCCCGAAGGACCGCCGTGACCAGCACCCATATCGGTTTGCAGCAAGATGGGGCGGTCACTCGTGGACTGCTCACGCAGTGCGATCACCCACTTGGCTGGTTCCCAGTAGCCCACCCGGGGATCATTGAGACCCGCGGTTGCGAGGATGCTCGGATAGGCGGTCGGCTGCACGTTTTCGTATGGCGTGTAGGCCCGCATCTCCCGATAGATCACCTCAGACTCTGCAGGGTTACCCCACTCTTCCCATTCAGTCACCGTCAACGGCAGGCTCGGGTCGAGCATCGTGTTGAGCGCGTCCACGAACGGAACTTGTGCCACGGCGGCACCGAACAAATCGGGGGCCAGATTGAGCGTTGCTCCCACGAGGAGGCCGCCGGCAGAGCCACCACGCAAGCCCAGTTGCTCGGGCTTGGTCCAACCTTCGGCAACAAGGTGACGGGCACATGCGACGGTGTCAGTGAACGTGTTGCGCTTCTGTTCGAACTTTCCCCCGACGTACCAGCGACGGCCGAGTTCCCCACCGCCCCGCACGTGTGCAATCGCCACGACGAATCCACGATCGAGCAATGAGAGGCGCATCGTCGAAAAACCCGGATCGGACGAGACCTCGTAGGCACCGTACGCCCCGATCAGGGCCGGGCCGGGCCCTGCTGGCCGGTCGCGTCGCCAGACCAAGCTCATGGGAATGCGTTCACCGTCGTCGGCGACGGCCCACGAGCGCTGTGTCTGGTACTTCGCTGCGTCGAAGCCGCCGAGCACCTCGGTGGCCTTGAGGACCTTCGTCGTGCGCTCATCGAGGTCGTAACTCAGCACGGCAGCTGGTGTGACCATCGAGCTGTACCCGTAGCGGAACCAGGTGGTTTCAGCGGTGGGGTTCGCACCTGGCCACACGGTCGAGATCTCCTCGGCCTGAGCGATGACGTGTTCGGCGCCGCTGTCCCAACGCCGGACGCGCATCTGCGTGACCGCATCCACTCGCTCGAAGATCACGAGATGATCCCGCAATGCGTCAAAACCGGACACGTGGACATCCGGCCGATGCGGCACGAGGTCCACCCAGTGCTCTGGTTCAGTCGCGTCGACCGGTGTCTCGGCGATCCGGAAGTTCTCTGCGCCATCGTTGGTCAACAAGATGAAGCGACCTTCGTGGTGTGCTGCAGCGTATTCGATGCCATTGCGCCGCTCGGCAAAACAGCGCAGCGGAGCCTCTGGTTCGTCAGCCGGCAAAAGCCACAGCTCGTCGGTGATCGCCGAGCCCACGCCGATCTGGATGAACGAGTCGTCGCGCTCACGTCCCACACCGACGAAGAACCGCTGATCCAGCTCCTCGAACACCATGACGTCATGGTCGACCGGCGTTCCCAAACAATGACGCCAGACCTGAAAGGGACGCTCAGCGTCGTCGACACGAACGTAGAAGAACGTCGAGTTGTCGCTGGCCCATGCTGAGCCGTAGCTGACGTCGGGAATGACATCGTCGAAATCGCTCCCCGTCGCCAGATCCCGAACCCTCAGCTCGAACCTCTCATCACCGCTTCGGTCTACCGCCCACAGCAGCAGACGATGGTCCGGCGATACATCGAAGACTCCCAGCTCGAAGTAGTCGCCGTCGGCGGCTTCTACATTCTCATCGATCAAGATGACTTCAGGCTGTTCGGCCTCGTCAGAGATCGGGCGGCGGCAGTGCAAACCGTAGGGAAGTCCTTCGACCGTGCGTGAGTAGTAGCTCCATCCGTCCTTTTCGACTGGAACGCTGAGATCCGTTTCCTTGATTCGCCCTTTGAACTCGGCGAACAGTGACGCGCGGAGTTCCTCCAAGGGAGCAGTGACTGCGTCAGTGTGAGCGTTCTCCGCTTCGAGGAACGCAAGCACCTCGGGATCTTCGGCGTTGCGAAGCCACGCATACGGATCTTCGAATCGTTCCCCCCAGAGCTCGCGAGGAGCAGAAGGGCGAGCGGGCGGCGAGAGGGGGTACTGCAGGGGTTCGAGCGTCACCACGGCAGGCTAGAGGCAACGATCGATCGGCCCCAAAGGTCCGCCGACCCATCCCACGATCGACCGTTCGGTCGAAGCTGGTCACGTGCAAGAGAACGGACTGGCACCGGGTCAAGAGCCAGCAGACCCTCGCCGCGTGATGGCGGCACTCCGGAACCTCGACGCCATCGAGCGGATGGCCGACACGGCGAGCAATTGGACGCCTCGAGAAGACGATCCGCTCGCTCAGCAACTGCGCAACCTCACCGTCGCTGGCATCGTCGAACTCTCTCCGGTCGACATACCTGGCACCCTTGATGCTCGGCTCTACCGCCCAGAGTTCACTGTCCTTGGTGCGCTCACAGTCTTCAAGGTGCTCGGCGTCATCAAGCCAAGCAGCAACGTCAAAGCGAACGACGGCCCTCAGCACGTCACTCCTGACCGCAAGGTTTCCACCACGACGGACACGCACTTCGAGCCACCGGGCGACCGCCACTACGGTGACGAGGTGACTGAGACAAAGCAGTATCCCCAGACCTTCTTTCAGCCAGACGCCGGAGCCTGCCAGGTCCTCCTGGTTCGCCACGGGCAGTCGGCTCCCTTCACCGAAGCATCACCCTTCCCGTTGGTCGATGGCCAGGGTGATCCACCGCTCTCTTCTCTTGGCGAATGGCAGGCAGAGCGGGTCGGCGCCCGACTTGCCGCCGAACCAATCAACGCCATCTACGCCACCTCGCTGCAACGCACCCGCCAGACTGCGGCGCCTCTGGCTGGTCACCTCGATCTGCCGATCACCGTCGAGGCCGATCTGCGCGAGGTTCACCTCGGCGTTGGCGAAGGTGGGCTCTTCCGCAAGATGTCGGCCGATGGCCACCCGTCAACGGTTGCCATGCGAGCCAACCGCGAGTGGGGTGAGGTCGAGGGGGCCGAATCCAACGCCGAGTTCGCTGGCCGCACCGTGCCAGCGCTCCAGCGCCTCGCCGCTGCTCATGCCGACGAGCTCATTGCGGTGTTCGTACACGGTGGAACGATTGCTTCGCTGCTGGGCCACGCACTCGGCATCAACATGTTCAACCTGATGGGTTCACGCAACTCAGCCATCAGCCACATCGTGGTCAGCGGTGATCAGTGGATTGTTCGCTCGTTCAACGACGCTGCCCATGCGGGCCCATTGACCGCCGATGCCGAACCGCCGACCTGAGCTCGACACCTTCAAGCGTCGGCCAGGTGTCAGCTGTCGAGTCCGCTGACGAACTCGGCGATGATCGAGGCAACCTCGTCGGCGTGACTCTGCTCGTGCATGGCATGCTCACCGCCCTCCACCGCAGAAAAGCGAGCGTTGGGCATCTTGCGAGCCATGTACTCCCCCGCACCGGTGTACTCCGGACGATCGGCAGTACCGGCGAGCACGAGCGTCGGTGTCTCCATGTCAGCAAGGCGCTCCATCACGATGCTGTCCTCCTGCAGGTTCAGCTCGGCTGCCTGCTCAGGGACGCCGAACCGATGTGCATTGCGGCGTGATCGGTCGTTCCATGCTTCGCGCTTCTCCGGATCCCGAAAGCCCGGGCCGGTGTTGAGCACGATGACGCCACGGGCAACCCCGGGCCGCGTGGCAGCATGGGCAAGGGCCAAATAGCCACCCAGCGAGTGGCCAACGAGTACCGCCGACCCGTCGAGCATGGCGAGGAGCTCATCAAGATCCTCCAGCGCTCGATCTCGCGAGTACTCCGCTGGATCGTCGAGGATTGGCGAGTCGCCGTGGCCAAGCAGGTCGAAGCGAACCGTCGTGTGCGAGCCAGCGAGTTGTTCAGCGACTGAGCGCCACGTTTCGGCGCTGGAGCCGATTCCGTGGATGAAGACCACAGCGGGGCCGGAACCGGTGACAGAGTGAGCAAGGCGCATGACAGCCGAGGCTAGCGGCCTGCGCACCTTGACCTAGGCCCATCACCACCTGGATGCAACCACCTAGGGTACGGTTGGCTCCACGGAGTGTGACCGTCGACGCGTCGATCTCGGCGTTGCAGCGGTTGTTTGGAGCCATGGCGGAGTTCTTCTGGGCAAAGACATATCGGTCGGCAGCGGCCGCCATGCTCGTCATCTTGTCGGTGCTGGCATTGCTCGACCGCTTGACGCGCCCCGGCCTCGATGCCAGTTCTTCGCAAGGACTCGGCATGTCGCTGGTCGCTCTGGGCCTCGGTTTCAGCGGAATCGTGGCCATTCGCACCGCGCTTGAAGATCGAACCAAACGGTGGCGCCTCGCACCTGCTGCTGCCGGAACCGTGGGGCTACTGGCTGCAATGACGATCGGGGACGTCTTCGTCTCCGACAGCGCGACGCTCGGTGTGACACTTGCGGTCGTGGTCATCCTTGCCTATGTGGGGCTGGCCCTCCCACCAGGCTTTGCGCTGGTCGTTGCCCCGGTCCTGCTGCTGATCCTGCTGGTCGGGCGTACCGGAGACGGTTCCTCTGTGGCATTGGCTGCACCGTTGATCGCCGTGCCGATCGCCGCCATGGTGGCTGAACTCATCTCGCACCTCGCTGAACAATCCGACGCAGCCAGCGATCGCAGTACCCAACGGATGGAGCAGCTGTCCCGGCTCGAAGAAGTGCTCCGCCGGTTCCGTCGCCCAGGTTCTTTGGTCGAAGCTGCGTACCAAACCGCAGATGCGGCGAAAGAAATCTTCCAGGTCGAACGCTCGACGGTCGTCCTTCGGGACTCCGCCGGCGAGCTGATCTCGGTGACGTCGGGACCGCTCACTGCCCAGGCACCCACCTCGAGCACAGCCAAGATCGTTGTCCAAACCATCGCTGGCGATCAGCCTCGTCTCGTCCCGACCGGCACCAACGGCACGATGCTGGTGCTGCCGCTACCAGCAGGCGAAGCACCGGCTGGCGCCGTCCTTGTCTATCCCGTTCCGACTGACGACCCATCGTTCACGCTGGACCTCGCTCGCCTCTTCGGCGTGCAAATCGGCATCGCCATCGAGCATCTCTTCGTGATCGACGAACTCGCCAGGGCAAACACCCGCGACGAACTCACCGGCATCGGCAATCGCAAGCACGCCGACGCGCTGCTTCGCTCGCTACAGCCCGGTGATGCGCTGGTACTGCTCGACCTCGACGGGTTCAAGAACGTCAACGACACGCTCGGTCACAGCGCTGGCGACCAAGTTCTGCAGGACCTCAGCGCCCATCTTCGCGATTGCCTTCGCGACTCTGACACCTCGGCCCGATTGGGCGGTGACGAGTTCTTGATCGTTGCCCGGCGAGCCCACGCCGACCCGCTCGCTGTTGCCAATCGCGTGCTGGAAGGTTGGGCGGCGAGCGTTGGCCAAACCACCTTGAGCGCTGGCGTTGCGCTGCACCAAGTCGACCCGACGGACCCCAACACACTCGACAGCCAGGTGACGTTCGAACGAGCCGACCGGGCGCTCTACCAAGCCAAGGCAAAGGGCAAGAATCGAGCCCAGCTCTGGATTCGTCCGGACGCTGAATCAGCGTCGACCTGACGAAACGCTGAGCGTTTCCTAAGATCGTCCTCATGACCGATCTCGACAATCCTCCGCTGAAGGTTCCGCGTCCTCCCGTTTTCGATTCCATCGAGGCCGAGCGCCAACACCGCAAGGAACGCCTTGCGGCTTCGTTCCGCATTTTCGGGCGCTTCGGTTTCGATGAGGGTGTGGCTGGCCACATCACCGCCCGAGATCCTGAACACCCCGAGCACTTCTGGGTGAACCCCTTCGGCATGAACTTCAAACAGATCTCGGTGTCTGACCTCATCTGTGTCGACCATGACGGCAACGTCGTCATCGGCGACCGCCCCGTCAACGGTGCGGCGTTTGCCATTCACAGCCGAGTACATGCTGCTCGCCCCGACGTGATCGCTGCAGCTCACTCACACTCGATGTATGGCAAGACCTGGTCGGCGTTCCGCCGCAAGCTCGACCCGCTGACTCAGGACTCGTGCATCTTCTACAACGACCACGAAGTTTTCGACGACTACACCGGCGTAGTCCTTGATCTGAGCGAAGGTGACCGCATCGGTGAGGCCCTCGGTGACGGAAAAGCCGTGATCCTCAGCAATCACGGCAATCTCACAGTCGGCCAGACCGTCGATGAGGCGGCGTTCTGGTTCGTCACGATGGAGCGAACTTGCCAGGCCCAACTGGCAGCCATGTCAGTGCAAGGAGCCGATCCGGTGCTGATCGATCCAGAGATGGCCGGCTTCACATCCACGCAGGTGGGTAGCCCGAGCGCCGGGTGGTTCAGCTTCCAGCCCCTGTGGGACTGGATCACCAAGGAAGAGCCGGATCTCTTCGACTAGCTAAACGACCTCGGTCGCTGGAGCATTCTGAACAGAAGCGGTCGATTCGTCGGCCGCTTCTGCCGCGCCAGGGTGCAGCTGGATGATCGCGGCATCGATCTGTTCTTTCACGCCTGCAAGCGGCAAGACGTTGAGAACGCCCTGACCGTTCTGGAGGATGTCGATCAGCTCCTCGCCGCTGTGGGCAACAACAGAGTTCGAGCCATTGATCACAAGATTGGCCGAAGCAATGTCCTCACCGAGTTGATCCCGCAAGAAGCTGAACGCCTCACGGACCATCTCGAGCCGAATACCAGCGTCGAGCAGGGTCTTGATCACCTTGAGTTCGAGGAGATCTTGGTAGCTGTAACGACGGCGAGAGCCTGAACCCTTTGCGTCAGTGATCGACGGCCGGACGAGGTCGGTCCGAGCCCAGTAGTCGAGCTGGCGGTACGTGATACCGACGATCTCGGCGGTGCGTTTCCCGGTGAAGCTCTGGGCAAGAGAAAATGGGCTGTTCATCGGAAATCGTCCTCACGCTGGCGAAAGCTCGACGTCTTGCGGAGTGTGGGTGCGCCGGATGGCACCACCGTAATTCCGTCAGGGTAATTACGTCGAAGTGACACCGTAGAAACTCACGCGCGGCGAGTCAACGACTGCGCGCGCTCCGCGCGTCGTTGTCATCAAAATGCAACGTGTGACCGGTTCGCTCACAGACCTGGTCAGTCAGCTGGCAGGCGCTCCGCCCGAAGTGCGGACCGGCGAACTTTGCCGGCGTCGTCGCGCAGAGGTTCGGTAACGAACTCGAAGGTGCGCGGCACTTTGTACGAGACCAACCGTTCACCGAGAAAGGTCCGAAGGTCCCCCTGATCGAGGACACCGGCTCCGCCGACGTCGATGATGGCGTGAACCCGATTGCCTCGCTCCTCGTCGGGCAAGCCGATGACGGCACATGATCGAACGAGGGGATGTTCATTGATGCCTGCTTCTACCTCGGCGGGATAGATGTTCGCTCCCCCGACCAGGATCATGTCGGTCCGCCGATCGGCCAAGTACAGATACCCGTCAACATCCATCGAGCCGATGTCGCCGAGGCAATCCCAGCCATCCCTCGAGTCAGCTTCAGCGCCGATGTAGCGATAGGTCGGCCGATCTCTGCCCGTCGCCCGCATCCACACCTCGCCGATCTCACCCGGCGGCAGATCGTTGCCATCCTCGTCGCAGATCTTCATCTCGCCAGACTGCGGCCGCCCCACCGAGCCTCGATGCTCGAGCCACTCGACACCGTTCAGCACGGTGGAAGACTGTCCCTCGGTTCCGCCGTACAACTCCCAGAGTGCCTCAGGACCAATCCACTCGATCCACACTTCCTTGAGCCACGGCGGACACGGCTCGGCCAGATGGAAGGCACGTTGGATCGAGGTCAGGTCGTACGAGAACTTGATGTCGTCAGGCAGCTTCCAGATGCGCTGCATCATCGTCGGCACGAGATAGAGCGCTTCAGCTCGATGCTCGGCCACCGCAGCGATGGTCGCTTCGGCATCGAACCGAGGCAGCAGAACCACATGCCCACCTTCGAAGATGGTGGCGAAGGCCCAGATGAACGGACCGTTGTGATACATCGGGCCCGGCATCACGAGCGTCCCTCCACCAGCGACGCCGAATGTCACCGCCAAGCCCCGAATACTGTCGGAGTATGTCGAGGGATCGCCCGAGACGATCAACTTCGGCCGTCCCGTCGAACCACCAGACGTCGGCGCTTTCCATGCGGGTGCGACAGCGTCTGGCAGGGGTCCATCGTCAAACTGCTGCGAAGCAGCGAGCGTTGCCGACGGACACCCCTCGATCGTGGCCCCGACAACGGCAGCTGATTGCGCCAACTCGACAATCGCCTCGAGCTCCCGCCCAGGCAAACGAGACGAGACCGGCTGCGGAATCGCACCGATCTTCCAGCACCCGGCCACCGCCACCATGAATTCCGCCCCGTTCGGCGATGCCACCGTCACGAAGTCGCCGTTGACCACTCCGAGCTCTGAAAGATGGCGTCCGAAGCGATTGGCCAGGCGATTCAGCTCGCCGTAGTTGATCACCGTCGACTCGAACGTGAGAGCCTGACGGTCGGGCTGGGTCTGCGCCAGCATTGCCAGACGCTCAGCGAAGCTGGGGTCTTCGGAGATTTCGGGAATCGACATTCGCCGACGTTACGGCCATCGTCAAAGGCGGTCCAGACGAACATCGCCGTGCCACACTGACTCGATGACCAATCTGGGCGAACGCACGGCGGCGGCATTGATGTCCGTCTTTGGTGATCAGATCACGATCGGCTCGTTGGCGCCGGTCGATCACGGCAGAGGCGTCTTCAGCCATGTGATGCGAGCAGAAATCGGTGGTACGCCTTCTTCGGTTGCGGTCAAGCTTCTCCGTTCCGATGCCAACGGCGCCGCAGCGATCACCTCGGGGGCTGTTCAGCGAGAGATCCTTGCGTACAAGGAATTGCTGCCCTCGACCGAAGGCGTCGCTGCGCCAGAATTTTTCGGTGTCAGCATCGACAACCGGGACATTCCGTCACTTGTCCTCCAAGATCTGTCAACATTCCGCCACGCTGACCAAGTCGCTGGCTTGCAAGACGCTGACCTCCGAGCCGTGATCGCCGAATTGATCGCGCTGCACAACTCATGGGTCGGCCGGCCGGACCTGCCCGGTATCGGGGTCAGACACTCGACGCCAGCGCATCTTCCAGCCGAAGGAATCCAGCGAGGAGCAGCACTCCTCGACACCAGATGGGCCTCCGTCAGCGCCGAACGCAGGTCGGCGTTGCAGGCATTGGCATCGCACCGCCAAGCAGCCGTCGAGGCCTTTGTCGCCGAGGGTGATCCCACGCTCTGCCACGGTGATCCTCGCGCCGACAACGTTGCGTTCGACCACGACGGGCGAGCGATCTTGTTCGACTGGCAGCAGGTGGCTGTCCAGTTCGGCGAGGCCGATGTGTCGTGGCTGATGGCGACCAGCGTTGATCGGGCAGTCCGACGCTCGATCGAGGGTGACGTCCTGGCCTCGTATGCGATGGCCCGACGCCAAGACGCTGCCACGACATGGCGGCGCTACGTCGTTGGGATGGCGTTGCCGGGTCTTGCGGTCTTGCTGCTCGCTCAGCGGTCGGTCGATGACGAACGCAGCGAATCGCTCGTCCGCACCAGTATCGAGCGCATCGCCGACGCAGTCATCGATCTTCGGCTCACCGAGAGCGTCACGTCGTGAACGTATGCATCACCGTGTTTGGCTCGGTGTGAGCATCAGCTGTCGAAATCTTCAGGGTTGACTTCGTCGAGGAACTTACGCAGTTCTTCGACCATCTCCTCCTCGTCGCCCTCTTCATCGTCGTCCTCGGCTTCGATACCGGCTTCGTCGACCAACGCCTCGTCGGCGAAGATCGGGGTGTCGAGGCGGACAGCGAGTGCAATTGCGTCAGAGGGTCGAACGCTCATGGTCGAGACCTCATCGGTCACATCGCGAAGGTAGAGGTCGGCGTAGAACGTTCCCTGTCGGAGTTCAGTGATCACGATGCGTTCGAGTTTCGCGTTGAGTTGCTCGAGCAGGTTCACAACGAGGTCGTGCGTCATGGGTCGAGCGGTCTTGGTCTCTGAGAGCGCAAGATCGATGGCGTGCGCCTCTGGCCCACCGATGTAGATCGGAAGCGTTCGCTTGTCGCCCTCGACTTCCCGCAGCAACAGGATCGGTGCATTCGTGGGCATCTGGACCCGAACTCCAACCAACTCCATCTCTCGTGCCATCGTCACACGCTAGTTGATGTTGCCCCCGCATGGCGTTGCGGAGTCAGCGATTCGGAAGTTCCTCTTCGGTGATCTTGCGCATGAGGATGGCCCGAAGGCTTGCAGCGAGGTCGGTGAGGTCTTCCATGGTCTCGACCGACTTCCGGCGAGTCTCGGGATCACGCCGGTGCCGCAGCGGTTCGACGACCTGTGCGAGCAGCGACACTTCTCGCTGTGCCCCGACGAGGAACGTCCGAAGGTGCCGAGGATCGAGCCCGTAGTTGCGGAATTGGGCGGCATGTCGCGAAATCGTGAGAGCGTCGACGTCATAGAGAACCGAAGGCCCCGCTTTGCGACCCGAGATCAGCCCAAAGCGCTCGAGATCTCGCAACATCGCAACATCACAACCCGACGCGTCAGCCAGTTCATCGATCGTGAGCGCCATGCCTGCGTCTTCGGTGGCGACATGGGGTGTGGCTGCATCTTCGTCGTGAGCCGGTGCGCTCGATTTGTGGGGGCCCGCTACCCCGTTCGGACCTTCCTGAGCTGACTGACTGGCGGCAACGTCCGCAACGCCGTCGGTATCGATGCTGTTGTCGGACCCTGAGGGGCCAGAACCATCTGACCCTACGGCTGCCGTGCTGGCCTCACCGTTGGTGGCACGAGCGGCACCTGTCTCGGCTTTGCTGGTGGCGACGGTCTCGTCGGGCGATCCGGTCTGCTCGGTACCGATTTCGACAACCGCAGGTTCACCTGTGCCGATGTCGATGACCGGCGCAAGCAGGGTCATCTGGCCATCGACTGACTCGACGGGAGCGTGCTCTGGCGGCTCCCATTCCCCAGCATCGAGGCGGTCCCGAATGACCTTCAACGGCAAGTAGTGGTCTCGCTGCTGGGTCAGAATCCACTGCAGCCGATCGAAATCACGTTGGTAGAAGCGCCGATAGCCAGACGCAGTCCGCTCAGGATCGATCAGACCCTGGCCTTCGAGGAAGCGGATCTTCGAGATCGTGACTTCGGGGAACTCGTCTTGGAGAAGCGACAGCACTTCACCGATCGACCAGAAGTTCTCCCGATGATCGGTCATGCCTCACCGCTGACCGAGTCGCCAGCAGCATCGGTTTCGTCGCCGAGCGCCACATAGACCAGCTTGAACTTTCCGACCTGCAGTTCGTCGCCATCGCTCAGTGGCGCTCGCTCGACCAGATTCCGGTTCACGTAGGTGCCGTTCAGGCTGCCCGCGTCGATCACTTCGTGGCCGGACTCGGTCCGAACCACTTCGGCGTGACGGCGCGACACGGTGATGTCGTCGAGGAAGATGTCGCTTTCGGGATGGCGGCCGATGGCCACACGCTCAGTGTCGAGTGCCATGCGGCTGCCTCGCTTAGAGCCTTGCCGAACAATCAACATGCCGATGCCACTCGGCATCTCTCCGCCAGGGTCAGTGACAACAGGGGTGCTCGCAGTTGGCTCGATCGCTTCGGTCTGGTGGTCGACCGCAGGTCCGATCTGGACACCGCAGGAGCTACAGAAGTTCGAGCCGAGTGGATTGTCGTATCCGCACGATGAGCACACGCTGGCGTCGGTCATCCCTCGGTCAACGCTCGATAGGCCTCGGCGTCGAGCAGGTCGGGCACTGCAGCAGATCCATCGAGCTCGACCACGCAGATCCAACCCTCGCCGTAGGGATCCTCGTTGAGCCGTTCCGGAGCATCAGCGAGATCGGCGTTGACCTCCACGACCACACCGGGCACTGGGGCGTAGACATCAGAAACCGACTTGGTCGACTCGACCTCGCTCATCGGTCCGCCAGGGGACACAACAGCCCCGACATCCGGGACATCGACGTAGACCACGTCGCCAAGAGCATCTTGGGCGTAGTCGGTGATGCCAATTCGGACTCGCTGATCTGCCTCGAATCGCATCCATTCGTGGTCGCTGGAGTACGAGAGGTCATCAGGCACGTTCATGGCCGACACGTTATCTCAGAAACGAGTGTGTATTCAGCCCTCGGGTCGACCTTTGGTTCAGGTGGAGGGAGCACCAGTGGTCACCCCAACCGTTCGAATCAGCCGTTCGGGTCCGCGGCGGCGAGAGCCATGCTCGCACGAAGCGCCGGGATGTATTGGAAGATCAGCGAGAAGAACCCGTACCCGAGGCCGGGAATCACCGCAATCCACGCCATCCAGGAGAGCACGCCGGCGTAGGACAACGAGCTGTTGGCTCCCAGGAACATGGGGACAGCGAACATCAAGGCGAAGGCGGCCGTTTTGCCTTCCCACGTCACGACGAGCGTGCCGGCGCCAGCAACCACCGCAACGACAGCGGCGACGGCCACAAGGATTTCTCGGCTGAGAGCGAGAAGCGCCACCCACAAAGGGATGGATCCATCGATGATGATGGCGGGAATCGCCACGAAGAACATGAGCCGATCGACAACAGGATCGAAGAGCCTTCCGAACTCGCTGGCCATGTCGAAGCGTCGAGCGATCCAGCCATCGACCCAGTCAGTCGCTCCAAGGGCACCAAGCAACCAAGCTGCCGCCCCCCTGTTCTCCGGGCCGAACAGGAGCCACAGAAAGAGCGGAACACACAGAAGGCGAATCAAGGTGAACAGGTTCGGCCACGTGAGCATTTGCTCGCGTGTGAACACCGAGCGAACCGGGGGCGGCGTCTGAGCGGTCACGAGATCCTCATGCTTTCACACCTCACGGTTTGACGAAGAGGGACACGCCGTTCTCCGCATCATCCACCACGAGTTCAAAGCCACCAAGGGCCTCCATCCGAAGGGCGAACGCCTCGCGCCGCTCGTCGGTCCGCTCGGGTATGTCTCGGTCCACAACAAGGATGGCTCTCACGTCGAATGCGTCGAATTGCACCGACGGCTCGCGGTCGGTGGCGAGGGCGTACAACCACGGTCGCTCGGCAAGTGCCGACAATGCTGAAGGCGATGCCCGTACTGCAACATCGGAAGGCAGGCGCTCAGCCGCTTCGATGATGGCCTGTTCTACGGGGTCCACATCGCCCCACTCCCACGGCTTGTCGTAGATCGAGATGGGTGATGCGCTGATGAACGACAGCACCGCCGCCGCTGCAACCGTAGCCAGCAGTCGGCCATCGATGAACACGCGTTGCACACCGAGTTGGCCCAGACGATTGAGCGCATACGGGGTTGCGATGAACGTGAACGCGAGCAGCAGCGATGTCCGCTCAGCGAACGCATCGCTTCCCTGCGTCTCGGCGATCAGGAAAAGACCCGTCAGAGGAACCGCAGGCAACAAATGCCTGATCGACAACAACGGGAGAAACAAGATGGGAGCGAAAAGGCTCACCACGAGCACGATGTTGGGTCTCGACGTCAGATCGAGAAGGAGGTCGAGCGGGTTGCTGACGCCATTGAGCACCACCTCACCCAGGGAGTCGCCGTAGGCGCCGTACTGTCCGCCAGTCACCACTGCCTCACCGACCAGAGGCTGGACCACCAACAGGAGCCCGAGGCTCCAGACCAGGCCAACGCCAAGAGTCCACAGGCCCGCTCGTCGCTCGCCATCGCCGAGGAGCACAAAGCCCCAGAGCCCGATGGCGAGGCCGAGATCCGCCCGACACGCCAGAACGATGACGAAACAGATCCAATAGCTGAACCATCGCTTTGACGCTCCGAAGTAGGCCAAGGCAACCATCGCTGGAATCGCCAAGACTTCGGGGTGGAAGTCGTCGATCGCCAACCGGTGCGTGGCCGGGTGCAGCGCATAGGCGAACACGAGCGCAGACGCAGCCGCTGTTCTGAGGTTGGCGACTCGGCGGGCCAGCCACCACAGCGGAAAGACCGTGAGACCCAAGGCCACCGCCTGGGCGATCACCAACAGTTTGGCCGTAGGGAAAATGATGCTGAGCGCGGCGACCGGGTAGAGGATGAACGACCAATGCAGCTCGAGCAGATGAACGTCATCACCGAGCAAGGACGCTTCAGGCTGGAACCCCTCCCCGAGCAACCACACCGCTTGGGTGTACGCGGCCAGATCATCGCCGGTGTCGAATGACCCGAGTCGGGCGAGGCTGACCAACGCCAGCACGGCAGTGAGTGCGATCGATGTCGCTACGGGAATGAACCGGTCCCCGGTGCCGGCTTCAAGGCGGGCTTGGAGTTGCACCCATCGGCGTTTGGTGCGTCGTTGAATCGAGAGCTCACTCATAGGCCGAGATCCAGTGTCGGCTCTTCAGCCCGTTTGACCGCTTCGACCAACTCAGCTCCACGATTGCGGACGCTGTTGACCGCAGTCGACACCGGATACATGGTGAGAAGCGACTCGGGTGCAGGGACCATCAGGCTCGACACGAAGTCGAGGTCTGATGAAGGGTCGAGCCAGTCGTCCCACACACCGGGTGGAAGCATCACCGGCATGCGGTCATGGACCGGCTCGATGGTCTTGTTGGCCGTTGTCGTGAGGATGGTGCACGACATCACGACTTCAGCGTCTGGTAGGTCGTTACCCCCGTCGTCCTTGGGGTGCCAGAACTCGTACAGCCCCGCGAACACCAGAGGCTCGCTGTCAACTCGATGGATGAAGAACGGTTGTTTGGCTTTTTGCCCTTCGATCTTTTGCCACTCATAAAAGCCGTCTGCGGGAAGCAGGCAGCGCCGCTTCGTGAACGCTCGCCGAAAGGCTGGCTTGGCGGCAGCGGTTTCTGATCGGGCGTTGATCATCCGCGAGCCGATCTTGAGATCCTTCGCCCAGAACGGCACGAGGCCCCAACGCATCGAGGCCAGCGCCCGCTCGCCTTCGTTGGCTCGCACGGCATAGACATCGGTGGTCGGGGCCACATTGAAATTGGCTTCGAGCGTGCGTTCCGGCATTGTGGCGCTGAAGTACTTCGCCAGGTCGTCAACCGGCGCAGCAGAGACATATCGGCCACACATGGTCCGAACGGTAGCCCGGATGACCTCCGTCGACGTTGTGAGCTTGCGAGATGGGTCGCCGACGACCACCGGTCGTTCGGTCATCGACGACCCATTGCGGTTCAGACGGCGTCGTCCTCGGCTGAGCCGATGAGGTTGCGGTAGACGAGGGCGCCCAAGACAGCACCAACGATCGGAGCCACCCAGAACAGCCAGAGCTGACCGATCTGGTCACTGCCGGCGAAAATCGCCTGCGAGGTTGACCGGGCCGGGTTCACACTCGTGTTTGTGACCGGGATCGACACGAGGTGGATCAGGGTGAGCGCCAGGCCAATGGCGAGGCCGCCCATGTTGGCTGCGGCGTTCTTTGCGGTCGCACCCAGGATGACGATCAGGAAGATGGCCGTAAGCACGACTTCGATCACGAGCGCCGCAAGCATGGAGTAACCGCCCGGCGAGAAGTCGCCGTAGCCGTTGGAAGCGAAGGCTCCTGCCCCCTCAGGGATGGACCAATCACTTTGGCCGGATGCCACCAAGTAGATCACGCCGGCAGCGGCCAGCGCACCGAGGACCTGGGCAACGACGTAGCCGGCTGCCTTCGAGGCGTCAAAGCGACGCCCAGCGACGAGACCAAGGGTCACTGCGGGGTTGAAATGACCGCCGGAAACGTGACCGACGGCGTAGGCGCCCGTGAGCACCGTCAAACCGAAGGCGAGGCTGACTCCGACGAAGCCGAGACCGAGACTCGAGCCGTTCCCGCCAACACCAAAGTCGGCAGCCAAGATCGCTGCACCACAGCCGCCGAGTACGAGCCAGAACGTGCCGATGAACTCGGCAGCGAGCGGTTTGGTTTCCATGTCATGCTTCCTTTTTGTTGTGCCGGTCGAAATTCGACCGTGCACGGAGATGACGGGTGCCAACCTGAGAAGTCGCGGGAAATATCCGGCGATCAACTCAGCATCGAGGAGACCGAGGATCCCTTTTGGCCCCAGGTCAGGACCTCGCTTTCGAGGCTCTGACCTGGGGAAACCACGGTCGGGCTGGCGAGATTTGAACTCACGACCCCCTCACCCCCAGTGAGGTGCGCTACCAGGCTGCGCCACAGCCCGTGGCGGCGGCAAGGCTAGCGGTTCCGTTGCCCTCTGCGGTCGAAATTCCCGTGCGATCACCGTCTCGACGATCAGATCTTGTCGAAAATCCAGATGACGCCGTCGACGACTCGCCATCCGAGGTACAGCACCAGTGCAACCACCATCAACCAGAAGTGCCACGGCGCCTTGACCGGGGCTTGGTTGGCTTCCCTCAGGTCTGCAACATCGACCTCGCCGTCGCACGCAGCACAGTGCCCATCGGTCTTCAGCGAGTTGGGTGCTCGGTACTCATCACAGCTGTCACACCAGGGCATGGGAACATCACACCCGACGCAGCACCAGAACCGCAACGTCATCGCTGATTGGCCCGCCAGCAAAATCGCGAGCGGCCTCGACCAAGACCTTCGTCAGCACGTCAGGAGATGCCGTCGGATCTCGTCGGATCATGCTCGCCACACCGTCTTCGCCGAACAACGCGTTGCCGTTTCGGGCCTCGGCAAGACCATCGGTGTAAAGAACTGCCACGTCGTCTTGCTCCCATGCCATTTCCCGAGAGTGGTAGGGAGCGGTGGGGTCGAGCATCAGCAGCGGTCCCGTTGCCCCGAGCGGGCGCACCTCGGTGTTGTGCCAGACGAACGCAGCGGGATGTCCAGCGGATGAGAACCTCAAGGTGCCCGCTTCGTTGTCGAACACCATCACGCACAACGAAATGAACTCGTCGCCGCGGACCAACTCAGACATCTGAGCGTTCAGCTCTTCAAGTGCCTGGCCGGGATCACGGAACTGGATAAGGAACGTGCGGAGCAAGTATTTGGCTTGCAGCGCCGTGATCGATGGCTCGATGCCGTGACCCGTGACATCGCCGATGACGGCGCCGACGCGGTGGTCATCGATCTTGAAGACGTCGTAGAAATCGCCAGCCATGGCACCGCTTCCCGGCTGGTACGCCTGGCCGATCTCGAAGCCAGGGAGATCAGGGAACGACGAAGGAGCAAGTCGAGCCGCCCATTGGAGTGGAGCGAGCTCCTCCTGCGTCAGTACCTCACGGGCCCGCTTTTCGATCTCTGCCCTGGCAGCGGCGATGCGAGCCGCTTCGTTCAGACGATCCCGCCGGAGCAATGTGATCGCTGGCGAAATGGCCAGTCCGCTGGTGACAACGGCCGGGAGAAGATCGATGCCAGCCACAGCAATCGCCGCAAGCGCAACAGTGGCAGCAATGGCAAAAACCGACGATTGAAGATCTCGCTTGTATTCCTCGTCGGCCAAGCGCCAGAGATCTGGATCGATCGATTCCGCACTGAGCCGGCTCGCAACTTGCTGACGAGCGATCGTCGAGCGAATCCAGACCACGGCCGCGCCTGCACACAACAGCGCAGCGAGAGCCGGGAGGATCCGTTCCATTCGGCGAGGCTACCCCGAATCTGCGATCAGCTTGGTCGGGACCGTTCGAAGCGCCGGCGATGAAGCCGCACACAGGCGACGGTTGGCACTCAGGAGCGCTTCCGCACGCGGAGCTTGATCGGAGTAGGGCCGAGGTTCAATTCGTCGCGCAGACGCCGCTCGAGGAACCGCATGTAGGAGTCTGGCAGATCACGATTGGTGAAAAGCGTGAACGTGGGCGGGTCGGCGGCGCCTTGGGTGGCGTACAAGACGCGTCCGCCGTGCGGAGCTGGTTGCATTTGTTGCGCGATCTTGATGACCTCGTTGACCTTCCGGGTCGGAGCTCGCGACTGGTAGGCATCGATGGCGATGTTCAGCGATGGCAGCAACTTGTCGACACCCTTGCCGCTGAGGGCCGAGATGCGGTGCAACGGAATGTCGGGGAGAAAATTCAGCTTGCGCTCCACCTGGAGGCCGAGTGCCTCGCGTCGCTCCGTGCTGAGAAGCTCCCACTTGTTGAAGACCAGGACGATTGGACAGCCAGCGGCGTCGACTCGCTCGGCAAGCCGCTGATCCTGGTGGGTCACGCCCTCGGTTGCATCCATGACGAGCAAGGCAACGTCAGCGGTGTCTACTGCCTTCAGTGCACGCACGACCGAGTAGTACTCGGTGTCGTCGTCGACTCGGCTTCGACGCCGCATGCCAGCGGTGTCAAGGAAGCGGACCGGCCCGTTGACCGTGTCGATCACGGTGTCGATGGTGTCACGCGTGGTGCCAGGCATGTCATGGGTGATCGACCGCTCTTCACCGATGAGTCGATTGAACAGCGTGGACTTGCCGACGTTCGGCCGGCCGACCAACGCAATGGAGAAGATGCGTTCCGCCTCTTCGACTTCTTCCACTTCTTCGACGGGCGGGAGCTTCATGTTGACTTCGTCGAGCAGGTCGCCGATGCCACGGCCGTGCAGCGAGCTGACGGGGAATGCAGGGCCGAGTCCCAAACTGACCAGATCCCACAGGGTGTGCTCGTGCGAGGAATCGTCGATCTTGTTGGCAACCAAGAGCACGGGGACACCGAGGCGGCGAACGATCTTCACTGCCTGGTCGTCCTCTTCGGTGATGCCGACTGCAGAATCCACCACGAACAGCACCACGTCGGCCTGGTGCATGGCTTCTTCCGCCTGCTTCGAGACCTTGTCGTCGATGGCGGTGCCTTTGGTCATCCAGCCGCCGGTGTCGATGAGAAGGAAGTCCCTCCCCTGCCATTCGGCCTCGACCTCTTTGCGATCCCGGGTGACACCGGCCCGCTCTTCGACAATTGCCTCGCGACGACCAAGGATGCGGTTCATGAGGGTCGACTTGCCGACATTGGGGCGGCCGACGATCACGACCGTTGGCAACGAGTGGGGAACAGCATTCGAAGCCGTCATGAGGAAACCAGAGCTTTCTTGGGAGCATGGCCAAGAGCCGTGCGGAGAGCGATGCCGTCAGTGGAGACGATTTCGACAGGTCGAGGAAGATCCTCGACGGACGTCCCATCGAGGAAGGTACCGCCGGAGAGGCAGACATCGGGGAGGAGATAGCGGTGACCAGCAGGTTCGGCTTCGAGCACCCTGGCGACATCGGCGCCAACCATCAGACCGGTGACGGCGATGTTGCCACCAAAGAACTCGTTGCGAACCGGGATGATCCGCACATCAGGTCGATCCAGCGAGTCGATGAGCGGACCGAGGATTTGCGCCCCGTATGCACCGGTGAGGATCCCGATCGGTGCGGATCGCGACGGCCGCAAGGTGATCAGGCCATCGCCTGTGGACGTACCTCCTGCCAGTCGAGGAGCCCGGTAGCCCTCGGCCGGTGCGCCGTCGACCCACGAAAAAAACCCGGACTTCGTGCCGGTGGCATCCTCGACCTGGCCCGTGAACTCGAGTTCGAACGTTCGCGCCATCCCGATGCCGTCTTCGTGCATCGGGAAGCCCTCATAGACATCGGGCTCTGGGAATGGGAGTTCGGACAAGAGGTAGTACTCGTCGGCAGCAAACACCAATCGATGGCCGAGCAACTCTTGGTAGGTGTGCTGCCATTTCTCGACCAACTCAACGACCGCAACTGCCTCTTCGACGGTGTGGAAGCGCATGTCTGGCTCGTTGGAGTGATCGCTCACTCCAAGAGGGACCACGGCCACCGAGGCCAGCTCTGGGTATTCATCGAGCACGCCAGTGAGCGTTTGTTCGAGCGCATCGCCATCGTTGATCCCGGGACACACCACGATCTGGCCATGCACGTCGATGTCGTGATCGAGGAGCGCCCGCAGCCAACGCAGGCTGGTCGCTCCTCGGCGATTGCGAAGCAGCGTGTTGCGGAGCTCTGGGTCGGTGGCGTGGATGCTGACGTAGAGCGGCGACAAGCCTTCAGTGACGACCCGTTCGAGATCAGCTTCGGTGAAACGAGTGAGCGTGGTGAAGTTCCCGTAGAGAAACGACAGTCGGAAGTCGTCGTCCTTGAGCGACAGGCTCTTTCGCATCCCGGCGGGCAGTTGGTAGATGAAGCAGAACGGACAGTGGTTGTCACACGTCCGCACCTGGTCGAACAGCGACGACTGGACCTCGATCCCGAGCGAGGCCCCCTCTGCCTTCTCGACTTCGACGAGACGCTCAAAGCCGCTGCGTTCGATCTCGAGCACGACGCTCGCCTCGTCAACAAGAAGCTGGTACTGGATGACATCCCTTGGTTGCTCGCCATTGACCGACCGCAGAACATCGCCAACGAGCACACCAGCGGTATCAGCAGGCGAGTCAGGGACGACAGCGATCACGGTCGGAAGAGCCACCGGAGGAGTCTATGTCGCCTCCAGCCTCAGCAGCTGAGCCGTTCGTCTCCAACCAACAGGCCCGAATCCGGTGGTAGGCGCAGCGGTCCGATCTCCGCCAGAGGCTGACCCGGCAACCTCGTACGATCGCGTCATGACATCAGCACCGGGACACATCGACAGCTTTCGCGCCTTGCACCAGAGCGGCTTCTTCATCATGCCGAACCCGTGGGATCGCGGCTCCGCCTTGATGCTTCAGGAGGCGGGGTTCGACGCCCTTGCCACGACGAGCGCTGGTTTCGCTCGATCCATTGGCAAAGACGACCAAGAGCTGACGAGAGATGAACTCGTTGCTCATGTCGCCGATCTCACTTCGTACATCTCGGTCCCGCTCAACGTCGACTCTGAACGCCTCTTTCCCGACGACCCGGGCGGGGTCGCCGTGACCGTTCGTCTTCTGGCCGAGGCAGGGGCTGCCGGTTGCTCCATCGAGGACTATGACCCCGAGACCGATCGGATCGATGAGCTCGATGCCGCCGTCGAGGCGGTGGCCGCTGCTGCTGCCGCCTGCGCCGATCACGGCCTGGTCCTCACTGCTCGGGCCGAGAACCACCTGTATGGCATCAACGATCTTGAAAACACCCTTACTCGGCTTCAGGCCTACGAAGCCGCTGGCGCTGACGTCCTCTACGCCCCGGGCCCACGCTCCGCAGCCGACATCGGCAGGATTGTCGACTCGGTGGATCGTCCGGTGAACGTTCTTGCACGACCCGACGGTCCGTCAGCGCCAGAGCTGAAGGCCATCGGAGTTCGACGCATGTCGATCGGCAGCACGCTCTACAACGCGACCGCTCGCACACTACGCAACGCAGCGGCAGAGCTGTTGGAACACGGCACATCGCTGTATGCCCGGTGAACGCTGTTGCCCGGTGAACACGCTGCACACCCAGTGATCACCACGTTCCGGCCGCCAAGCCGACCGGCGGTAGTGTGTTCGAATGCCTTCCTCTGACCAAGCGAGCGTCGACCAAGTGCTGCTGTGCGCCCCGAGAGGCTTCTGTGCCGGTGTCGAAATGGCGATCAAAGCTCTCAGCTGGATGGTCAGAGCGTTCGACGCTCCCGTGTACTGCTATCACGAGATCGTCCACAACAAGCTGGTCGTTGATCGCTTCGAGGAGCTCGGCGTGGTTTTCATCGACCACATCGACGAGGTTCCGCTGGGCCGCCCGATCATGCTGTCGGCCCACGGCTCAGCACCCGAGGTCGTCACCGCCGCACGCGAGCGTGGCAGCTACGTGGTCGATGCCGTGTGCCCGCTGGTCACCAAGGTCCACCATGAAGTGAAGGTTCGAGCCAAGAAGGGCTACCGGGTGATCTACGTCGGACACGATGGGCATGAGGAAGCCGTCGGCACGATGGCGGTTGCCCCCGATGCCATCAGCCGAGTCGAGTCAGTCGAGGAGGTCGCTGCCCTCCCGGACTTCGACGAGCCCACCGCGTTACTCGCCCAGACCACCCTTTCCCACAGCGACTGGAGCGAGGTGGCCGAAGCCGCCAAGGAACGGTTCCCTGATCTCTGGCAGCCCGGCCGCAGCGACCTCTGTTTCGCGACCACCAACCGTCAGTCGGCGCTGATGTCGATCGCCGAACGGTGCGATGCCGTCATCGTGATCGGTTCGGCCAACAGCTCGAACACCACGGCACTCGCCAAGTTGGCCACCGAAGCTGGCTGCAAGCAGGTTTTCCGGGTGAACGGCCCGGACGAACTGCCCCACGGATTGACCGGCACTGTCGGCGTCACTGCGGGAGCTTCGGCCCCGGAAGACGTCGTTCAAGCCGTCATCGACTTCCTTTCGCCCACCAATGGCGTCGAAGAAGTCCGGATCACTGACGAGGACGAGTACTTCCCTCCCCCACGCAACCTTCGGGAACTGCTGGCGGCTGTCGACGCCGTCGCCACTGTTGGGCTCGGTGGTTCACTCAGTGCACGACCCGAACTCAACGACCGCCACATCGGTGCCTCCGATGTCCTCGTCACCCTCTGACGGGGTCAACGTTCAACCCTTCGACTTGGGGACACTGCCAGGTTCTGAGAAGCTGCGACGGTGACTGATACTGCCCTGACCCAGCGCCAGACCATGGCGATCTTTGGCGGCATGCTCGTCTCCACCTTCCTGTCGTCACTCGATGGCACGGCGGTGTCGACTGCTCTGCCCACCATTGCCGGAGAACTCGGCGGCATCGACCAGCTGCCCTGGGTGCTCACCGCCTACCTTCTCGGCTCAGTGGCGGCCACGCCGCTCTACGGAAAACTCAGCGACATCTACGGTCGTCGAGTGCTGACCGAGGCCGCCCTCATCATCTTCATCGTGACGTCGGTGATGGCTGCAGCATCTCAGACCATGTGGCAGCTGATCTTGTCCCGAGGTCTCCAAGGGATCGGTGGCGGTGGCTTGATGGCCATGGGATTCATCGTGATCGGCGACATCTTCTCACCCCGCGAGCGCGGCAAGTACATGGCTTACTACACGATGAACTTCACATTCTCCGCACTGGTTGGTCCGGTGATCGGCGGAGTCTTCGTGGACGTTGCTTCGTGGCGTTGGATCTTCATCATCAACATCCCGCTCGGCCTGATCGCTCTCGCCGTCATCCACCGGAACCTGACGTTCCAACTTCCACCCCGAGAGCACGTGCTGGACTTCGTTGGCGCCGGGGTGCTCGTGGTCAGTGTCACGGCCCTGATCTTCGGACTTGCCCTGGGCGGCGAGACGTTCGATTGGCTGTCGCCGCAGATCATCGGGCTGTTGGCAGCAGCCACCATCGGGGCGGTCGGCTTCGTTCGCTGGGAGCTGCACGCCCCTGAACCGCTGTTGCCGATGAGACTGTTCTCGAACCCGACGTTCCGGATCATGATCGCAGGCAACGCAATCTACGGAATCGCTGGCATGGGGATGCTGGCCTTCTTCCCGCTGTTCTTCCAGGTGTCTCTTGGCGAATCGGCCACTCGGGCTGGCCTCATCCTGGCCACGATGAGCGTGGCGGTCAGCGTTGGTTCCTACGTGGCTGGTCGAGTCACCACCGGAACGGGCAAGTACCTCCGGATCGTCCAGACGGCCCCGATTCTCTCGCTTGTCTCGCTCTTGTCGTTCACATTCCTCGACACCGAGAGCTCGGCGATCTCGGCCATTCCGTTCCTACTGGTGCTCGGCTTCTCGATCGGTGTGGCATTCCCGACGATGACCACGGCCACGCAGAATTCGCTCGCTGTCCCTGACCTCGGTACGGGCACCGCCGCCATCAACTTCTTCCGAACGCTCGGCCAGACCCTTGGTGTCGGGGCGTTCGGTGCGCTACTGACCGGGCGCATCAACTCCGGACTCTCTGCGCTCGACACGTCGGTCGACGTCGACGAACTGCTGTCGACGCCGGAAGACATCGCAGCGCTCGAGCCTTCGTTGCGTGCAGCGGTGGAGTCAGCCGTTGCGTCGGGCACGAACGCTGTGTTCTGGGCCGCAGTACCGATCATGGCGGTGTTCGTCGTCGTGGTTCGGTTCCTACCCGAACTGGAGCTGCGGACGACCACCGCCCTTTCCGACTCTCGAACGAGCCCTACCGAGCCTGCTTCCGAGAGCTGAGTACGACGAACTTGGGGTTCGACGCAACCGTGCCCATGTTGCCGAAGATCGACCTCAACCGCTTGTGGTAGCCGAGGTGCCGGTTACCAATCACCCTGACCTCGCCCCCGTCTCGCAGGACACGGCGAGCTTCGACGAACATCCGCCTTGCTGTTTCGTCGCCGACGACGTGTTGGTCGTGGAACGGTGGGTTGATCATCACGAGATCAACCGACGCATCGGCGAGCGGGCCGGCGAGGTCGACGGCGAGGAATCGAGCCCGATCGTCGCCACCGAGATTGCTCTCCCAGGTCGCTGAAGCTGACGCAACCGCAGCATGTGAGATGTCGCAGAACGTGACGGAGCCACCGGCAAACGTATGAGCGATCGTTGTACCGACCACGCCGTTGCCGCAGCCGAGGTCGACGACATGGGCGTCGTTCTTCACCGGCGGCAAGTGTTCGAGCAGCAAACGGGTGCCGATGTCGAGCTTGCCGTGGGAGAACACATTGGCCCAGTTGACGCACTCGATCCCGTCGGCGGTCTGGTACCTCGTCAACGATGACTGAGCTATCTCGATGTCGGACCCGAGGGTCGAGAAGATGAGACGAGCCTTCCTTTTCGCCAGCGACGTCACTGTCGGGCCAATGAGCCGCTCGAAGAGGTCGAGGGTGCTGGTGTGGATGTGTTTCACCATCCCCGCCCCCACGATCAGCGTTGCCTCGCCGATGCACGAACGGAGTCCCGAGAGCTGCTCTTCGAGAAAGGCAAGGGTCTTCGGGACTTTGATGATGGCCACGTCGAACCGCCCGACAGGTACCTGGGTCGACGGCACGAAACTGACGGGGGCGATGCCATTCACGTGCAAATTCTTCGCCACACCCGCTTCGACAAGAACTGAATCGGTCCACACAGTCACGTCGGCGCCAGTAGCGGCAAGCGGCACCGCCAGCCCCCCAAACGAGTCATTGACCACGAGAACCCGAAGCCCTGGCTCGACGGTACGTGCGACTTCGGCCAGGACCAATTGATCGGCGGCGTCGAACGCTCGAAGCGATTGGTCTTTGGTCGGTGGGTGCCGGCTCAGTTGCCAATGGCTCGGATCGAGAATTGTCACACGCCGGCTCGGGCCTGAGCCTGATCGAACAACTCTTGCAGACGAGTGTGCAGATCGTCGTTGTATGCCTTCATCGCTGACCGCCTGACTCGCTTCCCATCCTCGGGAACCGGGGGCGTCATTGGCTCACCGACGACCAGAACCACTTTGCTGGGGCGGATGAAACGACCCCCGATGGGCCAAGCTCGCTCGGTGCCACCAAGTCCAACGGGCACGATCGGCACCTGGGCCCTACAGGCAAGAAACGCAGCACCTTGCTGAAGCGGTTGAACCCTTGGCCCAGAGAATCGAGTGCCCTCTGGATAGATCACGAGCGGTTCACCGCTGGTCAGCACTTCTTGACTCAGCCGTAGAGCGTCGCGATCAGTGGCGTTGCGCTGGACGGGGAACCCACCGACCGATCGCAGGAACCACGACAGGCCTGGTACCTGGAAATACTTCTCCGCTCCCATGTACCGGAAGACTCGGCGGCTCGTGCGGGCCACGACCGGTGTGTCGAGAATAGAACGGTGACCACCAGCAGCGAGAATGAACCCCCCGGCCTCAGGAACGTGCTCCCTGCCCTCGACTTCGAGCCGCAACCACACCGCAAAGAACGACATGAACACGACGCGCATCACCTGGTAGAACCACCTCGATGAGCGCGAGAGCGGGCCGGAGAAGCCCTGGCCTGCGAGGTCAGCCATTCACCTGAGCGATGAGCAAGTCAACGACTTGATCGATCGTGAGATCACTGGTGTCGACTTCGACCGCTCCGTCAGCCAACGTGAGCGGGTCAGCTGTTCGATTGCTGTCATACGCATCACGTCGGGCCAGATCGGCGGCGACCGTGTCGTAGTCGAGATCCCTGACCTCTCCGGCGCGTCTGGCCGCTCTGACCTCGACTGAAGCGTTGAGGTAGACCTTCAGGCGTGCATCGGGGAACACCACGCTGCCGATGTCTCGACCTTCCAGGACGCCCCCGTTTCGACGCCGCGCCCATTCGCGTTGTCGGCTCACGAGCTCAGCGCGAACTGCAGGAATCGACGCCACGGCCGACACCGCACGCGTGACTTCCGGGCCCCGAATCTGTGTCGTGACGTCCATCCCATCGACCATCACGGTTCCGTCGGCGCGAACATTGATCTCGCACGCCCGAGCGATCTCGGCGATCTGCTCGGCATCACCGTCGGGATCGATGCCCCGGGCAAGCGTGGCGAACGCAATCGAGCGGTACATGGCGCCTGTGTCGAGGTAGTCGAGCTCGAGAGCTGCTGCCAGGCGCTTCGCCACCGTGGACTTACCTGATCCGGCTGGGCCATCGATCGCAATCACGACGAACTCGTCATCGTGCGAAGTCGAGATCTCATTCATTGGTTCAACGTACCGTTCAGTCGAGGTCGCTACTTGTTGGTCGATAGCCCCGAGCCATCAAACCACCCATCAATCGTTCGCACTGCTCGCGAGCGACCACCATCATCATGACGCCGCGCCGACCTTCGCCAGAGTGTGTGATCTCGAGGTCGTAGATGTTGACATCGAGCTCGGACGCAAGCGTTGCAATCATCGCGATCTCGCCTGGACGATCTGGCATCGGTACGGCCACTTCGGCCATGAGCTCGGCAACGCCGAACCCAGTCGGCAAGTTGACTCGAGCAGCTCGAGCTCGGGTCAACAGTTCGAGCATCCCGTCGCGATCCTCGGCTTCGACCCGCTCCCTGATGGTGCCGAGTTGGCTGATGAGCCCGTCGAGCCCCTTCACGATGGCGGTCTTGTTCGCGACGCAGATGTCCGGCCAGATCGACGGACGACCGGCCGAGATGCGGGTCATGTCCCGGAAGCCGCCGGCGGCAAGCCGGAACAACGCCCGATGCTCGATCGACATGTCGTCGGCCAGGATCATCAGCGATGCGGCAGTGAGGTGGGGGACGTGGCTCACCTGAGCCACCATCTGGTCGTGGGTTCTCGGCAGCAGCGTCGTCGACTCGGCCCCAAATGAGCGCACGATGGCCCGAACCGTCGAAAAGCTGTCTTCGTCAGTGGCCTCGGTTGGCGTCAGCACCCACATGGCACCATCGAAGAGGTTGCCCTTGGCACCCATGATCCCGTCCTGTTCAGAACCAGCCATGGGATGCCCACCCACGAAGCGAGGGTTGTCGACCGCTCGAACGATGTCGAGCTTGGTCGAGCCCACGTCGGTGACGGGCCCAGAGGTGCGAGCAAGCGCATCGTTGGCGAGGTCGGCAATGCTGCCCACCGGGGTGGCAACGAAGGTCACGTCAACCTCTTCATCAAACCCAACGGTGTTGGCGGCGCCCAACTCGACTGCTTGTGCTGCGACCGCGTCGTCGACATCGGTGATGGACACCGACCAACCCTTGGCCCGCAGCGCAAACCCGACGGAGCCCCCGATCAGACCGGCGCCGATGACGTTCGCTGATCTGGTCACTGGTCGTCGCCGGGCTCAGCCAGCTCTGGCCGAAGCACGGTGGCACCGCGGAGAAACACATGCCGGAGATCAGCCCTCGGTCGGTCAGTCTCGATGTGGAGCATGAGGCGAATACACAGCGCCAGCGAGCCGACGACCGGCATTTCTTGCGCACACAACAGCGGTACATCGACCAGACCGAAGGTTCGTGCAGCAGCAGCAGGCGGCGCACTCGCCAGGTCCTGTGTCGCAGTGAACAGGATGCTGATCACATCGTCATGTTCGAGTTGGTTTCGCTCGTAGAGCGTTTCCAGCAAGGTGGTGGTGCGGTCAGCAATCTCGTCCCGGGTATCGGCGTCGACAGTGATGGCGCCCCGGATGGCTCGAATCGGCATGACGGCGGAGGCTATCGGGGCGAAACGGCTCGCTGGAGGTCGAGAACTTCATCTCTTGTCAGCTCACGCCACTCCCCAGGTTTCAGCGTGGTGTCGGCGAGCGGCCCGATGCGCGTTCGGACGAGCCGAAGCACGTCGTGGCCAACCGCTTCGAACATCCGACGAACCTGTCGGTTTCGGCCCTCGTGGATGGTGATCTTGATGAGATCGGGCGATACCGCAACGACGTCCGCCGGTGACGTGAGCCCATCTTCGAGCTCGACGCCTTCGCGTAATTGCCGAAGGACCTGCCGCGATGGCTGGCCCGACACGTGCGCGAGGTACTCCTTCTCGATGCCAAAGCTCGGGTGCGTGAGGCGATGGGCCATCGTTCCGTCGTTGGTCATGAGCAGGAGGCCCTCGGTCTCGTAATCGAGACGCCCAACACTGAAAACTCGAGGCTCGTCGGGGACCAACTCCACGACCGTGCGACGACCCTCGGGATCGCTGGCCGACGTGATGATCTTTGCTGGTTTGTTCAATACGTAGGTGATCGAATCGGGCATCGAGCTGAACACCGCTCCATCGACAGCGATTTCGTCGGTTGCGATGTGCACCCGACGCCCGAGCACGGCAACCTCGCCATTCACAGTCACACGCCGTTCGGCGATCAAGTCCTCGTTGACGCGGCGGCTGCCAATACCGATGCGAGCCATGACTTTCTGAAGACGCTCACCATCGGGGTGCGGCGCGTCCAGCGGTGGGACTTCAAGCGATGGTACGTAGGCATTGAGGTCATCGTCACTCACGATGCGTCTTCTGGAGCGGTGGCGATTCGGCCGCCCTCCGCTTCTTGGTGTTGGTCGGCCTCATCATCGGTGTCGAGTATCGGGCTCTGGTAGTGCGGCACGAGCGGCTCGTCGACGTCGACGGCATCTTCGAGCGGAAGCTGCGGTTCTTCTGGGGCTACACGCAGCGTCATTTCGAGCGCCTCAACGACGCTGGCGTCTGGCACGAACTCGCCAAGCGGCGGAAGGTCACCGAGCGTTGCGAGTCCCAGGCGTTCGAGAAAGAGCTCGGTGGTGCCAAAGAGTGTGGCTTGCCCGGGACCCACATCTCGGCCGATCTCGGCGACGTATCCCTTCTGGATCAGGGTGCGAAGCACACCATCGACGTTCACGCCGCGAATGGCGGACATCTGGGCCCGGGACAACGGCTGCTTGTACGCAACAATCGACAGGGTTTCGAGTGCGGCGCTACTGAGTCGTGCGGTTTGCCCCTCGAGCACGTATCGCTCGATGTACGGCGCCATGTCGGGATGGGTTTGGTATCGCCAACCACCGGCGACCTCAACGAATTGGAATCCGCGGTTCTCGTCCTGGTAGCTCGCTGCCAGCTCGCCACAGAGGCGACGCACGACAGGAATCGACAGCTCGAGCACTTGCGCCAAGAGTTGATCTGACATCGGGTCGGTCGCCACCAGGACGATCGCCTCGATGGCACGCGTGGCATCGGCAAGCGCCGCCTCAGAGGGGGGCACGTCGACGTCAGGGTTCTCGTCGATCATGATCAGCCTTCGTACATGTCGGCGCCGCTCAATGCGAGCTGGCCATCGAGGTCGGTGATCCCCAGCCAGGTGATGCTCAGCTCACCAAACGACGACAACTGGTCGAGATCGACATACCCCTGCTTGAACAGCTCGAGTACCGCAAGGAATCGAACCACGACGTCGAGTTTCTCCCCGAGACCCGTCGTCAACGAGCGGAACGTGGCCGTTCCAACTCGTGGAAGTTCATCAATGAGCTCCTCGATTGCGTCAGAGACGCTGACGCGCACATCGGTGACATGGCCGAGGCTGACCGCAGGGACGGGCTTGGGCTCGACAGCCTTCAAGAACGCTCGGCGGAGGTGATCTGGCGTGATGCCGGACAACAGGTCAGGCGTGAGGTCGAGGAAATGGTCTTCGAGCCCCACCCGGCGAGGTGCGGTCTTGGACGCCAACATGGCCAGCTCGTCGAGCACCTTCGCCGCATCTTTGAACGTCTTGCATTCGAGAAGGCGGGACAGGAGCAGGTCACGCTCTTCCCACAAACCGAGTTCATCGTCGAGGTTGAAATCGTCATCAACTGGAAGCAACCGGCGACACTTGAGTTCAACGAGCGTCGCAGCGATCAGCAGGAATTCGGTGGCCAATTCGAGGTCGCACGCATCGATCCGATCGATCTCGGCCAAGTAGGCGTCGACGATCTCGAACAGCGACACCTCATAGAGGTCGACCTCGTCGCGCAAGATGAGGTGCAAGAGAAGATCAAATGGGCCCTCGAAAACTTCGGTCCTCACCTTCACGGCCTGGCTGTCGATGAATCCAGGGTGTGAGGGGGTGACGGGCGGCGAAGGATCCTCGGCAGGAGCCGAGGTCGGAGCTTGGATCGGGCCAACGTTTGGCATACGCAAATCGATGACGGAATCATCGACGACTCCGTTTGGCGCACTGGTGACCGTTGCCGGTTCGAGAAATGACACGGCTGTCATTCTAAATGAAGGAATCCGTTTCTGCTGACGCCCCTACGATGGCGGCTCATGTCGACGTCCTCCGCCCCCTCCACAACCGACGTAGCCGCTCCCGCCGACGCTTCGTCAGCTCCCCCGCTGCGCGTGTTCAGCGGCATTCAGCCCACGGGATCAACCCACCTCGGCAACTATCTCGGGGCCCTTCGCAACTGGGAGAAGCTCCAAGACGACAACGACGCGATCTATTGCATCGTCGACCTCCATGCCTTGACCACACCGAAAGAGCCAGGCGAGATCCTGCGCGGCACCATCGATATCGCGAGGATGATGCTGGCGGTCGGTATCGACCCCGAGCGTTCGACGATGTTCGTCCAATCACACGTCCGCGAACACAACGAACTCGGGTGGTTGATGCAGTGCGTGGTGGCCTACGGCGAGCTCTCCCGCATGACGCAGTTCAAGGACAAGTCGGAACGCTCGACCGGGTTCGTCGCGTCGAGCCTGTTCACCTACCCAGCACTTCAAGCTGCGGACATCCTTCTGTATGACACCGACGTCGTTCCCGTCGGCGACGACCAGCGCCAACACCTGGAACTCAGTCGAGACGCTGCGATGCGATTCAACTCTCGCTACGGCGACACCTTTGTCGTTCCCGAGCATCGGATCCCTGCCGCTGGCGCACGGGTCATGGACTTCCAGCACCCCGAAAACAAGATGTCCAAGTCCATCGATTCGCCCGCCGGGACCATCAACATGTCCGACACGCCCAAGGAGATCGAGAAGAAGATCAAGCGAGCGGTCACCGACAACGACGGCGACGTTCGTTACGACCGAGCCGAGAAGCCGGGCGTGTCGAACCTGCTCGAAGTGCTGGCCGCCGCAACCGACGGTGACCCCGAGTCGCTTGCCGAGCAGTACTCACAGTACGGACCGCTCAAGGCCGACACCGCCGCCGCCGTCATCGCCATGCTCGAACCAATCCAGGCTCGACTCGCCGAACACGATGACGAGTCGGTCATTGCCGTTCTACGCTCTGGCGCCGACAAAGCTCGAGCCATCGCAGTACCGGTCATGGAACGGGCTCGCAAGGCCTCCGGTCTGCTGGTCTGAATTCATCCACCAGGGCCGAACTCGAGGAATGCCAAGGGCGGCGAGACCAACGCGTACCCTCAGTCGTCATCGCAGCGTTTGAGGACCTCACCGAGCGTGGAGCCGATGCGCCACTTGTCCGCTGGCTTGTGATGATCTGCGGCCCAGCCAGCGGTGAGTGGATCGGCGCCAGCGTCGAGCAGCAACTGTTCCCCGATCTCTGGGTGTCGCCGATACTCGGCGAGCCGACGCCGGATGCCACTTTCTGACAGCCAACGATCAGCCGTGTCGTCGTCAGCGACGGCCCACAGCAGCGTGGCTGCGACGCGCGCCGGAGTACGAAATCCCGACTTGACCTTGCCAACATCGTGCATCAACGCAGCGGCCATCACGGGTCGAGGTGCATCTGGGAGCTCAGACGCGACGTCTCGAGCCACCGCAATCGAGTGACGCTGATCTGGGTTCGACATGCGACGAAGCAACTTTTGCTCCCCGACGGTGAGGAGTTCGTCGGCCCAGACAAGGTCAGCTGGCGGCGGCGCTCCCGGCTTGATCGAGCCGAAGAACCGACCAGCCAGATGTAGCGCATCGCTCAACGAACCGGACACGACGTTCAGACGCCGAGCTTCCGAGCAGCGGCGAGAATGCCGATGATCGACTTTCCGTCGGTGATCGTGCCATCGAGCGCGTAGCGAACTGCGTCGGCAAGCGGCACCCGCTCGACCAGCATGTGTGCTTCCTCAGCGCCGTCGACCTCGCGGCCGACCTCGGTGAGGCCGGTCGCAATGAAGATGTTCTGGAGTTCGTCACAGAACCCCGGCGAGTGGTGCAGATCGATGAGGTGTTCCATCGTCTCGGCAACCATTCCGACCTCTTCACGAAGCTCTCGGGCAGCACACGCCGACGGTGCTTCGCCAACCACGTCCTTCTTGCCAGCCGGAATCTCCCAGAGGTCAGCGTCGATCGGGGCCCGATACTGCCGAACCAAGAAGATGCGTTGCTCGTCGTCGACGGCGACAACCGAAACCGCACCGGGGTGACGGACGATGTCCCGCCGCAGCGGTTCGCCGTCCGGCCCCTCGAAGTGCCCCTCGTACATCGCGACGACTTGGCCCTGCTGGACCAGCTCGTCCTTGATGTGGGTGAACGGCGACTTGCCTTCCGGCAGGGTCATGCTTGGCTCGCCGTGACCGGTTCTCCGGCATGTGAGTCAGCTCGCTCGAAACGGGCCGGATCCTTTGCCTCGGCTCGCTCGAGGGCTGCGCCGATGAAGGCCCGGAACAACGGGGCTGGACGATCCGGACGGCTCTTCAGTTCAGGATGCGCCTGTGTGCCAACCCAGAACGGGTGATCGGCGAGTTCGATGAATTCAACGAGGCGTCCGTCAGGAGAAACGCCAGAGCAGCGGAACGTGCCGCTCTCTTCGAATCGCGTGACGTACTTCGGGTTGAACTCGAACCGGTGCCGGTGACGTTCCTTCACCACGGGCTCGCCGTAGATCTCCGCGACCTGTGAGCCCTCGGCCAGCACGGCAACGTAGGCACCAAGACGCATGGTGCCGCCCTTGTCGGTGACAGCTCGCTGCGAGTCCATGAGATCGATCACCGGATGCGGCGTCTCGTGATCTTGGTTGTCGAACTCTGAAGAATGAGCGCCGACCAGTCCGAGAACGTTTCGAGCGAACTCGATGGTCATGACCTGCATGCCGAGACACAAACCCAGAGCTGGCTGCTTGTTCTCCCTGGCATAGCGAGCGGCTGCGATCTTGCCTTCGACACCGCGCTCACCGAAGCCGCCGGGAAGCACGATCCCGTCGAGGTGGCCGAGCTTTTCTTCGACCAACATCCCTTCGACGTGGTCCGACATGATCCACTCGATCTCGATGTCGACCTCGTGATGGATCGCCGCATGACGAAGCGACTCCGCCACCGACAGGTAGGCGTCGGGGAGCGACACATACTTTCCGACGATGCCGATCCTCAGAGGTTTCCACGCCGTCTCGACTCGGTTCACCAGATCGCGCCAAGCGGTCAGATCTGGCTCTGGAGCGTCGTCGAGACGCAGGATCTTGCAGGCGTAGGTGTCGAGTCCCGACTCGTGCATGGTCAGCGGAATCTCGTAGAGGCTGCTGGCATCGGCCGCGTTGATGATTCCCTCGACCGGCACGTCGCAGAGGTTCGAGATCTTGCTGATCAACGAGTCGCTGATGAGCCGATCGGACCGAGCCACGATGATGTCTGGCTGGATGCCACGGCTGCGCAACTCGGTGACCGAGTGCTGCGTTGGTTTGGTCTTCTGCTCGCCGGCCGGGCCGATGTACGGCACGAGGGTGACGTGGACGTAGCAGACGTTGTCGCGCCCAACATCGAGCCGGAACTGACGGATGGCTTCGAGGAACGGCAGGATCTCGATGTCGCCGACGGTGCCGCCGACTTCGGTGATGACGATGTCGAGGTCGTCATTGTCCAGCGCAGTGATACGGCGCTTGATCTCGTCGGTGATGTGCGGAATGACCTGGACGGTCTTGCCGAGGTAGTCACCACGACGTTCCTTGTCGATCACCGACTGATAGATCGAGCCGGTGGTTGCGTTCGATGCCTTCGTCAGCGACTCGTCGATGAAGCGCTCGTAGTGCCCCAGGTCGAGATCGGTCTCACCACCGTCGTCGGTGATGTACACCTCGCCGTGCTCGAACGGGTTCATCGTTCCTGGATCCACATTCAGGTATGGATCGAGCTTCTGCATCGTGACTCGGTAGCCGCGCGCCTTGAGCAAACGCCCCAACGAAGAGGCCGTGAGCCCCTTGCCGAGCGAGCTCACTACGCCGCCTGTCACGAAGATGTGCTTGGTCATGTCTGCCCCTTAGCTCTCCGCTGGGCCAACCTAGCGGAGAGCGCTACGTTGCGGGACATGTTCACCGCACTTCTCCTCGATCAAAACGACGACGGCGTGACCGCAAGCGTCACCGAACTCGACGACAGCCAACTGCCCGAAGGCGACGTCACGATCGACGTCGAATTCTCATCGCTCAACTACAAAGACGGCATGGTGCTCAACGGCATCGGCCGCCTGGTGCGCAACTACCCGCACATCCCCGGCGTCGATCTCGCTGGCACGGTCAGCTCATCTTCTGACGATCGCTTCTCCCCTGGTGACCAAGTGATCTGCACCGGCTGGCGGGTTGGCGAAGCGTGGTGGGGTGGCTACGCAACGAAGGCCAGTCTGAAGGCCGACTGGCTCGTGAAGGTTCCCTCCGGGATGACCACACGTCAGGCCATGGCCGTCGGCACCGCAGGGTTCACCGCGATGCAAGCGCTCGTGGCTCTCGAGAGCCACGGCCTCACCGTCGGCGATCCGCTACTGGTCACCGGTGCATCTGGCGGTGTTGGATCATCAGCCGTGCTGTGGGCCGGTCTCGCCGGACACCACGTCGTTGCTTCGACCGGTCGCCCCGAGAACGGTGACGAACTGCTCGCTCTGGGCGCAAGCGAAATCGTCGATCGCGCTGAGTTTGCCGACAACCCAACCCGACCGTTGCTTAGCGAGCGTTGGGCCGGCTGCATCGATGCCGTTGGCGGCGACCCTCTGGCTCACATTCTGGCCGAGTTGCAATCAGGCGCCTCCGTGGCTGCGTGTGGGCTGGTTGCTGGCAATGCGCTGAACACCACGGTCATCCCGTTCCTCCTGCGAGGCGTCAACCTGCTCGGCATCGACTCGGTCATGGCCAGCTTCGAAGAACGCACCCGCGTGTGGGCCCGTATCGCCGAGGTCATGGACGCCGACAAGCTCGAGTCATTGACCACCGAAATCGGCCTCAGCGAACTCGCCGATGCCGCCGACAAGATCATGGCCGGCCAGACCAAGGGCCGGTTCGTGGTGAACCCGAATATTTGACGCTCGAGTCGTTGCCGTCGGCACGGGGTTGCGAGCTACAGCTCGATCGCCGTGCCGACACCGGCAGCGATGGCCGCATCGAGCACGACGTGAGCGGCAGCGATGTCCTGCACGGCGTGGCCGGTGCTTTTGTAGACCGTCACCTGCTCGGCCCCAGTTCGTCCGAGCGAACGGTCGACGAGCAGCGAGCCGAGCTCGATCACGCTCGCGGGATCGAGGCCCTGCAGCTCGATCGCACCCGCTGGCGGCGCGTCCGTGACCGCACCGATCTGATCAACGGTGAGGTGATGGTCGAGCAACCCAGCTGGTAGCTCAGCAAGAGAACCGACCGAGCTGACATGGGTGCCCGTACCGACCCAGCCCGCCTGAATCACTGGATCTTCGGCGTGCGTGCAGAGAGCGACAACATCGGCCTCATCGACAGCTTGGTCGAAGTGATCGAACTCGTTGATCGAGACCTCGGGGCCAAACGCGAAACGGGCCTCGGCAGCGAGGACCGTCGCTGTGTTCCTCGTCCTCGACACGATGCGGATCTCGGCCCACGGACGAATGCCACCGAACGCAGCGACATGAGCGTGGCCTTGCGCTCCCCCGCCGACGACGGTGAGAACGTTCGCATCGCGACGAGCGAGCACGTCAGCGGCGATCGCTGCGGTCATTGCCGTCCGACGCTCGGTGATCACCTCGGCATCCATGATCGACCGCAATGCTCCAGTGGCTGGATCCACCACCACGATCACCCCCTGGTGCGACGGGTCATGGCCAGCAAAGACCGACACCAGCTTGGCCGCCATGCCGACGCCGTCGAGATAGCCAGGCATCGTTGCCAGGAGACCCTGTGGGCCAACGGCGGCGATCCGTGGCGGCACGTTGGCCTGGCCCAGTGATTGGGCGGCCAGCGCCGCCTCCAGCGCTGGCCGAAGTCGTGCAGGAGTGAGCAACTCGCTCACCTCGGCTCGATTGATGATTCGAAGCTCTGACATCTCGTCAGTCAAGCAGGCCGGAAGAGAGGAGCGCCGCCGTCTGGCCCGTTCGCCGCCAGTCGGGCAGGATGACGACCATGAGCAACGCAGGCATGGACACCGGACGTCTCTCGGCCATCGACGACTTCGTCAAGGCCAACTACCTCGACAACGAGAGGTACCCGGGCTTCTCGCTCCTGATCAGCCGCAACGGAGAACTCGCGCACCGTTCCGACCAGGGCTACGACGACGATGCCATGTTCCGCATCTATTCCATGTCAAAGCCGATCACGTCGATCGCCTTGATGCAGTTGTACGAGAGAGGGCTCTTCCAACTGAACGACCCCGTGCATCGATTCATCCCCTCATGGGAAGGCCTACGAGTCTGGGTTGACGGGACACCTGGCAACTTCCACACCAAGGCACCCGAGCGCCCGATGGAGATCCGAGACCTCCTGACTCACACCTCAGGTCTCACCTATGGCTGGATGCAGCGCACCCCTGTTGATGCGATGTACCGCCGTCGCGGCATCAGCAGCCCGGGTACGACACTGGAGGACTTCTGCGCCGCACTGGCCGATCTACCACTCCTGTTCTCGCCTGGCACGCAATGGGCTTACAGCGTCGCCACCGACGTGATTGGACGCCTGGTCGAAGTCATCAGCGGGCAATCGTTCGATGCGTATCTCGCCGAGAACATCTTCGGGCCACTCGGCATGGTCGACACAGGCTTCTCGGCTGACGAGCACAACGCCGACCGGGTCGCTCCGCTGTACACGGTCCCGTCGCTGTCCCCGTTCGGAGTGCCCGAGGGTGCCGAAGGCGACGACATGTTCATGCTCGACGACAGCGGGTCACAGAGTCCGGTTCGCAACCAACCCGCGTTCTTGTCGGGAGGCGGTGGCTTGCTGTCCACCATGCATGACTATCACCGCTTCTGTTCCGCTCTCTTGGCCGGCGGCGAACTCGACGGTAGTCGCATCATCGGACCGCGCACGCTCGCCTACATGACACAGAACCACCTCTCGACCGGCGGCGACCTCGCCTCGATGGGCCAACCGACCTTCAGCGAGTCCAACTACGAAGGGGTTGGCTTTGGCCTCGGCTTCTCGGTCGTTCTCGACTCGTCGCGAGCAGCAGTCATTGGTTCGCCGGGCGCCTACGCCTGGGGAGGGGCGGCCAGCACCCTCTTCTGGATCGACCCTGTCGAGCAGTTGGTCGTGATCGGTATGACGCAGCTGATGCCGTCGTCGGCATATCCGATCCGCGATGAATTGAAGCCAATGGTCTACGGAGCCATCGTCACGTGATGAGCCGATCACAGAGCAGCCCGCGCTCGTGAACTTTGGCGGCCACATCGCCGTTGCCATGCGTCTCGCCCCCGACGCTCCGAGAGTGTGGCTCGGCGCTGCACTCCCTGATCTCGGAGCGATGGGGCGATTTCGGTTGATGGGCGACACCGCCGACCCCGACGTGACCGCTGGCATCGCCCTTCATCACGCCACTGATGATGCCTTTCATCGCCACCCCACGTTCACCGAGACCATGGCGCGTCTCCGGGTCGACCTGACAGCGGAAGGCGTCGGACGAGGGCCGGCTCGAGCGGTGGCTCATGTCGGACCCGAGCTACTCATCGACGGCTACCTCCTCGGCGATGACCAACTCGGTGATGCGGTCGACGCAGCCTTCGCCGAGATCGGCGTGCTCGGCCCTGCGCTCGCGACGTTGGTCGAAACGTCAGGCGACGAATGGCTTCGCCACCTCGCCAAAGTCCCGGCCTGGGGTCTGCCGACCGACTACGCCGACCCCCAAGCGGTCGCGCAACGGTTACATCGCATTCTCTCGCAACGCCCACGTCTCGAGCTCGATGCCGTCCACATCGATGCCATCAGCCGTCGACTCGCCGCCGAGCAACCCGGACTCGACCAGGCGGTTCCACCGCTGATCGACGATCTTGAACGGAGCCTTCGTTGACCCTCGCTCGACCCAATATGGTGCTCTTCATGCCGGATCAACTCCGCGCAGACTCCGTTGGCTGTTTCGGCAGTCCCGTGGCCAAGACGCCCCATCTCGATGCTCTGGCCGCTCGTGGGGTTCGTTTCGACAATGCGTGGTCTCAACACCCAGTCTGTGGACCGAGCCGGGTCTCGATCATGACCGGGTGGTACCCGCATGTACACGGCCACCGAACGCTCGACAATCTGCTTGACCACCACGAGCCCAACATGCTCCGAAGCCTCAAAGACGCCGGGTACTTCGTGGCCATCGCCGGCAACCGCGGCGATGTCTTCGCCCCCGGTGTCACCGAGGCCAGCACGGACTTCTGCGGGTATCTCACTCCCCCGACGAACGACGCCGTCGCCGCCTACTTCACCTCACCGCACCCCGACGACCATCGTCTCACCAGGGGTATGTCATTTGGGCTCGCTGGCGATGGCGAAACGGTGCTCGACATCGACGAAGCTGCGATCCGCACCGCGGAACAGTGGCTGGCGGAAGGGGCTCCGACCGACCAACCGTGGGTCCTGTGGGTTCCGTTGATCTACCCTCACCCTCCGTTCATCGTCGACGAGCCGTGGTTCTCACTCCACGATCGAGCCGACATGCCGACACCGATTGCCGCTGATTCCGGCGTCGGCAAAGCCCGCTTCATGGACGCGTACCGCAACATCTATGGCTGGGACGACCTGACTCCAGCCGACTTCGCCGAGATCGCAGCGGTCTACCACGGAATGGTCAGTCGAGTCGACGATCAACTCGGTCGAGTCTTGACAGCGGTGGAGGAAATCGGCGCCACCGATTCGACGATGATCGGATTCTTCACCGACCACGGCGAGTACCTCGGCGACTACGGCCTGGTCGAGAAGTGGCCCTCCGGGCTCGACCCCTCGCTCCTTCGCAACCCGCTCATCCTCGCCGGCGCTGGCCTTCCAGAGGGGCGAGTCATCGACCAGCCCGTCGAGATGATCGACCTCCTGCCGACTTTGCTCGATCTGGCTGAGACCGAGGCGTCCCACACGCATTTCGGCAAGAGCCTGATTGACGTGGTCGCGGACCCATCGACCGAGCATCGCCCCTTTGCCTGCGCCGAGGGCGGATTTCGTCCGACCGATCATCACCTACTGGAAAAGACCAGCACGGGGATCTACGAACCCAAGGCACGGCTGCAACGAGAGCACCCCGAACTTGTCGGCACGGCGATGGTCATCCGCACGATGACCCACACCTACGTCCATCGCCGACACGAGTCCGATGAGTGCTATGACCGGGTGACCGATCCAGACGAAACGGTCAATCTTCTTGCGGGACCGCACCCGCCCCCAGAGGCCGCGACACTCCGGGATCTGCTGTTCGGCTGGCTCGCCGACACCAGCGACGTGATCCCATGGCAAAGCAACCCTCGGTTCCCCAAGGTGCCACACGGCTGGCGCAAGCAGTCCTGACCTCACCTCAGACGGCGCGAGCAGGCGGGTGGAGCGCGTCGCCGCAACGATGATTGAGCGCTCGCACCACCCGGTCTTCCCGGTGGTGACCGAGCAGACTCACCGTGGCGGTCGCCAAGGCGAATCGTCGCCCTTCGACCGGGTCGAGCCCACACCAGCGAGCAATCAAGATCGAAAGAAGGTGGCCGTGAGCAAACACCGCGGCAGAGTTCGCCTCATCGTCTTCGAGACGACGGAAAAACGCATCCACCCGTCCGCCGACCTGGTCGACTGATTCCCCGTCGATGATTGGGTGGGTCCACACCGACCAATCGGCGATGTCTCTGCGAGTGTCCGCAGTACGGATGCCTTCGTAGATGCCGTAGTCCCATTCGACGAGGTCCTTGTCGATGACTGTGTCAGCGAAACCGACCAGTTCAGCGGTCTCTCTCGCTCGGATCAAGGGACTCGAATACACCGAGCTGATGTCCCACCCAGCGAGGGTTCGAGCAGCCGCCTTGGCTTCGTCTCGTCCGACTTCGGTCAAGGGGATGTCAGTCCGGCCCGTGTGCTTGCCCGTCTTGGACCATTCCGTCTCGCCATGACGAATGACCAACAGCTGGTCGACCATCAGTGAGGGACGATCATGATGCGGCTCGCTTTTGCGAATCGGCTTCGACAATGAGCTCTCGAGCGTGCTTTCTGGCCGTCTTCGAATCGGGTTGCCCTGACAACATGCGAGCGAGCTCCGCCACTCGCTCCTTGTCTTTCAACAAACGAATCTGCGAGATCGTCGTGTCGCTGTCCTGTACTTTCTCGACCGCCAGGTGAGCGTCAGCGAAAGACGCGACTTGGGGCAAGTGGGTGACCACCAGCACCTGGTGGCGATCGCCGAGGTCACTCAACGAACGACCCACAGCAAACCCAGCCTCACCACCGATCCCAGCGTCGACCTCGTCGAATACAAGGATGGGCGGCGCCTCGGAGAGCACACTTCGCAATGCGAGCATCGTTCGTGCCAACTCACCGCCCGACGCAACCTTTGACAACGGCTGCAAAGGCGACCCTGGGTTGGCCGACAGCTCGTAGACCACGTGCGAACCATCGACTCCCGACACGCTGATGCCGATCGTCGCCTTTGGCATGGCGAGATCCGGCAAGCGCGACTCGATCGCACCGGCAAGCGCTGGAGCAGCCAGCCGTCGAGCAGCCAGCACCTCCGCGGCGGCAGACTCGAACTCTGCTGCCGCTTCGGCCCGATCAGTGTCGAGACGAGCAGCGGTGGCGTCATGATCGAGCAGTTCGGCGAGCCGCTCGGCCAAGGAACGATGCTCGGCCATGACTGCAGCGAGGTCCTCACCGTACTTCCGACGCATCTGCTGAAGTGCCTGCAGCCGATCCTGCACAACGCTCAATGCCTCAGGATCCTGCTCGAGACCGCCGGCAACCGACCGGACCTCATCAGCGATGTCGTCGACGTCGGCAAGTGCATCCCGCAAGCGTGTTGCCGCAGGGTTGAATGCCGGGCTCTCCCCAAGGTGCCTCAGCGCCAGTGCCAACTGGTCGCGGGCGCCATCGTCCTCGATCAATGCTGCGATGGCGCGCCCCGCCGACTCCTCGAGCCCCAGTGCATTGCCGAGCAGATCCTCGCTCTGGCGCAGCTGCGTCTCCTCGTCTGGATCGTCGATCGCTGCTGCGTCGAGTTCATCGACTTGATACTTGATGAGGTCGATCTCGCGGGCGCGAGATCGCTCGTCACCCCCGAGTTGAGCGAGTAACCGTTCGAGTTCGGCGACTCGGGCCTTCGCCGCATCGACACGTCCCAGGTCGATCGAACCGAACACATCGAGCGCCTTGCGTTGCGCATCGACGCCGAGCAACGACTGGTGTGCGTGCTGGCCGTGAAGGTCGACGAGCCGCTCGCCGAGTTCCGTGAGCGCCCCAGCAGTGGCGGGCCGACCGTTGATGTAGCCACGGGACCGACCATCGGCGGGCACCACACGAGCAAGGACGTATTCGACGTCGTTGCCCTCGGCGTCGCTGGTGAGAAACCGACCGTCGACCCGAGCCTCCTCGGCGCCCGCCCGCACCAACCCCGGGTCGGCACGTCCGCCCACGAGCAGATTGATGGCATCGACCAGCAGCGTCTTGCCCGCTCCGGTCTCGCCAGTGAGCGCGATCATCCCGGCCGGCAGCGACAGCGACACTTCGTCGATCACCCCGAGATCTGAAACAACCAACTCGACCAGCATCAGCGGTCCTCCAGATTGAATTTCTCCTTGAGAATGCGGTGGAAGTTGCGCTCGCTTCGAGTGAGGAATCGAACCCGACGATCAGACGCACGGCACACGAGCGTCTCTCCCGGTTCCAGTTCGGTGACCAAGCGCCCATCGACGGTGACCTTGCCATTGCGGTAGCCGCTGACGGTCAGTTCGACCACGGTCGACGGCTTCAGGATCAGCGATCGATCAAAGACCATGTGTGGAGCGACCGGCGTGACCACCAGCGCTTCGAAATCTGGCTCGACGATCGGCCCGCCCGCAGACAACGAATACGCAGTGGAACCGGTTGGCGTTGCGACGATCACGCCATCGGCGAGGTAACTGGTGAACCGAACACCACCGATGGATGCGTCTACAGCCACCGAGTGGCCACTGTCGGCTCGCTCGAGGACAGTTTCGTTCAGAGCGAACGCCGACGGGTGATGGCGATCGCCACGAACGGTGACTTCGAGCAACATGCGGTGCTCTTCGATCAGTTCACCGCGATCCCATGCATCGAGCGCTTCAGCGAGTTCTGAAGGGTCGAACTGGGTGAGGTACCCGAGCTGACCTGCATTGACACCGATGATCGGCACCTCGTGAGGCGCAGCGAACTGCACAGCACGCAACATCGTGCCGTCCCCTCCCAAGCTCAAGACCAGATCCAGATCGAGCGCAAACTCGTCGGCGTCGGCAGCGAACTCAGGAAGCCCGAGCAGGATGGCGTCGCCGGTGGGCAGAACCGCCGCAGCGTCATGCTCCTCGCACCAGGCCACAGCGGTCTTGGCAAAGTCGATGACCTCAGGCCGGTGGCGGTGGACAACGATGCCGATACGTCTGGTCACTCGTTGGTTCCTGACTCGTGGGCTGGATCGCCTGAGGTCCGAAAGTACCCCACGAATTCGACGTTTCCGGCATTTCCGGTGATCGGTGACGTCATGACGTCCAGCATGACAGCGCCCTGTGACAGTGCTGACGCACTCACCTCAGCAATGACGCGATCGTGAATTGCAGGATCGGTGATGATGCCGCGCCCCTTTGCCGCCTCTTCCTTGCCTGCTTCGAACTGGGGTTTGATGAGGAGCAGCATCGGTCCTCCGGCACGGCTGACTCCTACCAGCGCAGACAGCACGAGCTTCAACGAAATGAACGAGAGATCGCCAACGACGAGATCCACCGGCCCACCGGTGAGGTCAGTCGTGATCGAACGAACATCGGTCTTTTCGTGCACCTCCACACGCTCGTCGCTGCGTATTCGTTCGTGCAATTGATGGGTGCCGACGTCGACAGCGATCACGCGACTCGCACCATGCTGCAGGAGACAGTCGGTGAAGCCCCCCGTCGATGAGCCAGCATCAAGCACGGTGACACCCCGTGGATCAACCGGGAAATGATCGAGCGCTCCTTCGAGCTTCTGTCCTGCTCGGCTGACGTACTTCGGCGGCGGTCCGAGCACTCGCACATCGTCACCGGGCAAAACAAGACGAGCCGGCTTGGTGGCGGGAGCACCTCCCACGACCACCCGGCCGGCTTCGATCTCACGTTTTGCTGCGTCTCGACTGGGGACGAGGCCCCGACGGACAAGTTCAGCATCCAACCGTCGACGAGCCATGTGGCTGACGGTATCGGGCTGGCCGCTACCGGATCGACCTACTTGCTCGCGGTGGCCTTCTTGGCGCTGGTGCGCTTGCGGGCGGGTGCCTTCTTCGCCGTTGCCGTTTTCGAAGCGTTCTTCTTGACAGCCTTCTCGGCGGCAATGACTCGCTTCTCCAGGTCAGCGAGTTCCTTGCGGGTCACCGGAGCAAGGTCCTGTGCGTTGTCGAAGACGTTCTTGGCAATCGACTCGAAGCTGGAACGGACATCGTCCAATTGGCTGATCACGTCACCGGGGCTCGATGGACGGACGAACTCGACACGGTCGGCACCGACGATGGCTTTGCGAAGGCCCAGCATGTCGAATCGGTCGAATGCCTCCTCGAGATCCGAGCGGTCGATCTCGGGGAGATCGAGCTTGTCGAGTAGGTCACGAAGGCCGAAGACATCAAGACGGTCGAGGTCTACCTCGGGGAGATCGATGTCCTTGACGGCCTTGTCAACGGCGGCACGAAGTTCGAAGATGTCGAGGGTCTCCGGGTTGCGAAGATCGATCTGGCGGATGCGTTCGGTAAGAGTTGCGGTGGTGCTCATGGAAGAAAGAATACTCCCGCTCGCAAGTGCTTGCAATAGTTAGCACTCGAAACTTTCGATATGTGACCAACGCAACACTGGCGAGCGAGTCAGCCTCCGAGCCGCTCCGCCACCAGCGCTGCGAGGTCGGCAGCCACGATCCGAGGCTCCGGCTCAACGCCCGCCGGGTCCGTCGTCACCCCCGAAAGCACGAGGCCGAAGTCATACCCGAGGGCAACAGCAAAGGCTCCGTCGGTTTCGGGCCGGTCCCCCACCATCACACCGATGTTTCCGTAGGCAGCCCGGACGAGATCTGCGCACGGCTGCTCCGGCTTACCAGCGACCGTCGGGACCACTCCCGTCGCCGCTGCCACGGCAGCAACGATCGCCCCGGCACCGGGCAGGAGACCCCGCTCACTCGGATACGTTGCGTCGGTGTTCGTCGCAATGAAGCGAGCGCCAGCGAGTATCGCCTGAACGGCCGCAGCGAGCCGGTGGTAGTCGAGTTCCCAGTCGAGCCCGACGACGACCGCACCGATCCTTGCTGCAGCAACCGCGGCAGCTCCGGAAGCGACCTCCTCCGATGTCACAAGCTCGACTTCACGGATCGTCAGCGCCTCAACCACGCCGGGGCCGCCGAGCACGAGGGCCCGCTCGCCCGGCTCGACCAGCGACGCTCCGGCCTGAGCTGAGGTGATCACTGAGCCAACGGCGTCGATCCCAAACGATGCAAGTTTCGCTTCCTGTTGAGCGATGGTCGAAAATGAGTTGTTGGTGACGAACACGACCTCGTGCCCTGCAGCACGAAGATCATCGACGGCGCCAGCCGAGCCCGCAATCGGGTCAGTTCCGCTCCAGATCACCCCGTCGAGGTCGAGTCCCCACGTGTATGTATCCGGGTGCTCCATGGGCCGAGAGACTAACCGTTGTGGGCGAAGTCACCGCGAGGTCTCCCACCCTCGCCGAGCCTGTTGCTACCTTGACATCATGTCCAGCGCCGAATTTGCCCCGGGTGTCCTCACAGGTGACGCCGTATCCGAACTCTTTGCCCACGCAAAGGCCAACAGCTACGCCCTTCCCGCTGCAAACTGCATCGGCACGAACACCATGAACGGGGTGATGGAAACCGCAGCGAAGCTCAACGCTCCGGCAATCATCCAATTCTCCAACGGTGGCGGCGCCTTCGTCGCCGGGAAAGGATACGGCAGCGGCATCGAGGCATCAGTTGCCGGCTCGATCTCGGGTGCGCTGCACGTGCGAAACATGGCCGAGCGCTACGGCGCCCGCATCATCCTTCACACCGACCACGCAGCCAAGAAACTACTTCCCTGGATCGACGGAATGCTCGACGCTGGAGAGGCGTACTACGAGGCCAACGGTGTCCCGCTGTTCAGCTCGCACATGCTCGACCTGTCCGAAGAACCGATGGAAGTGAATATCGACATCTGCGTTTCCTACCTCCAACGAATGTCGAAGATGGGCATGACGCTCGAGATCGAACTCGGCATCACCGGTGGCGAAGAAGACGGCGTCGACAACTCTGACGTCAAGCCGGAAGACCTTTACTCGAAACCAGAGGAGGTTTCCTACGCCTATGAGCGCCTGTCCGACATCAGCGACAAGTTCACGATCGCTGCTGCGTTCGGCAACGTCCACGGCGTCTACAAGCCGGGCAACGTCGTGCTTACCCCATCGATCCTCGACGACTCACAGAAGTTCATCGAGGAGAAGCACGGCACCGCTTCGAAGCCCGTCAACTTCGTGTTTCACGGTGGCTCTGGTTCTTCCGCTGCCGAGATCGAAGAAGCGATTTCCTACGGTGTGATCAAGATGAACATCGACACCGACCTGCAATGGGCCTTCTGGGACGGCATCCGCGCCTACGAAGCCACCAATCACGATTACCTCCAAGGCCAAATCGGCAATCCCGACGGCCCGGATGCGCCAAACAAGAAGAAGTACGACCCTCGCGCCTGGCTACGGGCCGGAGAAGACAGTTTCGTCACTCGACTCGAGCAAGCCTTCACCGAGCTTGGCAACGTGCAGACCCTCAACTAGCCAATGACCTGCGCTGGCCTCGAACAGCCGGCGCAGGTCATCATGTCACTGCGCACGCTTCACGAGATCAGCGCTGCCTCGATCGCTGCCTTGGCTCGCGTCCCTGCTCCACGGATGACGCGCTCAGCTCGGACGTCGGTGCGACTACGGGTTTGTCCTCCACTTCGATAGAAGCGCCGAACAACAGAACCAATCACGGTGACCGGCACTCCGTCTTCTATCGACGGTGCCCGACCATCAGGTCCGGCCCATGTCACCGGCACTTGCTGACTCGGACCATCGCTTACGCTCACGACAACGTCGAAGCTCACGAGGAGCGTCCCGTCCTGTGTTGTGCGCCGGTCCATTTCGCCCCTGACTCTTCCCTGAACAATCGCGATATTCATCACGCCACCTCTTCCGGCGGTTGAGTTGTTTTTGGGGGAAGAACAATGACGCAGCGTCCAAGCGTCAACGCAGAGCGCGAGCTCGATCTCCTGCGTCACCAAACGCAGGCTCGAGCGTGTTCACCTCGGCAAAGAGGCGCCGAGCTTTCGGCAGCTCACCCGCTCGTTCGTAGAGATCGGCGAGCGCGTACCAGCGCCGAAGATGTTGGACCTTTGGCTTTTTCGGGGCGCGAGGGGCCTTCTCGAGCATCCGGATGCCCTCACGCAACTTCCCCTGGTCCGCCAACGCTCCGGCGTAGACGATCCGTCCCTCTTCAACAAGCTCGGCGTTCGGCGAGGCCTCGCCGAGCTCAGACCAGTATCGCTCGACCTCGTGCCAATGCCCGAGCGCTCGCGAGCAATCGGCGAGCACATGGTGCTGCTCGACTGATCCCGTCGCAGATTCGAACGCCGTGAGATCATTGATTGCTTGCTTCCACTTGCCCAAGCGGTAACTGCAGAGACCCCGAAGTTCCAGAACCTCCGGCACGCCCGGTCCAAGGCTATCGATGGAGCTCAGCAGCTTGTGAGCATCACCAAACCGCTCGGCTTCGAAGGCACTGGCCGCTTCGATGAGCCGGCGCTCGAGCTTTTTCGCAGTTTCGTTGGCCACGCCCTTGAACTCAACGGACGAGACATCGATCGTCGATCCTCGGCGGCGACGCTTCTCGCCGCCGCTGCTCGTCCGCTCATTTTCGTCAACTCGCTCGACGACGACTTGGTCTCGAACTACCGGAGGAGGCGGAACCCGCTTCTTAGCCACGGCTTGAGGCTAGGGCCTCACGATGGGAAGCGGGCGATCGTCAAGGCCTGCGGCGCGAAAACCGGTGACTTGACAGAACCCAAAACACAGGAAGACCCGCCACACAACGTGCGACGGGCCAACCAAAGAAATCCGGCAGCGACCTACTCTCCCAGGACGTCTCCGTC
>CAYGQE010000014.1:74252-107541 GCA_964351995.1 uncultured Acidimicrobiaceae bacterium | reverse complement strand
GGGCAGCGGCGGGCTGATCCTTTGGTCGAGTTGGCTGAACTCGCCAACAAAGACACCACACCCAACCCCGCCCCCGACGCTCCTGACGGTGGTGGTGATGGTTCTGAGCCGACCGGTGCCCGCCGTACCGCCAGCAACGTTGACGTACTCCTCGATTTGCCGACGTGTTGGGTGTCCCGTTCGACCTCGACAACCACCGCACCGACACTGGTGAGGTCGATTGGAACAGCATCCAACAATCGTTCACCGCCACTGGTTCAGCGCCCCGCCCGGTGTTGGCCCAGTTCTTCTGCGACGCCTCCTACCGCCAACTCATCACCTCCGGCCCACGCATCGTCCTGGACTACAACAAAGCAACCCCCGACATCCCCCGTGCGCTACGCCGAGCCATCCAACGCCGCGACCGCTGCTGCCAATTCGCCGGCTGTGACAGGCGCTGGCAGTGGTGCGATGTCCACCACCTCATACCAGTCGAACAAGGCGGCCCGACGAATGAACAGAACCTGGCGTTGGTGTGCCGTTTCCACCACACGCTCATTCATCAAGGCGGTTGGAAACTGATCCGTCAGAAAGACGGCCGATTACTCACCTCCAGTCCCTAGCGATAGGGCGCTGGTGCAAGGAAACGCCAACCCAACAACGGCTTCCAGGCTCGAACCCCACAGGTTCGAGCCACACCCGTGTGCTCGCTGCGGAGAATATGAGCTGTCGCTTGCCAAGTCATTCGACCTCGATCGCATGTGCCGTACGCGAGGGGGTGGTCGTGCCTGCCGCGCCGCACGTTATCGAGCGGTCGAGACCGACTTGCTCGCCAGATCCCGAGCGGTCGCTTATTCTGACCAAATGTCCGATGCCGCTCGCCAAGACGATCAGATGCCACACGGCACATCGCTGCTCGCACGCGACCTCACCACGGACGAACTCTCGGACGCACCAGTCCTCGAATCGTTGGACGCCCTCCTCATCGAGGGCTTGACCGACGACGAAGACGACGCGTTCGCCGCCGCCATCAACGCGTGAGAATCGTCGTCGACACCGGCGTGTTCAGCGCCCGACGCCGAGCACGATTCCAACCTCTCATCGGCCTCAGGGCAGGCCACCAACTCTTCCTCGCAGCCGCAACAGTCAGCGAACTGCGATACGGAGCATTGGTCGCAGAGTGGGGCGAGCAACGCCGCCAACGCCTCGAAGAATCCATCGCCGCAGCAACAGTGTTCCCCGTGACCGACTCGCTGCTCACCGGAGTTGCCGAACTGCGTCATGCTTGCCGGCGGGTGGGTCACCCGCTCCATGAACGAAGTCACGCCAATGACCTTTGGATTGCTGCATCAGCAATCCACGTCGGCGCCTCACTGCTCAGCGCCGACGCCATCTTCGAAGATGCACCCGGTCTCGATCTCCACTCGTAGCTTGCGACGCTGCATTTCGGCTTGCGCATCCCAACCAACCGAGAATGCCACGCGTCAAACGCCAGATACTGAGCGCAGAACCGGCAAGGCGAGCGGTGAAGGAGCACCAGGATCATGCCGTTGAAACAGCACATATCGCTCAGCCATCGACCGGTGTGATCGTCTTGTGCCGGCGGTGCAAGTACGAGCTCCGTGCGGCCGACCAGCCGGACGATCCAGGACGTCGGAGCCCCATGTGTGCGCTCGTTAGGTGCGACTCACAGCCAGCGCAGGATTCGTATCGCTCTGTCTCCCAGCTTCGGCTGCGTGTTCGGCGAGGATCCTCCGCACTCAGCGATTGGAGACATCATCGGCACAAGTGCGATGGTCACTGGCGAAGTCGTCGACAAACGCGACGGTGGCATTCTTGAGATCCTGATGGTGGAACTCGATGCGGCGCCCGTTGATCTCCAATCTTCACGACAGAACCAACGCTCCCTGACGAGAACGCAAGGCGATGTGCTCGAACTGTCCTACTCAGAGGGCAGCTACGAAGTCGGCCGAACCTACGCATTCTTCATCACCGATACGCCCGAGGACACGTTGGCGATTTACGGCCACGACGTCGACAACGACCAGCCGGCCGATGAGTTCGGCGACGATGAGGGATGGGCGGGCCAGTCTCCAAAGCAAGTTCTTGACTGCCTGGTTCAAGCGCAAGACAACTCAGGTCCTGTCCCTCGTCTCGACGCAGCAGTTCAGGCCGCCATCGAATCGAACCAAGACCCGCAGGGCCTCATGAGTGCACCGCTGACGGCTTGCGAGTACCCCGACTCAAAACAAGAACAGCAAACCACAACCTCGGACTCGCCCCCGCCACCACCGTGACGTGTGAACCGGCCTGGTTCTCCGAGAGCAGCGAAGGTCAACTGCCACCCGTGCGACGAGGTTCTCAGGCCTTGCGACCGATAAGAGACCCGATCGATAATCACGGAGCAGCGTTGCCTCGAGGCCAAGCGGGAGCCGGCAAATAGGGTGGCTTCGACCCGCCTCTGGGAGCGATCCAAGCCAACCATAACGCTCGCACAGAAGCACCATCGGGCGATGAAAGAGACTGCGCCGTATCGAGGCCCTTCCGTGACGCCACATATTGCAGCCGCCCGTTCGGGACGTCGCTACACCGCTGGCCACACGTATGACAAACGTATACGATCAGAAGATGGCCACCAACATCGCAACTGCACGTTTGGATGAAGAAGAACAAGAACTGATCGAATTTATCCAACGCGTTCGCGGCCTGCCAAACCGTTCAGATGTCATCAGGCTTGCCCTTCGCACCCTTGGACAAGAGACCCAACTGCTGGAAGCGCGTGAGCAGTTTCTCGCTGGATGGCTGGCCGAGACCGACCGGACGCTCAACAACGACGCCGTTGATGCCATGGCGCAGAAGTACAACTTGTGATTCTGGATGCTGGCGTCCTCATCTCGGTCGAACGCGACGAAGAAGCCGCTCAGCTGTTCATTGCTGCAACGCTGAAGAATGCAACGCCGCTACGAGTGAGCGCACCGGTCGTGGCACAGGTATGGCGGGGAGCACCGGACCAGCATCGGCTTGGCGAGTTCATCAAGACCCTCGAGGTCCACCCGTTTACTTCCGAGCAATGGAACGACGTGGGCAGGCTCGTCGCGCTGGCCGACACCAACGACGTTGTTGACGCCCACATGGTCGCCCTAGCTATCACGTTCGACGACTCGATCCTGACCGGCGACCCCGGAGACCTCGGCAAGCTGGTCGACACTCTTCCTGCCGGACCGGCCAAACCCGTGGTGTATCCATGGCCCTAGCGAGCGACGATCCAATCCAAATCCGGTTCGCTCGGTTCACGCTCTCAGCAAAAGCAGTCGGGAGACCAGGCGAGCTGATCAGCTGAGACGTGGAATTGAGCGTTTTCCTACACCACTCGATAGCCCCCGCCCAGAATTACGACCTCCTAAACGCCGCAGCCGCACAGAACGGCACGGGACCGTCATCGGCGTTCGAAGGTGGTCAGGTTTGACCGCGCCGCCGCATCGTCCACACTTACAGCAATGTGCGCCGCTCCTACCCTCAGATCCAGCACCGACTTCTTGAACCTCGGTCGCCACGGGGACTCCGATCGATGGACGCTTCCGCTCACACCGGCGCTCGGCGGGGGAGGAGGGTCGCTGTTCGGCGGCGCTGGCCTTGCTGCCGGCATCCAGGCAATCGAGCGCACGACGGGTCGGCCCGCTGTCTGGGCAACGGGCCAGTACATCGCCCGAACCGAGCCAGGTGAGGTGCTGGACCTCGAGGTGACGATCCCGAGTCAGGGCTACACCGTTTCGCAGGGGCGGATGGTCGGCCACGTTGGCGAGCGCGAAGTCATTACCGTGCTGGCAGCGGTGGGCGAGCGGCCGGAGATCTCGAGGGCGATCTGGGCGACGCCGGCTGACGTGCCTGGTCCTGACGAGTGCGAGCCGCTTGTTCGGTCATTCGGCGACCTCGACGAAGCCGAGTCGATGCACACCCACGTCGACATACGGATCGCTCGCGGCATGTTCGGTTTCGCCGACGCAGGAATCCCCAGCGGTGACGAGCGCACGACGATCTGGAGCCGGATGCCGGGTGTGCAGAACGATCCGGGCGCCCTCGCGATCATGGCTGACTACGGGCCCTCGGCGCTCGGCAACGCACTCGGGAAACAGACCAGCTGCACGAGCATCGACAACACGATCCGTTTCGCCGACTCCGATCAATCCGACGGCGCCTGGGTGCAGCTCGACAACCAGATCGAATTCGTCGGCAACGGTTTCGCCCACGGTACGACGCTCATGTGGAGCCAAGACAAACGACTGCTGGCCGTCGCCAGTCAATCCATGATCGTTCGTTCGTCGTGAATCGCCGCCCGGCCGTGGCAAGGTGAGCCATGGCGTTCGGACAATCATCAGGCCCACCGGCATCGCACTCGCAGATGCGCGAGCTGCAAGAGCTACTCGAAGAGGCCGGCCACTCGGATTTCCGGGATGCCCGTGGCCCCATGGGATTCACCCAACGCCAAGCCGGGGGAAAGTTCACGGCCCCCGAGGCGGCCGAGTTCATCGAGCAGCTGCAAACCGAGCTTCACGGTGACGGCCCTCCTCCAGGATCTCGGCCCTCCTCGGCCGCCAAGCCGCCGGAGACCGAGGCTCAGCCCAAGAAGGCAGCCGCCAAGCGGAAGCCGGCGGCGAAGAAGGAGGGGAATGCTGCGCTGGCCGACTTCTCGTCAGAGGATCTCGCAGCCGAGCTTCAGACCCGCGGCTGGATTGTCGCCGCACCCTGATTCCTCAGTCGGAAACGATGTCGAAGACGGCGATGCCATCTCCGCCATTGACGCAGCTGCCAACCAACCGTCGGCCGAGCTCGACGTGTCTTGGATCGTTGGCATAGCGAGCTAACGCATCGCGACTCTCGAAGACGGCGACGAAGCCGTGGCTGTACGCCTCGGACTTCTGTTCGAAGTCAGCGTTCGGTCCGAACGCGAAGCTCTTCATCCCGGGGATGTGCTCGACGAGTTCGGCGAGCGAACGTAGGAGATCATCTTGCTCGGTCTGTTCGACCTCGCTCCGGAACGTGAAGAACACGCAATGGTGGATCACTCAGCGCTCGTTTCGGTGGGCCACGAACGTCTTACAACGGGCAGAAACACGCCAACGACGCCGCGCATCAGGCCTTTCGAGAAGTCGAACCAATCGAAACTGTCTCGCCACACGGTGATGAGGCCGTTGCGGACCTCGAATCGTCCGTAGACCCAGAACTGGATGCTCACCGGGCCGAACACCAAGGCATCGATGCGTTCGGTCAGCACGACCCCAGGGTCGGTTTCGTCGACGCCAATGGCGTGGAAGTGGACACGGAAACCCATGCGACCGATGGTCGGCCGGAAAACCTTCTCGACGGCGGCACGTCCATGCACAGCGGGGAGCGAGACATTGATGTAGGCAACGTCGTCGTCGAGGTAGGACAGTGCTTGATCGAGGTCAGCATCCTGGAGGGACTCCAAGAATGCGCGAGCGACGGCGGTCGGAAATGTGAGTCGAGCGGACTCGATCATCACACCTGGCCTTCGAGCCACTCGACATGGCGTTCGCTTGCGGTGAGGGCAGCGATCAACTCTCGACCCATCTGCTGGCCGATGGCCAGGGGAGTGGTGGCGCCCGAACCCGTGACGACAACGGCTCGACCGAGCGCATTCGCTGACGCACCGTCGATTCGGTCAGCAGCTCGGCTGGCGTCACCGGTCAGCGTTTCGATGGCAGCATCGATGGACCAGCTGCGATCATCGGTGAACGCCCGTTCGGAGGGGTCGAGCGTTGGCGCAGGAACCACCGGTTCGATCGCATCGAGCGCTGTATCGAGGGCACTGATCACGAGCGAGCCACCTCGGGCTGCTTCGGAAATCAGTGAGGCGAGGTTGAGGCCCGAAGGGCCCGGTCGGTCGGCGACCTCGGCAAGGCGGGGGTTCGTTGCCCGGCTTTTGATCGACCCGAAGCGGCGGTCGAGCGATCGGAGCGTGGCCACGAGATCTCGCGGGGACAACTCATCGAAGCGGTCACGTTGCCGGTCGTTTGTCATGGGGTGAACGTAGCCGAACCGGCTTGCGCCGTCGGTCGGGCCGGTCCTGCTAGCATTTGCAAGCGCTCTCGAGGAATGCCCCTGCTCTTGGTAGCGGCTCGCCTCTCAACCAGTAGGACCTTCATGTTCGACGGCAACTTCCGCGAAACAGTCGACAAAGCCACGACGCCCATTGGCCGCACCCTGCACCGGGCCGGTGTGTCGCCAGACGTCATCACCGGCATCGGCGTGCTCATGGCCGCCGCCTGCGGTGTCGCCATCGGGGCTGGACAGTTCCCGCTGGCGGTGCTTCTGCTGGCACTGACCGGTCTGCCCGACGCACTCGACGGTGCGGTGGCGAAGGCTGCAGGCAGTTCCGGCCCCCGGGGCGCCTACCTCGATTCGGTCTCGGATCGCCTGTCCGATGGCCTGTTGTTCGCTGGCGCTGCCTGGTTCTTGGCCGGCACCGACAACCCACGCATGGCGCTGCTGCCGTTCGGCCTCTTCATCGCTGCTGCGTTGGTTTCCTACCAGCGAGCCAAGGCCGAGTCCCTCGGCTTCGATGCCAAGGGCGGCCTCATGGAGCGAGCCGAACGGTTTCTCGCCCTGGGCTTCGGTCTGCTCTTCAGTACGATCTTCGTTGAGGTGCTGTGGGTCATGTTCGCTCTCACCGTGATCACTGCAGTCACCCGCTTCATGAAGGTGTGGCGTCAGGCAACCGCCGCCCGAGATGTGCCGGTTGCGACCACGCCGTCTGCGGCTCGGCGAGCTCGACGCCGAGACCTTCGGGCCCGGACCGACTGGCGCGAGCGCGCACCACGCCGCACTCGTCGTCGCTGACCGTTCGCCACCTTGACCAGTCGGGCGCGACGTCTGCTCGAACTCGGATCGCTCGCGGTTCGCCCGTTTCCTGTTTCGCTTCTTCGCCGAGCCGGCGCGCTCATCGGCACAGCGGCGAGTCATCGACTCGACGACTCCCTCATGGCGCTCGAAGGCAACCTCAGGCGCGTCCGTCCCAACGCCTCCGACGATGAGATCCGGACGCTCGCACGACGAGGGTTTGCTTCCTATGGTCGCTACTGGGCGGAGACGCTCCGGCTTCCAGCGCTCTCACCGACAGCGATCGACGAAGGCTTTGACGTCGAGGGCTACGAGCACATTCTCCACGCCCGCCGGGAGGGACACGGTCCCATCATGGTGCTGCCCCACCTCGGTGGGTGGGAGTGGGCGGCAGCGTGGCTGGGGCGAGTGGCCGACATTCCGGTCACAGCGGTGGTCGAACCCCTCGAACCGCCCGACGTGTTCGACTGGTTCCATGACCTGCGGTCGTCCTATGGGATTGACGTGGTGCCACTCGGGCCCCATGCCCTCGGCCCAGTTGTTGCTGCGGTGAAGGCCAGACACGTCGTTTGCCTCCTCGCCGACCGAGACCTCACCGGTGCCGGTCTCGAGGTCGACTTCTTCGGCGGCCGGACCACGATGCCGGTCGGCCCGGCTCTGGTCGCCAGACGTACCGGCGCACCCCTGTTGCCGACCGCCGTCTATTTCGAGGGCGATCAGCGACTGTGCCGCATTCGTCCTCCGGTGGCGGTTGATCGGACTGGTTCGTTGCGGGCTGACCTCCAGACCACGACTCAGCGCCTGGCAAACGAACTCGAGATCCTGATCGCCGCCGCCCCCGACCAGTGGCACGTGTTGCAGTCGGTGTTCATCGACCCAGTGGTGACCTCGCGAGCCGAAGGCCCATAGGGTTCTCCGGGTGCGCATTGGAATCATCTGCCCCTACAGCCTTGGGGTCTGGGGTGGCGTGCAAGCGCAGGTGCTCGGCCTCGGACGGTCGTTGCGTGCGCAGGGCTACCAGGCTCAGGTGTTGGCGCCGTGCGACGGCCTGCCGCCAGAACCGTGGGTCACCCCGCTGGGAAATTCGATTCCGTACGCCCAAAACGGCTCGGTGGCGCCTCTTGCTCCCGACCCAGCGGCTCAGTTGCGGGTGCTCGGTGCGGTGTGGGATGAACGTTTCGATGTGCTGCACCTACACGAGCCGTTGGCCCCCGGCCCGACCCTCACCACGCTGACCGTCAAGCCGATGCCGCTCGTGGGCACATTCCATGCAAACGGCACGATCGCTGCCTATCGCTGGTTGCGGCCGCTCGTGCGGCGGCTGACCGACCGGCTCGACATCAAAGTTGCGGTGTCGTCCGAGGCCGCCTCCATGGCCGAACGACATCTCGGCGGGAGCTACGACGTGCTCGCGAACGGCATCGAAGTCGAACGGATCCTCGGCGCCGACCCAACACCGACCGACGGTCCGACGATCTTCTTCCTTGCCCGCCACGAAGAACGAAAGGGCCTCCGTCTGCTGCTCGAAGCAATGGCGCTCCTCCCTGCCGAGATGAGGTTGTGGGTCGGCGGCCACGGACCGCAGACCGCCGAATTGCAACAGCGATTCGCCGATGACGATCGCATCCAGTGGCTGGGCCCGATTGACGATCACGAAAAGGCCGCCCGACTCCGGGGGGCCGACGTTTTCTGTGTGCCCTCGCTTGGCGGAGAGAGCTTTGGTGTCGTGTTGTTGGAAGGAATGGCGGCGGGCACGGCAGTCGTGGCCAGCGATCTCGACGCGTATCGCATCACCACCGGTGATGGACAAGACGCCACGCTGTTCTCGACCGGCGACGCAGCGTCACTCGCAGCGGCGATCGTTTCGACGCTCGACGCCGGCAGCGAACTCGATCGTCGGTTGGAGCGCGGACGCGAGCGAGCAGAGGCTCACTCGATGCGGCGATTGGCCACCGCCTACGCCGAACGCTACGAACGCGTTCTTGACTCGCCGGGGGGCGCGCAAAAGCGGAGTCGTCCGGTCTAGTCTCCTGGAGTCTCGACATCAGGAGCCCGCCCGCTGTGATCCAACCCCATCTTCGAGCTGTCGTTGCGCTGGCTTGGGTTCCTCTGTCGGTCCTCGTCGCCATCGTCTCGACACTGGTGTTCTGGCTCGTTGGCCTGCCGTTCTGGATCGGTCTGTTGTTGGGTCCGGTGCTTGCCGCAGGCCTTGTTTGGCTTCTCCTGCGCAACAGTGTCTCGAGAACCCTGTCAGCCATTGGGGCTCGCCCACTCGGCGACGAGGAGTACCAGCGCTACGACAACGTCGTGGAAGGGCTCGCACTCTCCACGGGTCTGTCCGAACCCGATCTCTACGTCATCGATGATTCGTCGCTGAACGGCGCCGCCCTCGATTGGGGCGACGAACGAGCCATCGTGCTCACGACCGGCTTGCTCGACGCCATTGGTCGGATCGAACTCGAAGGCGTGGTTGCCGGTCTTCTCACTCGCCTCAAGAACGGCGATGCTGAGCGGGCGACCCTCGGTGCCGCCTTGTTCGGTAGAACCATCATCGACTCACCGCTGTCCGGGCTTGCTGCTCCAGTTGCCCGAGCGGCGTTCAGTCGCTTGTTCGAACCAGATCGCGAAATCGCTGGTGACCAAGACGCCGTCTCGGTCACCCGTTATCCGCCAGGGCTCAGCGCGGCGCTGACACGGATCGAGACCGGTCCATACGAGCCGGCCAAGACCAGCCCTGGTCTGCAACACCTGTGGTTCGCCCCGCCTCGACCTGATGCGGCCGTTCCTCACATTCCCATCAACTGGCGGCTTGACGTTCTCTCGGAGATCTAAGTGACAACCACACACCACGCCCGGCGCATCGTCGCGGGCGCGCTCGCTCTCGCCCTGCTCGCTGCTTCGTGCTCGGGGGGCGACGACGAAGCCGTCGAGCCAACGACCACCGAAGCGCCGACGACTACCGAAGCGCCAACGGAAACAACGATCACCACGGCCCCAGCCGTGACGCTCGCACCTGATCAGGTGGTCACCGATGGTGCACCTCTGACGGGCATGCCGTTTGCGGACCCCGCGGTGAGCGAACGGCCAGCGCTTGCAGTCAAGATCGACAATCATCCTTCGGCCCGCCCGCAGAGTGGGCTCGATGTCGCCGACTTGGTGTTCGAGATCAGAGTCGAGGGCATCACGAGATTCCTTGCCGTCTTCCATTCGACGAACCCGGACGCGATCGGACCGGTTCGTTCCAGCCGCACCTCGGACTTCGGCATCCTCACCGGTCTCGACACGCCGCTGTACGCCTCGTCAGGTGGCAACGACTACGTGGCCAACGCCCTACGGAATCTGCCGATCTACTCGGTCACGGCGATGTCGCGCACCGAGTACTACCGCAACGGATCTCGGCCAGCGCCGCACAACTTGTACACGAACACCAGTGAGCTGTTCGCTCTGGCTCCGGCCGAGGCAACACCTCCGAGCCCCTGGTTCGCCTACCGTTCTTCGACGGCATCGGTCAACGCCACCGGCCGTGAACTCATCGAACCCATCACCATCGCCTATCGCGGCGGCCCCCTCGTCACCCACACGTGGGACGAAGCCCTCGGCGGATGGCTCCGCACACAAGACGGTCAACCCCACACCAACAGTGAGGGCGAGCAGCTCGCTCCCGAGAACGTCGTCATCTTCGTTTCCGAGTACGTGACCAGCCCCGCTGATGCCATTTCCCCGGAACTGGTCCACGAAGGCTCGGGCCAGCTGTTCGTTCTCACTGACGGCGTGGTGATCGAAGGTACGTGGAGTCGGGAGTCTGAGGAGGCCAAGCCCGTGTTGCTCGACAGCACTGGTACCCCGATTGCGCTGACCCCTGGCCAGACGTGGGCGCTCTACCCCGAATCGGGCGACGTCCGGTTGCCCGCAAACTGACCGGTCACCTCATCTGAGCGGTCTCGTCGAATTGATGATGCAAATTGGCCTGCCCCGCTGGCCATTGGTCTGATTGCTCGTTGTACATTCCCGTCCATGTCGGAATCATCTGAAGTTGTTGCTGGAACGACCAGGGTCAAGCGTGGCCTGGCCGAAATGCTCAAGGGTGGCGTCATCATGGACGTCGTCGATGCCGAGCAGGCGAAGATCGCCGAGGACGCAGGCGCCGTCGCTGTCATGGCGCTCGAGCGTGTCCCAGCGGACATCCGCCGCGATGGTGGCATCGCTCGCATGAGTGATCCCGCCATGATCGAAGGCATCCAGAACGCCGTTTCGATCCCGGTGATGGCCAAAGCGCGCATCGGCCACTTCGTCGAGGCGCAGATCTTGCAATCGATGCAGGTCGACTACATCGACGAGTCCGAGGTCCTCACCCCGGCAGATGAAACCCATCACATCGACAAGTTCGCCTTCGATGTCCCCTTTGTTTGTGGTGCCACCAACCTCGGCGAAGCGCTGCGTCGCATTGCTGAAGGCGCCTGCATGATCCGCTCGAAGGGCGAAGCCGGTACCGGCAACGTCGTCGAGGCCGTCCGTCACCTTCGCTCCATCCTCGGGGACATCCGCAAGATCACCCAAGCCGACGAAGCCGAGCTGTTCGAGTGGGCCAAGCAGCTGCAGGCTCCATTGCCGTTGGTGCAAGAGATCAACAAGACCGGCGAGCTCCAGGTTCCTCTGTTCTGCGCTGGCGGCCTCGCCACCCCAGCCGACGCTGCATTCGCGATGCAACTTGGTGCACAATCGGTGTTCGTTGGCTCTGGCATCTTCAAGAGCTCTGACCCCGCGCCGCGGGCGAGGGCGATCGTCGAAGCCACGACGAATTACATGGACGCCGCAATTCTGGCCAAAGTCAGCCGCAATCTCGGCGAGCCGATGACCGGCATTGGTATGGACGACACCATCAAGTTTGCCGAACGCGGTTGGTGAACCGAGCGCGGTTGGTGAGCACAGTTCCCTCGCAAAATCCTGCTGCCAGAGGCTCAACAGTGTTCGGTGTTCTTGCACTCCAAGGAGCCTTTGCCAAGCACGTTGATGCGCTGCGAACGTGCGGCGTCGAGGCAATCGAGGTTCGAACCGAAGAACAGCTGGCTTCTGTCGGTGCGCTGGTGATTCCGGGTGGTGAATCCACCACGATGTCGAAGTTGCTGATCTCGCAAGGGCTGGCCGAGCCCCTGCGAGCGCGGCTCGACCAGGGCCTGCCCGTGCTTGGCACGTGCGCCGGCATGATCCTGCTGTCGAGCGAGATCATCGATGCCAGGTCAGAGCAGTTCTCATTCGATCGCATCGACCTCGACGTGCAACGCAACGGCTACGGCCGCCAGATCGCATCCTTTGAGACCGATCTCGACATCGAGGGTCTCGACACACCGTTTCGGGCGGTCTTCATTCGCGCACCGAAGGTCGAACGGGTGGGCCCCGGTGTCGAGGTGTTGGCTGTGGTCGAGGGGGTTCCAGTCTTGTGCCGGTCGGGTCCGACCATGGTGGCATCGTTCCACCCCGAGCTGACCAACGACACCCGCGTGCACGGGTTGTTCATCGAAACCGTGGTCCGTGCGTAGGATGGCCTGATGTCTGGTCACTCCAAATGGGCAACCATCAAGCACAAGAAGGGCGCCACCGATGCCAAGCGCGGCAAGCTCTTCGCCAAGCTCATCAAGCAGGTCGAGGTCGCGGCCCGCCAAGGCGGTGGCGATCCCGAGTCGAACCCGACGCTGCGCACCATGTTCCAGAAGGCCAGAGACAGCTCCGTGCCACTCGACACGATCGAGCGAGCAGTCAAGCGCGGCACGGGCGAACTCGAAGGCGTCAACTACGAGAGCATCACCTACGAGGGCTACGCCCCCGGTGGCGTGGCTCTGTTGATCGAGACGTTGTCCGACAACCGGAACCGCACCGGTTCCGAGATGCGTTCATTGTTGTCGAAGAACGGTGGCTCGCTGGCCGAGCCTGGTGCGGTCGCTTGGCAGTTCGAGCGCAAGGGCTACGTCAACGTCGCCAAGACCAGCGAAGAAGACGACATCATGATGGTCGGCCTCGACAACGGTGCTGAGGACCTCGAGGACCTCGACGAGTTCTGGCAGGTCACCTGTGAGCCCACCGACGTCAACGGCTTGCGCGATGCTCTGGAAGCTGAGGGCATGGAAGTGCTCGAGTCAGATACGACGATGAAGGCCACCAACCTCGTGCCCATCGGCGAGGTGGATGCAGCGAACTCAGTGTTGCGCTTGACTGACGTTCTCGACGATCACGACGACGTCCAAGATGTCCACACCAACATCGATCTCGATGACGCCATCGTCGGCCAGCTCGGCTGAGGAACCGTTCTAGGCTGAGGCGACGCCGAGAAGGCGTTGCCGAGTCACCGAACGCACGCCCCGGCGCAGACTGAACAATGCGATCATCCAAGCAACTGCTCCGACGATGATGGGCATGTAGCCGGCGCCGAACAGCACGCCGGTGCTCTGGCTGTACGCAATCATGATCAGCGGAAGCGCCACGAGGCCTGATGCCTGTTGGGCTGCAGCGGTCGATTTCACTTTGGCCGAGAGGCGGAGGACGAGAGACAGGCAGATGGCGAGGAACGGTGGCAAGACCCACAGGATCATCAGCCACCACTGCGCGGTGGGGAAGAACCACCCACCGACCTGCGGTCCAACGGTGAGATTCACGATCAGTGAGTAGACGGCGAACCCGACTGCGGTGGTGAAGTAGCCCGGGACCAGCGAAGCAATCAGCTTGCCGACGTAGATCTCACGAGCGCCAGCAGGGGAGTGAGCGAGGAACTCGCCTGTGCCTTTTTCGCGCTCGCCAACGATGGTGGCAGCGCCAACAGCGGTCGAGATCGTGAGGGGCACGATCACCGCCACGGGAGCGAAGAGGAACACAGCAAGCGCGTAGCCGGTTTGGGCTTCGGGCGTGTCGCCCCTGATCTGCTCCTGAGCTGTTGCCGGGAGCGCTTCGAGGGCTCCCGAGATCTGACCAACGACCTCGACCGAGCCGATCTGGGTGATCAGCGTCAGCAGGATCAGCGGAACGACTGCGAAGAAGAGCGAGCCGAGGATCACCATCGGGACCCAAAAGTCCTTGGCCTGGATCAGCTGTTTGAGATCGGTTCGAGCGACCGTGAAGGTCTGATTCCAGTTCATCGGGATTCCTGTCCGGCGCGGCGATTGGTGGGGTCAGCGGCAGCAGCAACGTGTGACCGCCGGTTGGCTTCTTGATCGTTGGTGGGGGGAGGTGGCTGATGGTTCGGGTCGCGCCCCTTACGAACAGCGAAGTAGAGATCCTCGAGGTTCGGAACGAATGGGGCGACGTTGGTGACTGCCGCGCCGGCGGCGACGAGACTCTTCACCAATTGCGGAACCACCTCGATGTCATCGACCTCGAGCATGGCTCGATTGTTCTCGATCGAGACCGACACGACGCCAGCACCGTGCTGCAGCAAGGAAAGGTGCTCGCCACCTGCGGTTCCAATCACGACTTGCGGCGACGGCCAGAAGTGGCTGGCCAGTTCGGAGGGCTTGCCAGCGACGAGGCTGGTCCCGTGTTCCATGATCACGATCTCATCGGCCAGACCTTCAGCCTCGAGCAAGAGATGCGTGCAGAGCAGCACCGTGCGCCCGCCCGACGTCATGTCGCGGATGAGCGACAGTACCGACACGGCCGACTCGGGATCCAGACCCGAGGTCGGTTCATCGAGCAGCAGGAGATCTGGTTCGTGCAAGATCGCTCTGGCGAGCGCCAGCCGGGTCTTCATGCCCGTGCTGTAGCCGCCGACCTGCTGGTCGAGCGCCGCATCGATACCGAACGTGCCGGCAGCGTCGGCAATGCGCTTGTCGGCATTTCGGCCGAGGCCGTACAACTCGGCGGCGTAGCGAAGGTTGTCCCAGCCGTTGAGACGGTCGTACAGCGACGGCTTGGCCGAGAACACGCCACAGCGGCGGCGAACCTCCTCGCCGTCCTTGCTCGCTGGATCCAAGCCGAAGACGCGAACCGATCCTTCGCCAGGCTCGAGTGCGCCGGTGATCATGCGGATGGCCGTGGTCTTGCCCGCCCCGTTTGGGCCGAGCAGGGTCGTGATCGACCCCGTGGGCACCTGGATGTTGAGGGAGGTGAGCGCTTGCACGTCGCCAAACCACTGCGAGACGGAATCGACATCGATCGTGAGGTCAGAGCTGGTCAGATCGGTACTGTTCACCCTTCACCTGTCGGCACCGTGGCGGTTCTGCTCAAGCGGATCGCGCCGTGATGGTCCCTCTTGCCTATCTCATCATCCGCTAGCGTCGTACAGGTGTTCGTTTTGGGAATCGACCCCGGTCTGTCAAGGTGCGGATTTGCGGTCATCGAGCCGGATGGCCGAGGGCGTGGCCGCGCCGTTGCCATCGGCGTGATCACCACCGCACCGGCTGATCCAACGCCGATGCGGCTGGCCGAGATCCAACGCGAAGTGCGCGGGATCATGCGGGAGTATCACCCCGCTGTTGTGGCCGTTGAACGCATCTTCTTCCAGAACAACGTCAGTACCGCCGTCAGCGTGGCCCAGGTATCCGGCGTCGTCATTGCTGAGTCGATCGCTTGTGGCGCTGATGTCGCTGAATACTCTCCCAATCAGATCAAGGCGGCGGTGGCCGGTGACGGCCGAGCCGACAAACGCCAGATGCAGGACATGGTGAAGGTGCTGTTGAATTTGTCGAGCTCTCCGAAGCCAGCCGATGCAGCCGACGCTGCAGCGATCGCTCTCTGCCATCTGGCCAACGATCCGTCCGGGTTCGTCAAGAACCGTGTGAGCGCCCGCATCGGCCAACCCGTACGACGAGGAGTCAACCGGTGATCGTCCTTCTCCGCGGCCAGATCATCGAGCGCCAAGCTGACATCGAAAAGTCCACTGCCGAGATCGTGATGGACGTTGGCGGCGTTGGGTATCGATTGGTCGTCACCCCTCGGACCATGTCGGCTCTGCCCAGCAGCGGTGAGGTCTCGGTTCACGTGCACCACCACTTCTGGGAAGCCGACCAGAAGCTCTTCGGCTTCGAATCCAAAGACGAGCGCATCGCATTCGAGGGTTTGCTGGCGGCGCACAAGGTCGGGCCGGCCCTGGCTCTTGCCATCATCTCGACCCACGTTCCCTCTCGCCTTGCCCTGATTCTCGACAACGACGACATCGATGCGCTTTGTGAAGTACCAGGTGTCGGTAAGAAGACCGCCCAACGCTTACTGGTCGAGCTCAAGTCGTCGCTTGTGTTGCCCGTCATCGACGGGATCGATGTCTCATCGCCAAGCACTTCAGCGACCGCCGGACCGCACGCTGATGTGCGCGAAGCCCTCCGTGAACTGGGTTACACCCCTGACGAAATCAAGCTCGCCGTCGTCGCCCTGCCTGCGGACGGCGGCGGATTGGACAGCGGCGCGATGCTCAAGCAGGCCCTGCGGGCCTTGGCGAGCGGCTGATGCCTCGCGACGAATGGGTCGATGCCGCCCCGATGAGTGATGGCTCGATGCCAGACCCCGGCGACGAGCTCTCCATCAGGCCCCGCACACTCGACGACTTCGTCGGCCAGCGAGAGCTCAAGGAACGCCTCGGCATCATCCTCGATGCAGCCAAAATGCGCGAGCAGCCAGCCGATCACCTCTTGTTTGCCGGCCCGCCCGGCCTTGGCAAGACCACGCTCGCCGGCATCGTGGCCAGCGAACTCGGTTCGCATCTCCACATCACGTCCGGTCCTGCCATCGAGCGGGCGGGAGACCTTGCCTCGATCCTCACCAAAGTCGAAGCCGGCGACGTGCTCTTCATCGACGAGATCCACCGTCTGCCGCGGATGGTCGAAGAAGTGCTGTACCCCGCAATGGAAGATGGGCAGATCGATGTCGTTCTGGGCAAGGGCCCGGCCGCGCGGTCGATTCGTTTCGACCTCGAGCCGTTCACGATGGTGGGGGCCACGACCCGTACGGGTCTGATCACCGGTCCATTACGCGATCGGTTCGGCTTTGCGTTCCGGCTCGAGTTCTACGATGCCGCCGACCTCCGGCTGATCGTCGAGCGAGCAGCCGCCATCTTCGGTATCGAGGTCACCGCCGACGGTGCCGACGAGATCGCCAGGCGCAGCCGGGGCACGCCTCGCATCGCCAACCGACTGTTGAGCCGGGTGCGGGACTACGCACAGGTCCGTGGCGACGGCATCATCACCGGCGAATCCGCGGCTCTGGGTCTCGAGCTGTTTGGTATCGACGATCGAGGGCTCGACAAGGTCGATCGGACGTTGCTGCAGAATCTTTGCACGCACTTTGCTGGACGAGCCGTGGGTTTGAGCACGCTTGCGATCAGCCTCGGTGAGCCCACCGAGACGGTCGAGGACGTGATCGAGCCGTTCCTCATCCAGCAGGGCTTCCTCCTGCGCACGCCGAGAGGCCGAGTGCCAACCGAGGCCGCATGGCGCCATCTGGGACTGACGCCGCCAGAACAGACACAGCAGCTGTTCTCCTGACAAGAACCGTTCACCTGAGCGCGCTGCGACCCATCGCCGCGATCAACCCAGCATCAACACCAAAATGGTCGTGCTGACCAGGACCGTCAGATTCACCGGGATTCCGAGCCTTGCGAAGTCGCCGAAGTGATACCCGCCGGGCCCGTAGACCATGGTGTTGGTCTGGTAGCCGATCGGTGAGAGGAACGACGACGATGCCATCACCGCTACGCCGACCGCCATCGTTCGTGGATCGAGGCCCAGTTCGGTTGCGGTGCGCAATGCGATCGGGACGATGACGGCCGCCGCTGCATTGTTGGTGACGATTTCGGTGAGGGCGGTCGTGGTCAACAGAATGCCGATCACCACGCCGGCGGTGCCAGCGAAGCCGAGGGTGGTCGATGCGAAGTGCGCAATGTTGGTGGCGAGTCCACTTGCCTCGACTGCGCTGCCGATTCCGAGGGACGCCGAGATCATCAACACCACATCGAGGTCGATCGAGCGCTTGGCCTCGGCAAAGGTGATCACTCGACTCGCGACCACGATGACGGCAGCAAGCATCGCGGCTTCGAGTGTCGACACGATTTCGCTGACGGCGACGATCGCAAAGACCGCAAGGGCCAGGGCCACCCACCGAGCGCCGCGACCGACCACCGGGACAGAGTTGTCCAGAGGAGCGATGACCAAGAAGTCGGCTGCAGCGCCCCTCGTGGTGCGGAGGTCACTTGCCGCAAGCAGGATGAGTGCGTCGCCGGGGTGCAACACGACGTCGCCGAGCTTGCCGTCCAGTCGGGCGCCGGAACGATGAATTGCGACAGCGGCAGCCTGGTAGTCGCTGCGTCCGTTCATGTCCTTCAAGGTTCGGCCGACCAGCGGCGATTCGCGACCGACAACGACTTCGAAGTACTGAGGTTCTCGCGCCGTGGCAAGCAATGCCGCCTGATCGGCTGGCACGACGAGGCCAACTCGTTCTCTGAGGTCGATCACGTCGGACAGATCGCCGACAAACACGAGCAGGTCGGCTGCGTCGAGCACTTCATCGGGCGAAACCGGGCCGATGTGCCTGTCACCTCGCACGAGATCGGCGAGGTACACGCCCGACAGCGACCGCAATCCAGCGTCGGCGACCGTCAATCCCACGAGCGGTCCGCCCGTCGCCACCTCCAGGTGCAACGTGAAGTCTCTGAGTGATTGCAGCGTTGCCGAACCGGGAGCGGCTCGATCAGGGAGCAGACGTTTTGCCGCCAGGATCATCACAGTGAGGCCGATCGTTGCGACTGGGAGCCCGATTGGTGCCAATTCGAAAAGGCCGAACGGCTCGAGGCCCTGCTGTTCCAACACCCCGGAAACGACCAGGTTCGTCGAGGTGCCGATCAGGGTCACCGTACCCCCGAGAATCGCCGCGAATGAGAGTGGCATCAAGAAGCGGGAGACCGGGATGCGTCGGGCGCGAGCCCACGTCGCAACATCGGAGAGCAGCATGGCGACCAACGGCGTGTTGTTGAAAACAGCTGACATCGCTGCAACCGGAAAGCAAAGGCGGGCGAGAGACGTTCGCCCGCCTCGGCCACCGAGCACGAGCCCGGTGACGCCGGTCAGCAGGCCCGTCCGACGGGCTCCTCCAGCGATGACGTAGAGCGCAGCAACGGTGAGCGGTGCCTGGTTGGAGAAGCCCGCGAACCCTGCTTGCGGCTCGATGACACCTCCGAGGACGAGCACGGTGAGGCCGCCGAGCAGTACTCCTGACGGCGGGAGTCGATCGCGGGCGAGCAAGGCGAAGATCGCAGCGAGGACGAAAGCGGTGGCGAGCGCATCTCCCGACATGGTGGCGAGAAACTATCCGGTTCGACTCTGTAGATGGTGGTTGTCGTTCGCACATCAACTGTCCGCTCGACGGCGGGCGAAACGATCAACTTCAGACGGTCGATAGATTCCCCCTGTCAGCGACTCAGGAGCACCGATGCTGTACCGGGAAACGATTCGAGAGCTGTCCGATGAGTTGGTTGCGCTGCAGGGCCCGATTCTGATCCTCGATGCAATTGCGTGGGATGACGGCGTGGCCGCTTCTTTCTTTGCCGCAGGGGCGACCAAGCAACCTCACGTCGATGCCGACTACTACCGGTCGAGCCGTCCGCTTCGCTTCGACCCGCTGACGACACTCGCAGCATTCCAGGACTTGCGAATGCGGGTCCTCGACCGGCTCGGAAGCGAAGCCGTTGGCGGGCTCCTCACCTCTCGGATCGATGAATATCTGCAGGTCATCGCCATGCTCGAGTCCAGGGGCACGCCGCGCTTCGCCGAGATCGCCGCCGACCTCTACGGCCGAACATCAGATGAGTTGCACGTGGGCGGGCCGAACCTCGCCAGCCTCGGTGCACGGATGGCGGATTCGCTTGCCAACATCGACCTGGGTGACTGGGAACCTCCGGACGAGCACACCCACACCGCCGCTGCGGGGGTCGAGATATTGGCCCAGCGGTTGGCCGGTCTCTGCGGTGAGCAGGAGGTCAGGGTGATGATCGATGACGGAATCATCGCCGATGCGGCTGCGGGCGCTGACTACATCAAGCTGCGGTCAGACGCAACGTTTTCTGATCGCGACCTTCGCTTGCTCGAGGTCCACGAGGGCTGGGTCCACGTGGCGACATCGCTCAACGGCCGACGCCAACCCTGGTGCACGTTCCTCGGGAAGGGAACGCCGTCGATCACTTCGACCCAGGAGGGTTTGGCGGTGTTCACCGAGGTGACCACGCTCTCCTCCACCCCGGAACGAGTACGCAAGGTCACCAGGCGTATGTTGGCGATCGAGATGGCCGAGCAGGGCGCCACGTTCCTCGATGTCTTCCGGTGGTTTCGCGATGAGGGCCTCGACGAGGGTGATGCGTGGGCTTCATCGGTGCGGGTCTTCCGTGGCAGCACGCCAGATGGCGGCCCGTTCACCAAGGACCTCGCCTACAATCGGGGGTTCCTCGAGGTCTACGACTTCATGCGGCTCGCGGTGCGACGAGGTCGGCTCGAGCGGATCCCGCTGCTGTTCAGCGGAAAGCTCGCCATCAAAGAGATCGGTGTGCTCGCCCAACTCGCCGACGAGGGGCTGATTTCGCCACCGGAGATCCTTCCGCCGAACGTCGCTGATGTGAGTGCACTGGCGTCGTGGATGGCCTTTTCGAACCTGCTGAATCGCATCGACCTCGATGAGATGGAACGGCATCTGGCTCCTGCTCTGGATTGAGGACGCCGGCGCTAACGTGCCGCCGTGCGGGACCGTCGTGCGATCGGCCTGCAGTTCGTTCCATCGGCTGCAGGAGAACAGTTGGCCCGTTTGGCCGGCATCGAGGGTTTCACACGTGCCGTGATGGTCGGCACCGTGCCGCTGGCCGCTCTCGAATCGCTGGGCTCGAAACAAGCGGTGTCGGTGGCCTTCTTCGTCGGTGCAGCGCTGACGCTGTTCGTGACCGTGAACGTGGGGCGCCTCGAGCGTCTCGTAGCCCGTCGGTGGGTCCTGACCCTCGGCGTGCTCTCGCTGTTCTGCGCCGCTGCTCTGTTTGCGTTCGGTCCGTCATGGAGCATCCCGCTCGCGATCGGGATGCGGTCGGCTCAGGCCTCGGTCTTCTCGGTCTGTCTGTCGCTCTACATCATGGACTTCATCGGCAAGGGCGAATTGACCAAGGTGGAGAGTCGCCGTTCGGTTTACCTCGCTGGCGCGTGGATGATCGGCCCCGCTCTCGGCACGTGGCTCTGGAGCAATGTGGGCAGCGATGTGCCCTTTGTCGCTTCCATGGGTTTGGCCACGGTGCTGATCGCCTACCACTGGTACCTCCGACTCGATGCCAACCCCGTTCTGCTGACGCCGACGCAGGCCGTGCCGAGCCCGTTGGTTGCCATCCGGCGGTTCTTCGGGCAACGCAGCCTTCGGATCTCCTACGCGATCACCTTGGTGCGGGCGACGTTCTGGTCGGCGCTCTTTGTCTACGGGCCGCTCTACGTGGTCGAGGCCGGACTGCCCACCTGGGCGGCCGGCGTTTTCTTGTCGGTGTCGAGTTCGGTGCTGTTCATGAGTCCTCTCGTCATGCGGGCAACAGCGCGACGAGGTGTGCGAGCGATGATCCTCCTCGGTTTCGTCTTGATGGGGTTCTCGCTGATGGCGTTGGCCGTGATCGGCAAAGCTGAACCGATTGGTTTGGCGTTCTGGTTCGTCGGGGCGATTGGCGGCGGCATCATCGATGTGCTCGGCAACATTCCCTTCATGCGGTTGGTGAAGCCCAGAGAACGGGCTGCGATGGTCGGTGTGTACTCGACGTGGCGTGAAGTCTCGTTCCTCGTCACTCCTGGACTCGCTGCCGTCGTCCTCGTCATCGGCCCCTTCTGGCTGCTTTTCGTGACCCTGGCGATTCTGATGGCGGCCGGAGCGGTTGCCACGAGCTATCTGCCCGCTCGACTGTGAGTCGACCCGGCGGGTGGGCGAGTGGCTCGGACTGGCCGTTACATTCACCGGCGTGACCTCCGACGGATTCGCCCTCGAAGCGTTCGACTACGACCTGCCGCCCGAGGCGATCGGGCAGGTGCCGGCGGAACCTCGCGACAGCGCTCGTCTCCTGATCGACGGCGACCCCATCCGTCACGCCACGGTCGCTGACCTCGCCGGAGAACTCCAATCTGGTGATCTGCTGGTGGTCAATGACACCAAGGTCCTTCCCGCCCGATTCCATCTGCACAAAGCAACTGGGGGAGCTGTCGAGGTCCTGTTGCTCGAGCCAACCGGTCAGCACCGTGAGTGGCGGGCACTCGTTCGTCCTGGAAAGAGGCTTCGCGTCGGCACGGCACTGGAACTGGATGGCGAGCCGGTGATGGAAATCGTGGATCACCTCGACGACGGCAGACGAGTGGTGCGACTCCTCACCGACGATCTGGTCGAGCGGGCCGGCGAAGTTCCCCTTCCTCCCTACATCACCACACAACTGACAGATCCCGCCCGTTACCAGACCGTGTACGCCAACGACCCCGGGTCGGTGGCGGCCCCGACGGCTGGTCTGCATCTCACGAATGACGTCTTCGATGCGCTCGCAGCCAAAGGGGTCCAGGTCGCCACGGTCGACCTGCGGGTCGGTCTCGGCACCTTCCGGCCGATCTCCACCAATTCGGTGCTCGATCACGAAATGCATGCCGAGACTTACCGGATCTCGCCAGAGACCTGGGCCAAGGTCCAGGCCGCAGATCGTGTCGTTGCAGTCGGCACCACCAGCGTTCGCACCCTCGAGTCAGCAGCTGCGACGGGGGAGCTCGAGGGGTCGACCAACCTCTTCATCCATCGCGGTTTCGATTGGCAGGTGGTCGACGTGTTGCTCACCAACTTCCACGTGCCCAAGAGTTCTCTGCTGGTGATGATCGACGCCTTCGTCGGCGAGCGCTGGCGAACGATCTACGAGACGGCGCTGGCCGAGGGCTACCGATTCCTCAGCTTCGGTGATGCCATGCTGCTGCATCGTGTCGAGTCGTCGCCGCTTTCGGAGTGACAGGCGGCTGCTGGATCAGGCGGGAGGCTTCCTATCCTCTCCCCATGGACCCGCACTCGGTGAACGGTGACTCGATGAAGGGTGAGCCGATGGATTCGGAGTCCATTGGCACCAGAGCGGCGGGCTCCGACGTGACGAGGGTGGCGCGACGCACCAGTGGATGGCCTCCCACCCGTAACGAGTGGATCGGGCTGATTGTGGCCGTTGTCCTCGGAGTGCTTGCCGTTGTTGTTCTCGGCTGGTTTGGAGCGTTGCGTTGACGATCTCGATGAACGTGACCGCGACCGACGGTCGGGCTCGGGCCGGTGTCTTGTCCAGCGCAAGGGGAGACATCTTGACGCCCGTCTTCATGCCCGTTGGCACCAGGGCAGCCGTCAAGACGCTCGACACCGGCGACCTCGAACGACTCGGCCCGCCGATCGTGCTCGGAAATACGTACCACCTGATGGAGCGACCAGGCGCCGACCTCATCGAACGCCACGGTGGCCTCCACACGTTCATGGACTGGTCGGGGCACATGCTCACCGATTCGGGTGGGTATCAGATCTTCTCGCTCGAGCCGAAGGTCACCGAGGACGGCGCCACCTTCAAGTCGGTCTACGACGGATCGTCGGTGCACCTCACGCCTGAACGCTCCGTGCACATCCAGCAGCAACTTGGCGCCGACATCGCCATGGTGCTCGACGTGTGTCCGCCACTCCCCAGTCCAAAGCAGGTGCAGGTCGATGCGGTCGAGCGCACGCTGCGGTGGGCTGTTCGTTCGAAAGAGGCCCACAACCGAGTCGACCAGGCTCAGTTCGGCATCGTTCAAGGCGGCGTCGACCCTGAGATGCGGGCGTATTCAGCGGAACAAACGGTGGCCATTGGCTTTGATGGCTATGCCGTTGGCGGCCTGTCGGTCGGAGAGAGCCGTGACGAAATGGTCCCTGCGCTCGATGCTGCGACCGCCTTGCTACCCGCCGACAAGCCTCGATATTTCATGGGACTCGGCGACCCCATCGGCTTGGTCGAGGCCGTTGCCCACGGCGTCGACATGTTCGACTGCGTGCTACCAACTCGGTTGGCGCGGCACGGTACTGCGCTCAGTAGCGAAGGTCGGCTCAACCTCAAGAACGCCCGTTTCGCCGATGACGGTGGGCCCATCGATCCCAATTTCGAGCATTCGCTGTCGAGCCGATACAGCCGTGCCTACATCCGCCATCTGCTCAATACCAACGAGTCCACGGCTGGGCGAATCATCACGTTGCACAACCTTGCGTGGCTGGCCGACCTGACCCACCGCATGCGATTGGCGATCGAGGCCGGCACCTTCGAGCAGTTGCGTTCAGAGATCTGGGCAACCTGGAGCTGAACGGGGCTGTTGGTTCAGCGCCGCCCCTCAACCAATTGTGCCCGGCAAACCGCTAGCGTTCGGCGGTTGAACCGGCCCCCGCCCCAGCCCGGATGGTGACATTCCATGGAAGCCCTGATTTTCCCCGCACTGCTGTTCCTGATCATGTACTTCGTGCTGATCCGTCCTCAGCAGCGGCAGGCCAAAGAAGCTCGTGAGTTGATGGCCAGCCTCGCTGTTGGCGATGAGGTCATCACGACCTCCGGTATTCACGGATTCATCAACTCACTCGAGCCCACGGTTGTGTGGCTCGAGATCGCTGCCGATGTCGAACTCAAGATGTCCCGGACCGCCATTGCCGGCAAGATCACCGAAGAAGAAGCTGCAGACGAAGACGAAGAAGACGACGCCAAAGCTGGCCTCGGCGACACCGACGAGATCGACTGATGCCTCGCAACCACCTGCTCTCGGGCCTGTTCGTGTTGTTCGTTGCCACCGGAGGCTTCGTCTACACCTTGGCCGCTGGCAACGAGCCTTTGCTCGGGCTTGACCTCCAGGGCGGGGTTTCCGTTGTCTACGAAGCATCTGGCGACTTCGACGACGAAGCGCTCGACCAAAGCGTCGAGATCATCCGCAGCCGTGTCGACGCCCTCGGCGTCGCCGAACCAGAGATCAGCCGCCAGGGCAACACCATCGTGGTCGATCTGCCGGGGGTCGAAGAGCAGCAACGAGCACTCTCGCTGGTCGGACAAACCGCAGAACTGCGTTTCCGCCCGGTCATCCTCGACCTCGGCCTGGGGGCGCCAACCGTTCCCGTTGAGTCCGAGCTGGGTGGCGAGCTCGACGGCACCACCGAGACCGAGACCGAAGAAGAAGGATCGCTCGGCAACATTCGTGAGCGTCAGAGCACTGATGACGAAGAAGAGCCAGCGGCTGACGAGCCGGCTGGCGATGTGCCGCTTGCTGAAGACCCGGCCGACGAACCGACCGTCGAAGACGAGCCGGCTCTCACCCCGGAAGAGCTGGCAATCACCGAGGCCTGCTTCGGGCAACCGACCGCACCGGAAGATGACTTCGCCGACGCCTACGTCTTGTTGCCGAGTGCTGAAGGCGGGACGATTTGTCTCGGACCATCGCTGCTGACGGGCACGACGCTGGAAACCAGCGAGGTTGGTTTCGATCAGCGCAACTGGTCAGTCAACCCTGTCTTCCTGCCGGGTGCTGAAGGCATCGATCAGTTCAATGCCGTGGCCAGTCTGTGCTTCAATCGCACGAGCGTGTGCCCGTCGCAACGTCTCGGCATCGTGCTCGATGGTCAAGTCATCTCGGCACCGACGATCCAGACCGATTCGTTCCAGCGAGACCGCATCGTGATCAGCGGATCATTCGAAGAGGAGGAAGCCCGCGATCTCAACACAGCGCTTCGGTTTGGCGCCCTCCCGGTGGTGCTGGAAGCACAGGCCACCCGCACCGTGTCCGCCACGATCGGAGACGACGTGCTTCGGTCTGGCACCTTGGCTGGCATCATCGGCCTTGGTCTCGTCGCTCTCTACCTGCTGGCGTACTACCGCCTGGCCGGCCTCGTTGCGGTCGCAGGCCTGGTCCTGTCCGGCCTCATGCTGTGGAGCATCGTGTCGTGGTTCGGCGCAACGCAGGGATTGGCCATCTCGCTGGCGGGCGTCGTTGGTCTCATCGTCGCCATCGGCGTGTCCGCGGACTCCAACATCGTCTACTTCGAGAACGTGAAGGATTCCGTAGCCGACGGCCGCAAGGTGCCGACCGCCGTCGAGCGTGCGTTCCAGACCTCGATCAGCACGATCCTGAAGGCCGACATCGTCAGCCTGATCGCTGCGATCTTGCTGTACTTCCTCACCGTCGGCGCGGTGCGAGGGTTCGCCTTTTACCTCGGTGTGGCCACACTGCTCGACCTCTTCGTCTCTTATCTGTTCATGCGTCCCGCTCTGTCGTGGTTCGCACATCTCGGAGCCGTGAAGAAGAACCCCCGTTTGCTCGGCCTTCGAGGAGAAACACCATGAGCACCATCGGCGATGTCTTCAATGGCAAGGCCAACTTCGACTTCGCTCCCATCTGGAAGAAGTCGCTTCCCGTATCGCTCGCCCTGTCCGTGCTTTCACTGATTCTGCTGTTGACCGTTGGTCTGAATCGAAGCATCGACTTCGAAGGCGGTGGCATCTTCGAGGTGCCCGTGGCCGACGAGATCGGTGTGGCGGAAGCCAGAGATGCCATCTCAGACCCAACGGCCCGTATCCAGCGAGTCGACGACCCCGACGGTGGCTCGTTCATCCGGGTCCAGACCGGCGCCGATGCTCTCGGGTCCTCATCGACCATCGTCGAGGAACTCGCTGAGCTGGGCGGCGCCACGCTCGACGACGTCAGTATCAACGAGGTCGGCCCGACCTGGGGAGACCAGATCACCGAAAAGGCCGTCGAGGCGCTGATCTTCTTCTTCATCGCCGTGCTGATCTACCTGTCGGTGAGGCTCGAGTGGCGCATGGGCGTCGGCGCCATCGTGGCGGTGGTCCACGACTTGTTGCTGATCGCCGGCCTGTACGCGGCGTTCCGGTTCGAGGTCAGCCCCGCCACGGTCATTGCATTGCTGACGATCATGGGTTACTCGCTCTATGACACCGTGGTCGTGTTCGACAAGGTGCTCGAGAAGCAGAAGGAGGCCGGAGCGTTCGCTGACTGCTACACCGCCCTGGTCAGTCGTTCGATGAATCAGGTGCTGATGCGCTCGATCAACACGACGATCACCACGGTCTTGCCGGTGGCTTCGATGTTGATCATCGGGTCGATTCTCCTCGGTGGTGCCACCCTCAGAGACTTTGCCCTCGCGCTCTTCATCGGTCTGCTTGCTGGCACGTACTCCTCGATCTTCGTCGCCGCTCCCTTGCTTGCGCTGTTGAAGGAGCGGGATCCGGAGATCGCTGCCGAGCGTGCAGTTCGCGAAAAGCGCTTGGCCCGCAAAGCCGCTCGCTGATCTTCCCGACGCCGTCAGTCGAACCTGCGAGCGAGTAGCATCGTCCGATGTCCGAGGAGCCCTCACCACAGCCGCCTCAGTGGCTCGTAGACGTTGTCGATGACATTGCAGACTTCCCCAAGCCCGGTATTGGCTTCAAGGATCTTTCACCGCTCTGGAGGTCCTCGTCAGCCACCTCTCGTTGTGCCGTCGCACTCGCCAACGGTCTCGAGGACATCGATGTCGTGGTCGGTATCGAGGCGCGTGGTTTCCTCGCCGGCATGATTGCGGCGCAACGGCTCGGAGTCGGGTTCGTTGCTGCTCGAAAGCCGGGCAAGTTGCCGGGAGCCATCGAGTCGATCGAGTACGACCTCGAATACGGCTCTGACACCCTGGAAATGCAAGCTGGTGCAATTGCGGCCGATGATCGAGTGGTGATCATCGATGATGTCATCGCCACCGGCGGCACCGCCGCAGCAACCGCAGCAGTTGTCACGCGCCTCGGCGGCGAGGTGGTCGAAATCCGTGCCGTCCTTGAACTCATGGCGCTTGGTGGGCGAGCCAAGCTCGCCCCTCATCCAGTGCACAGCCTCTGGGAGGTCCGCTGATGGTCGTGGTCGAACGCGTGTTGCCATGGCGACGCGACAGCTCGCTGGAACTCAGTGAGATCTCGCCCCTCGTGGCCGGGTTCGACGGGCCCGAACGTGAAGCCCAAGTCGCCATGGTGCAACGGGCCTACGAGATGGCCGCCATCGCCCACGCTCCACAGCGACGCAAGAGTGGCGAGCCCTACATCACCCACCCGCTGGCGGTCGCCACGATCGTTGCTGGCCTTGGCCTCGACGTCATCACGATCTGTGCTGCGTTGCTACACGATGCAGTCGAAGATACTCCGTTGACCCTCGGCGAGATCGAAAAAGTGTTCGGCGCCGATTGCGCCGCAATCGTCGACGGCGTCACCAAACTCGACCGCTTGCGCTTCGACTCGAAAGAGGCGCAGCAGGCCGCGACATTCCGCAAGATGCTCGTGGCCATGGCCAAAGATGTGCGCGTGCTGCTGATCAAGCTCTGTGATCGCATGCACAACATGCGCACGATTGCGGGCATGCCGGCGTGGAAACAGGAGCGCACCGCTCGCGAGACTCTCGACGTCTACGCCCCGCTCGCCCACCGTCTTGGCATCCAGGAGGTGAAAACCCAGCTCGAAGACCTCAGCTTCGCCGCGCTGCATCCCAAGCGCTACGCAACGATCGATCACATGGTGGCGGTCCGTGCGCCAGAGCGCGAGCTCTACCTCACGCAGGTGCTCGAAGACGTTCGCGGTCGGGTGGCTGAACTCGGCATCGAAGCAGAAGTGACCGGGCGTGAGAAGCACCTCTACTCCATTTACGAAAAGATGGTGCTGAAGGGCAAAGAGTTCGGTGAGATCCACGATCTGATCGGTATTCGCGTGGTCGTTGGCAGCGTGCGGGATTGTTACGCCGCCCTCGGTTCGATCCACGCAACATGGAAGCCGGTGCAGGGCCGCTTCAAGGACTACGTGGCGATGCCAAAATTCAACCTGTACCAGTCGCTGCACACAACGGTCATCGGCCCGCAGGGCAAACCCATCGAGGTGCAGATCCGTACGCTCGAAATGCACGCTAGGGCCGAGTTCGGTGTGGCAGCGCACTATGTCTACAAAGAGCTGCCCGAAGGTTCGACACAAGTCGATCTTCCCTGGCTCGATCGCATCATCGAGTTCGAAGACGAGACCAACGACCCCAGCCTGTTCATGGCGAACCTCAAGGTCGATCTCGACCAGGACGAGGTCTTCGTTTTCACCCCGAAGGGTGAGGTCGTCACGTTGCCCGCAGGGTCGACGCCGGTCGACTTCGCCTACACGATCCACACCGACGTTGGTCACCGGACGGTTGGAGCGAAGGTTGACGGCCGACTGGTTTCCCTCGCCGATCCGCTCAATTCCGGTGAAACGGTCGAGATCTTCACCTCGAAAGCCGCCGACGCCAGCCCCACTCGTGATTGGCTGACCTTCGTTCGCTCACCACGAGCAGCGTCGAAGATCAAGCAGTGGTTCTCACGTGAGCGACGCGAGGACGCGATCAGCAACGGCCAAGAAGACCTGCAAACGGCGATGCGTCGTGAAGGTCTGCCCGTGCAGAAGATCGCCTCGGCCGGCGTGATCGCCACCGTTGCCGAGAAGCTCAACTACGGCGACGCCGCTGAGCTCTATGCAGCAATCGGCGAGCATCACGTTTCGGCTGCGTCAGTGGCGGCACGCATTGCGAAGGAACTCGATGCGGCCACGGGTCGTGTCGAAGAGTCATTACCCGTCACCGCTCGTCGCCACCGTCGCCGCTCTGGCAACGAAGCTGGCGTGCATGTGGAGGGCCTCGATGATGTGCTGGTCCGCCTCTCTCGGTGCTGCACTCCGGTGCCGGGCGACGAGATCATCGGCTTTGTCACCCGTGGCCGCGGCGTCTCTGTTCATCGGTCCGACTGCGCGAACGCCATCTCCCTCAGCGCCAACCAGAACGATCGTTTGATCGATGTCGAGTGGGATCTCGATGGCTCCAACGCCCACTTCATTGCTTCGGCCGAGGTCAAGGCCTACGACCGGTCCCATCTGTTGAGCGACGTCACGATCCTCTTCTCGGAGAACCACGTCAACATCTTGTCGGCGACCACCACAACGGGAGACGATCGCATTGCTCGTCTCCGTTTCGAGTTCGAGATCGCTGATCCTTCGCACCTCGACGATCTTCTCCGAAGTATCCGCAAGATCGACGGTGTCTACGACGCCTACCGCGTCCTCCCCGGACGTGGGTGAACGAGTCGGCGCCAGGGCGCCTTTGACGTTCCTGGAGTTGTTCGCTTCGCTCACAACGTCGCGGTGAACGAGTCGGCGCCAGGGCGCCTTTGACGTTCCTGGAGTTGTTCGCTTCGCTCACAACGTCGCGGTGAACGAGTCAAGAAATGAGATGAGGCGGAGCGTGGAGAGGAGCTAGCCTCGTGCGTTCATGGCACGCCCCCTGTTCCAAGCGCTTCCCGGCACGCGCGACATTCTCGCCCTCGATTCGCAGCGGATGCGAGCACTCGTCGAAGTGTTCGCCGAAGAAGCCGAGCTCGCTGGATTTGGCCAGATCGTCCCGCCCATGTTCGAAGACCTCGGTGTCTTCACCCGCATTGGCGATTCGACCGACATCGTCACAAAAGAGCTCTATGACTTCGAAGACAACGGTGGTCGCCGTATTGCGTTGCGCCCCGAGTTCACCGCTTCGGTGTGCCGTGCCTACGTGCAGAGCCGACCCGTGCCCCCATGGAAGGCCTGGTACGCCGGGCCCGCATTTCGACAGGAAAAGCCGCAGAAGGGTCGTTACCGCCAGTTCGATCAGGTCGGAGCTGAGGTCATTGGATCCCACGACCCAGACCTCGACACCGAACTCATTGCGCTCGCCATGCGGTTCTACGCTCGCCTTGGTCTCACCGACGTCACGTTGCTCGTGAACACCCTCGGCGACAAGGCTGACCGCCCCGCCTATCTCGATGCACTTCGTGTCTATTTCGGTCAGCACCTCGACGTTCTCAGTGAGCAGAGTTGCACCACACTCGAGATCAACCCGTTGCGCGTTCTCGATTCCAAGCGTTCCGGTGATGCCGAGATCGTGGCCGGCGCTCCGGTTCTGCTCGACTACATATCCGACGATGCGGCCAGGGCCTACCGTCGGGTCATCGATGGACTCACATCCCTCTCTGTTCCGTTCGTCGAAGCGCCTCGTTTGGTGCGCGGCCTCGACTACTACACCCGCACCACGTTCGAGTTCGCCTCGAATGCGCTCGACGCAGCCCAGAATGCGGTCGGTGGCGGCGGTCGCTATGACGGCCTGGTTGCCGACCTCGGCGGTCCCGACGACCCCGGCGTCGGCTTTGCGCTCGGCATCGATCGCACGCTGCTCGCATGCGATGCCGAGGGTGTGTTCGGTGCTGCAGAGCCAACGACTGATCTCTTCGTGGTGGCGACCACCGAAGGCACAGAGGCGCTCGAGCTCACCCAGCAGCTCCGGTCCGAGGGCTGGCGAGTGCAGCGGGCCTACGACGGCCGCTCGATGAAGGCCCAGATGAAGGCAGCCAACAAGAGCGGTGCTCCGATTGCTCTGATCGTCGGAGAAACCGAAGCTGCCCACGGCACCATCAGCGTGCGACCCATGGGGGAGGGCGATCAGATCGTTGTTCCCCGCGCTGACCTGATCCAACAACTGAAGGACATGCTCCCATGATGAGAACCCACACCTGCGGCGAATTGACTGCAGCGAACGTCGGTGAGGTCGTCACTCTGACCGGCTGGGTCAATCGTCGCCGCGAACACGGTGAGCACCTGGCGTTCGTCGATCTTCGGGATCACACTGGCGTGACGCAGTGCGTCTTCACCAACGATGTCGACGTCCGCAGCGAGTACGTTCTCAAGGTCACCGGCACGGTCACCACCCGCATCGAGGGCACGGCCAACCTCGACCTCGGCACGGGCGAGATCGAGCTCAAGGAATGCACCGTCGAGGTGCTTTCGGCAGCCGAGCCGCCTCCGTTCCCGCTCGATCAGCGGGCTGACGATGTCGACGAGATGGTGCGTCTCAAGTACCGCTACCTCGACATGCGTCGCGAACGGATGCAGCGGAACCTGCGGGTGCGTTCAAAAGTCAATGCTGCGATTCGCAACGCCATGGCCAAGCAGGATTTTGTCGAGGTCGAGACCCCGATGCTGATGCCGTCGACGCCAGAAGGTGCACGCGAGTTCCTCGTGCCGTCACGCCAGCGCCCTGGTTCGTTCTACGCACTTCCGCAGTCGCCCCAGCTCTACAAGCAGCTGCTGATGGTTGGCGGCCTGGATCGCTATTACCAGATCGCCCGCTGCCTCCGTGACGAAGACCTTCGTGCCGATCGTCAGTACGAATTCATGCAGCTCGACATGGAGATGAGTTTCGTCGATGTCGATGACGTGCTGTCCGCAGCTGAAGTCGGAGTGCTCGATGCCGCTGAGGCCGTCACCGGAGTTCGCCCTGACGAGGTGCAACGCATCACCTGGCATGAGGCCATGAACAACTACGGCTCAGACAAGCCCGACCTTCGTTTCGGCGTTGAGCTCCATGAGCTCACTCCGGTCTTTGCCAGTACAGATTTCAAGGCGTTCTCCTCGGCCGAATCGATCAAGGGAATCTGCGTGCCTGGCGGATCCGCCGATCACGGTCGGAACAAGCTCGACACACTCACCGACTTCGCGAAGTCCAACGGTGCCAAGGGCATGGTCTGGATGCGAGTGGTCACTGAAGACGGAGCGCTCGCGCTCGAATCACCGGTGGCGAAGTTCTGCTCCGATGAGGAGAGGGCAGGCATCATCGCCGAGTTCGGCGCCGTCGAAGGCGACTTGATCCTGATCATTGCTGATGAGTGGATGACCACCTGCGAAGTGCTCGGCGAGCTGCGCAACAAGGTGGCTCGTCCGCCGGTCAGTCAGGGGCCGTACAAGTACTTGTGGGTCACCGACTTCCCGCTGTTCGTCGGCGTTGACAAGACCACCGGCCGTCCAAAGCCTGGACACCACGCCTTCTGCCACCCGCACCTCGAAGACCTGGACAAGCTCGAGAGCGATCCAATGTCGGTGCGAGCGTGGGCTTACGACCTCGTGCTCAACGGTTGGGAGCTCGGTTCGGGCAGTATCCGAATCCACGACCCAGCGCTGCAGCGTCGAGTCTTCTCGCTTCTCGGGATTGACGACGAAGAGGCCAACAAGCGCTTTGGGTTCTTCCTCGAGCCGTTCAAGTTCGGTGCACCTCCACACGGCGGCTTCGCCTACGGCATCGATCGGCTCACCGCGATCCTTGCCGGTGAAGAGAACATTCGCGAGATCATCGCGTTCCCGAAGCCCCAGTCTGGCCTCGACCCCATGACCGGTTCACCGGGCGACGTCGATGATGCTCAGCTCGCCGAACTCGGCATCCGCACATTGCCACCAGCTACCTGACCGAACGCCCTACCCCGGGGCTGAGAGCGCAAAACTGAGGGTTATACAACCCAGGTGAACGAGTCGGCGCTGGGCGCCTTGGTCGTTCCTGGAGTTGCTCGCTTCGCTCCCAACGTCTGGGTGAACGAGTCGGCGCTGGGCGCCTTGGTCGTTCCTGGAGTTGCTCGCTTCGCT
>CAYGQE010000014.1:0-74152 GCA_964351995.1 uncultured Acidimicrobiaceae bacterium | reverse complement strand
CCCAACGTCTGGGTGAACGAGTCGGCAATGTGAGTTTCGCCGCCAGGCGAAAAGTTGGGGAACGCCAAAGGCCGTCAGGCCGACGCGGTCACGTTCACTTCGACCCAGATGTCGAGGGCGACGGAGGACTCCGTGGCGGTGGGGAAGCGGCGTGTTCCGTCGATCTCGGCATCCATGGGATTCTCGATGATCTGTAGCCCGAGTGAATGTTCGCCGCGTGTCGCCACTGCTGTGTCGTCGCCTCGCGGCGCAATGGCGAAGCCGAGTCGTTCGAGTTCGTCGGCGACATCGACGCCGATGTCGGCAGGATCACCTTCACTGGTGATCAGTGCAACACGATCGTTGCTGGGCTCGCGACCCTGATCGATTGTCGGCAACAAGTTCCACGGCAACCGGACACCAGCCAAGAGATCGGCCAACGTCAGGTCGGTGACATCGGGAGTTGCCGTCGCCTCTGTCGCAGCTGAGGTCGTTGGTGCTGTGTCGGCGCTCGGTGGCGCCTGAGTGGGAGCGGTGCTCGGTGCGGCCTGCGGCTCCGACGGGGCTGCCGGTGTGCTCGGTGTGGCCGGTGTGGCCGGCGGAGTTTCAGATCTCGGAGCGGCCGCTGCAGCCTGTGCGGCTTCGGCGGCGGGTCTGGCTGGCTCGGTCGTTGGTGTGCTCGGCGCTGCTGTCGATGAGGCGCCGCGCTCGGCGTTCGCCGCACTGGCCATTGCGTTCGGGGTGCTGGTCGTGGCATCAGCGGCCTGCGTCGAGGCCAATCGCTCACCGAGGTTGATCGTGGGAGCTTCGGACTTGGCGACCTGCGACTCGGCCACCGGGGCTGCCCCGCCGGCTCGCTTGTAGCGAGCGATTCGGATCAGCTGTACGAGCACGGCAACGATGGAGATACCGACCCAGGCGATGAGAGCGAACTCGAAGATGGAGCGCATGACCGAACATCGTAGGCGCAGTACCCTCAGCGTGGTGGGAAGCCCGGGCGAGAATGCGAAGACGCAAAACACCCGGACCGGTGCGTCGTGAGCGACCTCTTCACCGCAGCGGCGTCGGCGCGGCTCGAGGCACGCTCCCCACTGGCGGCCCGTTTGCGACCGGCCACGTTGGACGACGTCGTCGGCCAACGTCATTTGCTCGGCCCGGCTGGAACGCTGCGGCGCTTGGTCGAGGCAGATCGACTCTCATCGGCGATCCTCTGGGGCCCGCCTGGCACCGGCAAGACCACGTTGGCCCGACTGGTTGCCACGGCATCATCGAAGACCTTCGAACAATTGTCGGCGGTGACCGCCAGCGTGAAGGACGTCCGAGCCGTCATCGCCACAGCCGAGGAACGCCTCGGTGCTCACGGTGTCGGAACGATCTTGTTCCTCGATGAAGTGCATCGATTCAACAAAGCACAACAGGACGCGCTGCTCCCTGCGGTCGAGTCTGGCGTGCTGACGCTCATCGGAGCGACCACCGAGAACCCATTCTTCGAAGTGAACGCACCGTTGCGTTCTCGCTCGACGCTGTTCCGGCTCGAAGCGCTCGACGAAGACGACATCGCTGAATTGGTCAGGCGAGGACTCCAAGCCGAACGAGCGACGGCCGACGTCGAGGCCATCGACTACCTGGCCGGCCGGGCCGCCGGTGACGGACGTCAAGCGTTGACCACATTGGAAGTAGCGGTCGCATTGGCAGCAGGGGAGCGCGACGCTCAGCCCGGCGCCGACGACACGGCTCCCGTGCACGTTGGGCTGACACACGCCGAGGCGGCCACCGATCTCAAGTCACTTCGTTACGGCCGTGACGAGCACTACGACATCATCAGTGCCTTCATCAAGAGCATCAGGGGAAGCGATCCCGATGCCGGGATCTACTGGCTGGCCCGCATGCTCACCGCTGGCGAGGACCCAAAGTTCATCGCTCGTCGGCTGTTCATCCTTGCCGCCGAGGACATCGGCATGGCAGATCCCATGAGCTTGCTCGTCGCCGAAGCTGCCACCCGCGCCGTCGAGTTCATCGGCATGCCAGAGGCCCGCTTGCACCTGGCTCAGGTGGTGGTCCACCTGGCAACGGCGCCGAAGTCCAACTCGGCCTATGTCGCCATCAACGAAGCGATGTCAGACGTGCAGAACCTGCCGGCGGGCGAAGTGCCGATCCACTTGCGTGATGGCCACAACCGCTCGTCGGCCTCGCTGGGGCATGGCGAGGGCTATCTCTACCCACACGACCACGAGGGTGGCTGGACCGCTCAGGAGTACCGACCGGCCGAGGTTTCCGAGCGTCGATACTGGCGCCCGACCGATCGAGGCTATGAGGCCCGCTATCGTGGCGACTCGTGAGCATCTCTGAGTTCGCCGCCATCTTGGTCGCCATTGCGGTAGTGGTTGTCGCCGTAATCCTGGTGGTGGCAGTCAACAACTTGAACCGCACGTTGGCAAAACTCGAAGACACGGCGAATCAACTCAGGGAAGAGGGCGTCAGTGCGTTCCGAGAGCTTCGCCAGCTCGTTGCTGATGCTGACGCCGAACTCGACAAGGTCGATCTCGTCTTGGACCGGGCCGATCAGGCGACAACCGCCATCAGCGAGACATCGAGACGCACGCACGAAGCCGTGCAGGATCCGGTGATTCGTTCGCTGGCGATCGCCTCCGGGTCTGGCAAGGTCACCAAGGGTTGGCTCAGTGCTCGCCGCCTCCGCAGGCGGTCCAAAGGAAAGGGTAGAGACAAGGCTGAGGACCTCGGCGAGCCGTCGATCGCTTCATGATCGGCTTCCTGCTGCGCAGACTCCGGTGGTTTGCCGTTGGCGCCGGAGTGAAATACCTGGCTCGAACCGGCGCCGGGCGTTCGGTCGACGAGGCAGCCGCCAAGATCGAAGACCGCTTGCCCGCACCGGTGGCGAAAGCAGCGAATGCGCTGCCCGGTGACATCGTGAAAGCCGGCGGTGCCGCTGTCGTCAGTGCACGAGCGGCTCGTCAGAGCGCACGGGCAGCCAAGACCGGCGGGATGGTGGCGGCCAGAGTCACGAAAGCGGGCGTGCAGCTCACTTCGCAAGCGGCATCGCTGCGATCAGGTTCAGCCGTGACCGATCGACTGCGAGCGGCTCGTGGCGCGATCGCCGATCAAGCCGAGGCTGATGAGCGAGAGCTCCGTGCAGATTTCCTGCGCTACACCGGCGATGAGGAAGGGGCGACCAATGCTCTGCTCGACCGCCGAGACCAGCGTCGCGATGGCCCGCTCCCCGAAGTTCCTGAGCCCGTCGATGCGGGGCGGCGACGATTCGTTGCGCCGCGACGGACCCCCGAGGTCGGTCGAGTGCAACGGAGCTATCGGCGGCCAGCAAAACCATGGGACCGCCCGCTCCGCAGCTCACGCTCGTCGAAGGTGATGACGACGAGAACAGCCGACAAGAATGCCGGGGAGCAGGGCCCTCTCGACCGCTAGCCTTGCGCCACCATGAATGCCAACGAATTGCGCACCGCTTTCATTGAGTTCTTCACCGATCGAGATCATCAGCTGATCCCGTCTGCGAGCCTCATCCCCCACGACCAGACTCTGCTGTTCGTGAATTCGGGCATGGTGCCATTCAAGCCCTACTTCGTTGGCGAGGAGCGGCCCAGCCACCCTCGTGCGGTCACCGTGCAGAAGTGTGTTCGAGCTGGCGGCAAGCACAACGATCTCGACGAGGTGGGACGAACCGCTCGCCATCTCACCTTCTTCGAGATGATGGGCAATTTCAGCTTCGGCGACTACTTCAAAGAGACCGCCATCCCACAGGCATGGGAGTTCTTCACCAAGAAGCTCGAGCTTGATCCCGAGCGACTTTGGGTGACCGTGCACCTGTCCGATGACGAGGCCGAAGACATCTGGGCCGACACCGTGGGCGTGCCCCGTGAGCGAATCCAGCGTCTCGACGAGGACAACTGGTGGCGGATGGCCGACACTGGCCCCAACGGCCCCTGTTCGGAGATCTTCTGGGACAAGGGCCCGGCCTACGGGCCCGAGGGCGGCCCGGCCAACCCTGAGGCCGACGAGCGCTACGTCGAAATCTGGAACCTCGTCTTCATGCAGTTCGAGACCGACGAGCACGGCGATTCCACCCCGTTGCCGAAGCCGTCGATCGACACCGGTGCGGGGCTGGAGCGCATTCTGTCGGTGCTGCAGGGCAAGGATTCGGTCTTCGAGATCGACGAAATGGCGCGACTGATCGAGGTTGCATCTCAGGTAACGGGGTACTCGATCGGGGCCGACGACAACAGCGATCTGGCGCTTCGGGTGTTGGCCGAACACGCCCGCACGATGACCTTCCTGATCTCTGACGGTGTCTTTCCCAGCAACGAAGATCGGGGCTACGTCCTGCGTCGAATCATGCGGCGGGCGGTCCGTTTCGCCTACCTGCTCGGCGTCACCGAACTCGTCACCCCGACGCTGGTGCGTGCCGTCGTCGACATCATGGGTGCCGACTACCCGCAGTTGGTGACCACACAAGAGACAGTTCTCGGGGTCGTCGAGCGCGAGGAGACGCAATTCCGGCGCACGCTGGCCAACGGTCTGAAGATTCTCGACGAACAACTGGTCGACGTTGCCGAGGGTGGCGAATTGCCCGGGGCGGTGGCCTTCCTGCTGCACGACACCTATGGCTTCCCGTACGAAGTCACCGAAGAAGTCGTCAAAGAGCGGGGCTACACCGTTGATCGCGCTGGCTTCGACCGTGACATGGCCGAACAACGCGAGCGAGCGAAGGCCAATCGCAAGGGCGTGCGTCAAGACGCCGACTTCGAACAGGTCCAGGTGCTGATGGACAATTCCGGCGTCACCGAGTTCGTCGGCCGTGACGTCACCGAGTGTGAAGCCAAGGTGCTGTTGGTCACCGGTCGCGATTCCGGCGATGTCAGCGTGTTCCTCGATCGATCGCCGTTCTACGCCGAGTCAGGCGGTCAAGTGGGCGACACCGGCATCATCACCACCGAGACCGGCACCGCAACGGTGACCGACACAGTCTACGCCGTTCCAGGAATCCATCGCCATGTTGTCGAGATCACGAGCGGCGATCTGCTGCCGGGGCAAGTTGCGACTGCTGCGATCGATGTCGACCGCCGCAACGAGATCCGTCGCAACCACACCGCCACGCATGTGTTGCACTGGGCGCTTCGCAAGACACTTGGCGATCACGTCCAGCAGCAGGGTTCTTACGTCGGCCCCGATCGCCTTCGGTTCGACTTCTCCCACTTCGAGCCCCTCACGCTCGAGCAGACCCAAGCCATCGAGGATCTCGCCAACCGCGAGATCCTGGTCAATCAGGCCACGGATCACCCCGAAGTCACCAAGGCCGAGGCTGAAGCGATGGGTGCCATTGCCTTCTTCGGCGACAAGTACGGCGAGATGGTGCGTGTCCTGCGAGCCGGACCCACACTGGAATTCTGTGGAGGTACCCACGTGTCCGCACTCGGCGACATCGGTTTGGTCAAGATCGTGAGCGAAGGGTCCATTGGCTCGAACCTCCGACGGATTGAAGCAGTCAGCGGCACCGGCGCCATCGAGGTGCTGCGCGAAGCTCAGGCGGTGATCGATGAGGCTGCCGAGCTGCTCAATGTACCGAAAGGCGACGTCGTCGACGGTCTTGGCAAGCGATTGGGAGAGCTCAAGGACATGAAGTCCGAGATCGCCGTGCTCAAGCGTCAGCTTGCTGGTAATCAAGCTGCTGATTTGGCTGCGCAAGCGGTGAACGGTGCGGTGATCGCCCGGGTCGATGGCATTGGTCGAGACGAGCTCAAGGATCTTGCGGTCGCACTTCGAGAACAGCCCAATGTCGTGATCGTGGTGCTCGGCGGTGCTCCCGATGGAGGCGGCGCTGCCCTGGTCGCAGCCACAGCCCCAGACGGCCCCGCCGCTGGCGACCTGATTGCCGACGCAGCCAAAGCCATCAAAGGCGGCGGCGGCAAGGGTGCCGACCTTGCCATGGCCGGGGGCAAGGACCCAGACGGGGTCGACGCGGCGCTCGAGCTCGCCCGCGCCGCCGCTGGCCTCGTTTGAGCGTGCTGTTCACATGAGCATCCTGTCTGGCCGCGCCGTCGGCATCGACTTCGGTTCCAAGCGCGTCGGCGTGGCTGTCAGCGACGCCGGTCGCATGGTGGCCACGCCATTCGAGACCATCAAGCGGGTAGGCGACCGCACGATCGAACACGGCCGCATCGCCGAGATCGTCGATGAGGTCGAGGCAACCATTGTGGTCGTCGGCATGCCGGTCTCGCTCGACGGCAGCGACGGCCACGCCGTCAAGCTCGTGAGGTCCGAGGTCCGCGGGCTGGCCAAGCGGCTGAGCATCCCGATCGAGGAGTACGACGAGCGTTTCACCACGATCACCGCGGAACGGTCGCTTCGCGAGATGGGCACCCGTGGCCAGGCCAAACGCGACGTGGTCGACCAAGTCGCCGCAGCAGTGCTCCTCCAGGGGTGGCTCGACGCTCTACAGTGACCGCTGTGCCACTCTTCGATCAAGACAGCATCGATCAAGACAAGCCCCCGTCAAAGGGCACCACCATCCATCGCGATCTCGTTGCTGAGGAGAGCCGGCGGGCTGCTGAGGCCGCCCCGCTCGAGTGGGAAGACGACACTGATTTCGCTCGAATCACCCCGGCGTGGTTTCGCGGGCTTCGAGCAATCGTCGCCGTCGCGCTGATCGCCTTTGTTTGCTACACCGCATACAACGGCATCCGAGACTGGTTCGAGCGTCAACTCGACCCTGTTGGAGAGCCCGGAGAAGCCATCGAATTCAACGTGCCGAGTGGCGCGACAACGGCAGCGATCGGCCAGCTCCTCCAAGATGCCGACGTCGTGCCCAACAGCACGTTCTTCCGCTACTACGCCCGCTGGAAGGGCGAGGAGAACTTCCAAGCCGGTGAGTACCAGATGCAGCTCAACTCCTCGGCTCAAGAAGCCATCGATGTCCTCAATGCCGGGCCCAAACCGCAGTTGTTCGACCGTTTCCAGGTGCGGGAAGGTCTGTGGATCGAGGAAATCCTCCCGACCATTGCCGACCAACTCGACAACGTCACGGTCGAGCAGTTGGAGACCGTGCTGCGTTCTGGCCAGATCACCCCTCGGTATCGGCCAGACGGGACGACGACCTACGAAGGGCTGCTCTTCCCCGACACCTATGAGGTCAACGCCGACGCAACCGCCACTGAGGTATTGCAGAAGATGGCTGACGAGTTCTCCCGGGTGACGGGATCGCTCGGGTACGGGGCGTCGGAGAACCTGCTCAACCTCTCGCCGTACGAAGTGGTCATCGTTGCTTCCTTGATCGAGGGCGAGACCCGAATCGAATCTGAGCGGCCGAGAGTCGCGTCAGTGATCTACAACCGCTTGCGCGAGGGCATCCCACTTGGCATCGATGCGACCTGCCTCTACGGCGTTGGTACTCGAGATCCGGTCGAGATGATCAACAGCGGCATCCTGTCGGATTCGGAGAATCCGTACGCATGTCGAGGTCGTCAGGGACTCCCGCCGACTCCGATCAATTCGCCAGGGGCAGCTTCGCTCGAGGCGGCGCTCAACCCTGAGGCAACCGACTTTCTCTACTACGTGCTCACGAGTTCGGACGGCACACACACCTTTGCCGAGACCGAAGAAGAGTTCTTCGCTGCTCGTCAGGTGTGTGTCGATCTGGATCTCGGCTGTGGTTGATTCGATCACCGGCGCCACGAAGTTGGCGGCGGTCATCGGTGATCCTGTGCGGCACTCGCTCTCTCCTGCGATCCACAACGCGGCGTACGGGGCGACCGGACTTGACTGGCGCTACGTTGCGTTTCCCGTGCTCGAGGGCGGCGCTCCAGCGGCTCTTGAAGCCATGCGAACGCTCTCGATCGAGGGTTTGTCGGTCACGATGCCGCACAAGGAAGCGGTTGCCGGCCACGTTGATGAACTCATGCCGGCAGCTGCTGCGCTCGCCTCAGTCAATTGCGTCAAACGTGAAGGCGACCGGTTGATCGGTGACAGTACTGACGGCATCGGCTTCGTTCGCTCGCTCGAGGCTGACCTCGGTCGGTCGATTGCTGGAGCCAGCGTGGCGATCGTGGGAGCTGGGGGCGCTGCTCGCAGTATCATCGATGCGGTTGCCCGAGCAGGCGCCCATCAGATCGTGGTGGTGAATCGCACACCGGCCGCCGCCGAACGAGCCGCGACGCTGTCGACCATCGCCAGGGTGGGTTCTGCGGACGAGATCAGACAATCTGACATCATCGTGAACACCACCTCAGTCGGTATGGCCGGTGGCCCCGACCCCGAAGCCAGCCCGGTTTCACGTGAGCTTCTGCGGGCAGAGCACATCGTTGCTGACATCGTCTACCAACCGAGGCAGACGCCGTTGCTTCGGATTGCCGCCGATGTGGGTGCTCAACCTGTCGGTGGCCTCGGGATGCTTGTTCACCAGGCGGCAGTTGCGTTCGAGTGGTGGACCGGTGAACCCGCGCCGCTTCAGGTCATGACCGCAGCTGCCAGCTCCGGCTGAACGCGAGCTGCCTGAATCAGCCCTGTCGTACAGCTGACAGAGAAACCCTCGCAACTACTCAGATCTTCCGAACATGGTCCGATGGAACCAGGTCAAGAATCTGAAAGGTGACGAAACCATGTTGCAGGGAACCCTCGACGTATTTTCACTCGACGAAGTGCTGGGGTTGCTCTCGGGCGCCAACAAGAACGGTGTTCTGAACATCACAGGTGACCGGGGAGTCGGCTCTGTGTCGATCGCTAATGGTCAACTCGTGGCAGGTTCAGCCTCGTCCGCACCCGGGACAGCAGCGCTGTCTGATGTTGTCTTCGAACTCCTGCGCTACGAAGAAGGATCTTTCTCCTTCGACGGCGCAGCAGTTGCAGAAGGCGAAGCCCACGATCTCGAAGCAATCATGGCCGAGGCGCACAGTCGCCTCGACGAATGGAAAAGCATCGAGGCTGTCGTCCCGTCGCTCGACCATCACGTCTCGCTGTCAGAGACGCTGTCGACGAGCCAGGTGACCTTGAGCGAGTCCGATTGGGCCGCCATCGTTGCAATTGGCGAGGGTGCATCCGCAGGCGTCATCGCTCGCCGCCTCGGCCTCGGGGAGTTCGACGGTTCCAAGCGCATCAAGGCACTCATCGAGCGATCCCTTGCTTCACTCGAAGCGGGCGCACCCGTCACCGTTCCGGTGGAGGTCACTGATGTCGTGGTTCCGACCGTTCAAGAAGAAGCCGCAGCGTTCATTGCGCCGGTGTTCGAGATTCCAGAACCCGCCCCGGCGTCCTTCGCCGAAGTAGCGGCTCCGGCGGTCGAGGCGCCATCTGATGCTGCCCCTGTTGCGGCCGACATCGCCGCCGATTTCTCAGTGGACACCGTTGCGCCGGACGCCCCGGCGTTCGACGACGCTGATGATGAGACCTTTGTCGCTGATGCCGTCATCCCGCCGATGCCCGAAGCGCCTCACGTTGGGGCGCCCACGGCGGAATCCTTCGATTCCGACGTCCCCCCGATGCCCGAACCACCCTCAGCGTTTCGCGCCGATGCGAGCGACTCGGTTCCACCGCCTCCGGCCTTCACCAAAGACGTCTTCGACGTTCCGGCGCCTCCGGCCCCCGACGTTTCGCCCTCGTCGTTTGGTGGGTTCGACTCCATCGACGGGCCGGGCCTGTTCGAAGCACCGGTTCGCAGCGAACAGCGCTCGACTGACGTCTTCGGCAGCGACGAGTTTGACTCCGGTGATCTGATCACCGGAGCCGAGGTAGAGGCTCCCATGCCTCCGCCTCCCGCCCCAGCGTCTGCGAGCGCCGGTTTGGCCGCTGCAGACGACGGCGTGCCGTCGTTCGCCCCGCCAGCCGGCTTTGACGCCAATGCTTTTGTCTCCGGGGATGATCGTGGAGCAGCGGAAGACGAAGTCGAAGCGGCTGACGATGCTGGTGCTGATGAGAAGGGTGGCTCGCTGTTGATGCGCTACCTCAAGAGTAACGGCTGAGCGTGTCGGAAGTCTTTCTGGCTGCGGTCCTGCTTGGGTTGTTCGGGTTTCTCATCGGACCACTTCTGGGTGTCGCGGCTGATCGGTTGGTTGCACGCGAGTCGTTCGTCGCCACGCATCGGTGCCAACGTTGTCGAGCCGATCTGGGAGGAGCGCGTGCGCTCCTCCCGTTCGCGTCATGGCGCCGCCGATGCCCGGAGGATGCTGGCCACCCTCGGTGGCGTTACCCACTGATCGATGTTTCGAGCGCTGCTGCCCTCGCCGTCGCAGGCTGGCGTTTCGGCTTCTCGTGGCAGCTCTGGCCGTATGCGCTGTTCTTTGCTGCGCTGGTCGTGATGCTGGTCATCGACATCGAGCACCATCTCTTGTTGAACGTCTTGACGTACCCGACGGCTCTTGTGGCGGCATTCGCCGTGCTGGTCTTGTCCGGCCCGAACGACTTCAGCGATGGCGTCAACCCTGCCTTCATCTGTGCGGCCCTGTTCGGCACCGTGTTCTGGGTGGCCCATATGCTCTACCCCCGCGGCCTCGGGCTCGGCGACGTGAAGCTGATTCCTTCGCTCGGCCTCTTCGTCGGCTGGATGACATCGGATGCTCTCGATGCCGTCAGCCTGATGCTCTACATGTTCATCGGTGCGAACCTCGCTGGTGTCGTGGTGGGGCTTGGAATGAAAGCCTGGGCAAAGCGGCAGCCTGAAGAACGACTGGCGAATCAGCCAGACGATTGGGAGCCAGGCGAGATTCCGCTGGGCCCGTTCCTCGCGCTCGCAACGATCATCACGATTGCGCTGACTCAGCCGGCATCGCTCGGCGGATAGCGTGCATGGGTGGACATTCTCCCCATCGTGATCAACGGAGCCGATGTAGAGGCTCGTCGCACCGCAGCATCGACGCTCGCCACCGCCCTCGGGCGGGCGGCCAACGCTGACGGCACCACCGACATGCGTTGGGTCGTCGCCGCCGACGACGCCCCGACATCGATCGAATACCGGCAAGACATCTTGGCCGGCCCGGTGGAGGGGATGCTTGCTACGGTCCATCGCCACGAGCAGGTCGAGATCGGCGGAGGACGTTCCTACCCGGTCATCATCGGACCTGGAGTTCGGCGTCGCGTGGCCGAGGTGCTGCCAGACAAGGCTCAACGAGTGGCGGTGGTGACCCAAGCCGGGGTAGGTGTTGACCTGAGCGATGTCCTCGTTGGCTTCGATGTGCGTCTCTTCACGATCGAAGATGGCGAGCAAGCCAAGCGGTTCGACGTAGCCGCAGACCTCGCCTCGCAATTCGCCCAGTGGGGTATGACTCGCAACGACGTGGTCGTGGCCATCGGTGGGGGCGTGGTGACCGATCTCGGTGGTTTCGTTGCCTCGGTGTACCACCGAGGTATTCCGGTGATTCACATCGCCACGACCCTGCTCGGCCAAATCGATGCTGCCATCGGCGGTAAGTGCGGGGTGAATTTGCCAGAGGGAAAGAACCTCTTGGGCTCGTTCTGGCAGCCATCAGCGGTGCTCTGCGACACCGACACGCTGCAGACCCTGCCCGAGCGCGACTACAGAAGCGGGCTCGGCGAACTGGCCAAGTACCACTTTCTCGGTGGCGGAGAGCTCGATGCGCTGCCTCTGGTCGACCGGGTGGCTGCATGCGTCCGTATCAAGGCCGACGTGGTAGCGGCTGACGAGCGCGAAGGGGGGCGACGAGCGATCCTGAACTATGGGCACACACTTGCACACGCCCTCGAGTCCGCCGGGACCTACGAGCTCCGCCACGGCGAAGCCGTGGCCACCGGGCTGGTCTACGCAGCTGAAGTTGCGCATCGGCTGGGGCGAATCGACTCGACCGACGTGGCCGAACATCGACGCGTCGTTGAACACTACGGACAATCGACGGTGCTGCCTGCGGGTGCCGACAACGACGAGATCATCGAGCTTTTCGGCCGGGACAAGAAGGCGCTCGATGGCATCACGTTCGTGCTCGACGGTCCCGATGGGGTCGAGACAGTGCGAGTCGATGATCGGCAGCTCCTGACCGATGCGTTGGATGCGATGCGATCGTGAGCGGCCTCCCCCCGATGGATGTCGCCGGTCGGGCGCAACGGTTGCTCGACGCGGTCGGCGGTGCTGCTGGAGACGCATTCCTGGTCACCAAGCCGGTCAACGTGCGTTGGCTCAGCGGATTCACCGGCTCGAGCGGGGCGCTGTTGGTCACACATAGCGAACCCATGATGCTGTTCACCGATGGCCGATACGCCGAACAGGCGAGGCTGGAAGCCTCTGCAGTTGGCATCGACCTCGCGTGCACCATCTCACGCACCAACGACGTCGACATCGTTGATCGGCTCAGGACGCTTGCCATCGAGCGTTGTGGGATCGAATCCCATCACATCACCGTCGACCGTGCGAGCGCATTCGCTGCTGCTTCGCCTTCGGTCTCCTTCGAACCCCTTGGCCCGGTCATCGATCGGCTCCGACAACCAAAGGATGCCGGTGAGGTCGCCCGTCTGCGGCGAGCTGCCGACATCGCAGACCGAGCCCTCGGTGGGCATGAAGCAGCCATCACAGCTGGCGGCATGACCGAACGAGCGTTTGCGCTCTCGCTCGAGGCGGCGATGTTCGACCTCGGCGCTGATGGGGTGAGCTTTGACACCATCGTGGCCTCGGGCTCGAACAGCACTCGTCCCCATGCTCGACCAACTGACCGCGTGCTGACACCTGGCGATCTCGTCGTCATCGACTTCGGCGCTTCGGTCGATGGCTACGGCAGTGACATGACTCGGACCCTCGCCGTTGGAGCCGACCCAACCGAGGACCAGCAGGCGCTGTATGCCGCTGTCGCCGAGTCTCAAGCTGCCGGAGTGGCGACGGTTCGCGCCGGGGTCGACCAGGTCGAGATCGACACCGCCTGTCGCTCGGTCTTGGCTCGCCATGGTCTCGCCGACGCCTTCATCCATGGAACAGGCCACGGCATCGGCCTGGAGATCCACGAACAACCCATCCTGTCGGCCCGCTCGGTGGGTATCCTCCCAGCCGACTTGGTGGTCACTGTCGAGCCTGGTGCATATGTCGCTCATCGTGGCGGCGTGCGTGTCGAGGATTCCGTCGTGGTCACGACCGACGGGTGCGACCCGATCACACACTTCCCAAAGGGTTTGGTTCCATGGCTTTCTCTACCAACGACTTGAAGAACGGCATGACGCTCGACCTCGATGGCGATCTCATGCAGGTTGTCGAGTTCCAGCACGTCAAGCCGGGCAAGGGTGGCGCATTCGTACGCACGACTCTGAGAAATGCCCGTTCCGGTGCGGTTGTGGACCGCACGTTCCGTGCCGGCGAGAAAGTGGATCGAGCGTTCATCGAGAAGCGTGAGGTGCAATTCCTGTACCGCGATGGCACCGACTACATGGTCATGGACAACGAGACCTACGAGCAGACGCCGGTCACCGAGATCGCCATGGGCGATGCGGTCAACTACATCATCGAGAACTCCACCATCTCGATCCAGCTCTATGGCGACGAGATCATCGGCACCGACGTGCCAGCGTCGGTCGAGCTCACGATCACCGAGACCGAGCCGGGTCTGCAAGGCGATCGCGTATCTGGGGCCCGCAAGCCGGCCACGCTCGAAACGGGTCTGGTCGTTCAGGTCCCGCTGTTCGTCGAACAGGGATCCAAGATCAAGGTCGACACTCGAACCGGCGAATATCAGACCCGTGCCTGACCAGGCCCCCGGAGCGGCCATCGGTCGTTCCCGGCTTCGGAGAGAGGCGCGCGAACGCGCCCTCGAACTCTCCTACGAAAAGGAGCAACGAGGCGACGAACTCGATCCGTTGCTTGCGTCGCTCACCCTGCCGCCGGAGCCGTACACCGAGCGTCTGCTGCGTGCGGTCGATGCGTTGCTCGCCGAACTCGACGCCGAGATCAGCTCGCGGTTGCGCGGTTGGACCATCGAGCGTCTCCCGGTCATGGATCTCTTGGTTCTGCGTCTCGCTGTCGCCGAGTTGCAGACCACCGACACGCCCACCGGCGTCGTGCTCGCCGAGGCTGTCGATCTCGCTTCGCGCTACGGGACTGACGATTCCAGCAAATTCGTCAATGGAGTCTTGGCAGCGATCGCCCGCGACCTCGAACGGCCAACGGCTTCCTGACAGCGAGAAACCCCTTGTCCAAGGGGTTTTGTTTTGACAGAGCGCGCCGGTAACGGAGGAGTCGGCTGATTCCTTGATGGGTCGTGCGAACCATCAAGAACAGCGATGTTGCCTGCCGTAGTACCTCGCATCATGAGGAACACGGACGCTCCCAATCGCCCCCCTGCTCGGATGACCAGCGCGGTGCTCACCACACTCAGCCTTGCCGCTGCTGCGCTGCTTGCCCCAGTGGGAAGTGCTGGTGCAGCCACGCCGAATGATGTCGACTCGATCTCGATCGTTTCGTCTGATGCGCAGACCGATCGAGCGCCAGCCTCGCTGACCTCCGGCCTCTGGCTCGACACCACAAACCGGCAGGCCGTCGTCGACAGCTACAACACCGAATTCTCCAAGGTTGACCCTGATATCGAGTGGACCGGCGATCGCTCCAGCTGCACTCCCGGCACGACGAATCCGGCCTACCGGGCCGCAATCATCGACCGCGTCAACTGGTTCCGGGCCATGGGTGGCGTCCCCGCCACGGTCACCGAGAACGCCACGTACTCGGCCAAGGCTCAAGAAGCGGCCGTCATGATGTCGGTGTCGGACCGGCTCTCGCATGAACCCGATCAGTCCACGTTCGACTGTTGGACCAGCAACGGCGCCGAAGCGGCCAGCAAGTCCAACCTCTACCTCGGTCGAACCGGCCCGCACGCCATCACCGGCTACATGCTCGATCCGGGTGCCAACAACGTGTCCGTCGGTCACCGCAACTGGATTCTGCACCCAACGGTGCAGGAGTTCGGCACCGGCGACACTCCCGGTCCCGGTCGTCAGGCGACCAACACTCTCTGGGTCGTCGACAACACCTTCGCACCGCAGCCCGCACTGCGTGAGGCGCAGGACTTCATTGCCTGGCCCGCACGGGGCTACGTGCCCGGGGAGGTCGTCTTCCCCCGCTGGTCGTTCAGCGTCCGCAACGGCAACTTCAACAACGCCACCGTGACGACGCATCGGGTCGAGAACGGCACGGTGACCAACACGGTCTCGAGCCCGATTGTCTTCCAGAACAACTCAGCGGGTGCCCCCTTCTCGATTCTGGTCTGGGAGCCCATCGGCATCGACACCAACCCCTCGGTCGATCAGACCTACCGGATCACCGTGAACAACGTAGGTGTGGGCTCGGTCACCAAGTCCTACAGCTATGACGTCATCGTGATCGGCGATCGTGCCGCTCCAGTTCAGACCGTCTCGACTTCGGGATCCAGCGACATCTCTTCGTTCGCCAACGCTGCCTTCAATGACTTCATCGGGCGTGACGCCACCGCAGCCGAGAAGAACAACTGGATCCAGAGGATCAATTCTGGCACCACTCGCTACCAGCTCGTTGCCGAACTCACGAAGAGCGATGAGTGGGCAGCCAACGTCGTGGATGGCATGTACCTCGACACCCTCGGTCGGACCTCCGACGCCGGTGGCCGTGCGTACTGGATCAATCAGATGCGCAACGGCATGTCCGTTGCTCGTATGGCGGCATTGTTCTACGGCAGCCCCGAGTACATCGCCAAGGAGGGCAACCAGCTCGATCGGTGGATCACTGATCTCTACGCCGAACTACTCGACCGTCAACCAGACAGCGGCGGACTCAACTACTGGTTGAGCGAGACCGGTCGCACGACGTCGGGCTCTGTCGCCCTGCGGTTCTACCAATCAAATGAGAGTCGTCGAGCACGGGTCCAGGCTCTGTATCAGGACTTGCTCGGACGGGGCACTGATGCCGGCGGCGAGGCGTTCTGGGCCGGCAAGTTGCTCAATGGCGATGATCTCGCCCTCGCCGCCAACCTGGCCGCCAGCGACGAATACTTCGACAAAGCCGCTCGCTGACGATCCCAGATCGCGACTGTCCTAGAGTCTGGCCGTGCGAACCAACGAGATGATGCAACGGTGGGCGGCGGGCGAGGCAGGAGTCGGCCTGTGGTTGGCACTGCCAGACAGCAGCGTCGCCGAGAATCTGGGCACGCTCGATCCGGCCTACCTCGTGGTGGACTTGCAGCACGGTCTCATCGACTATTCCGATCTTCGCTACCTGCTCCAAGCGACGCAGCGGTCGAACGCAACACCGTTGGTTCGGGTGCCGTGGAACGAACCGGGAATCATTGGCAAAGTCCTGGATGCGGGTGCCATGGGAGTCATCATTCCGATGGTCAACACTGCGGCGGAGGCAGCCAAGGCGGTGAGTTCGTGCTTCTACCAGCCGAAGGGCTCCCGCAGCCACGGCCCCGTGCGAGCAGCTACGGCGTTGGGGGAGGGATACGCGGCACAGGCCAATGATCAGGTGGCGTGCATCCCGATGATCGAAACGGTCGAGGCCATCGAGAACATCGACGAGATCCTGGCCGTGCCTGGCGTCAGTGCCATTTACGTTGGGCCCGCTGATCTGTCTCGGACGCTCGGACTCGAGCCGCTCGGTGATCACGATGATCCGGTGTTCACCACGGCGCTCGACACGATTCTCGCCGCTTGCCAGCGAGCGGGGGTTCCCGCTGGGATTCACGCAAATCCCACGTTGGTGAACAAGCGCCTCGGCCAGGGCTTCCAAATGGTCACCGCAACGTCGGATCTGCTCGCGTTGATGGCTGGCGCGAAGGCAGCATTGGCGGGTGAGGGAGCCGACACGCTCTACTGACGCTGTCGGCACTTGGGGTCCTGTCGGGATTTCTCGTGTGAGTCCGTGGCCCGGCTCCTAAGATCGACCTCGGCAGAAGACCCGTGAAGTGAGTCCCGAGAGGCTCATACGGACTGAGAGGACATCCTTTGGCTGAACGCGAACGCCGACGTACGCCCCCGTATGGGGGCGTTTTTGTTGCCAGGAACCAGGTGCTGGACGCTGACGCGGTCCGGCGAGCCGTCCGGCGAATGGCGCACGAGATCATCGAACGCAATGAGGGTCTTGCCGATGTCGTGGTGGTGGGACTGCAGACCGGAGGTGTTCCCTTCGCTGAAGCGCTCTGCGCCTCGCTGGCCGACATCGAAGGAATCGAAGTGCCTCTCGGCAAACTCGATGTTGCCTTTTACCGAGACGACATCAATCTGCGCCCGGTACTCCCCGAAGCCACCACCGATGTGCCATTCGACATCGCCAGGCAGGTCGTGGTCCTCGTCGATGATGTGCTCTACACCGGGCGAACGATCCGGGCCGCGCTCGACGCATTGATCGACCAGGGCAGGCCGCGAGCGGTTCAACTGGCCGTGATGATCGATCGAGGCCACCGCGAGGTGCCGATCAGGCCCGACTTCGTGGGGAAGAACCTGCCCACTCGTGCCGACGAAGCCATCAACGCCACGATCGACGGTGTCGACATCGGCGAGATGGAAAAGTAGGGATGCGTCATCTTCTCTCCATCGAAGATCTCGATGCTGACCAGATGCTGACCATTCTCGATCTCGCAAGGAACTTCGCCACCGTTCAGCAGCGTGACGTGCCCAAGGTCCCGGCGCTGCGAGGGAAGACCGTCGTGCTGGCGTTCTTCGAAGACTCCACTCGTACCAGAAGCAGTTTCGATCTGGCTGCTCGGCGCCTGAGCGCCGACGTCGTCAACTTCTCTGCCTCGGCGTCGTCGCTGAACAAAGGCGAGTCGCTTCGGGACACCATCGAGACCATCTCGGCGATGGGCGTCGATGCCATCGTGATCCGGCATCGCAGCTCGGGCACGCCGCAACAAGTCACGCAGTGGACCGATGCGTCGGTGATCAACGCTGGCGATGGCTGGCATCAGCATCCAACCCAGGCGCTGCTGGACTCGTTCACCATCCGGGAACGGCTTGGCACGCTCGAGGGCAAGCACATCGCTCTCTGTGGAGACATCATGCACTCTCGGGTCGCTCGCTCGAATGCGCAGGCGTTCAGCGCTCTCGGTGCTCGAGTCACGCTCGTAGCTCCTCGCACACTGCTGCCAGCCTCGCTCGTTGGCTGGCCCGTCGAGGTGGCAGCGAGCCTCGATGAGATCATTGGTGATCTCGATGTCGCCTACATGCTCCGGATCCAGAACGAGCGAATCAATGATGCGCTCTTTCCCTCCGTTCGTGAATACCGAACGTTGTACGGGCTGACGGTGGAACGTGCCGCTCGGCTGCGTCCCGATGCGCTCGTCATGCACCCCGGGCCCATGAATCGTGGTGTCGAGATCGACCCCGAGGTCGCCGATGATGCCCGCAGTGTCGTACTCGACCAAGTCAGCGCAGGCATCCCGGTGCGGATGGCTGTCCTCTTCAGTGCCCTCGGGCCTGGCCAATTCGAAGGAGAACTCTCGTGACCACCACCGTGATCAAAGGCGGCCGCATTCTCGATCAGACCGGTGAGCGGTCTGGCGACGTCGTCGTTGACGACGCAACTGGACTCATCACCGAGGTCGGACCCGAACTCAGGGTTGACCAGTCGAGGGGTGATCGAACCCTTGATGCGACAGGATGTGTCATCACACCCGGATTCGTCGACCTCCACGTGCACATGCGCGAGCCGGGCAACGAGGCAGCTGAGACCATCGAAACCGCCAGCCGAGCTGCGGCCAAGGGTGGCTTCACCGCAGTCGTCGCCATGCCGAACACCGACCCGTGTATGGATGATCCGGCGGTCATCAGCCAGGTGATCGAGCTCGGACGAACCGCTCTGTGCACTGTCAAGCCATCAGCGGCGATCAGCATGGGCCGAGCGGGCGAGCAACTCACCCCCATGGGCGAGCTTGCGGCTCTTGGTGTCCGGATGTTCACCGATGACGGCACCGGAGTGCAGGACGACATGTTCATGCGCCGAGCCCTCGAATACGCCGGCAGCCTCGACACCGACGACGGAGTACCGATCGTGCTCTCACAGCACTGCGAGGTGACGGCGCTCAGCATCGGTGGCGTGATGCACGAGGGCGAATGGTCAAGCCGCCTCGGCCTGGGTGGTCAGCCCTCCGAAGCCGAGGAGCTGATGGTCATGCGCGACATCGCCTTGGCTCGGCTGACCAACGTGCGGGTGCACTTCCAGCACCTGTCAACCGCCGGCAGCGTTGCCATGGTCAGGGCGGCCAAGGCCGGTGGCCTGCCGGTCACTGCCGAAGCGACACCGCATCACTTCACGCTCACCGATGCGTGCTGTGCCGACTACAACGCCAACTTCAAAGTCCACCCACCGCTGCGGACTCAAGCCGACGTCGACGCGATCAAGGCCGGGCTCCGCGACGGAACGATCGATGCCATCGCCACCGATCACGCACCGCACACTCCCGACAGCAAAGACCGTCCGTTCGACGAGGCGCCCCCCGGCATGCTCGGCCTCGAGACAGCGCTGGCCGTTGCAATGGCCGAACTCGACATGGAATTGGTCGACATCCTCCCGATGCTCAGCTGGCAACCGGCCGTGATCGGTGGACTCAGCGAGACCCATGGTCTCCCGGTCGAGGTCGGCAACGCCGCCAATCTTGCTGTCATCGATCCCGCTCATCGTTGGACCGTGTCGGGTACCGACATGGCCAGCAAGGCCAACAACACCCCCTTCGAGGGACGCGAACTGGTCGGACGAGTCCGGCACACGATCCACAACGGCGAGGTCGTCGTAGAGAACGGAGAGGCAACCCGATGATGAGTGAAGGAGTCACCGTCGATGCCCGCGTGGCGTCAGAACCCGTGCCCATCCGAGCCGCAGCGCTCGTGTTGGCCGACGGCAGTGTGTTCGAAGGTGAGGCGATCGGTGCTGCTGGTATTGGCAGGGGTGAGGTCGTCTTCAACACCGCGCTCAGCGGCTACCAGGAGATCGTGACCGACCCTTCGTACGCCGGGCAGATCATCACCTTCACCTATCCCCACATCGGCAACTACGGAACAACAGCCAACGATGACGAGAGCAGCGGCACCTTCGCCCGTGGCGTCATCGTCAGGGATCTCGCTCGTCGTCACTCCAACTACCGGGCCGAAGAGCACCTGTCGGACTTTCTGCTGCGCCATGCCATGCCTGGCATCGCCGGAATCGACACCCGTCGCCTGACTCGCTTGCTGCGCGACGCCGGTGCCATGCCAGGTGCGTTCGGCGCCATCGAGGGTCCGGAAGCGACGTCCATCGACGAACTCGCTGCAGCTGCGCTGGCAGAACCCGGCACCAGCGGCATCGACCTTGTCGCTCAGGTGAGCACGCCGGAGGCCTACCGAGTCGGCTTGGAACCGGCGGTTGGGGTTCGCAGCATCGTGGCCTACGACTTCGGCATCAAGGAGAACATCCTGGCCCATCTCGGTCGTTTCGCTTCGGTCGAGGTCGTGCCCGCATCAACGTCGGCGGATGACGTGCTCGCTCGTCATCCCGACGGCATCTTCTTGTCCAACGGACCCGGCGACCCAGAGACGGTTCCGTACGCGGTGGAATCGATCGGCAAGTTGGTCGGCACCACGCCGCTGTTCGGCATTTGTCTCGGCCACCAGTTGCTGTCACTTGCGATCGGCGGCTCGATCGAGAAGCTGCCGTTCGGCCACCACGGTGCCAACCACCCGGTGATGGATCAGACCACCGGGAAGGTCGAGATCACCAGCCAGAACCACAACTTTGCCGTCACCGCCGAGTCGATCGCCGACAAGGCCGACGTCACCCACGTCAACTTGAACGACGGGGTGTGCGAAGGCATGGCGGTTCGGGGCGAGCGAGCCTTCAGTGTGCAGCACCATCCCGAAGCCAGTCCAGGTCCGCACGACTCGGCCTATCTGTTCGATCGTTTCGAGCAGCTCATGTCGGCCAGCGACGCCACCAGCAGCACTTCCAACACGAACGAGTCCCACTGATGCCGAGACGTAACGACATCCAATCGATTTTGCTGATCGGCTCCGGCCCGATCGTCATCGGCCAGGCCTGCGAGTTCGACTACTCGGGCACCCAGGCCTGTAAGGTCCTCCGCGAGGATGGCTTCCGCGTGATCCTGGCCAACTCCAACCCGGCCACGATCATGACCGATCCCGAGTTTGCCGACGCCACCTACATCGAGCCGATGACGCTCGAGGTACTCACCAAGATCATCGAAGTCGAAAGGCCCGATGCTCTTCTGCCCACGCTCGGCGGTCAGACCGCACTGAACCTCGCCATGGAGCTTGTCGAAGCCGGCGTGCTCGAGGCGAACAACGTCGAGCTCATCGGCGCCGACGCCAACGCCATCGAGACGGCGGAAAATCGCGAGAAATTCAAGGTGGCAATGACCGAGATCGGGCTCGAGAGCCCGATCTCCGGAACCGCCCACAACATGGAGGAAGCCAGGCTCATCGTCGAGCAGGTCGGCCTGCCCATCGTGATCCGGCCCGCCTACATCCTTGGTGGCCGAGGCACCGGCACGGCGCACACCATGGAAGAGTTCGAGCACGCAGCCGCCACCGGTATCGCTGCCAGCCCGATCGGCGAGATCCTCATCGAGGAGTCGATCCACGGCTGGAAGGAATTCGAGCTGGAGGTCATGCGGGATGGCAACGACAACCAGGTGATCATCTGCGGCATCGAGAACCTCGATCCCATGGGTACCCACACCGGTGACTCGATCACGGTCGCTCCGATCCAGACGCTGTCCGATGTCGAGTACCAGGAGATGCGCAACGACGCCCTCGCTTGTTTGCGTCGGATCGGCATCGAAACCGGCGGATCCAACGTGCAGTTCGCCGTCGACCCGAAGACCGGTCGCCGACTCATCATCGAAATGAACCCCAGGGTCAGCCGTTCCTCCGCCCTTGCATCGAAAGCCACCGGCTTCCCGATCGCAAAGTTCGCGGCCAAGTTGGCCGTCGGGTACAGCCTCGACGAGATCCAGAACGACATCACGAAGGTCACCCCTGCCAGCTTCGAACCCGTGATCGACTACGTCGTCACCAAGTTCCCTCGCTGGGCCTTCGAGAAGTTCCCGGGCACGAGCGGCCGGCTCGGCACGTCGATGCAATCAGTGGGCGAGGCAATGGCCATCGGCCGTACGTTCGCCGAGAGCATGCAGAAGGCGTGCCGCTCGCTCGAACTCGGCGCTGACGGCTTCGATTCTGGCGACCGGTTCAACGACTTGAGTGACGAGCAACTGCTCGCCGCTTGCGCCGTAGCGACGCCAGATCGCATCTTCCAAGTCGAGGCTGCCCTCCGGCGGGGCACGTCGATCGAACAACTCAATGCGAGCTCGAAGATCGATCCATGGTTCCTCGACCAGTTGTCGATGATCGTCGAGGAGCGGGCGGTACTCAGCGGGCGGTCCCTCGGGGATCTGTCGAAGGCCGAGATGCGTCGGGCCAAGCGCCTCGGTTTCAGCGACGCACAACTTGCGTCGGTTCTTGATGGTGTGGACAGCGAAGACGCCGTTCGCACCAAACGCAAGGAGATCGGCGTACTGCCGACGTTCAAGACCGTCGACACCTGTGCTGCAGAATTCGAGGCCAAGACGCCGTATCACTACTCGACGTATGAAGATGAAGATGAGGTCACCGAGGGTGTGAAGCCGCGGATTGTCATCCTCGGCTCGGGGCCCAACCGCATTGGTCAGGGCATTGAGTTCGACTACTGCTGCGTCCATGCCAGCTACGCACTTCGAGATGCCGGCTTCGAGACGGTCATGATCAATTGCAACCCCGAGACGGTCTCCACTGACTACGACACCTCGGATCGTCTGTACTTCGAGCCGCTCACCTACGAAGACGTCATGAACGTCATCGATGCGGAGAATCCCATTGGCGTGATCGTGTCGCTCGGCGGCCAGACGCCGTTGAAATTGGCCGATCGATTGCCCGCTGAGTTGGTGCTTGGAACTGCTCCGTCGGCCATCGATGCTGCCGAGGATCGGGATCAGTGGGCGTCGCTTTGCGCAAAGCTCGACATCCCTCAGCCCGCTGGCGGCACCGCTACCACGATCGAAGGTGCCCTTGAGGTCGTTGGCCGCATCGGCTATCCCGCGCTGGTCCGCCCCAGCTACGTGCTCGGTGGTCGGGCCATGGAAATCGTCTACGACGACGCTGATCTGACCTCGGCCATGACCGCCTTGGCGTCGGAGGGAACCTTGGGACGCGAGGGTGGGCTCTCCGCCGAGCGCCCCGTGCTCGTCGACCGATTCTTGGAAGACGCCACCGAAGTCGATGTCGATGCCATTCGTGATGCGACTGGTGACATCATCATCGGTGGCGTCATGGAACACGTCGAAGAGGCCGGTGTGCACTCGGGCGATTCGGCGTGCGTGATACCGCCCCCGAACCTCAGCGACACCACCATCCTCGTGCTCGAGAAGTACACGAAGGCAATCGCTGAGGCGCTTGACGTCGTCGGCCTGATCAACGTGCAGTTCGCCGTCAAGGATGGCCAGGTCTTCGTGATCGAGGCCAATCCTCGGGCCTCCCGCACGGTGCCGTTCGTTGCGAAGGCAACGGGCCGGCCCCTCGCCAAGATCGCAAGCCGAGTCATGGCCGGCACACCGCTCGCAGAACTGCGTGACGAAGGTATGGCCGCCAATGCGCTGTGGCGAACGGACCACTTCTCGGCCAAGGAAGCGGTGCTGCCGTTCAATCGATTCCCTGAGACCGACGCGCTGCTCGGCCCGGAGATGCGCTCGACCGGCGAGGTGATGGGTATCGACGTGACACCTGGTCTGGCGTTCCTGAAAAGCCAGCTTGCTGCCGGCACAGCGTTGACGCCAGGTGACAAGGGTGTGGTGTTCATGTCGTTGGCTGACCGCGACAAAGAGAGCGGGGTCGAGATCGGACGAGCGTTCGTTGCGCTCGGCCACAGCATCGTTGCCACCGCCGGTACTGCCGCGGCCCTCACCGCTGCTGGCGTCGAGGTGGGTCAAGTGCTGTCGAAGATCGTCGACGGAGAAAAGGCCGGTGGGCCAACAGCCCTCGACCTCATCGCTTCCGGCGACGTGTCGCTGGTGATCAACACGCCCCGTGGCCGTGGTGCTCGGGCTGACGGTTCGTACATTCGTACCGCCGCTGCTCAAGAGGGCATCCCGCTCGTCACCACTGTGGCTGCTGCTGCTGCGGTGTCCAGGGGAATGGCTGACTGGGCAGCCTCATCGCTCGAGGTCCGATCGCTGCAGCAGATCCACGCCAACATGTTGACGAAGGAAGTCACAACAGCATCGAACGCGGCAGCATCGAACGCGGCAGCATCGAACGCGGCTGCATCCGAGGCCGACTGATGTTCGGTCGTTCGGGAGTCGATGCCGTCGACGTGTCGACCATGGTCGGGTCGGTGGCGCTGACGTCACCGATCATGACCGCTGCTGGCACTGCGGGTCACGGTGCCGAGCTGGCTGCGTACTTCGACCTGTCGACACTGGGCGCCGTGGTGGTCAAGTCGCTGGCTCCCTACCCATGGGATGGCAACCCACCGGTACGGGTCCATCAGACCCCGTCCGGGATGATCAATTCGGTCGGGCTCCAGGGACCTGGCGTCGAACGCTGGCTCACTGAGGAGCTTCCCGATCTCGAGGCGACGGGGGCCACGGTGATCGCGTCGATCTGGGGCGGGACAGTGGAGGACTATCGACGTGCTGCCGAGATGCTGGCCGATGCCCCCGTCTCCGTCGCTGCGGTCGAGGTGAACATCTCGTGCCCGAATACCGAGCACGGCAACGAACTCTTCGCTCACTCCTGCGCACTGACCGAAGAGGTGATCTCAGCGACAGAGGCCTGCGGTCGTCCACGGTGGGCGAAGCTCAGCCCGAACGTGGGGCCGACTCTGGCCGATATCGCTGGCGCGGCGCACGACGCTGGTGCAGAAGCGGTGACCATTTCGAACACCTACTTCGGCCTGTCGATCGATCCCATCACTCGTCGCCCTCGCATCGGAGCAGGTCTCGACGGTCGAGGTCCGGGTCGAGCTGGGGGAGTGTCCGGTCCCGCCATCCATCCGCTTGCTGTCAAAGCAGTTGCTGATGTTCGAGCAGCTCACCCCACGCTTCCCATCGTGGCGGCCGGTGGTGTGGCCACCATCGAAGACGTGATCGAGTTTGCACTTGTGGGCGCCAGCGCCGTACAGGTCGGTACGGCTACCTTCAACGATCCGACCACCTGCGGCCGACTAACCACCGATCTGCCTCGCTGGTGCGCTAAACATCGGGTTCGCCGCTTCGGCGACCTCATCGGCGCCGCTCGCTATTGAACACCTGCCACCACCGGCAGCAAGTCGCCGTGCAACCAATGGGCTCATCGCCCGACCAAGGAGCAAACGTGACCGAAGCATCCGGAACTACTCCACCCGATGCCGCGCTATCTGACGAGCCGTCCGCTGAACCCGTTGCAGGACTTCCAGCTGCGTTGAAGTCGAAGATGGCGTTGGCGCTCGATGTCGACGACTTGGTCCTGGCAAATCGGCTGGCTCGACAGATGACGCCGTGGTTTGGTGTGGCGAAAGTCGGTCTCGAACTCTTCACCGCCGCAGGTCCTGACGTCATCGGGGCGTTGTTCGACAACGGCTATGACGTCTTCCTCGATCTCAAGCTGCACGACATTCCCACCACGGTGCACAAAGCGGCCAAGGTCGCCGGTGCTCTCGGTGTGAGCTACCTCACCATGCACGCTCAAGGTGGTGGCCCGATGCTGAAGGCTGGTGTCGAAGGTCTGATGGAGGGCGCCCGCAGTGCGGGGCTTCCCGACCCGATGGCACTCGCCATCACCGTCCTCACCTCCGATGCCGACGCACCAGAGCACATCGTCCCGTACCGCCTTCGTCTCGCCGTCGAGTCTGGGTGCGGCGGCATCGTCTGCGCTGCCTCCGACATGAAGGACATTGGCGAAATGGCGCCGCGAACCAAGCGCGTCGTTCCGGGCATTCGCGCCGCTGGCGCAGACCGTCACGATCAGCCGAAAGCCGTCACACCAGTCGAGGCCCTCGACGCCGGGGCGGATCTCCTGGTGATCGGCCGTGCGGTCACGCTGGCCGAAGATCCCCGTGCCGCGGCTGCTGCGCTGTTCGCCGACCTTTGAGGGGATAGATTCATCCGATGGCCATTCCTCCAAAATTGACAGATGAACAACGTGCGGCTGCGTTGGAGAAGGCTGCGATCGCTCGTCGAGTTCGGGCCGAGGTGAAGGCCAGGCTCAAGATGGGCTCGGTCACACTCCCGGAGCTGTTCGACCAGGCCGCCGCTGATCCAATCATCGCCAAGATCAAAGTTCTTGCTGTCATCGAGTCACTTCCCGGTGTTGGCAAGGTCTCAGCTCGTCGCACGATGGAAGAGATCGGTATCGCCGATTCGCGTCGCATCGCTGGACTCGGCGATCGGCAACGGGCTGCGTTGCTCGAAGCTTTCGGTTGACCGCTCGTGACGCATGCAGCTGACATCGTCGTCGTCTCCGGGCCGGGTGGTGTTGGTAAAGGCACCGTGGTGGCCAAGTTGGTCGAGGTCAGCGACCGCTACTGGCTCAGTCGTTCGTGGACCACGCGAGAACGTCGCCCAGGCGAGGCAGAAGACGCCTACAACTTCGTGACCCCAGCGACATTCGAGGCCCGGATCGCTGATGGCGGATTCGTCGAGCATGCCGAGTTTCTCGGGAACTACTACGGGACACCCACGCCCGACGCCCCCGACGGCAAGATCCTGATCTACGAGATCGACGTCCAAGGAGCTCGACAGGTCGCGTCTCTCGAGCCGGACGCTCTGCTCGTGTTCTTGATTGCTCCGTCGGCGGAGGAACAGCACAAACGGCTGACCGGGCGCGGTGATCCAGCCGACAAAGTTGCGGCACGGATGCGGAAAGCGGCGGAGGAAGAGGGTGCGGCAGCCGAGCTCGGCGCCAAGACCATTGTGAATGACCAGCTGGATCGCACCGTCGCGGACCTCGACGCCCTTATACTCAGCCACTTCGGAGGTGCCACCAATGGCCGAAATGTATGACTCGATGATGTCCCCGGAAGTCGAAGGACTGATGGACCGCGCTGGTTCGAAGTTTGGACTCTGCACGCTGGCGTCGACTCGCGCTCGCGAGATCAATGCTTACTTCGGGCAGTTGAACGAGGGCATCGGTGCTCGCATACCCCCGCAGGTGACCTCGGTGGCTCGTAAGCCGCTGTCGATTGCCTTCGAAGAGATTGCTGCTGACAAGATCGTGCCCGTCCGGCCCGATCCCGAAGCTGCAGCCGACGCTGACGACGCTGCCTGATCAGGCCCGTGTCTGCACTCGAGGGCAAGCGAATCGTCCTCGGGGTCACCGGTGGCATCGCCGCCTACAAATCCATTGAGGTCTGTCGACGCTTGGTTGATGCCGGCGCGCATGTCATCCCGATCCTGACTGACGCAGCCCTCAACATGGTGGGCGCCACAACGTTCACTGCGCTTGCGTCCGAGCGACCCAAGACATCGCTCTGGCACGACAGCGATCCAATCCCGCACACCAAGCTCGGGCAGACCTGCGATGCCATTGTGGTCTGCCCAGCAACAGCTCGGATCATCTCTGACTACCGCACCGGGCGATCGGCCGACCTGTTGTCAGCGACGCTCATCGCCACCGAAGCACCTGTCGTCATCTGCCCTGCCATGCACACCGAGATGTGGGAGCACCCTGCGGTCGAGGAGAACCTTGCCGTATTGGCAGATCGTGGTGTGGTGATCGTGCCGCCCGAGGAGGGGCGTCTCGCCGGTGGCGACATCGGCAAGGGCCGCCTGGCCGCCCCGGAAGCGGTCGTCGAGGCGCTCGAACTGGCACTCGGCGCAAACGACCTCGCCGGCCAATCGATCGTGATTTCCGCCGGTGGAACTCGCGAATCGCTCGATCCCGTCCGATTCATCGGCAACCGCTCGACGGGCAAGCAGGGATACGCCCTCGCCACCGCAGCGGCGCGCCGCGGCGCACAGGTCACCCTCGTGTCGACGGTGCACCTTCCATCCCCCCGGGGGGTCGAGGTCGTCCCGGTTGCAACCGCCGCCGAGATGCACACCGCTGTCACGTCGGCGGCGTCGTCAGCGTCGATCGTGATCATGGCAGCGGCCGTTGCCGACTTCCGCCCGGTCGAAGTGGCTGCGGGGAAGATCAAGAAGGCCGACGGCGTTCCCGAGATCCGACTCGAGCGCACGGTCGACATCTTGGCGGCGCTCGGAGCGTCGAAGCCTGCTGGTCAGGTCCTGGTCGGTTTTGCGGCCGAGACGTCTGATGTTGTGGAGCACGCCACCTCCAAGCTCGAACGCAAGAACGCCGATCTCATCGTGGCCAACGACGTCAGTGCCCCCGGGGCTGGTTTCGCTCACGACACCAACACGGTCAGCATGGTCAGCCGTTCAGGCGTTGTATCTCACCCCTCGATGTCGAAACTGGCGGTGGCCGATGCGGTGCTCGACGCAGCACTGGCCCTCCAGCAATGAACGTCATTTGATCAACGAGGGCCTCGACCGATCCACCATCAGGGTGCTTGGCCTTCGAACTCGCTAGATTTCCATCTTTCTCGACACCAACCCTGGAGCTCCTGTGCCAGACAACTTCACTTTCTCGTCCGAATCGGTCACCGAAGGCCATCCGGACAAGATGGCCGACCAGATCTCGGACAGCATCCTCGATGCGCTCCTCGAGCAGGACCCCATGAGCCGTGTGGCGTGCGAAACAATGGTCACCACTGGCCTTGCGTTCATCGCTGGCGAGATCACCACCGACAGTTACGTCGACATTCCCTCCGTCGTCCGCAAGACGATCAACCGGATTGGGTATGACCGTGAGGCCTATGGCTTCGACGGCAACACCTGCGGTGTGATGGTGGCGATCGACGAGCAATCGGCTGACATTGCCCAGGGCGTCGACAAGTCAGAAGAGATCCGCACCGGCGGTTCGACCGGCGATGCGATCGACGATCAAGGTGCTGGCGACCAGGGCATGATGTTCGGCTACGCCTGCAATGAGACCGAGGAGCTCATGCCGTTGCCGATTCACGTCGCCCACCGCATGGCCGAGCAACTCGCTGAAGTCCGTCGAGCTGGCACCATTCCGTACCTGCGCCCGGACGGCAAGACCCAGGTCACGTTCGACTACGAGAACGGCAAGCCCGTTCGGCTTCGGGCGGTTCTCGTCTCGACCCAGCACGATGACGGCATCGATCGCGACTCGATGATCCGCCCTGATCTCATCGAGCACGTCATTCGCCCGGTCATTCCCGCGCAGTTCGCTGACGATGACTTCGAGATCTTCGTCAACCCGACCGGACGCTTCGTCATCGGTGGACCCGTCGGCGACGCCGGCCTCACCGGTCGCAAGATCATCGTCGACACCTATGGCGGCTCGGCTCGCCACGGCGGCGGCGCGTTCTCCGGCAAGGACCCCTCGAAGGTCGACCGTTCCGCTGCCTACGCCACTCGCTGGGTTGCCAAGAACGTCGTCGCCGCTGGTGCTGCGGACCGTTGCGAAGTCCAGGTCGCCTATGCCATTGGTGTGGCCCGCCCGATGTCGGTCATGGTCGAGACGTTCGGCACCGAGACCGTCGACACGACGGCCATTGCCAATGCTGTCAGCGAAGTCTTCGACCTCCGCCCGGCCGCCATCTTGCGTGACCTCGACCTTCGTCGGCCGATGTACTCCAAGACTGCCGCCTACGGGCATTTCGGTCGTCCGGGTAGCGACGACGCTTTCACCTGGGAGCGCACGAACCGGGTTGACGAGCTCAAGTCGGCTCTTGGCCTCAGCTGAACAAACCTCGCTCATTCCTGAGCCCCCGCCATCTGAGCGGGTGGTTCGTGTCGTTCCCGACGTGTCGGGTATCGACAAGATGTTCGACTACACCGTGCCGGCCCGATGGGCCGGCACGGTCGCTGTCGGGTCTCTGGTCCGGATCGAACTGAACGGTCGCCGCGTTGCCGGCTGGGTCGTCGCTGTTGATGTTGACGCCCCTCCTGGGGTCGCGTTGCGCCCGCTGGCGAAGGTGTCATCTGTGGGCCCGTCGGCTGAAGTCATCGACTTGGCTCGCTGGGCCGCCCATCGTTGGAGCGGGCGCTTGGCGTCGGTGCTGGTCTCAGCATCGCCTGATCGCATGGTTGAGGGCTTACCCCGACCACCCGATGGCGCTGACCCTGCACTGCCGGAGCCATCGGTTCGTGCGCTCGAGGCGTTCAACCAAGCCGGCGTGACCGTTGTGCGAACACCACCCAACGAGGATCTGGCCGACTATGTCCTTGCTGCGGCGCGATTGGGCGACGCCGTGATTGTTGCGCCGACCGTGGGCGATGCGCGCCACCACGGTGCAAGGCTGCGTTCGTCTGGAGCTCGTGTCTACTTGGCCGGGCGCGATTTCGCCCAAGCTGCGACCGCTGGCTCGGTGATCGGTGCGCGCTCGGGTATCTGGGCCCGCGTTCGATCGTTGTCGGCGGTGCTCGTGCTCGACGAACACGACGAGAGTTTGCAGGACGAGCGGAACCCCACCTGGCATGCCCGAGATGTCGCCATCGAACGGGCGAGGCGGGCGGGAGTGCCCTGTGTCCTCGTGTCGCCCGTGCCGTCGTTGGCTGCGCTGGCGGCCGCTCACCGAGTCATCGAACCATCTCGGTCGGAGGAGCGAAGGGGCTGGCCGTTGGTTCGAGTGGCTGATCGTCGCGAGGAGGATCCGAAGCGTGCCGGTCTGTTCAGCCCCGCATTGGTCGATCTCGTTCGTTCGGATCGACGAGTCATCTGCGTCCTCAATCGCAAGGGCAGAGCCAAGATGCTGGCATGTGGGACGTGCGGCGAGCTCGTGCGGACCGAGGACGGCGAGTTCATGATGTCCGAGGTCGATGGGCTTCTGCGTAGTGATGTGACGGGAGAAGAGCGTCCCCTGATCTGTGCGGTGTGTACGAGCTCGAAACTGCGTCGTTTGCGCCTTGGGGTGACGAGGGCCGCCGAAGAGTTGGAGGCGTTGGCCGGCGCCCCGGTGCTCGACCTCAGTGCTGCTCTGAATGCTGCTGCTGAGCCGGACGCCCGTACAGACCGAGCGCGCATCGTGGTGGGGACCGAAGCGGCATTGCACAGTGGTGGTGACGCCGACGCCGTCGTCTTCCTGGATTTCGACCAGGAGCTGTTGGCTCCCCGCTATCGGGCCGCCGAGCAGGCCATGGCGCTTGTGGCCAGGGCTGCCCGCCTGGTTGGGGCCGACGGCACTGTGCTCCTGCAGACGAGAACGCCGCAGCATCGGGTGGTTCGGGCCGCAGTGCAGTCGCACCCGGCGGCATTCTCGACCGATGAGTCCGAGATCAGAACCGCTGCCCGCTGGCCGCCGGTCACGGCGATGGCCGAGATCTCCGGTGCTGTTGCATCGGCGTTCGTCGAGCCACTGATGGACCGGGGCGATGTCGATGTACTCGGACCGAGACCAGACGGCCGCTATCTGCTTCGCTCATCCTCGCCCGAGGAGCTCGCAGACGTTCTGGCTGCAGCGAAGCGGCCGAAGGGTCGTCTCCGTGTTGCCGTCGACCCACCGCGAGTTTGACCCTCACACTCGATCAGAGCGCTCCGAAACTTCCCAGACGTTCACGTGCTCTCGGAGAGGTCGATATGCAGTCCATTGATGTGTTGTGGGTGCTGTTCAGCACAGCGCTCGTTCTCTTGATGCAGGCCGGTTTCTTGTTTCTCGAGGCGGGTCTCACCCGTGCGAAGAACTCGATCAACGTCGCCGTCAAGAACATCGTCGATCTGGGTTTTTCGATCTTGCTGTTCTGGATCGTCGGATACGGACTGATGTTTGGTTCGAGCGTGTCGTCGCTCTTCGGCTCGAGCAGCTTCGGATTCGACGTCGGAGCGGCTGGGCCGGATGTGGCAGCGTTCTTCATCTTCCAGGCGGTCTTCGCCGGAACGACGGTGACGATCATCTCTGGAGCCATTGCTGAACGAACCAGGTTCAGTGCCTATCTGGGCATCGTCTTGCTGATGGCTTTCGTGTATCCCGTCGTGGGCCATTGGGTGTGGGGCGGAGGTTGGCTTGCTGCGCGCGGCTTCGTCGACTTCGCGGGATCGACAGTGGTGCACGCCACTGGTGGGTGGGCGGCGCTGGTTGCGTGTGCCGCCATCGGACCCCGCCTCGGTCGATTCGCCGAGGACGGAACGGCGCGTCCGATCACGCCATCGAATCTACCAATGGCGATGTTTGGCGGAATTGTGCTGGCCTTTGGCTGGATCGGCTTCAACGGGGGTTCGGTTCTTGCGTTCGATGACACGGTTCCTGGTGTTGTGGTCATCACCTTGTTCGGCGGCTCGGCGGGCATGGCCGTAGCGCTCGTGCTCAGCACGGTTCGAAAGGGATACATCGCTCCGACGGCGCCGCTCAACGGGCTGCTCGGTGGCCTTGTCGCCGTCACCGCCGGCGCGCACGCACTACCTACGGGCTGGGCGGTCATCACCGGTGGAGTCGGCGGAGCGATTGCGTTCTGGGGCGAAGGATGGCTGGAGCGGCGTGGCATCGACGATGCCGTCGGTGCCGTTCCTGTCCATCTGATGGCTGGATCGTGGGGAACACTTGCTGTTGGACTCTTCGGGCGTCCAGAAGTGCTCGGAACCGATCTGTCCCGTATCGACCAGGTCGGAACACAAGCGCTCGGCATCGGGGCGACGTCGCTCTTCGTCGTGTCGAGCTGTTGGCTTGGCTTGAAAGTGATTGCGTTCTTCTCTCCGCTGCGAGTCACAGCAGCGCACGAGGCCGAGGGACTCAATGCCGCTGAGCATCGATCATCGACGGCGTTGTTCGATCTTGTCGAGCAGTTGCAACGCCAAGCGAGAACGGGCGAAATCGGAGAGCCACTTGAATCTGAACCGTTCACCGAAGTCGGCGAGATCGCCGGCCACTACAACGACCTGACCGAGCAGCTACGAACCACGGCAGCTGTCGCTCAATCGATTGCCGAAGGGCGGCTCGATGTCGACGTCGTGCCTCGCTCGGAGCAAGACTCGTTCGGTCTTGCATTCCGGGGCATGGTCGGGAACCTGCGACGCACGGTGCGCTCGATCAATGGGTCCGCTGCAGAACTTCGGCATTCGGTTGGTTCGCTCGAGACGCTGGGCAGAAAGCTGGACCAGGGGGTCGAAGAGCAGCTTGCTGCAGTCGACTCCGGCACGACGAGCTTCGATGCCGTGAGGGCACACGTCGTTGATCTCACACAGGAGGTGTCCAAGCTCAGCGCCCACACAAATGGAGCGTTGGAACAGTTGAGCTATCGGCTTGATGCCTCCCGCAGCACAGCTGACACCGCCCGGTCGGGCGCAGAGAAGACTGCGGAGACTGTTCGAGACGGAGGCGAGCGGTTGCTCACGGCGGTTCGGGCCATCGATCTTGCGGCCGCCGACATCGACCGGATCGTCGAAGTGGTCCGTGACGTCGCCGACTCCACGCGTGTGCTGGCATTGAATGCGTCCATCGAGGCAGCAAGGGCGGGAGATGCCGGCCGATCGTTCTCGATCGTGGCCAACGAGGTGAATGACTTGGCCATGGGCACCCTCGAGTCCTTGCGCGACATCGAAGCCGCAGTGGCTCGAGTGCAGGACGCATCGACGCAAGCGGTCGAGGTGTCCGACGGTGTGGTCAAGGAAGCGGTGATCCTGTCAGAGCGAACGGCATTGGAAATCAGAGAACTCGAAGCAGTGGCGTCATCGGAGGCCCAACGGTCGGTCCAGACCCGAGATGACTTCGCCACGCTGGGGGAATCGATGGTGAGGCGAGCAGCGGATCTCGACGTTGAAATGACCGCCGCAAACAGTGCGCTCGGCACCATTGGAGTCGTCACCGACCGAACTCGCGACCTGGTGCATCAGCTCAGGTCTGTCGAACAAGAAGTTTCCGATGAAGCCCACGGTCTGGATGAGCGGCTGGCCTATCTCCGAACGGGTGGGGACTGATCAGGCCATCCAGCGCTGACGTGCGGTTTCGTACAGTGCGACGGTGCCGGCCTGAGCCACGTTGAGTGAGCCGACCTTGCCGAGCTGAGGAAGGAAAGCAATGTGGTCGACCTCAGCAAGCGTCTGCTTGTGGACGCCGCGTTCTTCGTGGCCCAGCACCAGACACACCGCCGGTCCGAGGTCGATTTGGAAGAGCGGCGCAGCATCACCGGTCAGTTCGACGGCGACGGTGAGGTAACCAGCGGCCTTGGCTGCTGCGACCGCTTCGACACCGCTGGGAGCGGTTTTCCAAGCCACGAGCCGTTCGCACCCCAGCGCCGTCTTGGCGACCTTGGTGTGGGTCGGGTCTGGCGTTGGAGGCACGAGCCACATGTCCTGGCACTTGTAGGCCGCGGCCGACCGATACAGCGATCCGACGTTGTACGGGCTCTGGACGCCGTCCAGGATCAGACCGACCTGCAATTCGGTGTTGCGGCGCCAGGTGCGATGCAGGCGCTTGAGTTCGGTGGGTGTGAGGGACTTGGGATTGCTCATCGGGGCACGTCAGTTCTGTTGATGTCAGCTCGAGTGATGTCAAGCAGTCGGAACGCCTTCTTCGAAGACCGGCGTTCGACCTGCCAACCCGAGCGTTCGAGCCACGAATGCAAGCTGTCGGCGCCCAGGTGCTTTTGCACAACGAGGTGGGCGGATCCATCAGGTCCCAGCTGACCAAGCCAGCGATCCATGAGTTCGTGCAGAACCTTCTTGCCAACTCGGATCGGTGGATTCGACCAGATTCGGTCGATGACGAGATCGATTGGCACATCGTCGGGCGCAGCGACCACGACGTTGCCCAGGGCGGTGGTGTTGCGGGCGCAGAGATCACGGGCCCGCTGGTTGACGTCGACGGCGTAGACCGTCGCTGCGGGATTGCGGGCCGCAAGCGTGTACGCGATTGGTCCGTAACCGCAGCCGACATCGACGATGACCCGGTCGGTGGTGACAGCGGGCGGACCGTCAAGCAGCAACAGCTTGGATCCAGTGTCGACGTGATCGGCGCTGAACACCCCGCGATCTGTGGTCAGCGTGGCCTGAACGTCGGGCAGCACGAGGTCGACGGTGCGTTCAGACGACGTGACCGTCGGCTCGGAGTCGAAATACTGAGTCACAGGCGTCGAACGCTAGCCTTGCCGACCATGTCTGCCCCCTATGACGTCCGCGTGATCGGTGATCCAGTCCTCCGCCAGGTGGCAACGGATGTCACCGACATCGACAGCAAACTCGTTCGCCTGTCCGAGGACATGTTGGCCACGATGTACGCCGAGCCAGGCATTGGACTCGCCGCACCGCAGATCGGAGTCCAGAAGCGCTTCTTCGTCTACGACGTAGGAGCTGGGCCGGAAGCCATCATCAACCCGGTCGTCGAAGAGTCTTCTGGCGAGTGGTACTTCGAGGAAGGTTGCCTCTCGGTGCCCGGCTTGTCGTGGGAGATCCTCCGCCCGAAGGAGATCCACGTCACGGGCTTCGATCTCCAAGGCAACGAGGTCACCCTCGAGGCCGATGAGTTGCTCAGCCGGCTGATCCAGCACGAGCTCGATCATCTCGACGGCGTCTTGCTGATCGATCACCTCGACGACGACACCAGAAAGCAGGCCATGAAGACGCTTCGGGAACGTCTCCTCGACCACGGGTCGATGAAGCGTCCGCCGTCCAAGGACGACGACCATGATGCTGTTGGGTCCGATCTCACGTTGCCCAGCAACGGCGGCGGACTCGTGCTTCCTTGACTCGGCCGCCGACATGACGACAATCGAGCGCATTGCGTACCTCGGTACACCCGATGTTGCGGTTGCTCCGCTGCAGGCGCTGGTCGCTGCTGGCTTCGAGGTGCCGTTGGTCATCAGCGGGCCAGACAAGCGACGGGGTCGAGGCTCCACATTGCATCCCACGCCGGTCAAGGCGGCAGCGCTCGAACTCGGACTGGAAGTGAGCGACCGCGTAGAGGACCTCCTCGACCTCGACCTCGACGTCGACCTCGGTGTCGTGGTCGCGTATGGACACATCATCGGTCCTGCGCTGCTGGCTCACCTCGACATGGTCAACCTGCACTTTTCGCTGTTGCCTCGCTGGCGGGGCGCCGCGCCGGTCGAACGTGCGTTGCTCGAGGGTGACGAGGCCACCGGCGTGTGCTTGATGGCATTGGAGGAGGGGCTGGACACCGGTGGCGTGTATCGCCGAGTGGAGCGACCAATCGAAGCCACCGACACGCTCGAAGGGTTGCGGTCAGACCTGGTCGACATCGGTGCGTCGATGCTGGTAGCCGCACTCACCGAAGGTCTCGGCGAGGCGGAACCACAAAGAGGTGAGCCCGTCTACGCAAGAAAGATCCAACCAGAAGAGTTGCACCTCGACCTCGATGATCCAGCGGTCTCGGTCGACCGGGTGATTCGTCTCGGACGGGCATGGACGACGTTCGAGGGTGCGCGGTTCCGGATCTGGGATGCCAACGTCATCACTGATCGGCACGACCTTTCCCCCGGCCAACTCGCCGTCGACAAGGCTTCGGTCGTTGTCGGCTGCGGCCAGGGAGCGCTCGAGCTCGTCACGGTCCAACCCGAAGGCAAAGCCCGCATGGGTGCCAGGGATTGGGCCAATGGCAGCCGCATCGAAACTGGAGCATTCCTTGGCCGCTGATCCCGGAGTTGCATCTCGCCGTTTGGCGATCGAGGCCATGGTTCGCATCGATCGCGACGAGGCATACGCAAACCTCGTGCTGCCGCCGATGCTCGATCGAAGCGACCTCGCAGAGCGCGACCGAGCGTTCGTGACCGAGCTGGTCTACGGCACGACGCGCATGATGCGAGCGTGCGACTTCCTCACCCAGCGTTTTGTGCTGTCGAAGATCGAGCCGCAAGTTCGGGCCGCACTGAGGATCGGTGCCTACCAACTCCACTATCTCGACACGCCCAGGCACGCAGCGGTGTCGGCGACGGTCGGCGCCGTCAAGGGGCCGGGCAAGAAGGTCGTCAACGCCGTGCTGCGTCGGGTCGCCGACAGCGACGTGCAGTGGCCGGACGAATCCACTCGGCTCAGCTATCCCAACTGGATTGTCGACCGCTTGGCTGCAGATCTGGGTGAGCACGACGCGGCGGTGTCGTTGGAAGCCATGAATGAGTCAGCCACGGCGGAAGTCAGAAATGATGGCTATGTCCAAGACACGGCGTCGCAGAAGATCGTTGCGGCCATGGATGTCGAGCCGGGCGATGTCGTGCTGGACCTGTGTGCAGCTCCTGGGGGCAAGGCGACAGGGCTCGCTGCGGCTGGTGCGGTGGTGCTTGCCGGTGACCTGGCCCGCCATCGAGTCGAGCTGATCGCCGAGAACGTCGAGCAGTTGGGATCTCGAGTCACCCCCATCGTTTCTGATGGTCTGTTCCCACCGGTGCGGCCCGGTTCAGTTGACCGAGTCTTGATCGATGCACCGTGTAGCGGGCTCGGTAGTTTGCGCCGCCGCCCTGACGCTCGTTGGCGCATCGACAAAGCAGCACCCGAGCGACTCGCTGCGCTGCAGGTCGATCTGGTGCGAGCCGGCTTGGCCACCCTGAAGCCAGGCGGCCGACTCACCTACAGCGTGTGTACCTTGCTCAACGCCGAGTCATCTGACGTCTTGGCTGCCGTTGCCAACGACGCTGGTGTGACGGTCGAGGGCGCCGGGGTTCAACGTTTGCTGCCAGTGGCGAGCGACGGCATGTCGTGGTTCCATCTCATCCGCAACTGATCCCGATCACCCAAGTGATGCACCACATTCGACGAGCCGGCTGGCAAGGTCGTCGAGTTCTGCTGCCTCCAGGTTGGCGAAGCTGAACCGCAGCCACCGCTCGTCGGTTGGCATGAACGCCGTGCCTGGAATCACGAGCACGTCGTGGTCGAGGACGAGGTGCTTGACCACGTCGGCACTGGACATCGCCGCAAACGGGTGACGAACCCATCCGAAGAATGCGCCTGAGGCGCCGAGTTCGAAACCGCCGGGCTGCGTGGCCATCTTGGCTCGGAACACGGCGAGGTTGGCTGCGATTCGCTCGGCTTGGGCCTGACGCCATGCGTCGGCCTCCAACAAGCCACTGACGGCTGCTTCCTGGCTGATCCGCGGAGCGCAGATGGCGACACAGTCCAGCAGCTTCGATGCCTGTTCGAGGAATGCTTCGCCGGCGACGATGGCACCCACCCGGTAGCCGGGAATGGCGAGATCTTTCGAAAAGGAGTGGAGACCGATCACGGTGTCGCCCCAGTCGTCACTGACCATCGCCTGATGGGCCGGTGCCGACGTGTCTCGGAAGTTGCGGTAGGTCTCGTCGATGATCAGCGCAACGCCTCGTCGGTTCGCAAGCGCCGCGAACTCGTTGATCACAGCGGGAGAGAACGCGACGCCGGTGGGGTTGCCCGGTGTCACCAACACGATGGCGCGGGTGCGATCGTTGATGAGGCGGTCGGCCTCACTTGGAGTCGGCACGAAGTCGGCATCTGGCTCGAGAAAGCGGGGGACGATGCCTTCTGCGTCGAGCCACATCGTGTGGTTGAAGTAGTAGGGAAGTGGGACAATGATCTCGTCGCCGGGGTCGGCCAACACCGACACGGCGACGCAGAACGCCTGGTTGCAGCCGGCTGTTGGCAGTACCTGGGCAGCGGTCACCGAGCTGCCGGTGTCTGAGCGCAGCCGTTCGGCGAACGCTTCCTTCAACGCCGGAATCCCCATGGGCGGGGCGTACGCTCCGCCGTCGTTGCTTGCGGCAACTTCGGCAATGCGTGCCGCAATCGCTGGCGCCGTCGGATAGTTGGGCGCAGCCTGGGACAGGTCGAGCAAAGGACGATCGCTGGTCCGATGCGCAAGCCACGCCTTGGCGTCACCGATGGGAGAGACGGCCACCGAGGTGGCCCGAGTGCTCAGCTGCATCCACCGATGATGCCACGGCTTCCCGTGGCTTCGAGACTGTGGAGACGATCAGCTTTCGTCCGCTGTCTTGCGAAGAAACACCCCGGATCGCACCTTGGGCTCGAAGTAGGTGGACTTGGGAGGCATCACCAGCTTGGCGTCAGCGGCCGCGACCAGTGCGCTGATGGGCACCTGCCGCATCATCACCAACAAACCGTGCTGGTCGTCGACGACCTTTTGTAGTTCGCTGATTTCTCGCTCGCCAGCGAGGTACGACAGCGCCGGGTCGTCTCCTTCGGGGTCGATGCGAAACAGCGGTGTCAACACCTGGGTTTGGAACCGGCTGGGATCGAGATCGGCCAGGAGGGCTGCTGCGTCGCTCCCGCCCGCCTGCGGCAGATCGAGGCAGTACCACTGTCTGGCTCCGTAGAGCGCCAGTTCGGACGGCGACCGTGTTGCGACCTCGTCGACGGAGCACTTCCGGAGGCGAAGGTGACGTCCGATGATCCGTAACGTTCCGTCGACACCGCTTGACGGACCGAGCACTCGGTGGTGGGGAGCATTGTCGAGTTCGTCGGTGGAGAAGATGGCGCTCAGCATCCAGTCCGCCATGCCCGGGCCCGCAGCTGTTCGGAACGTTGCCGCGGCAGCGGCCCGGTGATGACCGTCGATCAGATAGAGCGGGTCGTTGTCGAGTGCCGACCGCATCGCCTCATGATCGTCGCCCTTCGGAATGACCCATACGGTCTGTTCGAGACCGTCGGGCAGCGTGAACTGCAACAACGGTTCGGTAGCCGTCGTCCGGGCGATGATGTCAGCAATCGCTGCGTTGGGGCGGTGAGCCATGGCAATCGGACTGGATTGCACGCCAACGACGTCGAGGTGGTTTGCGAGATGGATCGCCCGGTTGGCCTTGACGTGCTCGTGGATACGAACCCGGCCTGCGTTGTAGTCATCGACGGCGACGCCGGCCACGATGCCTGTGATTGAGCTGGCGCGCTCGGTCAGTCGGTAGACGTAGAAGTCGTCGCCCCGTTCGGGACAGAAGGCCCCGTTCTGGCGAAGCCGGTCGAGCGCTTCACGGCCTTGATGCAGGAGTTCATCGGCGCTGACCACTTCTCCGGGCTCGACGTCTTCCAGCCCACGAGTGACGGCCATGTAGCTGTCGGGATTGAAGGCCAGGTGCGCCCGACGATCGCCGGGGGTGAGCGCGTCGTGGGCGGGCGAGGAAACTCGCTCGGCCCATGAGGGTTGGACGATGCGGAGCCGGAGCGGGCGAACGGCCGTCATCGGTCGTCCTCACAAGTCAGTGAGACAGCGATGACCTCAGTGATCTCTTCGATGGCGTCGAGCGTGGTCTTGCTGGGTGTGCGGTCGACGTTGATGGTGGCGACGGCTGCTCCACCTCCAGCGAACAGCTGATTCTGCATTTGTTCGACGTTGTGGCCGTTACTGCTGAGGGTGTTGAGGATCTTGGCGAGGACGCCAACCATGTCTCGGTGGCGAACAGAGATGCAGCTCGCCCCTGATGGGGTGCTGGCCATGTTGACGCAGTTGATCATGACGCCGCTGCCGTAGGCGCGGATCACCTCGATCATCCCGTCTGCGACTGACTCTTGTGCCTGCGTAGTGGAGGCTCCGATGTGGTGGCTGCCGACAACGGCGTGATGGGAGGCGATCGCAGAGACGAAGGCACCGGTGTCGGATCCTGGCTCATTGGCAAAGACATCGAGTCCTGCACGCATGCCTCGTTGATCGAGGCCGTGAAGCAACGCTGCTTCGTCGACGACGTCACCTCGAGATGTGTTCAACACGATGCAGCCATCTGGCAGCGCAGCGATGAAGTCGGCATCGACCATTGCGGTGGTGGTGTCGGCCTTCGGTACGTGGATCGACACGATGTCAGCGTTGGCGAGTAGATCGGCTCGGTCATCGACCAGTCGAACCCCAACGCTGCGAATCCGGGTCTGTACAACCTCACTGCGGCCGGGCTTGCGTTCCGCCTGCACCGTCAAGCCGAAGGCCTTGGCTCGCTCGGCGACAGCGAGGCCGATGTCACCCAGCCCGATGATGGCCATGGTCTTACCGGCCAGACCGTCGGCTTTGGTGTAGCGAGCCTTGTTCCAGGTGCCAGCCCGGAGATCGGCGGCGCCGTCGGCGATGTGGCGGTCGATCGCAAGGAGAAGGCCCATGGTCAGCTCGGCGACTGCGACCGCATTGCGGCCCGGGACGTTGCAGACGTAAACGCCTGCTGCCGAGGCGGCGGCTTTGTCGATGTTGTCGGTGCCCGCTCCAGCGCGAACGACGAGTGAGAGATTGGTGGCGGAGCTGATGGCGTCTGCGGTGACCTTGGTACTGCGCACAACAACGACTTCTGCATCGTTGATCGCGGCCGGCAGATCGTCAGCCGTCAGGGCCGGTTCGAGACGACACTCGTGACCAGCGGCCTCGAGCGAGGCAACGCGGCTGGCATCAACGGCATCGGCGAAAAGAATCTTCATGTGTGCTCCTGGGTGAAGCCCGGCGGCGGCCGAAGCGGCCAGCGGGGTCAAGTGGCGAACTCTAAACCCCCTACCCGCTCCCATCAAGCAAAACCCCAACAATCCGGGGTCAGGTCCCCCCAAGCACAAGCTCAGCGTTCTTGATCCGATCGTGTAGCTCAGCTTCGTATGCGCGTCTGGTTCGTAATCGGTTGCTGACGGTCGATACAGCGCTGCTCGAAGTGAGACCAAAGAAATCTGCGATCTCGTCTGGAGGCCAACCCGCCTTCTGAGCGAGGTGAATGGCGACGGCGCGAGGTGTGTTCTTGCTGCCTCGGCGGCTCGTCACTACCGAGTCGCCATCGACGCACCACGCGTGGGCAACGGCTTCTTGAATGGACGCCAGCGGTGGTCGTTCCGAACTGATCAGGCCTCGACGTGCGGAGGCCTGAGTCTCTGAAGCAAGGTTGGCAGCGGCGACGGCTGTTCTCCGAAAAGCTTCTGAGCCGAGCACCGGCGGTCTGGGATCCGTGCGGAATTCATCCAGCATTCGACCGTTGCTCGGAGCTGTTTCGGTGCGTCGTCTGAGTTCTTGTCGACTGCCATGCATCTGAAGGACTGTGCCCAGCGTCAGACAGGCTGCACCCTTGGTCACTCCGACGTACGCCGGGTAGGAGGACCATTGGTAGTCGGCGGGTGATTCGGTAAGTCCAGCATCGACGGGGTTTCGGTGGACGTACTCGGCCGCTGTTGTCAGGTACGCGTCATCGCCGAGCAGCGAATTCCAGAATCGGCCCTCGAAGAGATGCCCAACCCGATCGTGTCGGCGGTTGAAGCGTTGGGCGTGCACGCCCTTGATGTGGCGCAGTGCTCTGCTCAGCTGGCCTTCATGGTCCTCGATGACGAGGTGCACGTGATTTGTCATCAGGCAATAGGCGTGGAATTCGCAGCCAAAACGATCCTTGGCTTCGGCCAAGAGTCGCAAGAACGACCAGCGATCTTCGTCATCGAGGAAGATCGGGAGGCGGTCGTTGCCACGTGCAGTGACGTGGTGGTAGCCGCCGGGTGGGTGGATTCTCAGTGGTCTCGCCATTCGATGACAGTACGAATGGCCTGTGACATCCGGGATCGGAAGCTGTGCTTGGGGGGACCTGACCCCGGAATCAATCCCGGAAACTAAGAGTGGCCGGAGAGGGCTTGATCGAGGTCTTCCCAAAGGTCTTCGACGTGCTCGCACCCGACGCTGAGGCGGCAAAGTGTTGGCGGAACGTGCTCTTGTCCTACGAGCTTCGCTCGTCGTTCGATGAGGGATTCGACGCCACCGAGACTCGTGGCTGGTGTGATCAGTCGCAGCCGTGTCAGGCGCACATCGGTGCTGGTGTCCGACCCGCGCATCTGGAAGCTGACCACGGCGCCCGGACCGGCGAGGGTTGCTCTGGCGAGATCGTGGCCGGGATCGTCAGGGAGCCCGGGGTAGTGCACGTTGGTCACTTGACGATGCTCGGAAAGACGCTGAGCCAGGACCATCGCGCTCTCCTGTGCCCGTTCGAATCGGACCGGCAAGGTCCGAAGGCCCCGCAATGCGAGGTAGGCCTCGAGGGCGCCGGGCGTGGCGCCGTGATACGTGCGATGGCGGTCGATGGGGGCCGCAGCTTCGGCATCAACGGCGGTGACGATGCCGCAGAGCAGGTCGGAGTGCCCGCCGATGAACTTCGTCGCGCTCTGGATGCTGTAGGTCGCACCGAGTGAAACGGGCTGCTGCAGCAGGGGAGTGGCGAAGGTATTGTCCACTGCCGAGATGATGCCAAGTGACCGAGCAGCGGCGCAGATCGTTGGCAGGTCGGCGATCTCGAGCATGGGGTTCGATGGAGATTCGAGCCAGACCAGATCGGCCCCTGGAAGAGCATCGAGCCAGGACTGTGTGTTCGCCGTGGCCAGCCGCTCGACCTTCCACCCGTAGCGAGCCTCACCGTCGGCGGCCAAGATCGCCACACCCTGGTAGCAATCATCGGGCAACAGCAAACGAGCACCGGTGCCGAGTTGACCGAGGACCGCAGCGACGGCTGCCAAGCCAGAGCTGAACGCTATGGCCACGCCACCTTCCATGAGACCGACGGCTTCTTCCAACGCTTGCCATGTGGGGGTGGAGTCGCCGCGAGCGTATTCGGGGCCAGCTCCGCTGGCGTAGCTCGAAGCGAGCGTGATCGGCGTGCTCAGCGGCGCACCGGGCACGTGAGGGCGGCCTGCGGTGATCGCGATCGTCTCGAGTCGTTGCTCGGGTCGTTGTGTTGCCATGACGGCAGACTATTGGCCGTGACTGATTCTGCTTCTTCAACACCCGAGCTGTTCGCCAAAGTCATCACCGCTTCGGACGGTGTGATCGCTGGCACCCGAGAGGACCGATCGGGGGCTGCTGTGCAAGCGCACCTGGAGGCCGCAGGCTGGACAGTGATCGAACGGCGAGCGATCTCTGACGGCGTCGAGTCGGTTCGTGACACCTTGATCGAGTTCGCTGATGGTTTCAACGGCTTGATCGTCACCACCGGCGGAACGGGGTTTGGGCCTCGAGATCTCACGCCCGAAGGCACACGAGAAGCGATCGATCGCGAAGCACCGGGGCTTGCCGAGGCCATGCGCCTCTGCAATCCCGATGGCCTCGGCCGTCTCAGTCGAGCTGTCGCTGGCACTCGCGATCAGGCACTGATTCTCAACACTCCTGGCTCGACCAATGGCGCAGTCGAAACGCTGTCAGCAGTTCTGGATGTCTGCCACCACGCAGTTGACTTGTTGTCCGGCGGTCGCCCGCACTGAAGACCGCCCGGCGGCTGTCTGCTTCGCGGCCGCGGCTGTCCTATTCGACGATCGCGGCTGTCCTATTCGACGATCGCGGCTGTCCTATTCGACGATCGCGTCGGTGGGCAAGGCCACGATGCCAGTTGCCCCGAGCGCCCGAAGATCTGACAGGCGAGCCCACAGTTCCTGGCGGTTGACCACGATGTGAGCGGCGACAAGGTCATCTCGACCCGACAGCGGCAGGACCGTTGGGGCTGCGAGCCCCGGGAACACGCCACTCAATGCCTCGACCTTGTCTGCGGGAACATGAAGCATCACATACTGTGTGCGCCGAGCGGCCAACGCTGCCTCGAGACGAAGCTGGAGGTCACTGATGACCGGAGCCGCGACCTCGGTCGTGGCAAACGTGGCCTGGCAGCTAACGGCGGTCTCGACCACATGCATGCGATTGCGGGCCAGACTGCCGCCGGTTTCGCGGAGGTCGACGATGGCATCGGCCATACCTACTGCACACACGCCTTCGAGTGAGCCGCCCATGGCGACCACGTCGACATCGACGCCCATCGAATCGAACCAGCGCTTGGTCCACGAAGGAAGGTGGGTCGCCACCGTGGCCCCAACCAGGTCCTTTGCGGTCTGGTACGGGCTGTCGTCTCGGCATGCCAACACCAGATCAGATTTCGAGAAACCGAGATCGATGGACGGGAAACCCTCGACTTCGTTCTCGAGTGCGGTGTCGGTCGAGATGAAGGCTGCGTCGAGACGCCCGGCCCGCAACCAAGCGGCGGCGTCGCGCGGTCGCATCTCGATGAACTCGATACCGTCGGTGTTGGCTGAGGCCGTTCCTTTGAACGAACCGACCCGGTAGCCCGCATGGCTGAGCAGGTCCAAGCACGACTCGCGCAACCTGCCCTTCGAAGGAACGGCAATACGTACGTTGGCATCCACGACGCTCATTTCTTCCGCCCTTCCAGCACGGCGAAGACGTCGTCGACGGCGACGCCGGCTCCGACGAGGGCCACCAACAGGTGGTACATCACGTCGGCGGCTTCCTCGGCGGTGCGCTCGGGATCAATCGGCGACGCCTGCAGTTCGAGGCAGACCTCGAATGCTTCCTCCATGATCTTGCGCTGGTTGAGGGTGGGGTCGGCCAGTAGCCGTGCGGTGTAGGACTCCTCGGGCGACGACGAACGCCGTGCCTGGAGTGTTGCCTCGAGTTCGTGGAGAATCACGACCGAGAGCCTAGGGACTTCAGCGGTTCGGGAGAGCACGAAGTGCGTGAAGTCGCTGAACCCAATGGATGGCGACGGCGCGAAGCTACCTATCAGCTATTCCCTGGGGCGGACCTCTATCGTTCGGCCCGTGAGAATCAAGACACCAAGGGACACGTTTGGTCCAGGAATACCAGGTGGTCGCACGGGCAAGGTCGCGGTCTACGACTTCGAGGCTGGACTCGGCGTCGTCGAGGATTCTGCTGGACAACGTTGGATGTTTCACTGCACGGCCATCGCTGGTGGTTCTCGAACGATCGATGGAGGCACCCGGGTGTCGTTCGAGGTTCGGCCGGGCGGCCCCGGCCGATTCGAGGCCTTCGACGTTCTTGCGCTCGGTTGAGCCGTCGCTTGGGCCTCGATGACCCCGGTGAGCAGGGTCACCCAGAAGGGTTGATTGCTTGGCGGGCTTGCCGACAGGAACTTCGATGTCGAACGAACGCTCGCCTGCACTCTTCGTATCGATCGCGGCCGTTGTTGCCCTCTCGATCGCCGGTTGGTTCTTCCTGCGCGTCGTGGAGGGCAACGAGGCCGAGGAGACCGCTGCTGAGCTGGCAGTCGCCAGAGCCGAGGTCGCCGAGGCAGAGATGCTTGCCACCTTGGCCTCTGTCGATGCCATCGCCGTTGCATTCGGAGCAGAGGCCGACGTCGACCCCGATCGTCTCGCCAGCCTTGCGGCGAGGGCGAAGCTGACCGGAGACGGTTCCGCCATCACCGAACTGGCTTCGATCGAGGTCGTGGGCGACGACTTCGTGACCCGATCATCTGTGGGAGCCGTTGACCCCGAGGCGATGGAAGGGCAGGCGATCCAGCGATCAGCGAACATGGATGAATTGCTCTCCCGAGCCGAGGAACAAGGCCTGCTGGCTGTCGCCCCCGCCCAAATCCTCGACACGGTCGAGCAGATCTTTGAAGCCGACGTTGCGCCGGTGTTGCTGATCGCTCCGGTTCGCAACGGCAACGACTCGGTGACTTCCTTCATTTTGGCTCTCTACGACGTCGAGATTGATCTTCCCCTTGGCGTGGGACTCTTCGAGGTGAGCCTGAACGGCACGACGGTGGTCGCGAACGACGGATCGACGCCGGAACTCGTCGCCAACGCCGGAGCGTTCGAAAGCGCCCAATCCGAATGGTCGATCCTCGTCGGACCCATCGACGGGGTCGCAGTGCACCGCGGCTCGTGGATTCTCTTGTTGTCCGGCGTGTTGGTGGCCGGTGGCATGTCGGTCGTGGCTCGAGCGATGCAGGCGTCGCGGGCCAAAGCCGAACGCATCGAATTGATCGAGTTCGACGCCCGTCATGACCCGCTCACCGGGCTCACCAATCGCAAGGGCCTGACCGACGAACTCGACGCTTGTCTCGGTGATCGGCGGACCAATAATCTTGTTGGCGTCCTCCTCCTCGACCTTGATCGGCTGAAAGTCGTCAACGACTCGATCGGCCATTCTGCGGGCGACGAAGTCCTGGCTGCGGTCGCCGATCGGCTACGCCAGTCTGTGCGGGAGGGTGACACCGTCGGTCGCTTCGGAGGCGACGAGTTCATCGTGGTGTCCTCCGGCGTGCCGGCGATACGAGATCTCACACTGCTCGCAGATCGAATTCTGGAGTCGCTCAAGGAGCCAGCGGTTCTCAGCGACGAGTCGTCCCAGATGATCAGCGCATCGATCGGCATTGCGTTCGTCACGGGTGGTGAGGGCGACGCCGAGAGCCTCCTTCGTGACGCTGATGTCGCTATGTACAAAGCCAAAGAGGCTGGCGGCGGTCGCTACGTGGTGTTCGATGCCGAGCTTCGGGAGCAAGCAGTCGCTCGTCTGGAAGTCGAACGAGAACTGCGTCGTGCCATCCGTACCGGACAGCTCCACGTCTATTACCAACCAATCGTCGATTCGAACACGGGATCGGTCGATCGCCTCGAGGCTCTCGTGCGGTGGGAGCACCCGGTGCGCGGCATGATGTCGCCTGGCGCGTTTCTGAGCGTCGCCGCCGAGTCTGGGCTGATCGTCGATGTTGGTGAACACGTCCTACGCGAGTCCTGCCGGCAGGCAGCGGCTTGGAGCACTGCGGTTGGTCACCCCGTGATGGTGTCGGTCAATGTCGCCGAGCGTCAGCTCATCGATTCGGGACTTCTCGAACTCGTTCAGCGTGTGCTTGCCGAAACCGGCCTGGACCCCAGCCAACTCGAGCTCGAACTGTCCGAGGAGATCATTGTCGAACGGCTCGATTCTCGTCTCACGATCCTCTACGAGCTCGTTGACCTGGGTGTGAAGCTCGCCATCGACGATTTCGGTACGAGCCGGGCGTCGCTGAGTCAGCTCAAACGCCTCGACATGGTGTCGACGCTCAAGATCGACCGCGCCTTCGTGGTCGATGTGGCAACCGAAGCCGTCGACCGCAAGATCGTGACCGCCATCGTGGCGCTGGCGCACTCGATGGGCATGGAGACCGTTGCTGAGGGCGTGGAGGAAGCGGCACAGATCGCTGTCCTTCGCTCGCTCGGGATCACGCTCTTCCAGGGCTTTTATTTCCACCGTCCCGCACCTGGTGCGCAGGTGGCAATGGCGCTCACGAAGCCATTCGAGGTTCCCGAGGCAGCCGATCACTTCGTCTGATCGAGTGGAACACCCGCTCGCTCGTCCAACGGTCCACTTCGCCAACATTGGAACGGTGGCCCGGTGGTCGCTGCCACTACGTTCTCCGCATGGAGCACGAAGGATTTGATGAACGCATAGCGCTCGACCGCATAGATGTTGATCAGGTCAGAGCAGAGACTTCTGGGATTGATCATCGCATTCATGTGAACAACGCCGGGGCGTCGCCGCCTCCTGACGTCGTGCTTGATGCAACGCTTGACTATCTCAGGACCGAAGCTGTCGACGGTGGCTACGAGACCGCAGCGGCTCGAGTCGACGACCTCGACCGGGTGTACCGAGAGGCGTCGGCGCTGCTCAACTGTGCTGAGTCCGAGATTGCGTTCCAACAGAATGCGACGCAAGCGTGGTGGGCAGCGTTCAACGCCGTGCCGCTCACTGTGGGGGATCGCATCCTCGCCTCGTCAGTGGAGTATGTCAGCAGCGGGATTGCGATGAATCAAGCCGTCGAGCGGGGGATCGAGGTCGAACTGATTCCCGATGACGAGCATGGCCAGGCCTCGGTCGACGCGCTGACCGAGATGCTCGATGAACGGGTGAAGCTGGTGTGCGCAACGCACGTGCCAACCTCGGGCGGCCTGATCAACCCCGTGGAGCAGATTGGCACAGCGGTGAAGCGGGGGAGTGACGCCTTCTTTTTGGTCGACGTCTGTCAGTCCTTTGGTCAGCTGCCGGTCGATGTAGAAGCAATGCACGCCGACTTCGCGGCAATGACCGGGCGCAAGTTCTGCCGAGCCCCTCGTGGCACAGGTCTGCTCTATCAGCGATCAGGTCTGTCTGGCCTGCAGTCTCCGAAGGTCAACGACGGTTGGGGGAACGACTGGACCGCTCCCTGGACCGTGGTGCCGAAGTCTGATGCTCGAGTGCACGAACTCTACGAGTACAGCTTCGCTGCAAAGGTCGGACTCGGGGTGGCGTTGGGCTACGCCAACAAACTCGGCCTCGACAACATCGCCGCTCGTGTGGGGGCGCTCGCCGCTTGGTTGCGTCGGCAGTTGTCGTCGATTGAGGGCGTGTCGCTCACCGACCGGGGCCAACACAAGAGCGGGATCGTCACGTTCACCGTCGATGGGTTCACCACCGTCGCGGTCAAGGATCACCTGACGAGGCGGGGCATCAATTCATCGCTGGCCAACGCTGTTGCGTCGCAATTCGACATGGCAGAACGCGGTCCTGACGGATTCGTTCGGGTGTCGGTCCACTATTTCAACACCGTCGATGAGCTCGACCGCGTCTGTGCCGCTGTGGCCGAGCTCTCGTCGACGCTGTCTACTCAACAGATTCGGCCGCGGCCTTTTCCTGCTTGATCTGGTTGGCCCGCTGGACGTAACCGATCTTGATGTTGCTGAGCGCATCGACCAGTGTCGGCTCGCCGTCACCCAACCGGCCTTCGAGTCCCTCGACCAACACGCCGAGCGCATCGACGGCCAAACGAGCCTCGACCATGTCGGGGTTCTCCGCCGTGATGTGCAGCGCTGCCAACTCGTAGATGCCGAGCGCATGGTTTGCGAGAACGGTGGCCACCTCCGCTTCGAGCAGTTGCTGGCGAGCTTCGCTCATCTCGTGAGCCATCTGTCGAGCTTGTTCCTGTTGCTCATCGGTCAGTTCGTCGGCGGGTGCGCCGGCGAGATCGTCAGAGCTGGGGGGGATGGGGTGGTCGCCGTCCGGGGTCCAAAGTGTCATACAGAGGAGAATCTAGCTGCTCGTGCTAAGGTTGGAGGGTCTGACAAGAAGAGGGCTCGCAGCCCCACCGTTCCGCCGCCGGGTTACCCGGTTTGCCTCATCACAGGCGCAGGTTGCCCGGTTCATTGCAATCGTCCCGTCATCGCTTGCGAGTTCGCTCGGTGAGGTGTGTGGGACGTCGCTCTCTTCTCGAACGACGTCACCCAACCAAGCGGAAGAAGACTCCGCTGCGATAAGGACAGAACCTGCATGAGGAGTGATCAGCAATAGCTGCGTCAGATGAGCCCCGGATCAACGAAAAGATCCGGGCGCGAGAAGTCCGGTTGATCTCACCCGATGGTGAGCAGCTCGGTATCCGGCCAATGCCCGAAGCACTGTCGATGTCACGCGAACTCGGTCTCGACCTCGTCGAGGTTGCCGACAAAGCGAACCCACCTGTCGTCCGCATCATGGACTACGGCAAGTACAAGTACGAAGCAGCGCAACGAGCCAAAGAATCTCGCAAGAAGACCAGTCACGTGACGGTCAAGGAAATGAAGTATCGCCCGAAGATTTCTGGCGGCGACTTCGATACCAAGACTCGAAAAGTCGAGAAGTTCCTGCTCGAGGGCAACAAAGTCAAGATCACGATCATGTTCCGTGGCCGTGAAGTGACCCACCCTGAACTCGGCCGCAAGATTCTCGACAACATTGCCGAACGAACCGATTCCTTCGCCAAAGTCGAGGCCTATCCACGTTTGGATGGTCGCAACATGACAATGGTGCTCGGACCGGATTCCAAGAAGATGGCCGCCCTCGCTCGAGAGGCAGCCAAGGCCGAAAAGGAAGCAGCCGCTGAAGCAGCTGCTGCCGAAGCACCGGAAGCAGACGCTGTTGAAGCAATTGCGCCCGATGTCGAAGCACCCGAATCGACCGACGTGACCGCTGAGGTCGCCCCCGAAACCGACGTCAGTGGAGATGCTGAAGCCGGTACCGAGGAAGACATCAGCACGGACACAACCGAACAAGAGTAACCGCACAACTGCGCTCGTCTCTTTCCACAACTGATCACCCTCGACGCACGGTCTGCAGACCGAGGAGTCCCCCATGCCAAAGATGAAGACCCATAAAGGTGCGAAGAAGCGCTTCAAGGTGACTGCAAGCGGCAAGATCCGTCGCCGCCAGCGCAACCTGAATCACTTCAACACCAAGATGTCCAGCCGGCACAAGCGCCGTCTGTCCGGCCCCGAACTGGTCGACAAGGCCGACATGCCCAAGATCAAGAAGCTTCTCTCGAGCTGATCTGTCCGGTTCGGCCCAGTTCACAAGCAACTGAACGCCGAGCATCTGAATTCAACGCACGCAACTACGAACACAGGAGATCAACATGGCCAGAGTAAAGCGCTCCGTCCATTCCAAGAAGCGCCGCCGCGCAACATTGGAGAAAGCCAAGGGCTACTACGGCAACAAGAGCCGCAGCGTCCGCGCCGCCAACGAGCAGGTCATGCACTCGGGCAACTACGCCTACCGTGACCGTCGCGCTCGTAAGGGCGAGTTCCGCAAGCTTTGGATTCAGCGAATCAACGCTGCGTGCCGTCTCAATGACACCACGTACAGCCGGTTCATCAATGGTCTCAAGCATGCTGGTGTCGAAGTCGACCGCAAGGTCCTTGCTGACCTCGCCGTCAACGACGCCGACGCCTTTGCCGCATTGGTGAAGACGGCAAACGAGGCTGCAGCTAACGCAGTCGAAGCCGCCTGATCCAGCTCATCGCTGAACAATAGAGAACTGACTCCCTGAGATGCTCGCTGCCTCGAATGACCGCATCAAGCGTCTCCGGAAGTTGATCAAGCAACGACAGGCCCGCTCTTCGGAGCGGGCCTTCGTCGTGGAAGGTCCCGTGCTCGTTTCTGAAGCCCTTGCGGCTCAGGAAGCGGGATTGATCGAGATCCTCGAGTTGTACGTCGACGAAGAGATGATGTCGATTCCCGACGGAGCGCAGGTCGTAGACGAGCTCCACTGGGTCCGGGGTGGCGTGCTCGCTGGCGTTCTTGCCACCGTGTCGCCTCAACCGGTGTGCGCTGTGGTTCGAGTGCCAGAGCACTCGCTCGAGACCATTGGCGACGGGCCGGTGCTCGCCGTCATCGATCTCAGCGATCCGGGCAATGCCGGAACGTTGCTGCGAACTGCTGAGGCCGCTGGCTTTGCTGCGGTGGCAATGATCGGTAACTCCGTGGACACCACGAACCCCAAGGTCGTTCGAGCATCAGCTGGCGCTCGCTTGCGTCTGCCGGTGATCGAACTGCCCGAGATGCATCAAGCGTTTGCCTCGCTGCGGGGGAGTGGCCGAGAGGTTGTGGCCACCGTGGTCGATCCTGAAGCGCCCGACTACGCCGATGTTGATCTGACCAACGTCGCTCTGGTCCTCGGCAACGAGGCGGCTGGACTCGACGCTGCTGCGGTTACCGCCGCCGATCGGACGATCACGATCCCTCTCGCCGGCCCGACCGAATCGCTCAATGTGGCTGCCGCCGGCGCAATCTTGTGCTTCGAGAGCCTGCGCCAGCGCCGCCGAGCCTGACGGCCAGCCGTTGCGTCAGTCGGTATTCGGGCAGGACAGGTTCGAGTAGTAGATCGGCGCCGTCAGGGCGTGAAACTCAAAAGCGTCCAGGTCGCTCTGGGTTACATGGAACTCGTAGGCCGGAAAGGGATTGGGCAGCGGTGTGCTCAGTCGGGCGACAAAGGACAGGATGCGGTCCTCCTCCCGGTCGGATAGCCCGAAGTCGCCGGGAGTGTTGCGCCACCACTGGGCTGGCGAGAGAATGCCGGCCTCGACCTGGTCGCGCTGCTCGCACCACGATGCGACGGCGTCGGGAATGTTCACCCTGGCGACGGGTACGGCGAGCGGAGCAAGCCCGCTCACGTCCTCTGGGTAGGGATCACAATTGTCGAGGAGACCATCCTGGTCCTTGTCAGGTGTCGATCCGAGGCATTCGAGGGGCCACGTCACCGCCGAGATTGGCTGCTCTGCGACGTAGCGGGCGTCAGCTTGATCGAGCAGCCGGAGTCGCCCATCGCCGGGAGGCATGCCGAATGGGATGGTCACGAGGAACTGCTCTGACTCGGTGTCGTAGAGCAAATCTGGATCGTCTGCGACAGCAACCCGGTAGACAATGTCGCTCCAGTCGGGCTCGTAGATCACGACGTGCTCGATCCGATCATCGGGATAGATTGGTTGTTCAGATTCGATTGCGTAGCCAACTCCGCCGATCAACACGACTGCGACGAAGGCAAAGGCAGCGGTCCAGCGGTCCATGCCATCACCATCGACCGGCTCGCCGCCGAACTCAATCTGAGCGACGGCCATGGCGTCGAGAAACTCGCTCTTCACCTGGTCACGCCTTCGCTACCCTGGCTCGATGCTCGAGGACATCAAACGACTGACAAACACCGCAGGTGAGCTCGATGAGCTCACCGATTCGGGCTCGCTCACGTCGTTTCTGAAGCAACGAATTGACGAACTCAACGGCCTGAAGTCCAAGATCGGCACGCTCGCAGTCGAGGACCGCAGGGATGCGGGCCGAGCCCTCAACGAAGCAAGGCAAGCGGTCGAAGCGGCCGTTGGCGACCGCCTGGCTGTCGTCGCTGCCTCGGAACGGGCGACGCAGCTCGAAACCGAGCGCATGGACCTGACTGAAGTGGTCGCTCCCACCGACGTCGGCCACGCCCACATCGTCACTCAGACATGGGAAGAACTCGAAGACGTGTTCGTCGGCATGGGTTTCCGCATCGCCGAGGGCCCTCATGTCGAGACCGACTGGCACAACTTCGACGCCCTCAACATCCCCAAGGGTCATCCGGCGCGTGATGGCTTCGACACGATCTACGTGAACCACGGCGAGCCAGGTAGTTCGCTGCTTCGCACACACACCTCACCCGTGCAGATTCGAACAATGCTCGGACAGAAGCCGCCGATCGCCATCGTTGCGCCGGGCCGAGTCTTCCGTCGTGACACCGCCGATGCCACCCACATGCCGGTGTTCCACCAGATCGAGGGCCTGGTGATCGATCGCGACATCACGCTTGCTGATCTCACCGGCACGATCGATGCCTTCATGAGCGCCTATTTCGGGAAGAAGCTGCCCTCGCGGCTGCGCCCCAACTACTTCCCGTTCACCGAGCCATCTGCGGAATACGACCTCCAACAGGCCGATGGTTCCTGGCTCGAGATGGCTGGCTGCGGAATGGTCCACCCCAATGTTCTGCGAGCGGTCGATCTCGACCCAGAAGAGTGGTCAGGATTCGCCTTCGGGTTCGGCATTGATCGTCTGGCGCTCATGAAATATGGGGTCAACGACCTCCGAGACATGTACAGCAACGACGTTCGATTCCTCGAACAGTTCTGACTACGAGAATTCGAGAGAAGAGGCTGATCACATGAACGTCTTGCTGTCATGGATGCGTGAGTTCGTCCCCGAAGGTTTTGGGGACTACGAAAACAATCCCGAAGGCTTGGCCGAGGTCCTGACCAATCTGGGATTGGTCGTCGAGTCCGTCACTCAGACCGGAGCCGAGTGGGACGGGATCGTCGTTGCCAAGGTGCTCGATCTGCGTCCTCATCCCGAGGCCGACAAGATCCAACTGGTTGATGTCGACACCGGTGGTGCTGCGTCGCCCGCTGGAGATGCACTGCAGATCTGCTGTGGCGCATTCAACATGGCGGTTGGCGACCTCGTGCCGTTGGCAACCCTCGGCACTGTCATGCCTGGAGGGCTCGAGATCGCCCGTCGAAAGCTGCGGGGCGAATGGTCCAACGGCATGATCTGCTCGGAGTCCGAGCTCGGTCTGGGCGGCGAGTCCGACGGCATCATGGTGCTCGACCCGACATTCACCGTTGGTCAACCGATCACTGACGCTTTCGGGGCCGAGACCGACACCGTCTTCGAACTCGACGTCGAAGGGAATCGGCCCGATGGCTTGTCGATCGCAGGCGTTGCTCGTGACCTCGCTGGCAAGCTCGGTCTCCGGTTCGAACTGCCCGAGATCGTGCTCACCGAGACCGAACCAGCAGCTGATTCGCGGTCCAGTGTCGAGATCGTCGACTCTTCTCTGTGCTTGCGCTTCGGCGTGAGAGTCCTCGACAACATCACGCTTGGCTCGTCGCCGACGTGGATGCAGCAACGGCTCGAAGCCAGTGGTCAGCGCCCGATCAACGCCATTGTCGACATCTCCAACTACGTGATGCTCGAACTTGGTCAGCCCAATCACACCTTCGACCTCGGCACCGTGCCCGATGGCGCGATTCGTGTGCGAATGGCCCAAGACGGCGAAACCCTGACCACCCTCGACGATGCCGAGCGGACGCTCACAGTCAATGACGGTGTGGTCTGCAATGGCGCCGACGAGGCCATCAGCCTCGCCGGAGTCATGGGCGGGGCTGCCACCGAGATCAGCGACGCCACCACGAGTGTGCTCCTCGAGGCTGCGGTCTGGGATCGCATGACCATCGCCAAGACCAGCCGTCGGCTTGGTCTTCGGTCCGAAGCATCCACTCGTTTCGAGCGTGGCGCCGACCCCATGGGGATCGAGCGAGCGCTCGATCGCTTCTGCCAGCTGGCAGCCGAGATCTGTGGTGCCACCGTGTCCAGCGGTCGCGTGGTCGTCGAAGGGTCGGTGCAGCCGCCAACCACGATCGACCTTCGCATCGCCAGGGTCAACAAGTTGCTCAACGTCGATCTGGACGCCGGCGCCATCGCCAGCTACCTCGATCCGATCGGGTTCTCGGTTCGCGGCACGTCTCCCGGCAAAGAGTCCGTGCTCAGCGTCGAGATCCCCACCTGGCGGCCCGACTGCACGGCCGAGATCGATCTGATCGAGGAGGTCGGCCGCCACCACGGCTACGAGAAGTCTGGTTCCCGTGTGCCTCGTCCGGCTCAGGCCGGGGAGCTCACACCCACGCAACAAGGTCGCCGTCTTGTTCGTCGTGCCTTCATGGCCGAGACGTTCAACGAAGCTATGCCGCTGCCGTTCCTCGCCCCCGGCGATCTCGAGCGGGCCGGCTTGGCCGAAGAGGCAATCTCGCTTGCGAACCCGCTGGTAAAGGAAGAGTCCATGCTGCGCACGTCGCTGCTGCCGGGACTGCTCTCTTCGATTGCCTATAACCAGTCTCGTCAGGTCACGAACGCCCGGCTCTTCGAGCTTGGCACCGTCTACTTGCCCACCGACGACGAGCTTCCCGTCGAAGAAGAGTGGGTTGCCGGCATCGTTGCCGACGCTGACGCCGCCGTCGCTGTGGAAACACTGCATCGCGTTGCGGCGACGCTTGGCCTGTCCGGTCTGAAGATCGTCAACAAGGCACTGCCGGGCTTGCACCCGACTCGTTCGGCCGAGATCCAGTTCCGCGGCCGTCCGTTGGGCGAGGTCGGCGAAGTCGACCCTGCCGTGCTCGATCGCTTCGATGTGTCTGGTCGTGCGGCGTGGTTGCAGCTTCGTGTGCCGCCGATGATTCAAGCCATGTCGGCGCCGGCGAAGTTCAAGGCGATCTCGAAGTACCCCAGTAGTGATCTCGACCTTGCGTTCCTGGTTCCTGACGACGTGGCCGCTACCGACGTGATTGTGTCGATGAAGAAGGCAGCCGGCGCTGTACTCGAGTCAGCTGAGTTGTTCGACGTGTTCCGTGGTGAGTCGCTGGACAACGGCGTTCGTTCTCTGGCCTACCGTTTGCGATTGCGATCGGTCGACGCCACGCTCACCGAGGCAGAAGTCACCGAAGCTCGGCTCAAGATCATCAGCGCCGTGCAGAAACACCACAACGCCCCCCTCCGCTCTGTTTGACGAGGAAACACCCTTCCAAACCCCGGGTTTGGGACCCTCAGAATCGATAGCTACAGCCCCCGGTCTGAGTTCGGGCCCGCTCAGATCGAGCTTCTTTGTGTACTGGGGGCTCACACCATCGAAAGTGAGGGCATGAAACCCGGGGTTTGGGGGCTGTTCTGGGCCAAACTGGTGGTTATGACGGTCACTGAGAACGAGCACGGGCAAGACGGACGGCACGACGCAGATCTCACCGCGGCTGACGTGGCGTGGAATGTCGAGCCGATCATTCCCGAGGGCGAGACTCTCGACTCTTTGCTCGACAGAGCCGACGAGATGGCGGACAAGTTGACCGAACGTCGGGGCACGATTGCGTCGCTCGACGTTGAAGGACTGGCCAAGCTCATGCACGACTTCGAAGACATCAGCAATCTGATGTCTCGGGCCGGGCACTACGCCATGCTGCGCTTCAGTGTCGACACCGTCGACCCCGAACGGGGCGCCGAGATGATGTCGATGCAGGAACGCAGCACCGCCATTGGCACCAAGATGATCTTCTTCGATCTCGAGTGGGCAGCGGTGCCTGACGGGCGCGTTGACGAACTCATGCAGGCCGACGAGCTCGAGTTCTGCCGTCATCATCTCCGCAACCTCCGCAAGAACCGTCCGCATCTCCTCACCGAGTCCGAAGAGACGATCCTCGCGGAGAAGTCGGTGTCTGGTTCGGCTGCATGGGTTCGCCTGTTCGACGAGCTCACGTCGGCGATCGAGGTCGATCTGCCCGATGATCTCGGTGGTGCAGTGCCGCTCGACCAAGCGCTCTCCATCGTGCAGAGCAACGATCAGGAAACCCGCAAGACGGCTGCGGAGGCGATTACCGAGGGGCTCGCTCCCGGTTTGCGCACTCGCGCCTTCGTCTACAACACCCTCATGTTGGACAAGTCAGTCGATGATCGACTCCGTGGTTTCGACAGCTGGGTCTCCAGTCGCAATTTGTCCAACGAGGCATCCGACGAGTCAGTCCAGGCCCTCGTCGATGCCGTGGTCAGCCGCTACGACATTCCGCAGCGCTGGTATGCATTGAAGGCAAAGATCCTCGGCGTCGACAAGCTGGCTGACTACGACCGTTCGGCCTCGGTCGCCACCACCGAACGAGCCATTGGGTGGAACGAAGCCACCGGCATCGTTCGCGACGCCTACGCCTCGTTCTCACCCGAACTCGCTGGCATCGTCGGTCGATTCATCGACGAAGACTGGATCGATGGCCCCGCCCGTCCCGGCAAGCGTGGCGGAGCGTTCTGCGCTGGTGTCACGCCCGACCACCACCCCTACGTCTTGCTGAACTGGTCAGGCAAGAGCCGCGACGTCGCCACCCTCGCTCACGAGCTCGGCCACGGCGTCCACTTCTACCTCGCAGGTCAGAACCAGAGCATCTACCACCACAGCACCCCGCTCACCCTCGCCGAGACCGCATCGGTGTTCGGTGAGACCGTCACCTCGAACCGACTGCTGTCGATGATCGACGACCCAGGCGAGCGCTTTTCGTTGCTTGCCACGACGCTCGAGGACTCCATCGCCACCGTGTTCCGCCAGGTCGCCATGAATCGGTTCGAGGATGGTTGCCACACCCACCGTCGCGAACAGGGCGAGTTGTCGGTCGAGGACTTCGGGAACATCTGGGGTCAGACACAAACTGACATGCTCGGTGATTCGGTCGAGATCACCGAGGGCTACAAGTCCTGGTGGAGCTACGTTCCGCACTTCATGGGCTCGCCCGGCTATGTCTATGCATACGCCTACGGGCAACTGCTCGCGCTCTCGGTCTACGCCCGCTACCAGGATGAGGGCGATGCCTTCGTGCCGGCCTACCTCGATCTGCTACGGGCCGGTGGCTCACAGTCGCCTGAAGAGCTGGGCAAGATCGTTGGCTGTGACCTCGCCGACCCGATGTTCTGGCAGAAGGGCCTCGACATCGTCGAGGGTCAATTGATCGCTGCCGAACAGGCAGCACAGGAAGCCGGCCGGTTGTAGTGGTCGCTGACTGGCAGAGCGAAGTCGATGAGCTCTACCAGTTCTTCCAAGCCTTGTTCTTGTCCGAGGTCGATTCGCTCGACCGGGCAGAGGCTGCACTCGGACATGACTTCACGATGATCGGCCCCGACGGGACAGTGTCTCAGCGCACCGAGATCTTGTCGCAACTCGATGCTGGCCGTGGCCACAGTTCCGAGCTGCGCATCGAGACCGAGGGGTACCGAACAGTTGTCGAGACCGACTCGCTGATCGTGGGCGAGTACATCGAGATCCATCACTTCGCGAGCGGCGGAAATCGTCGGCGCACCACGGCAGTGTTCGACGTGGACCCTGCTGGCCCCAACGGCGTTCGCTGGCGGCACGCTCAAGAAACCTGGCTGTCGTAAGCCTGTCCAACGACCGCGAGCCGTTGGTTTCTGTGTTCCGCGTGGTCGACAGAGGAGACACGCTGCGTGGAGTCAGGCTGGATCGGTTATGCCCTGCGGGCAACTGGAGTTGTTCGCCGAGGCTCGCAACATCCGCTGCATCAATGTCAGAGCGCGTTGACTTGGGCGATGACGCGGTCGGCGGCGGCGTGGAGTTCCTCGTCGAATTCGGTGACGATGTCGGCGGTGGCTCGACACGGTTCGACATATTCGTCGTGCATGGGCTTCACCGTGGCTTCGAACTGGCGGTACACCGACAGCTCGGTTCGGCCTCGCTCGGCCATGTCCCGCCGTAGGCGACGAGCAAATCGAACGTTTTCGGGGCAATCTCGGTACACCCGGATGTCGAGGCGCTCGGCGATCTGCGGGAACGCGAGGAGGAGAATTCCCTCGATCACGACGATGTCACCCGGTATGACACGCTCGGTCTGGGCGGTGCGGGAGTGGGTGGAGAAGTCGTAGATCGGCGCGTCGACCGCTCGACCTTGGGCGAGCTCGTCGAGATGAGCAGCGAACAGGTCGGCATCCAGTGATTCCGGGTGGTCGTAGTTGACCTGCGCCCGTTCTTCTTGCGTGAGGTGTGATTGATCGCAGTAGTACGTGTCGAATGCCAGTTGGGTCGCCCCGAACTCGGCGGCCACGAGCCGAGCGATCGTGGTCTTACCCGAGCCGCTACCACCGCAGATTCCAACAAGCGTCGTCACGGACGAGCAGGTTACTCCTCAACTTTCCGGGGAATTGAACCGCATGACTATGCAGGATCCTGTATGTTTTCCCGATGTCTGATTCTACGTACTCCGACGCAACGTTTCGCGTCGGCATCGTCGGCGCCTCCGGATACACCGGCGCCGAGTTGATGCGACTGCTTGCTGGTCATCCACACTTCGAACTCGTGGTCGCCACGGGCGACAGCAAGGCTGGCGAACGTATTGCCGATCTCTACCCACACCTCGCAGCCGTCTACGGCGACCGGGTCTTCGACGCGTTCAGCCCAGAGATCGTTGATGGGCTGGACGTGGTCTTCTGTGGTCTTCCTCACGGCATCAGCCAGTCGGTGATTCCCGACATTCGGGGCCGGGTGAAGCACATTGTTGATCTCGGGTCTGACTTTCGGCTGCACGACAAGGGCCTGTACCCCACGTGGTACGGCGCAGAGCACTCCTGCCCCGAGTTGCTGGATGAGTTCGTCTACGGCCTTCCAGAACTGTTCAGGGAGAACATCACCGGAGCCGAGTTGATCGCCGCCACCGGCTGCAACGCGGCAACTGCGGTGTTTGCGCTTGCCCCGCTGCTCGACGCTGGCCTGGTCGAGGGCTCAGGCATCGTGGTCGACCTCATCACCGGTGTCAGTGGCGCCGGTCGCCCGCCGAAGCCCAACACCACCTTCTGCACCGTTGACGAAGACGTCACCGCCTATGGGCTGCTGACGCATCGGCACACACCCGAGATCGAGCAAGCACTCACCGAACGCACCGGGGTCGACACCACTGTCTTGTTCACTCCGCATCTTGCTCCAATGAACCGGGGCATTCTCGCCACGTGCTATGCCCGGCCCACTGGGTCGATCACGACAGACGAGGCCATCGAGGCCATGGCCAGCTTCTACGCAGATGAACCGTTCATGGTGGTGAGCGAGCGCTCTCCGTCCACGAAGGCAACTCTTGGCTCGAATGCTGTCCACCTCACCGCACGAGTCGACCCTCGCACCGGTTTCGTCATGAGCATCGCTTCACTCGACAACCTCATGAAGGGGGCCTCCGGTATGGCCATCCAGAATGCGAATCTCGCAACAGGCGTTCCCGAAGTCGCTGGCTTGAGTTCCGTTGGAGTCTTCCCATGACCGTGTCACCGTTGGCTCCGCCAGTGTTTCCTGACCTGCCTTCCGTTGCAGGTGTCGAGCTCGGCACCCTTGCCGCAGGCCTCCGGTACCAGGGTCGGGCCGACCTCATGCTTGCCCTCGTCGCCGAAGGCTCGGCGATCGCCGGCACCTTCACTTCATCGCTTTGCCCGTCGGCTCCCGTCGACTGGTGCCGGAAGATGCTTCCGGGCGGTCGAGGTCGAGCCATCGTGGTCAACTCCGGCAACGCCAATGCGTTCACCGGGCGTCACGGTGAAACAGCAGCGGAGCTCACCGCGACGTCAATTGCCTCCGCACTCGGTGTGCCGCCAGAAGAGGTCTTCTTGGCCTCGACCGGCGTGATCGGCGAGAACCTGCCCACCGAGGCGCTCACCAACGCACTGCCAGAGCTGGCAGCCAGCCTCGCCCCGGCAACGTCGGGCACCTGGGCGGAAGCCGCCGCAGCCATTCGTACCACCGACACCTTCTCGAAGGGCTCGGGTGCCACCGTCGACATTGCAGGCACCTCCGTCAACGTCGTTGGTATCGCCAAGGGCAGCGGAATGATCGCCCCTGACATGGCGACGATGCTGTCATTTGTGTTCACCGATGCGGCCGTCAGCCCCAAGGCGCTGCAATCAATGCTGAGCGAGGCGGTCGAGCGGAGCTACAACCGCATCACCGTGGACTCCGACACCTCCACCAGCGACACCGTTCTTCTCATCGCCACTGGTGCTGCCGGCAGCGGTGTTTCAGGAATGACTGAGATCACCGGGCCAGACGATCCTGGCTACGCCGACCTTGCGGCGGCAGTCGGAACGATCAACCTCGACCTGGCTCATCAGATCGTGCGAGACGGTGAAGGAGCCACCAAGTTCGTCGAGATCACCGTCTCGAGTGCCGACAGCGATCAGGCGGCGAAGGTGATCGCTCTGTCGATTGCGAACTCGCCGTTGGTGAAGACAGCGCTTGCCGCTGAGGACGCCAACTGGGGTCGCATCGTGATGGCAATCGGCAAAGCCGGTCAGCGAGCCGACCGCGATTCGCTCGCAATATGGATTGGAGAAGAGCAAGTGGCGGCCGGGGGAGTGCAATTCGAGGGCTATTCCGAGGACCGAGCGACCGAGCATTTGAAGAACGACCACGTCAAGATCACTGCCGATGTCGGCATAGGTTCTGGATCTGCCACGGTGTGGACCTGTGACCTCACTCACGGTTACATCGAAATCAACGCGGGGTACCGATCATGACCGACACGCCCGCTCCTCAAGACCGCGGCTACTCACCCGAGCGCCGCACCGAAGCGCTCATTGAGGCGCTCCCCTACATCCAGCAGTTCCGGGGCTCGATCGTCGTGGTCAAGTTCGGTGGCAACGCCATGGTCGACCCCGATCTCAGTCGAACCTTCGCCGAAGACATCGTGCTTCTCCGGTCCGTTGGGCTGAAGCCGGTCGTCGTTCACGGCGGCGGGCCACAGATTGGTCAGATGCTCGAGAAGCTCGGCAAGACCACCGAGTTCCGCGACGGACTGCGTGTCACCGACGCCGAGACGCTTGATGTTGCCCGAATGGTGCTGGTCGGCAAGGTGGGGCGTGACATCGTCGGCCAGATCAACACGCATGGTGCGTATGCCGTCGGCATGTCGGGCGAGGACGGCGGTCTGATCCGAGCCGAGGCACGAGACCCTGAGCTGGGTTTTGTCGGGGACGTCGTCGCCGTCAATCCTGGCATTGTCGAACGCCTCTTGGCCGAGGATCTCATTCCCGTGATCTCGAGCATCGGCAGCGACGCCGACGGACAGGCGTACAACATCAACGCCGACACGGTCGCCGGGGCGGTCGCAGGGGCGCTTGGAGCCGAAAAGGCGATCTACCTCACTGATGTCCCTGGCCTGCTGACCAACATCGAAGACCCCACGAGCCTGATAGCCAAGGCCACGATCGCCGATCTTGACGGCTACGTCGCAGACGGCACCATCAACGGTGGCATGCTCCCCAAGGTCGGCGCCTGCATCGAGGCCGTCAAGGCCGGAGCAAACAGCGCCCACATGCTCGACGGCCGCGTGCCCCACGTTCTCCTACTCGAACTCTTCACCAACGCCGGAATCGGCACCATGATCACCGCCAGCTGACCCCCACTCAGGACTTCACATGACCTCCACCGAGAGCAAGAGCATCCAAGCCATCCACCGAGACGCCGTCGGTGCCTCCGATGACCTAGCGAAGTGTCCCATTGCTTCGACCTATGGGCCGCCGAAGGTGCAGTTCGTGCGCGGCGAGGGTTCGTATCTGTTCGACCGACACGACACCAAGTACGTCGATTTCCTGAGCGGCCTTGCCGTCACCAGTCTCGGTCACAGCAACCCCGAGGTCGCCGCAGCCATCAGTACCCAGGCGCTGCGGCTGCAACACGTGTCGAATCTGTTCGCCACAGAACACAACGCCGACGTGGCGCTCCGTCTGGACGTCGCTGTGGGTGACGGTGTTGCCGTCGGTGGGCAGACCTTCTTCAGTAATTCGGGGGCCGAGGCCAACGAAGCGGCCATCAAACTTGCGCGCAAGTGGGGCGGTCGTGGTCGTCACACCGTGCTGTGTGCGTTCCGCAGCTTCCATGGTCGCACGTTGGCCACGCTCCATGCCACCGGCCAGCCAGAGAAGTGGGAGGCCTTTCAGCCATTGCCCGAAGGCTTCAAGCACGCAGCGTGGAACGACGTTGCCGCCTTCGAGGAGCAGCTCGACGACACCGTGGCCGCGATCTTTGTCGAGCCGCTGCAGGGCGAAGGCGGCGTCAACCCGGCGACCAACGAGTTCTTCCACGGCATTCGTGCGCTGTGTGATGAACGCGGCTTGTTGATGATGGTCGACGAGGTTCAGACCGGTTTGGGCCGCACCGGTCGTTGGTTCGGTTTCCAGCACTTCGACATCAAGCCCGACGTCGTCACCATGGCCAAGGCACTCGGCAACGGCATGCCGATCGGTGCATGTTGGGCTGCGCCAGAAGCCGCCAAGTCGTGGAGCCCAGGAGACCACGCCACGACCTATGGCGGCCAACCACTCGCGACCGCAGCGGCGAAGGCGGTCATCGAGATCATGGAGCGCATCGACGCCCCCTCGCTGGCGGCGAAGGCCGGCGCCACCTTGACCAATGCCGTGACGAAGCTGCCTCAGGTGGCCGGCGTTCGCGGCCTCGGCATGCTGCTCGCCGTCGAGCTGGTCGGTTACAACGCGCCGGCCGTCGCCGCCCGGTGCCTCGAGAAAGGGCTCGTGCTCAACGGCGTCACTCCGACCGCACTTCGTATGGCTCCAGCGCTCACCATCAGTGATGCCGAGATCAGCGAAGGCATCGCGATTCTCGCTGACGTGTTGGCAGAGATGGCGCCCGAGGAGCCAAACGGATGAACCGGCACCTCCTCGACATCGACGACTATTCGGTCGACGACATCCGTCGCGTGGTCGAGTTGGCATCGATGCCGCTCGACCAGCTTGGCCTCCGGTATCAACGCAAGGGTGTTGCCTGCTTCTTCGAAAAGCCATCAGCCCGCACCCGAAACTCCACCGAAGTCGCTGTCATCCAGATGGGCGGCCATCCCGTCTACATTGGGCCCACCGAGCTCGGTATCGACACTCGTGAATCAGCCGAGGACGTCATCCGAACTCTCGCTTGTTATCACGATGCGTTCTGCGGTCGGGTGTATGACCACACGGTGCTGGAACGTATGGCGGCTGTCGACGAGATCCCGGTCGTGAACCTGCTTTCGGATCAGGCCCACCCCACGCAGGCCATCGCTGACGTGCTCACGATGATCAACGAGTTCGGCTCGCTCGACGGTCGAGTCGTCACCTACGTCGGAGACAGCAACAACGTCACTCGGTCGCTGGCCTTGGCTGTCGGCGCGTCGGGTGGTGTGATGCGGGTTGGTTCGCCTGCTGGCTACCAGTTCAACGACCTCCAGCTCGATCGGCTGCGAGTTAGCGGCGTTGAAATCACCTCATCTGATCGGCTCGACGACGTTCTTCCAGGATCCGACGTCGTCTACACCGACGCCTGGATCTCGATGGGCGACGAAGCCGAAGCCGAAGAGCGGCTGCAGGCTTTCGAAGGTCGGCGCGTCGACACCGCCATGATGGCGAAGGCCCCCGACGCAATCTTCATGCATTGTCTCCCCGCTCACCGCGGAGAAGAAGTGACCGACGACGTGTTGGACGGACCGAACAGTCGTATCTGGCCACAAGCTGCCAATCGGCTGGCATCCATTCGAGGCGTTCTGGCATTCATCGCCGAGAACCGTTCATGAGCGTCGGGAAGGCTCAACGGCAGCACCGGATTGCTCTGATTCTGGCCGACCAAGCAGTGAGCAGCCAGGGCCAACTGGTGGATCTTCTCGCCAACGAAGACGTCACGGCGACGCAGGCCACGGTGTCACGGGATCTCGAAGACTTGGGAGCCATCAAGGTCCGAGTGCCCGGCGGCATCACGGTCTACGCCATCCCCGAACACCCAACTGAGCAGATTGCCCCTCAGGATCACCTGCGTCGCGTGCTCGGTGATTGGGTGGTCGATGTCGTCCGCTCCGGAGATCTCGTTGTCTTGCGGACACCGCCGGGCTCTGCCCACGTCGTGGCCTCAGCCATTGATCGATCCGGTCTCGAGTGGTTCGTCGGCACCGTTGCCGGGGACGACACACTGCTCGTGATCGCTGCGGAGGGCAAGGGTGCCGCCGTCGTCGCTCACCTCCGCGAACTGTCTGGCCTCTGACCGGCGACGCCGTCGCTACATTGCCAACCGCACTGTCCTGCCAACCGCACTGTCCTGCCAACCGCACTGTCCTGCCAACCGCACCGCACCCTTTCCAGGAGTTCTCGTGTCCGAGTCTGTTTCCAAGGTCGTCCTCGCCTACTCCGGTGGGCTCGACACCTCCGTCATCCTCCAATGGTTGAAAGACACCTACGAGTGCGAGGTCGTCACATTCACGGCCGATCTTGGCCAGGGCGGCGAGGTCGAGCCAGCCCGCCAGAAAGCACTCGACATGGGTCAATCGCCCGAGTCGATTTACATTGAAGACGTGCGTGAAGAGTTCGTTCGGGACTTCGTCTACCCCATGTTCCGGGCCAACACGATCTACGAGGGTGAGTACCTCCTTGGTACTTCGATCGCACGTCCGCTGATCGCGAAGCGGCTCGTCGAGATCGCTCGCGAGACGGGTGCTGATGCGATATCACACGGCGCCACCGGCAAGGGCAACGATCAGGTCCGGTTCGAGCTCGGTGCGTACGCGCTCGAGCCGGGAATCAAGGTCATTGCACCCTGGCGCGAATGGGATCTCATGAGCCGCGAGAAGCTCATGGCCTACGCCGCCGATCGCAATATCCCGATCGAAGCCAAGCGTGGCACCAAGAGCCCGTTCTCGATGGACGCAAACTTGCTTCACATTTCTTACGAGGGTGGTCCTCTCGAGAATCCGTGGACCGAGCCGCCAAGCGAGATGTGGCGCTGGTCGGTGAGCCCCGAAGCAGCGCCGAACGAAGCGACCTATCTGGATCTCACGTTCGCGGCTGGCGACATCGTGGCCATCGACGGCGTGTTGATGAGCCCAGCCGAGGTGCTGACCAAGCTGAATGAGATCGGCGGCGCCAACGGTGTCGGCCGACTCGACATTGTCGAGAATCGCTACGTCGGCATCAAGTCACGAGGCGCCTACGAGACGCCAGGCGGCACGATCATGCTCAAGGCCCACCGTGGCATGGAAAGCATCACGCTCGATCGCGAAGTGGCCCACCAGAAGGACGCCCTGATGCCGCGGTACGCCGAGCTCATCTACAATGGCTACTGGTACAGCCCCGAGCGCCAGATGCTTCAGCAGTCGATTGACTGGAGCCAGCAGTTCGTCAACGGCGTCACCCGAGTCAAGCTCTACAAGGGCAACGTCGACGTCGTCGGCCGCAAGAGCGACGACAGCCTGTTCGACGAGCGCATCGCCACGTTCGAAGATGACGACGGTGCGTACGATCAGGCCGACGCTGATGGCTTCATCAAGCTCAACGCTCTGCGCCTTCGGACGTTGTCGTCCAAGCGGGGCACAGCATCGGTCGGACTCGAGCCGACCTGATGGCTGGTGAACTCTGGGAGGGTCGGTTTGCCGGCAGCCCGAGCGAAGCGCTGCAGGCGCTGAACGACAGCTTTCCCTTCGACCGGCGCATGTTCAGGGAAGACATCGCTGGTTCTCGAGCGCACGTCGTGATGCTCGCCGATGTTGGCTTGCTGACCAACGATGAGCGTGACCAACTGCTCGTTGGGCTCGACGCGGTCGAGGCCGAGATGGCCAGCGGGGCGTTCGAGGCCATTGCCTCGGATGAAGACATCCACACCGCCGTGGAGCGTCGGGTCACCGAGATCGCCGGCGCCGTCGGCGGCAAGATCCACACCGGGCGCAGCCGGAACGATCAGGTCGCGCTCGACGTCCGCATGTGGACCCGAGCCGAAATCACCGAGGGCATTGTTCCCAAGCTGCTCGCCTTCCAGCAGACATTGTTGACTCACGCCGAGGCGGCGGGCGATGCGTACCTCCCCGGCTACACCCATCTCCAGCAGGCTCAGCCAGTTGCGCTGTCTCACCACCTGTTGGCTCATTTCTGGGCACTCGGTCGCGATCTCGACCGCTTGCTCGCAACCGTCGGGAGGCTCGATGTGTCACCGCTCGGAGCGGGCGCCCTCGCTGGCTCGTCGCTGCCGCTCGACCCAGCCCAAACGGCCGCAGCACTCGGCTTTTCCAAGCCGTTCGAGAACTCCCTCGATGCCGTCAGCGACCGCGACTACGTGGCAGAGACGCTGTTCGATCTCGCACTGCTCGGTGTTCATCTCTCCCGTATTGGCGAAGAGATGATTCTGTGGGCCTCGACCGAGTTCGGTTTCGTCACCCTCGACGATGCCTTCTCGACGGGCTCATCGATGATGCCGCAGAAGAAGAACCCGGACATCGCCGAACTCGCCCGAGGGAAGGCTGGTCGACTCGTCGGTCATCTCACCGGGTTCCTCACCACGCTCAAGGGGCTTCCGCTCACCTACAACAAGGACATGCAGGAAGACAAAGAGCCGCTCTTCGATGCGTGCGACACGATCGAACTGACGTTGCTCGCTCTCGACGGCATGGTCTCCACGCTGGTGTTCAACACCGACGCCATGGCGGCACAAGCCGACTCTCCCTACGCAGCGGCGACTGACCTGGCCGATGAACTCGTCCGAGGCGGCATGCCGTTCCGCGAGGCCCACGGCGTCGTCGGTGCCCTCGTCCGGGCTGCCCTCGGTGGCGAAGGGGCGCTCGTTGATCTTGTCACCGCCAGCCCAGAACTCGGGTCGGACGCAGCTCGACTGTTGCAACCCGGAGCATCGGTGCGGCAGCGCACATCACCAGGCGGCGGCGCTCCACAAGCGGTAGCGGCCCAGATCGTCCAAGCGCAGACCCGCCTTCAACTCGATCGAGAGCGTGCTGGCCTGTAGTCCTTCCGGGCCCAGTACTGGGCCGAAAGGCTCACGTTCGCACCAAACGCGCCGATGACAAAAGGGTGTCTCGTCGTCTCCTGACCGCTGCATTGCTCGGAGTGTTGCTCTTCAGCACGCCCGCACTCGCTGGGCTGGCGGTCAGCGATCGTCAACAGGCCTCGACCGAGCTCGTCACCGGCCCCCAGTTCTACGCCTTCGGGAGCGGGGTCGAGCTTTCTGTCGGTGCATCGACCAATTGGGATGGCTTCGCTCTCGAAGGACTCCAAGTCGACGATTCTGGGGACCTCGTGCTGGGTCGGGCCGGCGATGTCGCTCCGTCCGCCATTGCCTGGCACGACGAAGCTTCGACATCGAGGGCTTGTGAGTCTGAGCCTGCTCAAAATGTGCGGGCACTGACGTTCGATGCCCAGCGAGAAATTGATGCCGGCCGCCTCCAAGCGAGCCTCGCCGACATTCGAGCGTTCGCCGTATCCGACGGGGCCGCAGTACCGTTCCGAACCGGTTCGCCATCGGCAACGAGTGTCGTCGTCGATACCTCGGGGTTCCCAGAGCTGGTCGCTGTGTGCGTTTATTGGGGCAACCCAAACGCCGTCTCGCAATCGACGGCCGCTGTGCAGGGCCCCGTTGTCCCCGACCGAGGCTGGTCGTGGCGGGTCTGGGACAACGCCGGTGATGGCTTGTCGCTCGATCTGGTCGACTGGACCGCGCCGTCGGCCAGCGGAGCGGTTCCGACCGGAGCGACTCCAGTTGACGTGTGTAACCAGTGCGCCAACGAGCTCGTAGGTTTCGTCACGCCATCGATCTCGGGCAGCTACCGCTTCTTCTTGTCGGCTGACGACGTTGGTCGCTTGGAGCTGGCTCCGCTAAACGACCCTGCTGGCCTTGCGATGATCGTCGAGCTTCCAGCCGCCACCGCCCCGGGCGACTTCTCGGACCCGGCGCAGGCCTCCGCCGCCGTCGATCTCGTTGCCGACCAGGCCTACGCAATCCGTGCTCGCTCGAAGGACCTCGAAGCCGCTGACCATCTACAGATCGGGTGGGCGATCGATGCCGAGGCCCCGAGCATCCTGCCAACCGAGGTCGTGAGCGATGCCGGTGGTGTGGCCGGGACCCTCACACACCGTCGCTTCGATCTGGTGGCCACGACCGATCGATCGGGCGAACCGTCAAGCATCACGCGTATCGAAGCCTCCGAAACGACCCCCGACAGCGGCGACGACGTCGCCAATGCCATCTCGGGCTATGTCGTCATCCCCGAAGCCGGAACCTATCGATTCTGGATCTCGAGTGACGATGAGGGCACGCTCCGCCTCGCTGCAAATGGCAACCCTGAATCAGCAACTCGCGTTGCCTGGCTCACCAACTTCACCGAACAAGACAACTGGACCGCCGATCCAAGCCAGCGCTCAGCGGCGTTCCAATTCGAGGCGGGTCAGACCATCTGGATCGAAGCGCACAATCGAGACCGTGGCGGGCCAGACCACCTGCAAGTTGGCTGGAGCCGAGACGACACCGACCCGGTGACGACGCCAGAACTGCTCCCGGCCGAAGTCTTGAGTGAAAGCCCGCCAGTCGAAGCGCCGCTCCCAAGCGCCGAACTCGGCTCGGTCGAAGGACAACAAACAGCTGACGGCACCTTCGTCTCGCCTGCGATGGATACAACGGCCGGCGGGTCCAACGTGTTCGGCCGTCTCGAACGCTTGACAAGCGGTGCTGTCGAGGTCGCCGTGAGCTTTGCCAACGATCTCGCTGGGCCTTGGAGCTCTCCTGTCGATCTCGCAGACGACATCCCGGCACCGCTCGATGCCGACGGCTCTCGATACGTGCGCTTCAGCGGCGCCATGACGGCAACCGAAGACGGATCACCCTCGGCGACCAGATTCGGTGTCGAACACGATCTTGCCGAAGCAGTCTCGTCGAACGCCACCACCACGTTGTCTGCCACCACCGGCGGAGATGTCACGGTGCTTCGAGTTCGGGGTTCGGTTGGCGCAACGGGTTCGGCGGAGATTGTCAGTGCCACTGGAGCTGCTGCCTTCACACTCGCTTCGGCCAACGCATCCGGTCTCACCGAAGTGCCGTTTGGCAACGGCACCAGCCACCACGTCATCCTCGGCGCCGTTCCGGGCGCCGGTTCGGCCTCGGCTCGATGGTCGGTCCGCGACGATCGAGGAGCCATCATTGTCCACGACATCGTCGTCACCCTCAACTGACGGTCGACATGGGTGTCCTGCAAGCGACACACTTCACCCAGTGATCGATATCGACTGGGACGAACCGAGTGCTGTTGCCCTTGCGCCGCAACTGCTCGGCTGGGAGTTGGTCGGAGCGGGAGCAGCCGGCCGCATTGTTGAGGTCGAGGCGTACGAACCCGATGACCCGGCGTCGCACACATTTCGTGGCGAGACCAAGCGCAACGCAACGATGTTCGGCCCTCCGGCTCGGCTGTATGCCTACTTGATCTATGGCATGCACGTCTGTGCCAACGTCGTCGTTGGCCCGCCAGGACGAGGCGCCGCCGTGCTGATTCGGGCACTCGAACCGATCGAAGGCGTCGACGTGATGATGAAGCGGCGGGGGAGTGGCATCGCCAAGAACCTCTGTTCCGGTCCTGGCAAACTCTGCCAAGCGCTCGGAATCTCCCTGGATCTCGACGGAGCTGACCTTCTGGACAGCCGAGGCGCCGTGCGTCTGCGGCCACCGCTCGAAGTCTCTACCCAAGTCGTTGTCTTCGGGCCCCGCATCGGCATCACGAAGGCAGTCGATCAGCCATGGAGGTTCGGGCTTGCCGACTCTCCCCATCTCAGCCGCCCGTTCTCCACCGAGCGGTAGCGTTCGGAGATGTTCATCGATGACGAAGCGCACGCCACAGAACTTGCGATAGCGGTGGACATCGTGCGGTCTCTCGGGGTTGAGTCAACCGAGCAGGCGGCATTGCAGCAGCAGATCCTCGACTTCTGCGCTACCCACCCCGACGCGCTTTACCGGACGTGTCTTGAGGGGCATCTCACTGGCTCTGCCCTCGTGGTCGACCCGTCGAGAAATGCGACCCTGCTCATTCATCACGCCAAGCTCGACCGGTGGTTGCAACCAGGGGGACACGTTGATGGCAAAGGAGACCTTGCCGCCGCGTCACTGCGAGAAGCGCTGGAGGAGGTCGGAATTGAAGGCCTTGAGGTCTGCGAGCCCGCCATTGATCTGGACATTCATGCCATTCCCGAACGTGGTGACGAGCCGGCGCACCTGCACCTCGACGTTCGCTTCCTCGTGATCGCACCCCCCGACGCAGCGGCGACGATCAATCACGAAAGCCTCGATGCTCGCTGGGTCACAGCCGATGATGCCGAGGGTTTGATCGCAAGCGATGAACTCCGCCGCTTGGTCGACAAGGGGCTGGCGATTGGTTCGTCGGCCGAGCGTCTGGCGTTCATGGCTCGCCGGACCTTGGAGCGTTGAGCTCTCCGAGTCAGCGCAACTCGAGTTGACGGCAGCGCTCGGCGCAGTCCTCGGGCAACGTCGGGACCCCACGATGGCGCTCCGCCCGAACGGGCGATACGAGACGGGCGTTGATCGCTTTGCTCATCGATGGCACGCAGATCAATCATGGGCCTTGACAGATGGGTGGTCGATCTTGGACTGCCTTGCAGCCGATCACGAACCCGTTCCCACCGAATTCGTTGACTCTTCTACGGCGAGGGAGTCCATCGACCCGGCGTCACTCAAAACGGCTGAGGTCAACCGACGTCCGATGGGGTGATGCAGCTCCACAGCTCGTTGGTGTTGGCGAAGCGGGTGATGCGACGTTCGAGGCGTTCGCCTCCCGAACTCGCTGCGACGTAGAACACGGCCTGCGGGTTCGCAGCTAGGCGATCGGCATAGTCCAGGCGATCGGCAAGGAACTGACGCCAATCCTGCAGCCATTCGAGGGTGATCTCGGTGTCACGTTCGACCAGGTCGACCCTGGGATCGTCCAAGAGGGCTTCCAGATCGTCGACCAGTTGGCCGTAGACGGCGGTGTTGTCGATGACCTGCCGCGCTCGTTCGACGTTATCTCGTGCGTCCAATGCGTTCGGCATGGCGTCCACGGTCTCGTTGGCCGCTGCGCACGTTGGCTCAGCGACAGCGAGAAATGATGAATTGCCCAGTGTGTCCGGCGCTGTTCGCCCGGCGAGGCCCGAGAAGCCGTAGCCCCAGATGGCGAACGAGGCTGCCACCACGATGCCGAGAGCCACCCGCCCCGGGGTGAACTTCGATCCGCTCTCTTCGGGCAACCGGTCTTCGATCGTGGTCATGCGGACAAGCGTGCCACGGCTGCTGTGCGTTGGGGCGATCGATCGGTTTCAAAATCCCCGGTTGCGGACCCAGGTGAGCAATACAGTGAACGAATGGCTGTAGACCCTGGACTGCTCGACGACCTGATCGCTCGCGGCCTTGTGCACGACACCACCGATCGGGATGAGCTTGCCGAGCGGCTGGCAAGCGATCCGATCACGCTGTACGCCGGCTTCGATCCGACGGCCGACAGCCTGCACGTCGGGAACATGGTCGGGCTGATGTTGCTCCGCCGATTCCAGGATGCGGGGCACCGCCCGATCGTTCTCGCGGGTGGCGCAACGGGGATGATCGGGGATCCCTCGGGCAAGTCCGATGAGCGCAGCTTGCTCGACGACGATGCGCTCGCTGAGAACTTGGCCGGCATCGTTCCCCAGCTGCGCCAATTCCTCGACTTCGAACGAGACGACAACCCAGCGAAGCTCCTCGACAACCGAGCGTGGACTGTTGGTGTGCCGTACCTCGTCTTTCTCCGCGACGTCGGGAAGTACATCACGGTCAACCAGATGATGGCGAAGGACTCGATTCGCAGTCGTCTCGAAGGTGCCGAGGGAATCTCGTACACCGAATTCAGCTACATGCTGCTTCAGGCGCACGACTTTGCATGGCTCCACGAGAACGAAGGCGTCGAGCTGCAGACCGGGGGTTCGGATCAGTGGGGCAACATCACCGCTGGAACCGACCTCCTTCGCAAACGCAACGGTGCAAAGGCTCACGCACTCACACACCCGTTGCTGACGAAGCCTGACGGCACCAAGTACGGCAAGACCGCAGGCGGCGAGACGATGTGGCTCTCGTCTGAAAAGATGAGCCCGTACCGCTTCTACCAGTCGTGGCTGCAGGTCGAGGACATCGAGATCGAACGACTGCTTCTCCAGTTGACGCTCCTTCCCGTCTCAGAGATCAGCGAACTGGTGGCGGCTCACAGTGAGCAACCTCATCTCCGTACTGCTCAGCGCACGTTGGCAAGCGAGCTCACCAAGCTGGTTCACAGCGACGAAGCTTTGGAAGCGGCGATTGCTGCGTCTGAGGTGGTGTTCGGAGGAGCGCAAGCCGCATCGTTGGATGAGCGAACCTTGCGGATGCTGGAGTCGGAGGTCCCAAGTTCCGTTCTGCCTCGAGCCCTACTTGACACCGAAGGCGCACAGTCCAACGCTCCGTCGGTCTTGGCCGAAGCCGGCATCGTCGGATCCAATGGAGAAGGAGCGCGCCTCATCAAGCAGAATGGCGTGTCGATCAACGACCAAAAGCTCACGGTTGGAGAGGCTCTGACCACCGAGCGTCTCCTCCACAATCGCTACGTCTTTGTCCGAAAGGGCAAGCGAAACGTTCACCTCATCCGTTTCCAAGAAAATCTCGATGCTTAGGGTGGTGCGCCGTGGCCTTCCGCTCTGTGTTTCCGCAGTGTTTCCCCTGGTCAGGCGACCGGAGGATCGAGACGTGACAACCGTCTCTGCCGGGGTGGTCAACAAATCGCCAACAGTGGGTTGCCAGGTGTGGGGTTCGGATATAACTTAGTCATTCGCCCAGCACGGGGGTCTCGCATTGGCGAGGTTGCCCGCACTCACGATCAG
>CAYGQE010000013.1:75012-109892 GCA_964351995.1 uncultured Acidimicrobiaceae bacterium | reverse complement strand
CGGCCGCACCGATGTAGATCTCGGCGGTCGCTTGTTCGACCAACCGATGAGGTGAGTCATCTCGATCGGTCACAAGGGCAACGCCATGGATCGAGGCTGCTGCGGTCACCTGATCGGGGAAAGCTGCAGCGATGGCGATGGTGAACGGTCCGCTCATGCAGTAGCCAACGGTTCCGACCTTGCTCGTGTCGGCCGCGGGATCATCGTCGGCGTGAGCGATCATGGCTCTTGCGTCTTCGACGACCATGCCGTTGGAGAGGCCGCTCATCAGCTCGAACATTCGCTCCCGATCGCCGGTCTCGAACACGTTGTACTCACGCACGTCGCGGTAGTACAGCTGAGAAGCAATGACGTAGTAGCCGGCCGATGCCAGCCGCCGGCTCATGTCCCGCAGCTCTTCTCGCATGCCAGGAGCATCCATCAAGAACAGCACCACGGGATGTGGGCCGCCTTCATCTGGGTGGACGATGAAGGTGTTCATCGCTCCGGCAGGGGTCTGGATGTCGAGGAAGCTTTCGATCATGGGTTGGAGTTCAACCGACTCGCCACGTGAACGCAAGCCGTGGGAACGGCGCAGCGGTGTTAGACCTCGGCGGGAGAGATCCCTGGACGAGTGTCGTGCCTGAACCGCTTGCGCAAGGAACCAAGCGGCTGATCGACGTGTCGATCGATCAGGTAGCCGAGCCAGATCGAATAGACCATGGCGCCGAGGAATACCGCGAGCTTGCTTGTAAGCCCGGCGTTTGAAAGAGCCTCGATGAAGACGAAGTGCGACAGGTAGATCGTGTAGGAATAGCGACCGATCAGCCGGAGTGGGGCCGACTCGAGCAGACGAAGGCCAGGCTGCCGGGCATGAATGATCACCAGGCGGAACAGTGGCATCAGCGCCACACCCTGGATCACATATCGGCTCGAGTAGATGACCTTGCCGATCGAGAAGCCCGGCTCGGAATCGAGACCACCGGCCAGGAAGGAACCCAGGATGGCAAGGCCGCCGAGGGCAGCGAGCAAGAGATCCCGACCGAAGCCGCTCGCACGGTCCGTGCTCGGTTCCGTCATCCGTGCCAGCGGGTTCCAGAGGAGAGCGAGCAGTGCGCCGTAGACGATCGAGTCGATGCGGGTGTCGGTGGACAGGTTGACTCGGAAGTCGGTGGTGCCGTCGATCACCAGACCTGTCCGCCAGAGTGCCACGACCACACAGGTCAAGATCAACACGTTGGCGAGGCGCTTGCCGCGCACGGCGATGCCCGCAGCGAAGACGATCGGGTAGACGAGGTAGAAGTGCTCCTCGACCGCCAGCGACCAGAAGATGACCGTGCCGCCGGGAATCTCGGTGATGCCGTCGAAGAACACCAGGTGGTAATTCGCAAAATAGAAGAGCTGACTGAAGAACCCTCGAGCCGATGCCGACCCCGGTACGGCTCCGATCGCCTGGGCGACGTAGGTGCCGACCAGAACGATGATGAGCGGGGGCATCAACCGAATGAGGCGTCGAGCCCAGAACGCCCGAAGATCGATCATCCCGGTGTCCTCATGCTCTCGAAGGAGCAGCGTGGTGATCAAGAACCCGCTCAGGAAGAAGAACACGGTGACGCCGAACCGGCCGGGAATCGGCAGGTCTTCCCAGACGTGTGACAAGGCAACGATGGTCACCGCCAACGCACGAACACCGTCGAGTGACGGAATGTAGTTCGCCCTGCCGACAGCAGGAGCCGATGCAACGAGGGGCTGACCTGCGTCGGGGGTGCGGGTGCGGGTGGCGGTCACCCGAGGAGTATCCAGGAGACACTGTGGCTGCCGTCAGAGCAATGGTGACCACTGACTGGGCGCATTGGCCCGAACAGATCGACGCTCGTAGTGTCGGCCACGAACCCCCTTCGACCCAGGAGATGCCGTGTACCCCGGACCACATGCCGCCACCCACCCAGATCGGCCAGCCTTTGTCATGGCGGAGAGCGGAACCGTTGTCACCTACGCCGACTTCGAGGCTCGAGCCAATCAACTCGCTCACTACCTCGTCGACCATGGTCTCCAACGGCTCGATCACTATTCGATCTTCATGGAGAACAACGAACGCTATGTCGAGGCGTGCGCAGCTGGGGAGCGCGCCGGCCTCTACTACACGTGTGTCAACAGCTACCTCACCGCCGAAGAGGTTGCGTACATTTTGCAGAACAGCGAGTCGCAGGTGCTCATCACATCTGCATCACGGGCAGAGGTTGCGCTCGCTGCGGTCGCTGACTGTCCGAACATTTCCCTCGTCCTCATCGTCGACGCAGACGCAAACCACATCGATGACGAAGTGCTCGACTACGCATCAGCAGTGGCGTCCAAGCCGAGCGAGGCACTCGAACACGAGTGGCTGGGTACCCCGATGCTCTACAGCTCCGGCACCACGGGCCGGCCGAAGGGCATCATCCGGCCGCTTCCCGAGGTTCAACCTGGCGTCGGCCTTCCGCTCTTCGACTTCCTGGCCGATCTCTGGCACTACCGACCGGACATGGTGTATCTCTCCCCGGCGCCGCTCTATCACTCAGCACCGCAGGCGGCGGTCAGCTTGACTCTGCGGTTCGGCGGTACCGCCATCATCATGGAACGCTTCGACCCTGCGGCGTACCTCGCCCTGATCGAGCGGTATCAGGTGACGCACACCCAGCTCGTTCCGACCATGTTCAGCCGGATGTTGAAGCTGCCCGATGAGGAGCGACTGGGCCACGACCTCTCATCACTCGAGATCGCTGTTCACGCAGCGGCTCCGTGCCCGGTGCAGGTCAAGGAGCAGATGATCGAGTGGTGGGGCCCGATCATCCACGAGTACTACGGAGCAACCGAAGGGCTGGGGTTCACGGCGTGTGACACCGAGGAATGGCTGGCGCACAAAGGGTCGGTCGGCAAGGTCATGCTGGGTGAACTGCACATACTCGACGACGAGATGCAGCCGATGCCCGACGGACAGCCGGGAACGATCTGGTTCAAGACGGCCACCGAGTTCGAGTACCACAACGACACGGACAAGACTGCCGAGTCCTCGTCCCCTGATGGGACCATGACGACGGTGGGCGACGTGGGCTACGTCGACGACGACAACTTCTTGTACCTGACCGACCGCAAGACCTTCATGATCATTTCGGGTGGCGTGAACATCTACCCCCAAGAAACCGAGAACCTCCTGATCACCCACCCCAAGGTGGCTGATGCCGCGGTCTTCGGCGTTCCGAACGTCGATCTCGGCGAGGAGGTCAAGGCGGTCGTGCAGCCCATGCCCGGCATTGCGTCAAACGAAGCGCTTGCCGCCGAACTGACAGCCTTTTGTGCCGAGCACCTCTCACGCCAGAAGGTGCCTCGCTCGATCGACTTCGACCCGGAGCTTCCACGTCTTCCAACCGGCAAGCTCTACAAGCGCAAGCTGCGTGACCGCTACTGGGGCGACGGCGAGAGCCGCATCCTCAGCTGACCGCGACGGGCGAGAACTGTGCGCCGCCGTAGGTCTGTTCGGTCGGGGAGATCTCGATCGTGCTGACGTTCACCCGCCACGGCGCACTGACAGCGTAGAGCACTGCGTGGGCCACGTCGTCTGGTTGCACTTCTTCGATGCCGGTGGCTTTGGCTTGCGCCGCAGCTTCTGGATCGTCGAGGGCAACGTCATAGAACTCGGTGCTGACCCGACCCGGACAAATCTCCGTCACGCGAATTCCCGTGCCACGCAGCTCGTGACGAAGATCTTGGGACAGGAGGTGGACCGCTCCCTTCGTCGCTCCGTAGAGCGCCGCTGGGCCGGGATAGAGCGCAAGGACGGAACTCATGTTGACGATGTGGCCTCGCCCACGGTCGATCATTCCTGGCACGACGGCTCGGACGACGTTGATGACAGCGGTCACGTTGGTGTCGATGGTTCGGTCGATGTCGTCATCCGTCGCTTCCCAGATCGCCCCCATGGCTCGCCCGAGTCCTGCGTTGTTGACCACCAGATCGAACGGTGCTGTGTGGCCCACTCCCGCCACCCCGGCTCGGTCGGTCACGTCCAACACGACCGGGCGACAACCTGTCTCGCTGGCCAGACGGCGCAGGCGGTCTTCTCGGCGGGCCACGGCGGTCACCGCCCACCCCGAGGCCGACAACAATCGGACCGTGGCAGCACCAATGCCGCTGGAGGCGCCCGTGACGAGGGCGTGGCCCGGGGCGGTGGAGTCGGTGGCGTGTGTGGTGCGCTCGGTCATTCGCTGACGGTACTCGTGTCGCCGGACGAGGTCTGGAACGATGGTCCGATGCCAATCACCCCGGTGCCCCTCACCTCGATGCCGCGTATGCGATCAGTCCTGATCGCTCCCGCCGTTCGCCCCGACTTCCTGGCCAAGCTGCCCGGCCGCGGTGCCGACGTGCTGTTCATCGACTGTGAGGACGCCGTCCCCGCCAACGCAAAAGACGAGGCCCGAGCGATCGCGAGGTCGGCCGTGCCCGAACTGGCAGCAGCTGGCTGCCAGGTGATCGTACGAGTCAATGCCGTTGCCTCGAAATGGTTCGAGGCCGACGTGTTGGAGGGGGTGGCAACCGAGGCCGTTGCTGTCGTCATTCCCAAAGTCGAGACGCTGCAGGCGCTCGACCATGCTGCCGAACTGCTTGATCAAGCGGGACAGCGCCACGTCGGCATCTTCGCTGGATTCGAAACGGCGCTTGGTGTCGCCGACGCCCGCCCGCTGCTCGCTCATCCTCGAGTCGTCGCGGCCTACTTCGGAGCCGAGGACTACATCGCCGACATGGGTGGAGTCCGCACCGTCTCCAACGACGAGGTCCACTTCGCCCGCTCGACCGCCGTGCTCGCCGCCCGGCTCGCTGGGGTGCCCATCGTCGACCAAGTGGTCACCGACTTCCGAAACGATGCGGTGTACGAGGCCGAGGCCAGCCAGGCCCGCAACCTGGGCTACGCCGGCAAGCTCTGCATCCATCCTTCGCAGGTGGCGATCGCCAACGCGGCGTTCTCGCCCAGCGAGGAAGAACTCGACCGGGCCCGCCGCCTACTCGCCGCCTACGACGCTGCATCGGCTGGGGGAGTGGCCGCCATCGATTTCGAAGGCCAGATGGTCGACGAACCCCTTGCGTCACAAGCACGCAACACACTCGCCCGCGCCGTAGCCGGCGCTGAAGAAGGAGATCTTTGATGCCCGCACCAGACCCCCGCCCCGTCAGCGGCAAGTGGCTCGAAGAACTCACGCCGGGGCTCGTGATCCATCACGCGATCCGCCGCACCATCACCGAGGCAGACAACGTCATGTTCACCTCGATGACGATGAACCCAGCGTGGCTGCACCTCGACTTCGACTACGCCAAGAACGAAACCGAGTTCGCCAAGCCACTGGTCAATTCGATGTTGACGGTGGCAATGGTGGTCGGTATCTCGGTCCACGAGACGACATTGGGCACCACGGTCGCCAATCTCGGATTCTCTGAAACCGTTTTCCCGGCCCCAATGTTCCACGGCGACACGCTTCGGGTCGAGACTGAAGTGATGAAGAACCGCCCGTCGAAGTCGAGGCCAACCCAGGGAGTGGTCGAGTTCGAACACCGAGGCTTCAACCAACATGACGATCTCACATGCCGAGCCGTTCGGTCTGCGCTCATGCTGACACGGCCGTAGGGTCTCGCTACGGTGCAGCCATGAGCAACTTCCATGATCTACACATGGCATCGATCAGCGGTGACGATGTCGACTTCGGCCAGTATCGAGACCAGATGGCGTTGGTGGTGAACGTCGCTTCTCGTTGAGGCCTCACTCCTCAGTACGCAGGTCTGCGTACGCTTCACAATGACATCGACGGTCTCCAGGTGCTCGGCTTCCCGTGCAATCAGTTCGCTGACCAAGAGCCGGGGACCGACGACGAGATCCTCGAGTTCGCCACCTCGACGTTCGACGTCAACTTCCCGATGTTCTCCAAGATCGAGGTCAACGGAGAGAACGAAGCCGAGCTCTACACGATGCTCAAGGCACAAGCGCCCGACGACGACGGCAACACCGACATTGCCTGGAACTTCACGAAGTTCCTCGTTGGTGCCGATGGAAACGTCATCAAGCGGTTCAGTCCACAAACCGAACCGATCGAAATCGGCGAGTACATCGCTTCACTCGGCTGACACAAACCCGTCCCGACTGTTTCCGCTGTGTGAAACAACCTCGCCCGACGTTCAGAAGACTGTCAGCTACTCGCTGCGCTTGTGCAAGCGCTCTACGTTGGCAAGAATCGACAGAACATGGGAACGATGGCGGAACTGACAGCGCGGTACGAACACCAGGGTTTCTTCGATGAAGCCGTTGCTGCTGATGGTGAGGTCAGACCTCACTATCAGCAGCTTCTTTCTCGTCTCGAGACGATGGCGACGCCAAGCCTCGTTCGAGCCGGTGTGCAGATCGAAGACCAATTCATCCGACAGGGCATCACGTTCACGGTGTACGGGGACGACGACGGTGTCGAGCGCACCTTTCCGATGGACCTTGTTCCCCGCGTCATCCCCGCCTCGGAATGGGAAGTGCTCGAGCGGGGCCTGATCCAGCGGACGGCGGCACTCAATGCCTTCCTCGATGACATCTACGCCGGTGGCGCCAGCATCATCAACGACGGCATCATTCCTCGGCGACTCGTCGTGAGCTCGGACGGCTACCGCCCAGAAGCCGTGGGCATCGACGTCCCAACCGGAGGTCGATGCGTCGTTGCCGGAATCGACCTGATCCGAGACGGCGAGGGCACCTATCGGGTGCTCGAGGACAACCTCCGCTCACCCAGCGGTGTCAGTTACGTGGTCGAGAACCGTCAAGCCATGGCTCGGCTGCTCCCGCAGTTGTTCCGAGACGGGAAGGTGCGGGCAGTCTCCAATTACGGCGAGCTGCTGCTGTCGTCACTGCGAGCCGTCGCTCCTCCTCGCTCGAACGACACGCCAAATGTGGTGGTACTCACCCCCGGTGTCTTCAACTCGGCCTACTTCGAGCACGTTTTTTTGGCGACGCAGATGGGCGTTGACCTCGTCGAGGGGCGAGACCTCGTCGTCGAGGACCATGTTCTCTACGTCCGGACAACCGGCGGTCTGCAGCGCGTCGACGTGGTGTACCGCCGCATCGACGACGACTTCCTCGACCCTGTGGTGTTTCGCGCCGACTCGACCCTGGGGGTCGCCGGTTTGATGAGTGCCGCCCGGGCCGGGAACGTCACGATTGCGAACGCCGTTGGCAACGGCGTCGCTGATGACAAGGCCGTCTATGCCTACGTTCCCGACATGGTGAAGTACTACCTCGGCGAGGAGATGATCATTCCGAACGTCGACACCTACCTGCTCGAAGACGACGAGCAGCGAGCGCACGTTTTGTCCCGCCTCGGAGAGCTCGTGGTCAAGCCGGTCGCTGAGGCTGGTGGGTATGGACTCGTGATCGGGCCGACGGCAACCGATCAGGAGCTCGCCGAACTCGCGGTGAAGATCGAGGCCGATCCCAGAAACTTCATCGCTCAGGAGGTGCTCCAGCTCAGCCGACACCCCTGCCTGATCGATGAGACCTTCCAAGCTCGCCACATCGACCTGCGGCCGTTCGTGCTGTCCGGAGCCGAGACCAAGGTCTTGCCCGGCGGTTTGACGAGGGTGGCACTCAAAAAGGGTTCACTGGTCGTCAACTCGTCGCAAGGCGGGGGATCCAAGGACACGTGGATCATCGAAGACCGCGAGCTCACCCCAGCATCCGCCGATGGCTCGACGCAAGGGCAGGACGAGGCGATTTCATGGTGATGCTCGCTCGTTCTGCCGAGGACCTGTACTGGGTCGGCCGATACCTCGAGCGGTCCGAACAAATGGGTCGCGTCATCGACGTCATCTACCATCGTCTGCTCGAGAGCCCAGAGGACGAACGGGAAGCCTGCTGGAGTGATGCCCTTGCCATGCTCGGCTTCGAGCAGGCCGTCATTTCTCAGGTTGGCCTCGACAACGAAGCGCTCGCTGCTCATTGTCTTGTCGATGCAGGCGACGGGTCGGCCTACGACGCTGTGCAACGGCTGCGTTTCAACGCCAGAGGCAACCGGGAGCACCTTCCGATCGAGCTGTGGGAAGAGATCAACCGGCTCTGGCTCGAGTTCCGTATCCGAGATCTGCCATCCATGGATGCCAATGAATGGTGCACCCTGCTCCGCCGTCGATGCCAGAACATCGTCGGCACCGCCGACGCCACCTGGATCCGCACCGATGCCTGGACCTACTTCACGATCGGTCGCCTCCACGAGCGAGCGCTGCTGACCGCCAAGGCACTCGCCGTACGCCATCGACACCACACCGCCGACCGCTCCCACGAGTGGACAACCACTCTGCTCTGCTGCAGCTCGCTCCAGGCCCATCGCCGACAATTCGCGGGCTACCACGACGCACGATCGATCGTGTCGCTCCTGCTCCACAGCGAAGCCGCTCCCCAATCTGTCAACTTCTGCGTCGGCTATCTCGAGGAGTCCGTCACGTTGCTCGGCGCCGATGTCAGCGCTCGCACGCGCCGAGTGATTGGGCGTCTCGGAGCCATCTTGAAATTCGGTGATCCGTTTGAATTGAATGACGATGACATCGAATCGCTTTTGGTCGATGTCGAAACAGAGCTGCGAAGGTTCGGTGCGGCCCTTGCCGCCGAGTTCTTCCTCCTGCCGTTGGAGAACGGCCTGCGGTCATTGAGGTTGGGTGCAGCAGACACGATCGGAGCGGTCGAGTGAGATTCGATGTTCGCTATCGCACGCTGATCTCCTACGAAGAACTCGCTGTCGACTCACACAACGAGGTGCGGGCCCGTCCCGCCGACACCGACTTCCAGAAGGTCGTCGACTACTCGTTGTTGATCTCGCCGCCGTCGTCGACCCGAACCTTCGTCGACGGCTGGGGGTCGCGCGTCGACTCGTTCGGCATTCGCCTGCCGCACATCGCCATGGAAGTGGTGGCCGAGGCCACCGTCGAGACCACCAAACCCCCAGAGGTCACGGCCTTGGTGGGCCTCAATGGCTTGGACGATGGACGGTTCGTTGATTCGCACTACGAGTTCTTGTGCCCGACGCCATCGACCGAAGCGTCCCCGGCCATGGAGGCGCTCGCTGGCGATATTCGCGCCCAGGCCACGCACGTTCTGGGGCTGGTGACCGCATTGCAGGAGGCGGTCGTCAACCACCTCGACTATCGGACTGGAGCAACGTCGGTCTCCACAACCGCAGCAGAGGCGTTCGCTCTTGGTGCCGGGGTGTGCCAGGACCACGCCCACGTGATGGTCACCCTCGCCCGACTCGTGGGGCTTCCCGCCCGCTATGTGTCCGGCTACTTCTTCACCGCCGCTGATCACGATGGTTCTGATAGCGACGACGACCTCGTGACGGTCCAGACCCATGCCTGGGTCGAGGTCGCCATCCCCGGACATCGGTGGCTGGCCATGGACCCAACCAACGGTCTGATTCCGGGTGAGCGTCACGTCAAGATCGGTCACGGGCCCGATTACTCAGCGGTCATGCCCTTTCGGGGCACGTTCATCGGGCCCGAATCCTCTGAGGTCACCGCTTCGGTCCAGATCCGACGGCGCTCTCAGCTTGCGAACGGTGCTCCGCCCGAATTCTCGACGACGTCGGAAAGCGACATTCGTTTCGAGCATGCCGAAGCCGCAGCCCAACGAGACCAGCAACAGCAACAGCAACAGCAGTAACCGTATTCGGCGAAACCCGAGGCGGAGCCTTGCGAGCCCCGCTAGTGACTCAACGTGCCCGAAGGGCACGCGGTGAACGTGCCCGAAGGACACACGCTGTGGCAGGCTGCATCGATGGCACGACACATCGACACCGGTTCTGACGATCTGCTCGCACGAGTGGAAGGCAACGTCGGCATCATCACGTTCAATCGCCCAGAGCGTCGCAATGCGCTGTCGAACGGCATCTACGAGGGATTCGCCGCTGCGCTACCTGATCTCGCTGCTGACCCGACGGTCAGCGTCGTGATGGTCACCGGCAACGGGGGAGCGTTCTGCGCTGGTGGCGATGTCAAGGGCATGCACGAAGCCAACAATGCCGATGGAGCGAGAGAAGGTCAGCCGGCGGGCATCGAAGAGCGCCTCGCGTTCCTTCGAATGCGGCAACGCCAGTTGTCACTCGCGCTGCACGAGTTTCCCAAGCCTGTCATTGCAGCGCTACCGGGAGCAGCTGCGGGCGCTGGTCTGTCGATCGCCCTCGCCGCCGACATCCGGCTGGCGGCCGAGCGAGCGATCGTCGTCACTGCCTTCGCCAACGTCGGCGCCAGCGGTGACTTCGGCGGCTCGTGGTTCTTGACTCAGTTGGTCGGCACGGCCAAGGCGAAAGAGCTCTATTTCACCTCGCCTCGCCTCTCGGCCGAAGAGGCACTGGACCTCGGCATCGTCAATCAGGTTCTGCCCGATGACGGTTTCGACCAGGCGGCGCTGGCTTGGTGCCAGGGCATGGCCGAGCGCGCCCCGATTGCGCTTCGGTACATGAAGGAGAACCTCAACCGGGCCCTGCATGCCGACCTGGCGACTGCACTCGATGCAGAAGCGGCCGCCATGGTGCGCACGATGGGAACGGCTGATCACCGCGAAGCGGCGGCGGCCTTCGTCGAAAAGCGTCGCCCCAACTTCACCGGCGAATAGGCAGCCACCGGTCAGACCTCGACGAGACGACGGTCGCTTGATGCCATGGACGCCTCGGGTGATGTCCGTCGTCGTGACATCTGCCCTGGTCATCAGCGGATGCGCTTCGGCCTCGTTGCCTGAGGCAGCGAACCCCGGCAGCGCTTCCGCCCCGATCGAGTCAACCGGCGCCGACCAAGAACGAGATCTCATCCGCCCCGGCGACCCCACCGCATTCGGCTGCGTTGTTGACCTCGGCGTCGGCCCCGGGGAGTTCTTTGACAAGACCTCAGGCGAGCTCGTGTTCCCACCAGACACAGGATTCTTCGAGGTCAGGTACTCCGACGGGTCGACCGTTGAAATCCGCATTCATCCCGATCTCGCCACGACGGGGGATCTCGCCGTCCGGGCCGAACGGATCGCTGAACCAATTGGGTTGCTTCCGCCCGAGTTGCGTCGAGGCATCGAGCGCGTTGGCTTGCTCGGTGGTGACGAAACAGCGCAAGCCGACGGTGGCGGCGAGGGGATCCATCTGTATGCCGAGAACGTCGAGGTCCGAGCGTCGGCGGGCCGTCTTGAAGAGACGCTGTTCCACGAATCCGTGCACACCTCGCTCGACAGGGACTACAGCAGAAGTGAGGCGTAGCTGGAGGCCCAGGCCAACGATGGCGCATTCCTCACCAACTACGCAGAGCGAGACCCTTTGAGGGAGGACCTTGCCGAGACCGCCCTGTATGCATGGGCGCTGCAGCACCATCCCGATCGGCTCTTGGCCGACGATGCGGAGGCTTGGAATCGTCTTGTTCGGAACAGGATCGATTTCGTGTCCGCCATTCTGTTGCCACCGGAGATCAACGCTTCCGGGATCCCACCGAGCTGCTGAGCGTCGATTGCGATGCTCAGTTGACGTGCTCGGAGTGGGGCGCTGGGACCCAATGTGAAACAATGCCCCGACGCCGTACAAGGAGACCACGTGCTTGACTTCCGACTGAATCACGAACTTGAAACGCTGCAGAAGCGGGCGCGAGAAGTCGCCGCCGATGGCGTTCGTCGCTTTGGCCGGCACAACGACTCGTGGATCAACGGGTTCTCCAAGGAGTTCGCCCAGATCATGGCCGACGAAGGCTGGATCGGGATGGGCTGGCCCAAAGAACACGGCGGGCAAGATCGTCCCCCGATCGAGAGAGTGATCGTGGCGGAAGAGATGATTGGGGCTGGCGCGCCGATCGCTGCCATGTGGTTCGCCGACCGTCAGATGGGCCCGACGATCATTGCCTATGGCACGCCGGATCAGCAGGCGGAATACCTTCCCGCGATGCTGACGGGAGAGTCCACGTGGTGCATCGGCATGAGCGAACCCGACGCTGGTTCCGACCTCGCTTCCCTCAAGACATCTGCCGTTCGCGACGGCGACGATTTCGTCATCAACGGCCAGAAGATCTGGACCAGCTTCGGTGAGGTGGCCGACTATTGCTACCTCATCTGTCGCACCGCAGCAGATGGCCCGCCCCATCAGGGCATTTCCGAAGTCGTGGTGCCGATGGACACCCCGGGCATCGAGGTCCGGACCATCACCGACATGACCACGAACAAGCACTTCTGCGAGGTCTACTTCACCGATGTACGCGTTCCGGTGGCGAACCTGGTCGGTGTCGAGGGCAACGCGTTCAAGCAGACGATGAAACAGCTCGAGCACGAGCGCGGCGGCATCGACCGACTCGTATCGAACCGGGCCCTGTATGACATGGCCGTCGAGCGAGCGGACACGACTGATCCGGTGATCCGCAACGAGATTGCTCGGCTCGAAACTGACTACCGCATCGGCCGCCTGCTGGTGTACCGCGAAGTGCTTCGCCAGGCTCCCGCCGGTTTCAGTGCCGCAACCAAGTGCTTCTGCACTGAGCACCAGTGGCGAGTTGCTCAATTCGTCGCCAGGGTCTTCGGCCCCGATGCCATGCTCTTCGACGACGTGGGCAAGGGGCTCGCCTATGCGCCGGGCTACACGATCATGGGCGGCACCTCCGACGTGATGCGTAACATTCTCGGTGAGCGAGTGCTCGGTCTTCCTCGCGAGCCCCGCAAGTAGCCGACATCGGGCCGGGGCGGGGCGATGTTCCCATCGTCCCCTCACGTGGATTCATCGCCCGATACTGCGACCTGCTCGCAGTAAGCGGTAGCTTGCGGCCCGTGAAGATACGCACCATTGTCCCCGCTCTCCTTGCCCTTTCCCTGTTCGCCGCCGCGTGTGGTGGCTCAGACGGTGATACAGCATCCGACTCCGACGCCTCCAGTGATCGCCTCAACATCGTCACCACGGTGGCCCCGATCACCTCCATCGCTGCCAACATCGCGGGCGACCGGGCCGACATCGTCGGCGTGGTTCCTGAAGGCACCAACTCCCACACGTTCGAACCCCCGCCCAGCAGTGCTGCGCTGTTCAGCGATGCTGACGTCATCTTCATCAACGGTCTGGTCCTCGAAGAGCCGACGAAAGAGTTGGCGCTGACGGTGAAGGCCGAGGACGCTCCGCTGATCGAACTCGGCAATGAGTCACTCGATCCCAGCGAGTACAAGTACGACTTCTCTTTCCCCGAAGACGAAGGCAAGCCAAACCCTCATCTCTGGACCGACCCCGACTACGCCATTGCCTATGCCGAGATCATTCGAGCCACGCTGAGCGACATCGATCCTGATGGAGCCGAGACCTACCAGACCAACTACGACGCATTTGTCGAGATCGTCGAGGAACTCGACGTGGCAATGGTCGCCAGCTTCGCTTCCATCCCGGAGGGCAATCGCGTGCTGCTCACCTATCACGATGCCTACGCCTACTTCGCTGAGAACTACGACTTCACGGTGATCGGTGCCATTCAGCCAGCCGACTTCGGTGAGCCCTCACCACAAGAGGTCGCTGATCTCATCGAGCAGGTCCGAGACACCGGTGTGCCAGCCGTCTTTGGATCCGAGGTCTTCCCGTCACCGATTCTCGATCAGATCGCCAGCGAGGCTGGCGGCACCTTCGTCGACACTCTGCGTGATGATGATCTTCCGGGCGCCCCCGGCGAGACCGAGCACTCCTGGGTTGGCCTCATGCGCAGCAACTACATCACCATGACCGAAGCATTGGGTGGCGACGCTACGCCGCTCGTGGATCTCACCCCTCGAAACACCGTCGCTGACACTGCTGAGTACCCCCAGTGATCGGCATTGCCGCTACGCCTCGGACCACCAGACGGTCCGAACACCTCTCCAAACGGAACTGAGCACGAATGTCCTTCCCCGTCTCCTCTGATGCGCTGATCCGTGTCGACGATGTGTCTCACGCATACAGCCACGACCTGGTCCTCGACTCGGTCTCTCTCGAGGTGCGGGGAGGAGATTTCCTCGGCATCGTCGGACCTTCCGGTTCTGGTAAGACCACGTTGCTGCGAGCCCTGTCGGGCAGCGTCGAGCCCATCAAGGGCTCGGTCACGAGAGCTCCCGGCATTCGTTTTGGCTTCGTCCCGCAGCTCGAACAGGTCAACTGGAACTTCCCTGTCACGGTGGCCGAGTGCATTCTCATGGCCCGCACTCGCCCCATGCGCCGGTTCTGGTCGACCAAAAGCGAGCGGGCCGCCGAGCGCCGCCAACTCGATGCAGTTCTCGATCGTCTGGGTTTGACCGGGCTTGCTGATCGTCACATCAGGGCCCTCAGTGGGGGACAGCAGCAACGCATGTTCCTGGCCCGAGCACTCATGACCGATGCGAATGTCCTGCTGCTCGACGAGCCCACCAGCGGGCTCGATGTCCAGACCCGTCACGAGGTTCTTCACTTGCTGGATGAACTACGAGCGGAGGGACTTGCCATCGTGGTGACCACCCATGACCTCAACGGCATCGCCGCTCATCTTCCCCAAGTCATGTGCCTCAACGTTCGAGTGATCGGTACCGGCACACCGCAATGTGTTCTCACGCCGGAGATCCTCGAGCTGACCTACGGGTCGCCGATGGAAGTGCTCGAGCACGCAGGCATGCCGGTCGTTGTCGATGCCCGGCGCCCGACGGACGCCACGATCACCCTCAGCGACATGGGCATCGCCGACCTGACCGAAGGGGTAGGACGATGATGTTCTCGCCCGTGCTTGCATCGGTTTGGTCCGATGCGTTTCGGCCCTACGAGTTCCAGTTCTTTCGGAACGGTCTTCTCGTTGCGACCATCGCCGGGGCGCTCTGTGGGCTGATCGGTTGCTACGTCGTGCTGCGTTCGATGAGCTACATCGGCCACGGGCTGGCCCACTCGATCTTCGGCGGCTTCGCAGCGTCGTCACTGATCGGCGTCAACGTGTTTCTCGGGGCCGGTATCTGGGGGCTCGCCTCGGCACTGCTGATCGGAGGGATCACGCGCCGCCGACCCGTGGGATCAGATGCGGCAATCGGCGTGGTCACCACAGCGTCCTTCGCCCTCGGGCTGGCGCTCATCCAGATCTTCGGAACGACTGATCAGAATCCGGATGCTGCTTTGTTCGGAAACGTTCTCGGCGTGTCGACCACCGATGTCTGGGTGATCATCGCGGTGACCTTGGCAACGGTGGGGGCCATCGCGGTCAGCTATCGGCGACTGCTTTTTGTCACGTTCGACCCCGATGTCGCTGAAGTCAGCGGCGTGAACGTCGCGTTGACCGATGGTGTGCTCATGGCTTTTCTGGCTGCGGCCATCCTGGCGACGATGAACGTCATGGGGGTGACCCTGATCGCCGCTGCGCTTGTCCTGCCCGCTGTCGTGGCTCGTCTGCTCACGTCGACGTTCTCGACCATGTTGTGGGTGGCCACCGTCATCGGTGCGATCACCGGCTTCGTGGGCATGAATGCGAGCTACCACCTCGACGTGGCATCCGGCCCCGTCATCGTTCTCGCTGGAGCGATCGTCTTCGTGTTCGCCTTTGTGTTTGCCGGCTCAGCTGGACGCAATCGGGTAGCTCACGTCGGACACGTCGGCTGACGGATCACCCCTGATGAGTCCGTTATGGTTCAGTCCATGACGAACCAAGGCGAGTACGTAGCAAGCACGTGGGACTGGGTGGCCGAGCAGGTCGAGGCGTACGAGCGCTCTGGCGGCACCGAGGCCAACACTCTGCGAGAAACGGGCATCCCGATCATCGTGATGACCTGCACCGGCCAGAAGAGCGGGGCGATCCGCAAGGTGCCGCTGATGCGCGTCGAGCACGAAGGCGACTACGCACTCGTGGCGTCGAAAGGCGGTTCGCCCGAGCACCCAGGCTGGTACCACAACCTCATGGTTGACCCCACCATCACGATGCAAGACGGTCCTGAGCCCTTTGCGGCAACCGCCGAGATGGTGACCGGCGAGGAACGCGATACCTGGTGGGAGCGGGCGGTTGCCGTCTTCCCGACCTACACCGAATACAAGGAGAAGACCGACCGCGAGATTCCGATCTTCGTCACGCGCCGCACCTGACATGATCACGTTTCGACCACTGGAGCCCGATGACTTCGCATTGATGCATCGATGGTTGAACGAGCCAGGCGTCGTCGAATGGTGGGAGGGGGACGACGTATCACCCGATGCGGTGCGTTCTCACTACTTCACCAACGTGGAAGTGGGCGTCGAGCACTGGATCGCCTTGGAGGAGACCGTCCCCTTCGGTTGGATCCAGTGCTATCCGGTGACGTCGGATCCTGCCGAGTGCGCAGCGTGGATCGCACACGGAGTGCCTGAGACGTCAGCGGGCATCGACTACTTGATTGGTGAGCCTGATCTGCGGGGGAACGGGCGTGGTGCGGCCATGATCGAGCGCTTCACCGAGGACGTGGTCTTCGGGCTCCATCCGGAATGGACCCATGTGAGCGCCGGCCCGTTCTCGGCCAACACCCGTTCATGGGGCGCACTCGCACGTGCCGGTTTCGACCACGTCGGGACGTTTCCCGATCCCGATGGCCCGCTGCACCTGATGGTGCGTGCTCGCTCGGGTGGGTCGTTGCCTCCAACAACTGGATTGATGTAGGAGTCACGCCCACGCAAGAGATTTTGGCAGCATCCCCCACTCCTGCTGGGTTCTCTGCTTTCTTGTGTCTCGTTATCCAACCCCTACAAATGAGCGGGAGAGTTGCACATGGCAACCAAGGCAGAAATGATTCAGGCCGTCGCAGAGCGCGCGGGCACCGACAAGAAGAGCGCCGAAGCAGTGCTCGCAGCATTCTTCGATCACACGGCCGAAACCGTGAAGTCGGGCGAGAAGGTCGCATGGCCGGGCTTCGGTACGTTCTCGATGGGCGAACGCCCGCCCCGTACCGGTCGCAACCCCCAGACGGGTGAGGCCATCAAGATCAAGAAGAGCCGCTCCATCAAGCTGAGCACCTCGGCTCCGATGAAGGAATGGTTGCTCGCAGCCAAGAAGAAGCGCTGATCTCTGGCGTCATTCGACGCCTCGGTGCGAGCCGTGAGGCTCGGACCCATCAGTACTGCGGTGCAGCCTCGACCTCGGTCGAGGCTGCACCCGTTTTGCGACCGGGCCTCGCTGGGCGGGAGCGGGCCCTAGAGCAGGCCGCTCAGCTCGTCAGGAACGAACGCTGGTGCGTCCGGTACCGTCGGAAGTCGCTCGCCGAGACCGCTGTCAGCGGCCGGGCTTCCGGTGGCACCCCGGATCCACGGCGAGAGCGCCGGATAGGTTTCGACCGTCCGAACGTGGATCGTTGCGAGCGACTGATCGGCCAGCGTGATGGTGATCTGTGTCCGAGTCAGCTTCCTGGCGTGTAGCACGCCGACACCGGCGATCACGTCGTTTGTGAGCGTGACGAGTTCTTTCCCCGGTCCACCCAAGACGGTCTTCTTGAATAGATGCAGCCCGACCGGGGTCACGATCAACCAACCCTCGCTGGGGATCTCGTTCGCCAGTCGAACCAATGTCGTGGTCCGGCCCTGCTCGTTGTCTTGTCTGGCGAACCTGGTTCCGTACAGCACCGGGCGACCATCGACATGACGCTCGAGTTTCGACAAGACATCGGTGGTGACGGCCGGAATGGAACTGTTTGCTGCCATCATCAAATTGTCGTCCGGAATCGTTGCCGGCTTGAATGTCAGGCAGGGCCGTCGTCGGAGGACGACGCCTCGATCGTGGCCAGCAAGTCACACGCATCGTCTGCGAGACCCTGCCCAGCCTCGCCGTAGAGGTTGCGGGCAACGCTGACACCGGCGAGCTCCAGCTCGACCACATCATCGGCGTACGACGCAGTGGCGGCGATTCGAGCATCGGGGAGGAACTGTCTGACTCGCTGCACTGCTTCGAGGTTGGCTTTGTGATCGCTCATGGCGAGCACGATCAGCTTGATCTTGCGGTCCAGCTGCAATCGGCCCCAGAACTCGGTGTCGAGGGCGTCACCTCGAACGACCTTCCGACCGAGTGCTGCTTGCTCATCGACGCTGCTCTCGGTGCGGTCGACACCGAGCACGACGTCGCCTCGGCGGATCACCAACTCGTCGTAGGCGCCGGTACCAATTCGTCCCATACCAAAGACCATGACGCTGGCGTGCTGCGGGTCGATCAGCCGGTCTTCGGGTTGGACGTTGTCACTCTCGAGGCCCATCAAACGATCGGACAGGCGATCGTAGACGGCGTAGCGAGCCGCACTGAGCGGCGCTGCAGCGACGAAGGACAGGGCGATGGCCACGGCGATGGCACTGGTCCACTGCTGGTCCAGCATGCCTCGTTCGACACCGATGACTGCCACGATCAAACCGAACTCGCTGTACGTCGCCAGCGTGATGGCGGTGTGCCAAGAAGTTCGAACTCGGAACCCAAAGCGAGCCACGACCCAGATGAAAGCCGCTGTCTTCGCAGGCAATACCAGCATCACGATGACTGCCACACCGACGGCAGCGAGATCGGGAGCCCCTCCCAGCCCGATGGTCAAGAAGAAGCCAATGAGCAGGATGTCTTTGAAGTCGAGCAGCGTGGTTGCCAATTCTCCAGCTCGTGGATGGTTGGCAAGCAGGAGACCGATGATCAACGCACCGAGGTCGGGCTTGAGGCCCACCTGGCTGAACGATTCTGCACCGATTCCCACGGCAAGCACCAGGCCGAGCAGCATGAGCAACTCGCCCCGACCGGTGCGGTCGAGCATGAAGCCGTAGAGAGGGCGGGCGGCGATCACAGCAATGACAACGGGAATGGCCCAGATCGATGGCGGCTTGTCGACCATCAGCGTCAAGAAGACCACGGCGAAGATGTCCTGCACCACGAGGATGCCGATGGCGATCTTTCCTTGGAGCGAGGATGACTCGTTCCGCTCCTCCAACGCCTTGACGGCAAAGACCGTGCTCGAAAAGGAAAAAGCGAAGCCGACCAGCGCCGCCTGTTCGAGCGAAAGCCCGGACACCAAGGGCAGTCCGGCCACGCCGAGAATGAAGACCAGCGCTCCGATCACAGCGATCGTGAGTGCCATATGGATGGTGGCTCCGGCCCACACGACGGGTCTCGCCAGGGTGCTGATCTTGAGTTTCAGCCCGATGCCAAACAGCAAGAGCAGCACACCGATGTCGGCCACAGTCTCGATCTCGGGAGTGACTTCGAAGTCGAATGCGTGCAGAACGAACCCGGCGATCAGATAGCCGACGAGCGGCGGAAGCCGAATGAGCGTGGCAGCGAAGCCACAACCGAACGCCACGAGAATCAGTGCGATGTCCATGGGAATTCCTCATTGTTACTCAGCATGCGGGTGGCCTCAGTCGCGTCTCGGCTTCAGAGAAGTGAACACATCAAAGAATCGAACGCTCACGACTGGACGTGAGTTCATCGGGTATTCATCCCAGAACGTCCCACGGGGACGACGTGTCGGCGGTGGCCGATCGCGGTCCATCGGCCTTGGGCATGCCCGGAGTCACAGCATCCTCTCCGGGCACAACTTCGAGGTCTGCGCAGATCAAGCAATGAATGGCCCACGGGAGCGCGTCGAGACGATCGAAGCTGATGGCATCGTCGCACCCGTCGCAGATTCCGTAGGTGTTCTCGACGACCTTTTCCTCGGCCCGAACGACACTGCGGTGCTGCTTGGTCAACCGCTCGAGGATTGCGAGTTCGTTCAATCGCTCGACCGCAACTGCGGTGCCGTCACCAATGCGCTTGCCGAACGAGATCGAGGCCGAGCCGTTGGCACGGCCCTCGGTCTCGATCCGTTCGATGTGGGCGGCGAGATCCTGGCGCTCGCTGGCCAGGATTTCGCTCATGTGGCCTGTCATGCGCTGCTGGCGTCGATCAGACGGCCTCGATGATGGCGTTGAGGGTGGCGCTGGGCCGCATGGCCGCAGCGGCCAGTGTGGGATCGGGGTGGTAGTACCCGCCAATGTCCATCGCTGGGCCCTGGGCGTCGTTGAGTTCGGCGACGATCGTTTCCTCGGCGGCCGTCAGCGCAGCCGCCACGGCTGCCATGCGCCCGGCGAGCGTTGGGTCGTCGGTCTGAGCAGCAAGCGTCTCGGCCCAGTACATCGCCAAGTAGAAGTGACTTCCGCGATTGTCGAGTTCGTTGACTCGGCGGGACGGTGAACGACCCTCGTCGAGGAACTTGGCCGTGGCCGCATCGAGCGCATCGCCGAGAATGCGGGCTGAAGCGTTGCCCATGACCTCGCCGTAATGATCAAGCGACACGGCGAGAGCGAGGAATTCGCCGAGGGAGTCCCAGCGCAAGTGGTTCTCCTTCTCGAACTGCTGGACGTGCTTGGGGGCAGAGCCGCCAGCACCGGTTTCGAAGAGACCGCCACCGTTCATCAGCGGAACAATCGACAGCATCTTGGCTGATGTTCCCAGCTCGAGGATGGGGAAGAGGTCGGTCAAGTAGTCACGCAGGACGTTGCCGGTGACCGAAATGGTGTTGTCGCCGGCCCTGGTTCGAGCAAGTGTGTAGGACGTTGCCTCGGCGACAGGGAGGATCTCGATGGTCAGCCCATCGGTGTCATGGTCGGCGAGATAGGTGTTCACCTTGGTGATGAGTTGGGCATCGTGCGCCCGAGCGGCGTCGAGCCAGAACACTGCCGGCCAGCCCGTGGCGCGGGCCCGGTTCACGGCGAGCTTCACCCAGTCCTGGACTGGCGCGTCCTTGACCTGGCACGCCCGCCAGATGTCGCCGGCTTCGACTGAGTGGCTCATGAGGGCGGTACCGCTGCTGTCGACAACGCTGATGGTGCCGTCCGCTGGTGCCTCGAAGGTCTTGTCGTGCGAGCCGTACTCTTCGGCCTTCTGTGCCATGAGTCCGACGTTGGGCACCGTGCCCATCGTGGTGGGATCAAAGGCTCCGTTCTCGCGGCAGAAGTCAATCGTGGCCGAGTAGAGACCGGCGTAGCTGCTGTCAGGGATGACGGCCTTGGTGTCTTGCTGGTTGCCTTCGCCGTTCCACATTTGGCCCGACGTGCGGATCATCGCCGGCATCGACGCATCGATGATGACGTCGCTGGGCACATGGAGGTTGGTGATGCCGTTGTCGGAGTCGACCATGGCGATGTCGGGACCGTCTTCGTAGGCCTTCGCCACAGCGGCGGCGATGGCCGCGCCGTCGCCCGCACGACCAAAGGCACCGCTGTCGATGGCTTCGAGAAGGCCGTTGAGGCCGTTGTTCACGTCGACACCAGCGGCCTCGATGGCGGCGCCATGCTCGGCGAACACGTTGGCGAAGTAGACCTTGACTGCGTGACCGAAGATGATCGGGTCCGAGACCTTCATCATCGTTGCTTTCATGTGCAGCGAGAACAGCACGCCCTGAGCCTTGGCCTCGGCGATCTGCTCGGTGAGAAACACCACGAGCGCCTTTTTGCTCATGAACGTCGAATCGACGATCTCGCCCGCCAGCACCGGGATCGAGTCCTTCAACACGGTGACCGTGCCGTCCGTTGCAGTGTGCTCGATGCGAAGGGTGTCATCGGCGGGAATCGTGACTGACTGCTCATTGCTGAAGAAGTCGCCAGCCGACATGGTCGAGACGTGGGTCTTGGACTCAGTTGACCAGGCACCCATCGAGTGTGGATTCTTCCTGGCGTATTCCTTCACGGCGTTCGGTGCACGGCGATCAGAATTGCCCTCGCGCAACACAGGGTTGACGGCGCTGCCCTTGACTCGGTCGTAGCGGGCTTTGGCCTCACGCTCTTCATCGGTGGACGGATCATCGACGTACTCGGGAAGGGCGTAGCCCTTGGCTTGGAGCTCGGCGATGGCTTCGCGAAGCTGCGGCATCGAAGCACTGATGTTCGGCAGCTTGATGATGTTTGCCTCTGGGGTCTTCGCCAGTTCGCCGAGTTCGGCGAGGGCATCGTCCATGCGTTGATCGGCGGTGAGCGCTTCAGGGAAGCTGGCGATGATGCGGGCAGCGAGGGAGATGTCGCGGGTCTCGACTGAGACACCTGCCGCACCGGCGTACGCCTCGATGATGGGCAGGAACGAGTAGGTCGCCAGCGCCGGGGCTTCGTCAGTGATCGTGTAGATGATTGCAGAGTCAGTCGTTGCAGAATCAGACATTGAGTCTTCCGTGTTTTCCAGATGGGTGAGACGAGTGAGCTCGCCAGAGCTCGCACTCGGATGCCCGACCTTACCAACGCGGGCGGTGGTTCTTCGGGTGCTACCTTGCCGCTCGTGCAGCTGGCAGAGATCGAGACGTTCGTGACCGTTCCCCCAACGGGGATCGGTGGTTCGTTCTGGGTGCTGGTGCAGGTGACCACCGACGACGGGATCACCGGCGTGGGCGAGTGCTACGGCATTCCGTTCTCGGCTGACGTCGCCGCGTCCATGGTCACCGACATGTTCGACCGGTACATCGCCGGGTCAGATCCCCACGCTCTCGAAACGATGTACCGCCGGGTCTACTCCGCCGGGTTCACGCAGCGACCAGATCCGACGGTGATGAGTGTGTTCAGCGGCATCGAAATGGCGGTGTGGGACATTCTCGGCAAAGCGGCCGGCAAGCCGGTGCACCAGCTGATCGGCGGCGCCTTCCACGATCGGCTGCGCACCTACACCTACCTCTACCCGGCAAGTGCCCACCGTCCGCTCGGCGAGGGGCCGCCGGAAGCTGACGAGCCCGATCCGTATCACGAGCCCGAGGCGGCAGCAGCACGGGCATTGCGCTACGTCGAGCAGGGTTTCACCGCCGTGAAGCAGGATCCGACCGGCCCGTACACGATCCAGGGTGGCCGCGAACTGTCGTTGCTGGAGCTGGAACGCAGCGAAGCAAATGTTCGAGCGATCCGGGAAGCGGTGGGTGATCGGGCCGACATTCTGTTCGGCACCCACGGCCAGATGGCCACCTCGTCAGCTCGGCGACTGGCCCGTCGGCTCGAGCGATACGACCCGCTCTGGTACGAAGAGCCTTGCCCGCCGGACCAGATGGCGGGGCTCGGTGAAATCGCCCGGTCGACCTCGATCCCGGTCGCCACCGGCGAACGCCTCACGACCCGTATCGAGTTCAAAGCAGCGCTCGATGCTGGCGTTCGCATCGTGCAGCCGAACGTCGGCCGCAGCGGTGGCATCTGGGAGACCAAGAAAATCGCTGCGATCGCCGAGACGTACAACGCCCATCTCGCACCGCACATCTACTGCGGACCGGTGGCGCATGCCGCTGCTGCGCAGCTGGGTTTTTCGTGTCCCAACTTCTTGATGCTCGAGACCATCCAGACCGCGTTCCACGACGCCGTCGTCAAGAAGCCACTTGCTTGGGAGGACGGCTACATGCTGCGCCCGAGCGAGCCAGGACTCGGCGTCGAGCTTGATCTTGACGTCATCGCTGCGCATCCGTACACCGCAACCGGCGGCCGCTTGCATCTCGACGTCACGCAAGTGCCAGTTCCATCGGACAACGTCGCCCTCACCAGCGACCTCCCCTGACCAGCGCCTCATCCGGTACCCAGAATTCCCAGAAACGTTGCCCAGGCCCACCAGAACGCGAGGTAGAGCGGTGAGTTGAGGACGGGCGTGAATTGAGGGTGGGGGTCAGTCGAGGATGGCGGTGAGGGTGAGCGTTGCGCCCCCTCGGACGATGTCGATGTCGATGGTCTCACCGGTGAACTTGCTCTGCACCAGGCCGACGACCTCGCCGAAGTTGGTGACCGGGGCGCCGTCGATCGAGATCACACGATCTCCGCTGACCAGTCCGGCCTCGGCGGCGGCTCCGCCATCGACGACGTCGCCAATGACCACACCAACTTGATTGTCCGGTTCGCTGGCGCTCGCCACTCCGAGAACGCCGGCGTCGAGCGAGGCCCCACCGGTGATCCGGTTCGCCACACCAATGGCGGTGTCGATGGGCACAGCAAAGCCGATACCCAGGTTTCCGTTCGACGTTCCATCGGTCCGGATCGAGGTGTTGATACCGATCACTCGACCGGAACCGTCCGCCAATGCGCCGCCGGAGTTGCCGGGGTTGATCGGCGCATCCGTCTGGATCATGGCGTTGAACCCACCCACCTGATTGGCGACGGGCCGGTTGACCGCGGACACGATGCCAGCGGTCACGGTTTGTGACAGCTGGAAGGGACTGCCGATGGCGACCGCGATCTGGCCAACATCGAGGTTGCTATTGGTAGCGAGCGCAGCAACCGGAAGTCCGGAAGCGGGCCCGACTGACAGGACGGCGATGTCGTTGCGAGGATCGGCACCAAGGAGTTCAGCGTCGAACGTGAGGCCGTCGGATGTCCGAACCCGAATCTCGCTGGCGTTCTCGATCACGTGATTGTTGGTGAGGATCAAGCCGTCGGCGTACACCACGCCGGAGCCGAGACCAGCATCGGTCTCGACTTGCAGAACCGACGGCGCCAGTGCTGCTGCCACCACGGCGACTGGGTCGGTGCTGGCCGGAGCTGGGGGCACCGGAATCGTTTCACTGCTGCTCTCCGAAAGCGAACCACTCACCGGAGTGGGTTCGGCGATCGCCACCTGGGGTGGAGCGTCGTCGCTGTTGGTGAGGGCCGCCCCGAGACCGAAGCTGCCCGCTGCCATCGTGGCCCCGGCCATGAACGCCAGCAGCGTTCGGCTGCGTGGTCTGGATGCCACGTCGGTCCCAGCGTTCAGACTCTGGACGTTTGGCGAAGCCAAACTCCGGTTTGGACCGAGTCCAATACGTGGCCCCGACGCTGGCTCGGTGGGCGGAACCGAACCAGGCCGGGGCCGGCTGCCGCCGACGGAGGAGAACCCCGGGCGGGGGTCCGTCGGCGGAGCGACCGTGGGAGGAGGGTTCGACGCACCGAACAACGGAGGACCAGACCTGGAGGGAAGATCAGGGGGCGATGACGGTGCGTCGAACATGGGCCCCACGATGAGGTACCGGCCGAAAAGGCCCGGTAAAGAAGGCTGGCATAAAGGAGCCACCGATCCAGCAGCAGTTCCAGCAGATCCAATAGCCTGCGCCGATGGCCCTCACCGAAGATGCACTCCCACGCTGGAGCGTTGCTGACGTTCACGCAACACTCGACTCGCAAAGCTTCGTCAGCGCACGTGAACAGATCGGGGCCGACGTCGACCGGTTGCTTGCTACGTACGACGAACTCGACATCCGACTGACCGAATCGCGGACGCCAACCGAAGCTGACGGAGAAGCCGCTGATCGCGCGCTGAGACAGCTCAACGACGTGATGGGTGAGCTCAGCAACCTCCAGGCGTACGTCTACGCATCGGTGGCCACCAACACGCGAAACCAGCAGGCCCAGGCTCTTCTCGGGTCGCTCAGGGAGCTCGATGCCAAGGTCGGGCCACTCCTTGCTCGCTTGGCCGAGTGGGTCGGCGCTCTCGGTGTCGACGCCCTGGGCGAACTCAGCGTCGAAGCTGCCGAGCACCGTGGGCCACTGCTTCGGCTGGCGGAACGCACCGAGCATCAGATGACCGAAGTCGAAGAGGGTCTCTACTCCGAGCTCTCCACCACAGGCGCTGGAGCCTGGGCCCGCCTCCATTCCGATCTCACGTCTCAGCTCAGCGCCCAACTCGGCGGCGAATCGACGCCGATCAACACGGTGCGCGGCCTGGCCACCGACCCAGACGAGAGCACACGCCGCGCCGCCCACGATGCAGAACTGGCGGCATGGAGCACGATCTCCACGCCCGTCGCAGCAGCGCTGAACGCCATCAAGGGCGATGCGAACTCCATCAATCGCCGACGCAACTGGGACAGTCCCCTCGCTGCGTCCCTCTTCGCGAACAGCGTCAGCCGGCCCACCTACGAAGCGCTCAACTCCGCCGTGAGTTCGGCGCTACCCGACTTCCGGCGCTGGATGCGGATCAAGGCCGAGATGCACGAACCCCGAGACGGCGGGGGGCTCGCATGGTGGAATTTGATCGCCCCACTGCCTGGCATCGACGCCAAGGTCTCGTGGGACGACGGCATTGACATCGTCGATGCTGCGTTCGGGTCCTACGGCGGCGATCTCGGCGGGCTGGTGCGACGAGCTCTCGACGAACAGTGGATCGACGCCCCGCCCCAAGACGGCAAGGTCGGCGGGGCTTTCTGTATGTCCTTCGTCGATGACCGTTCGCTGGTGCTGCTGAATTGGTCTGGTTCGGTCGCTTCCGCTCAGACCACCGCGCATGAGCTTGGGCACGCCTATCACAACGTCACGCTGGCCGGCCGAACGCCGTTGCAGCGCCGTCTGCCGATGGCGCTCGCCGAAACGGCCAGCATCTTCTGCGAGACGCTCACGGTCGACCATGGTCTGTCCAAGCTGGAAGGCAAGGATCGTCTCGCCCTGCTCGACACCGACATCGGTGGTGCCAATCAAGTGGTCGTCGACATCAGGTCTCGCGTCTTGTTCGAGACCGAGGTGTTCGCCCGCCGCCAGAGCCGCACCCTCGGCGTGGAAGAACTCTGCGAGATGATGAATGCGGCGCAAGCCGCGTCGTACGGTGACGGCATCGATCAGACCACGGCACATCCTTGGATGTGGCTCCTCAAGGGGCATTATTACGGCTCGCACTTCTACAACTGGCCGTACACGTTCGGCCACCTCTTCGGCCTCGGGCTCTTCGCCAAGTACGGCGAAGACCCTGAGTCGTTCCGGCTGACCTACGACGATCTGTTGTCGCGGGCTGGCATGGACACCGCCGAGGACCTGGGAGCCGTCTTCGACCTCGACATCACCGACGTGGGGTTCTGGACCGCCAGCCTCGATGTCATCCGAGACCGGATCGGTCAGTACGAAGCCCTCGCTGCAGAGTTGGGCATGATCGAGCGCTGAGCGTCATCGGCGGTGGTCGATCATGGCGATGGGAGTTTGATCGCCGAGTAGTAGCACCGGTCGCCATGAACCTCGAGTTGCCTGCCGTCGTTCGTCGGGCGAAAGCTCACCGTCGACCACGGCAACCCTTCCTGTTTTCATCCGAGAAAAGCCGAAACTCGATCACGTCATACCGTCCTGTGACAATCTGTCAGCTCAACCAATACAACTCGTTTGGAAACTCTATGAAGGAGGCCGATGTCGCCTCGGCGTTGGACTCAGGCGTCCGCAACGGGGTCGAGTTTCACGCACGATCGCCGGTCATCGCATCGGCCACACGATGTGCCCCGCCGGGTCGGGCGCTGAGGCCTGTGATGACTCCGATCCGATCAGCTTCGGACCGATTCTGGCTGAGTTTGCGTTTCGCCTCGATCCGATCCACGACCATCTCGATACCAACGATCGCTCGCTGCTGCTTCTCGATGAAGTCGACCGGCGCATCATCGACTGCCCAGCGACGGGGGAGTCCCGATTCGTTGTGATCGGTGAGCTCTGCGATCTGTTTGCCGACCCACGTCTCGTCGTCGTGAACGGTGAGCTGACCATGCACGTGGACGACTTCGTAGTTCCACGTCGGCACCACTCTGCCATGCTCGGCCTTTGACGGGTACCAACCTGGCGAGATGTACGCATTGCTGACCGCCACGATGATGAGCGCTGGGCCCAACGCCGAACGCCAGATGGGGTTTGCTTTCGCCAAATGAGCCCGGACCGACCGCAATTCGTCGTCCACGACGAAGGGAAGCGGGGTGGACTCCAAGCCCGCATCGGTGTGGCAGACGAGGTGGCCGAAACCCGTGGATCTGACGAGATCGAGGATCACGGCGTTGTCAGATTCAGAAAAATGGGGAGGCGTGTACATGGGCCACAACGTATGCCGTCCGCACGTGCCGCCAGAAGGAATTCGGCCGGCGGCTGAGTCGAACGCGAAAAGCGGGCGACATCGACCGGTTCTGGTGTGGTCGACATGTGGAATCCAAGCGCCGACAGAGGCCAGGTCTGCCAGGATCAAACCATGACGACCTACGCAGTGCTGCCTGAGCTCGAGGTAGCCGGCCAAGGCATTCGACTTCGGCCCTTCTCCATCGGCGATCTGGCGTTGATCGAGGAAGCCTCGGCTGACCCGTTCATTCCGTTGCTCACCACGGTGCCGTCGACCTTCACTCCCGATGCGGGCGCGGCCTTCATTGAGCGGCAACTCGGCCGCCGCCTCGATGGCGAAGGTTGGTCGCTCGCGATCCACGACGAAACGGCGGATTGCGCAGTCGGCCAGATTGGTCTGTGGCTCCGCAACGCGCCGAAGGGCCGAGCCGAGATCGGGTACTGGGTCGCCGGCTCGAGCCGGGGAAGTGGCATGGCGGCGAGGGCAACCGACATGCTCAGCCATTGGGCGCTGGCCAATCTCGACCTCTCCCGGCTGTCGCTCTTCATCGAGCCGTGGAACACGGCGTCGATCCGAACCGCTGAGGCGGCTGGCTTTGCACGCGAAGGGCTGCTCAAGAGCTGGGAACGAGTCGACGGCGTGGCGAAAGACATGCTCTCGTTCGTCCGACTCGCTCCCTGATGTTCGGCTGGCTCAACAACCGCCGCCCGTGCTGGGTCGGTCGGGAATCGAGGTGTCGACGACCTCGATGTGCACATGAGGCCAGGCCGGATCACCGGTGAAGGCATCGATCTGGGACCGGAACGGCAGCTGGTTGGGGTGATCGGCGAGCACGGTCTCGCCGGCCACGACACGATCACCGGTCGTCACCTGCAGTCCAAGGACATGGAGAACCTTCACTTCGAAACCGGGGTGCCCGTCCGGCTCGATCACCACGTAGTCGTCGGCGTAACGGCAATAGAGCACGTAGCCGCCCGCTCGTACGACGGTCCCGGTGACGGGAGCTCGCACCTCGACCAACGGATGGGCGGCGATGTCAGCTGCTCCTCGCCGATTCGTATCCCGATTTCGAGAATCCATCACGAAGGAGGGCGATGCGCCATCAACGCTGACAATGCTCTGCGCACCATCGTGATTCGACTGGTGGAAGCCGATGAGCTCCGCCGCCGCAGATGGTTGACGCAACTCGATGTCACCAACCGTTCCGAAGACGGGCCAATCAGTGATTTCCCAGACGCGGGGCTGCCCACCTTCCACCGGACCCAGATCACGACACGCCCGGATCGGCACGCCATCAGAAGGCAGCGGGCGCCTGTCGACGAATTCGACGGAGAACGAGAAGTGGACCATCAACTCAGCGCGTGTGATGTCGGTCTGTAAGCGATCGAGCCAGTAGGCAGCGCCGTCGGCATCAGGATCCCGGTCGAGTGTGTTCTGGTAGACCAACTCGACGAACGCAGCGTCGTCGAGGTCTCCGTAGGTGGCGACGAACTCGGGGCTGGCATTGAAGAACTGAGCGATGCGCTGGATGCTCTGGCAACGCTCGTACTGGTCGAGCCAGTAGAGGGCACCACCGGCGTCGGGCCGCCGGTCGAAGAACGTCCAGTACAGCCGAAGCACTCGAGCATGCCCTTCGTGCAGCTCATCGATCTCGGCGACGTTGTCGAACGTCATGGTCTCGCGCTCCTGAGCCAGCGCTCCCGGAGCGGACACCAGCACGGTGGCGAGCAGAACAACGGCAAGCAAAGCACGGCGCAGCATCGCCGACGAGTCTGCCACAATTTGCCCCTTCTTGACATTGGTATCTCTTCGGATACCATCGGATCCATGCTCGCCAGTCGGATCGTGAAAGAGTGTCGCCAACAAGCGGGTCTCACCCTGCGCTCACTCGCCGAACGATCGAGCACGTCGCATGCCACGATCTCCGCCTACGAGTCAGGCCGCAAGGTGCCGACGGTCGAGACGCTCGACCGCATCGTTCGAGCAGCAGGCTTCGAGATCGACGTCTCGCTGGCTCCACGGGTCCGCTCCACCCTCGTTGGGGAGAATCGTGGCGACGAGTTGGCCGCCGTACTCGATCTCGCCGAGGCCTTCCCGGTCCGACACGAGCCGGCGTTGAATGCGCCGATCTTCGGGCGCCGATGACGCTGGTCGAGCGAATCGTCGCCCTGCATCACGCCCTCGCTGCTGCCGATGTTCCCCATGCCTTCGGGGGCGCACTGGCCTTGGCCTGGTGCACCGAGCGAGCGCGGGCGACCATCGACATCGATGTCAACCTCTTCGTCGACAGTGAACAATTCGCAGCGGTTGAGGCCGCATTTCCCGAGGAGATCACGATCAATAGCAAGGATCGCGATGCGATCGCATCCGATGGCCAAGTCCGTCTCTGGTGGGACACGACGCCGGTTGACGTGTTCTGCAACACGACTCCCTTCCACGAGGCCGCCGCCGGTCGAGCCAGGGTCGAATCGTTTGGAGGGGCCTCCGTACCCTTTCTTGCCTGCCGAGACCTCGCCGTCTTCAAAGCGTTCTTCGACCGGACCAAGGACTGGGCCGATCTCGAGGAGATGCACGATGTGGGAACACTGGACGTCGCCGCCGTGCTCGGCACGATCACTGAGTACCTGGGTGCCGGTGATCACCGCATCGAACGGCTGCGATCGCTCAGCTCACGGTGACCGTCGGGTAGAAGGCCACGTGATTCCTGATCTCGTCCGCCTTCTCCTTCGGCTCCTCGTAGGTCCATGCCGCATTGTCTGCGGTCTGGCCGTCGACAGTGATCGTGAAGTAGTTTGACGTGCCCTTCCACGGGCACGACGTGGTGCGGTCGGTCTTGGCGAAGTGCTGCCAGGCAATCGACTCGGCGGGGAAGTAGTGGTTGCCCTCAACGATCACGGTGGAGTCTGATTCGGCGAGGACGGTGCCATTGAAGGTTGCTTTGGTCATGGCCTGACGAACACCCGAGGACCACTGCGACATTCCCGCCACGAGCACCTCGTGCCGAGGGTCGAGTGTCAGAACCGGTTGATCTCGCCCGCTTCCGACACTCGAGCGAGGCCCCGATCAGGCAGTTTGGACGAACTCGACCCAGTTGCCGTCGGGATCCTCGACCATACCGATGGCGATACCAGGACGGATCTCAGACTCAGGGACCGCAATGGTGACGCCGGCATCTGCACACGCCGCCATCATCTCGGTGAGATTGGTGACCTGCATGGTGAAGTACCGCATGCCCGTCGCTCCGGGAATACCACCCGGAGCTGCTGCCTGGGGCGTGTTGGTGAGGTTGACGAGCTTGATCATGCTGTCCCCACACATCAACCGGTGCATCGTGCCCCCGCCGCCGATGGGCATTGGCGTGTCGGCCTGGTGCTCGAAACCAAGAACACCGACGTAGAACGCCAGCGCCTTCTCACTGTCGGTGATCACGATGCCGAGATCAATAGCGGACTTTGCAAGCTGAACGGCCATGGGCGCCGACGCTACTCGTCGCTCCCGTTGTCGAGCGAGTTGATGCCAGCCAGGCCTCGCTGCCATGCACTGAACAGCCCTGCGTAGTGGCCACCGCTGGCCACGAGGTCGTCGTGGCTTCCCAGCTCGGCGATGCCGCCCTTGGCGATCACAGCGACCCGGTCGCACCGCTCCGAGGTGGAGAGCCGGTGGGCAATGGCGATGACCGTGCGCCCCTGCATGAGGGACTCCATCGCCCCTTCGATGATGTGCTCGGTGCCGGGGTCGAGGCTCGAGGTGGCCTCGTCGAGCACCAGCACCGCAGGGTCCATCAAGGCTGCACGCGCCAACGAAACGATCTGACGTTCGCCAGCGGACAGGCGGCTACCGCCTTCGCGAACTTCAGTGTCGAGGCCGTCGGGGAACTGATCGAGCCAGGCCAGGAGGCCGATGCGATCGAGCGCCTGCAGGACGTCGGCCTCGCTGGTGTTCGGTCTGGCGATGGCGATGTTGTCGCCAATGGTGCCGCTGAACAGGTGCCCTTCTTGCGGTACGACCAGGATGTGTGCTCGCAGGTCGGCCTGCGAGGCTTCGCGGAGGTCAACGCCTCCATAGAGGACCGAGCCTTCGGTCGGGTCGTAGAACCGCACAGCGAGCTTGGCGAGCGTGGATTTCCCGGCCCCGGTCGGACCGACAAACGCAATGCGCTCACCGTCGGTGATCGTCAGATCGACGCCCTGGATCACCTTTGGGCCGGTCCCGTAGGCGAACCCGACACCGGACAGCACGAGATCCCCCGACGCTGGCAGTGGCTTGGGGTTGGCTGGCTCATCGACCACGATCGGCTCGTCGATCAAGCCGAAGAGCTTGGCCAAGGAGGCCGTTGCCGATTGCACGAGATTGAACAGTTGGCTGAGTTGCTGGACCGGCTCGAACAGTCCCTGGAGCAGCAAGATGAAGGCAACCACGGTGCCGATCGACAGTCGACCCTCGTTGACGAACCAGCCGCCGACTCCGATGGCAACAGCGGTCGTTGCCGTACCGGCGAACTCGATGATCGGCAGGTACCAGGCGGCGACCTTCACCGACTTCATGTGGGCGTGGTAGAGCTCTTGATTCGTTTCCGAGAACTGGCTGGCCTGCACGTCCTCCCGGGCGAACGCCTGGACGATGCGAACACCACTGATGCCTTCCTGAAGCGCCGAAAGGGTTGACCCAATCCCATCACGCACGTCGAGGTAGGCCCGATTCGAATCACGTTGAAACTTCATCGACGCCAGCGAGACCACGGGAATGGACACGAGACAGATCAGCATCAGCTGCCAACTCAGGAAGAACAGTGCGATGGTGGTGCCGATCAGTTGCAGTGCCGCCGCGGTGAACATCAGCAAGCCGAACTGCACCAGTTCAGACAGCGAGTCGATGTCCGACGTCATGCGGGAGACGAGGATGCCGGTCTTTTCCTTGTCGAAGAACGGCATCGACTGCTTGAGCAGCCGGTCGAACACGGTGCGCCGGAGGTCTCGGAGGAAGTTCTCTCCAACGGTCGCCAGGGCGAGGATCGCCGTTCGGTACAGGACGTACCCGCAAGCCGCTGCGACGAGGTAGGCGCCAACACTCGTGTTCAGAACGAACGTGTCACCAGCGCGAATGCCACCGTCGATGGCTCGACGGACGAGGAACGGGCCAGCCAGGATCGTCCCGGTCCACAACACGAGCAAGCCCATGGCGATGAGGGCGCCGCGTTTGTACGGGGCGATACGCCGAGCCGTGCGACCGAGCACCTTTGTGGTCTGAGTGAGGTCGAGCTTCTCGCCCTCTTCAACACCACCCTGCAACCAGCCCACTAGGCGTCGGCTCCGGTCTCGGCGGCTGCGGGATCGGCACTGGCAAGTACCTGCCGATAACGCTCGCTGGCTGCGAGAAGATCCTCGTGGGGACCCTGGGCAACGATTCGGCCTTCATCGAGCAGGACCACGCGATCGGCGAGGGCAATCGTGGCGGGACGGTGGGCGATCACGATCGTGGTGCGGCCGTCCATGACCTCGGCCATCGCATCACGGATCTCGTGCTCTTTGGACGGGTCGACCGCCGACGTGGCGTCGTCCAGAATCAGAACTCGAGGATCGGCCAGAATGGCACGCGCGATGGCGATGCGTTGCCGCTGGCCTCCGGAGAGCGAGTAGCCCCGTTCACCCAGCGGTGTGTCGAACCCCTTGTCCAGCTGCTCGATGAAGTCGAGGGCGCCAGCAAGGTGGGCGGCACGATGAACATCAGCCTGGGGCGCCGCAGGATCGGCGAACGCAATGTTGTCGTAGACCGAGCCCGAGAACAGAAAGGTCTCTTCGAACACGAGCGAGACCGCACGGCGAAGCTCATGGCGTCGCAACTCCCGGACATCGATGCCGTCGAGCATGACGGCACCGCCCGTGACATCGTAAAAGCGGGGGAGGAGCCGAGCGATCGTGCTCTTGCCGCAGCCAGTGGCGCCGACAATGGCAACCGACTCGCCCGCCTCGATTCGCAGGTCGAGCTGCTCGAGGACGGGAAGCGGATCGTTCTCGCCACCGAGGTCGTAGTGGAAGGAGACGTTGCGGAACTCGACGGCACCCGTCCCTCGACTACGGGCAGGAAGCCGCTTCGGGTGCGTTGGATCCACGATTGCGGGGGCCGTGGCGAGAACCTCGTCGATCCGTTCGCCGGCGGCAATGGCTCGCTGGGCCTGCGCCACAACCATGCCAAGCATCCGCAGCGGCTGGATGAGCATGACGACGTAGAGGTTGAAGCCGACCAGTTCGCCCACAGTCAGCTCACCATTGATGGCGAGGTTGCCGCCGTAGGCGAGAACGGCGACGAGACCGAGATTGGGTACCAACTCGATCGCCGGCAGGAAGCGAGCCCGAACCGCTGAGGTCTTGATCGACTGGACGTAGAGCTCGTCGGCTGCAGCGGCAAGCTTGGCATCTTGGGTGGATTCGAATCCGAAACCCTTCACCACCCGCATGCCCGACAGCGTTTCCTCGACCACGCCAGCCACTTCCGCTGACTGCTCTTGCACAGCCACGAGCGGCTTGTGCAGTTGCTGCGAGAAACGGCGGCCCAAGATGTTGACCAAAGGCAGACCGATCACTGCGAGCAGCGCAAGCGCCGGTTGCAAGATGAACATGATCGTGGCTGCCGACAGGACAATGAGTGCATTGCCGGTCGTGATCGGCACCATCGTGACCACGTTCTGGAACTGGTTCAGGTCGGTGTTCACCCGGCTCATCAGCTCACCGGTGGCGACACGGTCGTGGTAGGCGCTGTGCAGTCGCTGGATGTGAGCAAACAAACGATCACGCATGCGAGCCTCGACCTCGCGTGCGTTGCGGAAGGCGACGTAGCGACGAAGGCCGAGGAAGACACCGGACACGGCGCCGGCGAGCGCCACCAGGCTCGCCCATTGCCACAGCGGGTCATCACCTTGGATGCTGCGGTCGATGCCGAGTTGGACCATCCACGGGACCGACACACGAGCAGCCGTCCACCCAAGGGCCACGAACATTCCGAGGATCAGACCTCGACGTTGTTGCTTGAGCGCTCCGACCAACAATCGCCAACCTGGCGATCGCAGGCCGGTGGATTCGTGAGGTTCAGGGTCTGGCACTCCAAGAGTCCTAGCCCGCGATCACCCCAACCCACAACTTCGCTTTGGTGCC
>CAYGQE010000013.1:0-74912 GCA_964351995.1 uncultured Acidimicrobiaceae bacterium | reverse complement strand
CACTCCAAGAGTCCTAGCCCGCGATCACCCCAACCCACAACTTCGCTTTGGTGCCCCGGCACTAGTGGCGTCTACCAGGCCATGCCGCCGTCGATCTTGATGGTGGTTCCGGTGGTGTAACTCGACGCATCGCTCGCCAGATACAGAGCCGCACCCACGATCTCCTCCGGCTCCCCGCCTCGCTGCAAAGGAATGGTTCGCTTGGCGTTGGCGTTGAACGCATCGAGATCCCACGCCTTGGAGATGTCGGTGAGGAACGGGCCGGGTTGGATGACGTTGGCCCTGACCTTCGGACCGAACATGTGGGCGAGTCCGTTGGTCAGCACGTTGAGCCCCGCCTTCGCTGCTGCGTACGGGATTTCGGCTGACGAAGGCTGCGATGCCGCAACAGAACTGATGTTGATGATCGAACCTCCGGCGCCGGCCGCCATCTGCTCGGCAACGAGCGCTGACAACCGGAAGGGCCCCTTCAGGTTCACGTCGATGACCTTGTCGAACAAGCTCTCGGTGATGCTGCCGAGAGACTCGTAGAGTGGCGACATACCTGCGTTGTTGACGAACACGTCGATGCGACCGAAGCGTTCGACCACGGTCGACACCAGTGCCGTGCACGCATCCCAATCACCAACGTGGCATTGCATGCCGACCACTTCGGCCCCCGTTGCTTGGTGGATCTGCTTGGCTGCCAACTCGCACGCCTCGCCCTTTCGGCTGGCGATGACCACCGTTGCACCACACGCCGCAAACGCTTCGGCCATGGATCGGCCGAGGCCGCGGCTGCCGCCGGTGATCACGGCGACCTTGTCGGTGAGATCAAACGCCGCGAGGGGGTCGGTCGGGCTGATCGGATTGGAGGCCATCGGCAATCTCCTGCAGACTCGGGGAACTCGTCACAGCTCCAGGGGGACCTCACTATGGCCATCGACTTCACGCTGACGCCAGAACACGAAGACATTCGCACCAAGGTTCGAGCCTTCGTGGAAGAGATCATCATTCCCGAGGAGGCTCGTCTCAACGACGAGAACGTGCAGGAGAACGACCGCAAGGCCTACATCGACGCCCTCGTTGCGATGCGAAAGCAGGCCCATGCCGCCGGCATCTGGATGCCACACATGCCCAAAGAATGGGGCGGTATGGAGCTGGGCCACGTGGCCCTCGCCATGGTGCAAGCCGAAGCGGCGAAGAGCCGCCTCGGGCCATGGGTGTTCAACTGCCAGGCGCCAGACGAAGGCAACATGCACACGCTGCTGCACTGGGCCACCGATGAGCAGAAAGAGAAGTACCTCCGTCCGCTGTGTGAGGGCAAGACCTGGTCGTGCTTCGCCATGACCGAGCCCGAGGTCGCTGGCTCTGACCCCACCCTCATCCGCACCAACGCCTACCAAGACGGCGACGAGTGGGTCATCAATGGCCACAAGTGGTTCATCTCCAACGCCAACCGAGCGAGCTTCGCCATCCTCATTGCCCGGACTGAAGACGACCCCGACCTTCCCCAAGCAGCCAATACGGCCTTCATCATCGATCTACCTCAAGACGGTTGGAACGAGGTGCGCCAGATCGAGACCATGCATGGCTCCACCGGCCACTCCGAAATCGTCATCGAGGATCTGCGGGTCCACGGCAACCAGATGCTGGGTGGCAGGGGACAGGGGCACCTGCTCGGCCAGTACCGCTTGGGGCCAGCACGCCTCGCCCATTGCATGCGGTGGATCGCTCAAGCCGAAACAGCCCTCGACCTGATGGTCGAGCGCTCGCTCAATCGCTTCAGCCACGGATCGATCCTGGCTGAGAAGCAGGGCGTGCAGTGGATGATCGCCGACTCGGCCATGGAGCTCTACCAGTCAAAGCTGATGGTTTTGCATGCCGCTTCGAAGATCGACGCCGGTGTCGACTTCAAGAGCGAGGTCAGCATGGCCAAGCACTTCGTGGCCAACTCGCTGAACCGCATCATCGATCGCTCGATCCAGGTGCACGGGGCGCTCGGCTATTCCACCGACACACCGCTGGCGCACATGTACCAACACGCTCGCTGGGCCCGGTTCGCCGATGGTGCCGACGAGATCCACCAAATGCGCATCGCTCAACGCACGATCGCCGCCTACAAGGATCACGGCACCACCAAGGCTGCCACCGGCGATCTCCCCATCTGAGCACCTGCCACCACAACCACCCACGCCAACTGGGAATGGAATTGGTCGCCAGGGCGACCAATTCCATTCCCAGTTCGAAAGGTATCGACCATGTACGACCTGATTCTTCGCAACGGCACCGTCGTCGATGGGACAGGTGCGGCATCGACTGTCGCCGACGTCGCCATCAACGGTGACACGATCGCCGCTGTTGGGCCCAAGCTCGCGGGCACGGCTTCACGTGAAATTGATGTCGACGGAGCGCTCGTCGCACCCGGTTGGGTTGACGTCCACACCCACTACGACGGCCAAGCCATCTGGGACCCGGAGCTGTCGCCATCGATCGACCACGGCGTCACCACTGCCGTGATGGGCAACTGTGGGGTGGGGTTTGCGCCCGTTCGTCCCGACGGCCAGAACTTCCTGATCGAGTTGATGGAGGGGGTCGAAGACATTCCCGGCACCGCACTGCACGAAGGCATCGACTGGCAGTGGGAGACCTTCAGCGAATACCTCGATGCGTTGGCCAGCACGCATCGCACGATGGACATCGCAACCCAGGTTCCTCATGCTGCAGTCCGTGCCTACGTGCTGGGCGACCGGGCGCACGAAGACGACCTCGATGCCGGCGAACTGGCCCGGATGGCCGAAGTCGTGGTCGACGGGGTGCGAGCAGGAGCGCTCGGATTCTCGACGTCACGCACCGTGCTGCATCGTTCCCGCCACGGCTACGTTCCCGGAACGTTCGCAGCGGACGACGAACTCGGTGTCATCGCTGATGCCTTGGCCGAAATCGGGCGGGGCATGTTCCAGTACGTCAACGACGATCGGGTGGATGACCCTGGCCAGATCGCCTGGCTGCAACACTTGTCGGCTCGCGGTGTCCCGGTCACGTATTCATTGGCGCAACTTCCGTATGACCCCACTCGCTTTCGCCAGGCACTCGATGATGCTGCGGCGCACACTGCTGCCGGCAACCGGATCACCCCGCAAGTCCCGCCCCGTCCGACCGGCATGTTGTTCGGGCTCCGCAGCTCGTTCCACCCGTTCATGGCTCACCCGTCGTTCCGGGCCATCTGGGACCTCCCGCTGGCCGCGAAAGTGGCCAAGCTCTCCGACCCAGACTTCCGAGCACAGTTGCTGGCTGAGGAACCGCAGAGCAAGCAGAAGTCGGCCATTTCGCTGGCGACGGCGTTCCACCAGATGTACCGCTTGGGCTCGGTCCCCGACTACGAGCCGCCACGTGAGGCCAGTGCGCTCTCGACCTCAGAACGCGAGGGCCGGACCCCACAAGAGGTGGTGCTCGACTGGATGCTCGCCGAGAACGGCGAAGCGCTTCTCTTCTCACCGCTCGGCAGCTACGTCGATCACAACCACGACGCCATCAAGGAGATGCTCGAGCACCCGGCCTCGGTCGTCGGCCTCGGCGACGGCGGAGCGCACTGCGGTTTGATCTGCGATGCCAGTTTCCCGACGTACCTCCTCACTCACTGGGCACGCGATCGCACCAGGGGCGAGCGCCTGCCTGTCGAGCTGCTGGTCCACAAGCAGACCCAGGCGACGGCCTTGGCGTACGGGTTCGATGATCGAGGCGTTTTGGCACCGGGCATGTTGGCCGATGTCAACGTCATCGATCTCGATGGGCTGACACTGCACGCACCGCACATGGTCAATGATCTTCCTGCCGGTGGACGGCGCCTGCTGCAGAACGTCGATGGCTACCTGGCAACGATCAAAGCCGGCGAGGTCGTGGCTGACGGAGGACAGCTCACGGGGGCTCGCCCCGGACGCACGGTCATCGCGACCGACGACGGCATCCGGCGTCGCTGAGCCTCAACGGCCCCTGGGTTTGCTTCCCACCATGACGTAGCGGTGGTCATCGACCGCCTTCCCCCACAGCAGCGAGCGGTCCGACAGGTCGATGTACTCGACGTGGGCGAAGGCTCCCTCCAGCGCTGCGAACACGACCGCCGGAGCGGTCCCTGCGTTCGCCCAGACACCCTCGACGGCGATGAAGACGCCATCGTCAGCAAGCGGAGCCGACCAGCGCGCCACGACCGCCGCAGGGTCCTCTACAGCCCAGAGCAGATGTCGACACAAGACGACGCTGCAGACCGCTGTCGGCACATCAAGGGTCCGGACGTCCCCGATTGCGTACTCGACGTCGACCCCGGCGAGGCGAGCTTTGGCTTCCGCCGCCTCGATCATCTTGGGGGAGAGGTCGACCCCAAGGACCGAGTGCCGCCGCTCGGCAAGCAACGTTGCTACGAGCCCGTTCCGCAACCAAGGTCGATGATCGCGCCGCAAGCACTGGGAAGGAGTTCGTCGAACAGCCTCGACCACCCCATGCGAGTCTTGGCATCCAACATCCCATGATCGGGTTCATCGTCGAAGGTTGCCGCCTGGTCGTCCCAGAAATCCCGGGTGTCTTCGATGCCCATCGGCACACCCTGCCACAGCGAAACCGCGGGGCGCACCACGGCAAGTCGAGTAGGAAACTGGAGGGGCGAATGGTTGGACTGGCGGCCATGTCCACCGCCCACATGGCAATGTGCGGATTCCGGGCGGAGGACTATTGTCCGCCCGGTGAGCACCGTTCCACTGTCGTCATCCGGCCCTGTTCGAGTCACCCGCGATCAATGGGGGATCGGACACGTCACCGCCCCCGACGCACTGACAGCCTTCGCAGCGCAAGGTTGGCTCGCAGCTTCAGACCGCCTCTGGCAGATGGACTGGGACCGCCGCCGAGCGTTCGGCCGTTGGGCCGAAGTGGCCGGGACATCGGCGTTGCCGGAGGACAAGCTTTTCCGGCGGCTCGACATGGCCGGTCGAGCCGAACGCGACTGGCAGCAGCTGAGCCCCGACACCAAAGCAATGACCGAGGCCTATGCCAACGGCATCAATGCTTGGCTGGCTGCGCATGAAGATGACCTGCCCGACGAGTTCGAAGAGCGCAGGTTCGAACCATGGCAACCGTGGCACAGCGTTGCCGTCTATCAGATCCGCCACTTCTTCATGGGCACGTTCCATCGCAAGCTCTGGCGAGGCACGGTGGCTCTGCGGGCAGAGCCCGCGCTCGTCCGGGCCATGGTGGGCAACGTGGACGGTGACACCGCCATGGTTCCCGGGAGTGATGGCACCCCGCTCGATCTGCTCGCCAACGCAGAAGCCGTGCTCCGGTCGGCTCGGGAGGATCTCGCCGCCTTTGCCGACACCGATGGTGCCTCCAACTCTTGGGCCATCCATGGGTCGCGTACAGCGACCGGGGCCCCGCTGCTCGCTGGCGATCCCCATCGCGGCATCGAGTTCCCCAACGTCTACTACCAATGCCACCTCACCTGCGACAGCTTTGACGTCGTTGGCCTCTCGTTCCCCGGTGTCCCTGGCTTCCCGCACTTCGGCCACAACGCCGACGTCGCCTGGTGCATCACCCACGGCATGGCCGACGACACCGACGTGTTCATCGAGCCGGGCCCTCTTCCGATCGAACGGACCGAGACCATTCACGTTCGCAACGCAGACTCGGTCGAGATCTCCTGTGCCACCACACCCCGAGGCCCGATCGTGCTGGGCGACCCCGCCACCGACGAGACGCTGCTGGCGATCCAGTGGACAGCCTGGCACGGTCCAGACACCACCTTCGATGCCCTATGGCCCATGTTGGCTGCAATCGATGTGGACACGTTCGAGGCCTCCCTTCGGCCGTGGGTGATACCGGTCAACAACGTTCTGAGCGCCGACACGGCCGGCAACATCTCGTTCCAACTGCGGGGAAGGGTCGTCGAGCGCCCGGTTGCCAATCGCTGGGCACCCGTGCCCGGCGACGACGCTCACGGGTGGCGTGCGATCGAGCAGGTCCCCTTCGATCTGCTCCACCACTGGCGAAACCCAGAGCAAGGGTTCATCGTCACGGCCAACAACCGGATCAGTGATTCGCCCCCGTACGTCTCGCTCGACTTTGCCAACCCATCTCGTCACGACCGCCTCGTCCAACTGCTTGATGCTCTCGAGCCAGCGTCGACCGATATCGGGACCATGGCCTCGATGCATCTCGACGTCCGGTCCCTCGTTGCAGGACGCCTTCTCCCCACGCTCCTGGCCGCCACGCCGATCACCGAAGCCGGTCGGGCCGCTCAGGCCCACCTGGTCGGGTGGGATGGCGAACTCACCGCTGAATCGGTCGCCGCCACCGTCTACAGCGGTGTGCGTTTGCAGTGGACCAAGGAGGTCTCCGACCGGTTGGACCTCGACGGTGCACACCTCGTCGACCCTGGCTCGCCCTCGAAGCTGTTTGCGGCTCGCGCCCTGTTCGGCGCGAGTCAACGCCTTCTCGGCAGCGACGGTTGGCAGTCGGTCCCGGGGCTCGAAGCCGAGGGTTTGCCTGCAGTGCTTGGCGCCGCTTTCGACCGGGTTGCCGAGGACCTCGCAAGTCGCCTCGGCCCCGACACCGCCGAGTGGCAGTGGGGAACGGTCCACACCATGGTCTCACCCCATCCACTGGCCACAGCACGATCAGAGTTCTCGGGACTGCATCCGCACGTCGACGGTGTTCCCGGCGACGGCGACACGGTCCGTTGTGCCAGCATCATCCCGCTGCATCACGATCGAGCGGCGACCGGTTCGGTCGCCCGCTACGCGTTCGATCTGGACGATTGGGATCGTTCGGGGTGGGTCGTTCCTCACGGCGTGAGCGGCATCCGTGGATCTGGTCACGATCTCGACCAACGTCGAGCCTGGCTCGACGGTGAGCTCCTGCCGATGGTCTACACCCCTGCGGCAGTCGCCGCAGCAGCGGTTGAGACCTTCCAGCTGTAGGACGTCAGCTACGCGGAATCCGCACCGGGTTGTCGCCGGTGACGACCAGTTGCTCGACGCTGCCGTCGTCGGCTCGACGACCAACGGGTACACCAACACCGTCGACGAGCGTGAGCGTGCAGCCTTCGTGATCCAGAGCGACCCGCACCGTGGAGCCGTGACGGTGCAGCGTGAACGTCACCCCTTCCCACACAGCGGGAAGCCGCGGGGTGAACTCCAGACGATCGCCACGCTCGACCATGCCGGCAAATCCGTGGACGATGCCGGCCCAGACGCCGCCGGCTGACGCAATGTGGACGCCGTCGGCGGTGTTGCCGTGGTCGTCAGCCAGGTCAAGATACAAAGCACTGTTGAAGTAGTTGACCGCGAGGTCTTCGTAGCCGACGGCCGCAGCAACAATCGATTGCACGCACGCCGAGAGCGACGAGTCACCAGTGGTGATCGGGTCGTAGTAGTCGAAATTCCGTCGCTTCTGGTCCTCAGAAAAGTGCTCGCCACGGAGGAACATCGCAAGCACGACGTCGGCCTGCTTCAACACCTGGTGGCGATAGATGACCAGCGGGTGGAAATTGAGCAGCAACGGGTACTTCGAGTCTGGTGTGCCGGCCCAGTCCCACGATTCGAGGTCGAGGAACTCTGCATCCTGGGGATGGATCTCGAGTTCATCGTCGAACGGGATGTACATCGCGTCGGCTGCTGCATCCCACGCATCCAACTCTCCAAGATCGAGTGCGGTAGAGCGCTGGACGTGAGCGAACTGCTCAGGATTCCACTCGGCGAGGAAGCGAACCGTCCGGGCTGCGTACCGCAGATTGAAGCGAGCCATGATGTTCGTATACGCGTTGTCGTTGACGACCGTGGTGTATTCGTCTGGTCCAGTCACACGATGGATGTGGAAGCTGCCTGACCCGTCGGTGGCGTAGAACCCCAGGTCAGCCCACATCCGCGCCGTCTCGACGAGAATTTCTGCGCCTTCGTGTGCGAGGAAGTCAACGTCGCCAGTGGCGTCGAGGTACCTGCGGAGCGCGAAGACCACGGCAGCGTTGATGTGGTACTGAGCCGTTCCCGCTGCGTAGTAGGCCGAGGCTTCCTCACCGTTGATCGTGCGCCAGGGATAGAGCGCTCCGTTCTCGCTCAGCATGTCGGCCCGCCGTCGAGCGGCGTCCAGCATCTTCCAGCGAAACCTCAGCAAGCTGCGCGCCGCTTCGGGATTGGTGTAGGCAAGAAATGGTGCGACGTAGACCTCGGTGTCCCAGAAGTAGTGGCCGTCGTAGCCTCCGGCAGTGACGGCCTTTGCTGCGACACCCTGCTCTTGCGTGCACGCCGTGGCCTGAGCCAGCTGGAAGAGATTCCACCGGATGGCTTGTTGGGCGGATTCGTCGCCCGCAATCTCGATGTCGGCGGTGGCCCAGAAGCGATCGAGCTCGCTTCGGTGTTGGGCATGAATCTCGTCGATGCCCTCTTCGGCTGCCCGTTGCACCGTTCGTTCGCAGCGGTCGGCCAGCTCCTGGGCGGGCACACCGGTCGATGAATGGTAGGCGACGAGCTTGGTGACGCTGAGCGTCTGCCCCTCGTCGAGGTGGGTCTTGATGACCGTCTTGGCCAGGTCGGCGCCGATTTCGGTCTCGAGCGACACATCCGATGGAGCGTCGAGGAGATGGCGGAAGCCGGCGGCAATCGTCATGCCGCTGTTGGTGCAGCGATAGCCCAACACAACGACGTCTTCGGGGACATGACCGCCCTGCTGCAGTTGCGGTTGCAGCACGCGTTGGCTGAATTTGCTTGCCTTGCGGGGGTCTTGTCCTTCGCCGAGCGCTGCGGATCGCACGTGGTACTCATCTTCGCCGTCCTGGCGATTCATGAGCTGTGACGAGATCACGACCGGGGCAGCACCGTCGAGCATCGTCACCTCGAAGGTGAAGGCTGCCAGGTGGCGATGCGCAAAGCTGACCATCCGGCTCGAGGTGACTTGCACCCGCTTGCCCGATGGGGTTCGCCAGATCAGGCGGCGGCGATACAAGCCGTCGCTGAAATCGACCGACCGTTCGAATGCGAGCAAGTCGGCAGTGGACAACAGCAGTGGCTCGTCATCGATGTAGAGCTTCAGGAGCTTCGCGTCCGGAGCATTGACGATGGTCTGCCCCGTGGTGGCAAAGCCGTAGGCATTCTCGGCGTGTTGGATGTCCCACGTCTCGTGAAAGCCATTGACGTAGGTGCCGTGACTGTGGGCGTTTCGTCCCTCTTCAGGGTTGGCCCGCAATCCGAGATAGCCGTTGCCAACAGCGAACAGCGTCTCGGTGTGTCCGAGATCGTGATCGTGGTGTTCGGTCTCCACGAGGCGCCAAGGATCCACGGGAAACCGGTGCTGGGGGAGCGGCAGAGGTGCGGGGCGACGATTCATCAGGTGGTCCCATCGGCTTGATCAGTGCGCGAATCGAGCAACTCAGCGAGGTCGCTGACCACAAAAGTGGCGCCGTGCTCGAGCAGAGCATCGGCACCGGCACCCCGATCAACACCGATCACAATGGCGAAGTCGCCCGCCGCGCCGGCAGCCACCCCCGAAGTGGCGTCCTCGACCACCACGGTACGCGCCGGATCTACGCCCAACCGCTCGGCGCCCATCAGGTACATGTCTGGAGCTGGCTTCCCGTTGATCCCGGTCTCGGCCGCCACGAGCCCGTCGACCACGATCTCGAAGCGCTGGCCCAAGCCTGCGGCGGCCAAGACCGGCACGGCATTGCGCGAGGACGACACGATCGCCGACGGCAGACCGATCTCGATCAGCAACTCGAGCGTGGCCGCCGAGCCCGGGTAAGCAGCGATGCCGTCGCGCTCGAGGATGTCGGTGAACAGCTGGTTCTTCTTGTTGCCCATCGCGCAGACCGTGTCATTGCCGGGAGCGTCGTCTGGTTCGCCGTCGGGGAGCTCAACGCCTTGCGACGCTAGGTACGAGCGCACGCCGTCGTAGCGAGGTTTGCCGTCGACGTACGTGATGTAGTCGGCCTGAGTGAACCCCCACGGAGCAAACAGTTCGGCCCATGCGTGTTCGTGGATTTCAGCAGTTGGGGTGATCACCCCGTCGAGGTCGAAGAGGATCCCGTCGTAGTCGGACCACTGGAACGTCGCTGCAGAGATGGAGTTCGGCACCCGATGACTGTATTCGTCCTCAGCGCTCCAGTGAGCGAGGCCACGGGTCTATCGTTCCGGCCGTGATCGATCCGACCGCTGAACAGCTGACGTCCGCCTATCGAGAGTTCCGATTGCGTCTCACGTCGATCGGCCGCAACCTCGACCCAGCGATTGCCGATGCCAAGACTGCCACCTGCCCTGAGTGGTCCACCAAGGACGTGTTGGCGCACATAACGGGTATTGCAGCCGACATCCTCGATGGGAACGTGGAAGGGGCGGCAACCGAGGCGTGGGCCGATGCCCAAGTCGACAAGCGCCGTGCCCTGTCGCTGGGCGACGTGCTCGACGAGTGGGACAACAAAGGTCCTGTGCTCGAAGACCTCCTCATGAAGGTTGCCCCCGTGATCGCGTACCAGTTCTATCTCGATGCCTTCACCCACGAGTGGGACATTCGCCAAGCGATCGGCGCCGCCCCGGCGGCCCCCGACTACTCACTTGTCGCCCACGCTGTTCCGCCACTCCTCGACTCGGTTGAGGCACGACTCGAAGAACGGCAGCTCTCACTTGACCTCACCGTGACCGGATTGCCCGGTGATCCACTCGCCCGATCCGCCGGGGCTGACCCTCGGCCGGAGCGCACGCTCAGCGCCTTCGAGTTCCTCCGGCTGACGATGGGGCGCCGGAGCCCGGCCCAGATCAAGCGCATGCTCGATGCCAAGACGTTGCCTGTTGGCGATTGGGTCGACGCCTTCGTGGTCTGGACACCGAACGAATTCGACATCATCGACCCGGTCGCGACCTGAGCCATGGACCGCACCGAACTCGCCGATCGCATCTCCGCCGTCTCGCAGCTGTCAGGCTCGTTCCTGTTGCGTTCCGGCACCGTCGCGGACACCTACTTCGACAAGTACCTCTTCGAGTCGGACCCCGAGTTGCTGCAGGCCATCGCGCAACTCATGCTGCCATTGATCCCACAAGACACTGAGATCCTCGCCGGTCTTGAACTCGGCGGTATTCCCGTCGTCACCGCGTTGTCGATCGCTTCTGGCCTCCCAGCGGTCTTCGTCCGCAAAGAGGCCAAGGCCTACGGCACCGCAAAGCTGGCAGAAGGACCACCGATCAGCGGTCGACGGCTGCTGGTGGTCGAAGACGTCGTGACCACCGGCGGCCAGATCGTCCTGTCGACCACCGACCTGCGTCACGCTGGAGCACTGGTGAGCACGGCACTGTGCGTGATCGACCGAGAGGCAGGCGGCACGGCCAACCTGGCAGAAGCTGAGATCGAACTCCGGTCAGTCTTCACCCGGTCCGACATCGAGCGCTAGCACGACGGGGACAGTCACCGCGACAGAAGGGCAGGAGCGTCGTTGCGGAACCAGGCGGCGCGCCACTCCCACCCGTACACATCGGCTTCATCCAGCGAGCGTCGGTTGAAACTGACGAGATCATCGACGAGCGTCGCCGCCATCGTCGGCAGCGCCTCGATCTCGGCGTCAGTCAGGCCGTAGCCGCTCGCGATCGCATCGACGGCGAGTATCACCGCCCGGGTCCGTCGGGCATTGTCGTCCGCATCGTGTCGCGGCGCTCGCACTGCTGTTGCGAGCAAGGCAGCCAGATCACAGCATCGGTGCGCTGGCGCGGCGAACTCCCAATCGATCAAGCCGACGATGCGGCCGTGCCCGTAAATGACGTTCGGATACCCGACATCGCCGTGAGTCCACGCGGATCCCTCGATCGGGCGTGAACGCTGCGGCATCGCCCCCTCCGGCGGCTCGAAGCCCGCGGTGGCGTCGTGAAGACCTCGCAGCCAACGAGCGAGCTGACCTACGGCCTCGGCGTTTCTGTCGTCCTCCTGCTGCCATGAAGGGGAGACCCACGTGTCTCCATCGAGGTAGTCGAGGATCTGGCGGCCCTGTTCATCGATACCGAGGAATCGTGGTGCTCCGTCGAACCCGACCGTCTCGAGATGTCCCAGCATTGCTTCGACGGCTTCGTGCCCAGCATTGCGGGGACGGCGCACCGTGTCGCCGACCCGGACAACGGCTCCTGCGTTCAGCCGGCCACCGGTCAAGACCTCTTCCGTCACGGCATACATTCTCGCACACGAGTCCGTCGCTCACGTTGGAACGTTCGTGGGGCACTCCGATGACTCCGGCGTGCCACACTCGGACCATCGTCGATGCAGCATTCCAAAGACGAATGAGCCACGGCGGGCGGGAGGCAACGTGCACCGAAGAGCAAGCACCAAACGACGGCTCCGTTCCACCGTGGCGACCTTGTGCATCGGCGCCCTGCTGCTCGTGGGATGCGGCGGTTCGGTGAGCGACAACGAATGGACGCTCGAAGGAGTGAGCCCCGATCAACAGCATCTCGTCGTTTCGACCCTGTTCGGGGGCGTGGCCTCGGGCTGCACCCGCTTCGAAGGGTGGGAGTTGACCGAGACCGAGGATGCCATCGAGATCAAGGCACGGCTCTGGCGCCAGCGTGCACCATCGGATTGCACCAGCGAGGGTGTGGTTGAGACGCTACAAGTCGATCTCGATCGACCCCTCGGCGACCGAGAACTCGTGGGTTGCGGGGCCGATGACTGCCGCTCCACAGCGGTCGGTGGTGGAAACACATCGGTGGGTCAGGTGGTGGTCAGCGGCGAAGCGGTCGTCGTGGCTGATGAGAACAGCCTCGATGCCTACTCGCCATCTGGCGAACTCATCACAGAAATACCGGGATCGACATCCGGTGAGATGATGAGTGCGGGCGGCAGCGTCGTCGTTCGCAACGACCGACAAGGCTTCGCGATCGCGACCAACGCACGATCTGGGGAGGAACTCTGGCGAACGCCGGGCTGGCTGGCCTCAGTCCAACGGGAGGCGGTGTACCTCTGTCGAGGCCAGGACTCCGACGGTCTGACCGCCGTCGACGCCACGACTGGTACCGGCCTGTGGAGCACTGATCTGGCCTGCCAGTCGTTGGTCGTGCACGAGGAGTCGCTGACCGTTGTCGGCATCGACCGACTCGTCGACGGCGGCCACCGCGTCACCGTCGTCGAGGCCCAAACCGGCGCAGTACTCGCAGACGAAGCGATCTTCGATGGCGTCGACGATCAGGTGACCGGCTTCGATGGGGCCGTTGCCGTCGGCGCCAGCACCGTGGTTGCCGGACCGCAAGCCGACCTCGTCGTGCTCTCATCGGACGGCACTGAACTCGACCGACGACAACAACGCTTGGGAGGACCACTGGGTGTCGCAGGCGGCGTGGCCATTCTCGGTTCCCACGACCGTCTCGGAGGCTACGACCTTGTCGGGGCAGCACCACTGTGGACGGTGTCGGTCAACGCTCACACGTCGGTATCGGTGAGCAACGGTTCTGTTTGGGTTCTGGATCAGACCGGGGCAGAGGTGCTGAGGCTCGATCCGCTCACTGGCGATGCGTTGTGGTCGACGCCGATTGGTGTGACGACGCGCTTCGATGTGGCCGGCGATACCGCCAGGTCATACATCCTGACCACCCAAGCGATCGTCGCCGTCGACACCGAAACTGGCTCGCTCCGGTGGTCTCGGCACCGTCCATACGCACCAGAAAATTGACGACACAGCGCAAGCGATCCGGTGACCGTCGGCCTCAGCCAGCAAAGGAGAGGTGATCAAAGCAGCCAAAGAAAGCAACGACTCGATCGCTCTCTCCGTGGGTGTCGACGATGCCAGCACCGATCGCATCGGCCAGGCGCTGCTTACCGCCCAGAATCTGGGCCCATGCCGAATGCGCCACCGTCATCTCGATGGTGGCGCCGGTCCCGTCCGTCGGCACCGCAACCGAGCGACGGATGTGCAGGCCCGTGACCGTGCCGTCATCAAACGTCACTCGGAGATGCTCGTTCAGACCCTCTGCGCGCTCTGGGTCGAGCATCACTCGCATGACTCCGACGAACGTGTCTGGCGCAGCAGCCAGCACCTCATCGGTACGAATGCGAAGACCGTAGAACCGGCTCAGATCGATCGTCCCCTCCAGCTCCAGGGCCTTGGTGAGACACCAGTTACGAACGTTCTGCGAGGTGGTGCGCTGTCCAATCGAGCGGAGTGCAGCGGCGGTACGAACCCGACCAGCGTCTTCAGTGGAGTCGACGGCCAACAGCCACGACGCCAACTCGAGCGCCCACCGAAAATCGTCGTTGGCAAGCGCAGCGTCGCACTGATCGGCGACGGCATCGGCGCCGCCGAAACCTGCGATGAGTCGAGCGGCCCGGTCGGCCCGAGGAAGCGGGGCGAGATGCGCTGGATCCTCATCGAACCAGCCGAACAGCCCGGCATGAATCTGTCGTACGTGATGCTCAGCCAGACCGTAGAACTGACGAGCAATCGGCGACTCAGCAAAGTGCGGAGGAAGTTGCACGGTCTCGGCAAGCTCATCTGCAGTCAGTCCGTTGTTGGCGCCTCGCACGGTCTGATCCCACAGGAACTGAATGGAATCGCGATAGCTCTCGACCTCGCCAGCAATCGTGTCGGCGTCCGACAGCGGCGGTCCGTGCGTACCCACGAGATGTTCAGCTCCGAGCGAGGCGACGTGGTCGAGTCCGCTCAGCAACGTTCGGGGGTCGCGATACTCCTCGCCGCGGATGGCGAACACGTTGAACAACACGGGCCAGACGATGTTGTTGGCACACAAGCCGAGTTCGGGAAACCAGATCGTGAGCGAGTCATCGGAGTCAGAGGGGGCGTGGGTGAACTCGACGTCAAGCCCAGCAATCGTGGTCGACAGCGATGAACCAATCGCCGTCGTCACCGGCAGATGCCCGCGGGTCGACGGTCGGTGCTCCGGGTTGGAGAAGAACCGACCCAGGCCAACGTGCAGCAGCGCGTCGGGTCCCTCCGGTGGCAGCATCATGCCGAATTGATGCACGAGACCTCGACGGGAACGTCCGGCGACTTCTCCGCCAAACCGCAACCGGTTCGCCGCAATGCGTTCGTGGCCCCAGATTGGCAATTCGTCAGGACCGATTCCAGCATCATCCAAGATCGCCGTGGTGCCGTCGACGTAGTGAAAGTGGCTGTAGATGCAGGCCACGATCGGTCGCTCGCTGACGGCACGGAGCTGAACGATCGCGGCCGCCATCTCCTCGACACAGTCGCCGGTGTCGATCGCAATGATCCCTTCCGGCGCATCGACGAACGTCTGGTTCGACAGGCCATTGCCGACCACACACCAAGCTCGATCACCCACTGGGTACATCTTCGGGGCGATACGTTCGAGGTGTTCGATCGCATCGGGGTGTGCGAGCTGCCCCGCCGGTCCGATGGCTGGTTCGATGTTCGAGAACGAGGCGGGAAAGCTGTTGAGCGGCGTCGACATCGGCACAGAGTGCACGAAACAGCGGTTGAGGACAAGTACGAGCCTGACCCGATGCCCACTTGGGTCTACGCTCGCCGAATGGCTGACTCCTCCGACCTTCTCAACGCTTCCCAGTCGCTCGACGTCGACACCATCGAGCTTCGTCGAGCCATTCACGCCGACCCCGAACTGGGTAACGACCTCCCTCGCACCCAGAAGCGGATCACCGACGCTCTGACCGGGCTAGGCCTCGACATCAAGCTCGGCGAGTCACTCACCTCGGTCGTGGCCGACCTCGATACCGGCAAGCCGGGCCCAACCGTCCTGCTACGAGGAGACATGGACGCCCTGGCTCTGCAGGAGGACTACGAGTCACCGTTCCAGTCCCAGAACGAAGGCATCATGCACGCTTGCGGTCATGACTCACACGTGGCCATGTTGGCCAGTGCAGCCAAGCTGCTCAGCGAGAACAAGAGCGAGTTGACCGGCAAGGTTCGTTTCATGTTCCAGCCCGGCGAAGAAGGCCACCATGGCGCGAAATACATGATCGAGGAGGGCGTCCTCGAAGGAGTAGACCGTGCCTTCGCCATCCACGTGTTCACCAACTTCAACGATGGTGTGATCACCACCAAGGGCGGGTCGATCATGGCGAGCGCCGACAAATTCGAGATCACGGTCCATGGCAGCGGTGGCCATGCCTCAGCACCTCACCATTGCAAGGACCCGATCCCAGCGGCTGCCGCCACGATCACGGGTCTGCACACCATGGTCAGCCGCTCGCTCGATCCCGCGCTCAGCGGTCTGGTGACCGTCGCTCACGTCGAGGCAGGCACCACGAACAACGTCATTCCGCCCGATGCCTACATGGAAGGCACGATTCGTGCCCTCGATGAAGGCACCAGGGCCACCATTCATCAGGACCTGCACCGGGTTGCCAGAGGCACCGCAGAGGCCCACGGTTGCAGCTGTACATCGACGATCGAGCCGGGGTACCCCGTCACGATCAACCACCAAGACCAAGCCGATCTCACCCTGAAGGTCGGGGCCGAGGTACTGGGTGCGGGCAGCGTGATCGAGATGCCTCGGGCGGTGCTCGGGGCCGAAGACTTCAGCTACGTCCTGCAACATGTTCCCGGTGCCATGGCCTTCATGGGCGTGTGCCCCGAAGACCTCAACCCGGCAACGGCAGCGCCCAACCACTCCAACCTCATGCGCATCAGCGAAGCCAAGCTGGCCAACGGTGTGGCGCTCTATGCCGCCATGGCCATGGCGCCGTTCGCTCCGCTCACTAACGGAGTTGCTCGCTGAGGCTCACAACTCCCAGCGCTGCGGTTTTAGAAGAGTTGGCGAGTGAGGTAGGTGAACTCCAGCGCTGATCGCTTGGCCGCCTCGGTCTGATTCGCGGCGGCTGAGTGCCCACCATCGATGTTCTCGTAGTAGAGAAACTCGAGACCAGCCTCTTCGAACTTCTTGGCGAGCTTTCGAGCGTGTCCCGGATGAACACGGTCGTCCTTGGTCGAGGTGACGAAGAAGGGCATCGGATACGGCTTGGAGGCATCGAAATTCTGGTACGGCGAAATGGTCTCCAAGAACGCCCGTTCCTCGGGATCCTCGGGTGAGCCGTACTCGTCAACCCACGAAGCTCCAGCCAGCAGTAGGTGGAATCGCAGCATGTCGAGGAGTGGGACCTGGATGACCACGGCGTTCCAGAGATCGGGCCGCTGATTCAGCATCACGCCCATCAGCAGACCACCGTTCGATCCGCCCATGATGCCGAGGTGTTGTGGTGAGGAGAGTCCGGCGGTCACTACCGATTCGCCGACGGCGATGAAGTCGTCGTACACCCGCTGACGGTTGGTGCGCAAACCCGCTTGGTGCCACTCAGGACCGAACTCACCGCCGCCTCGGATGTTGGCCAGCACGTACGCCCCGCCCTCTGCCAACCAGTTCCGTCCGATCGTGCCGCTGTAGGAAGGGCCGAGCGAGATCTGGAATCCGCCGTAGCCGTACAGCAGGGTCGGCGTGGATCCATCGAAGGGCACGTCGCTGGGCCGTACGACGAAGTAGGGGATCGTTGTTCCATCAGCCGACGTCGCCGAATGCTGCTCGACCACGAGCCCCTCGCTGTCGAAGGATGCAGGCAACGATTTGAGCGTCTCGATTGATCCGGACTCGCTGTCGAGCGTCAGCAGGGACGACGGTGTGAGGAAGTCCTCGTAGTTGAGCAGAACGGTCGCTTCTTTGCGATCGGCGAAGGCAATGCCCACGTCGCCGGTTCCGGGTAGCTCGATCGGGCTCGTCGACCATCCGTCGCCGTCGGAAGCGTTCCCCGGTTCGACGGTGAGCACGCGACCGATGACGTTGTCGCTGATCGACAACAGGGTCGCCCCGCCCGCCACCGCGATGCCGTTGACGGCTTGGGTCTGCGAAGGGCGAAACACGAGTTCGACCGGCGGCAGTTCGTGCGTGGTCAGGAACGTTTCCAGATCAAAGGCCACGAGATCGCCGGACAGGAACGCAACGTCGGCCGGCTGCCAGTCCTGCTCCAATGAGAACACGAAGCGACCATGTGAGATACCGCTCGGTGTCGCTTTGGGTGGAATCGGCCACTGGCTGACATCGCCATCGGCGAAGAGCCAGTAGCTCGACGTGAAGAAGCTGTCGCTCTGCACCGCGCCGGCGAGGAGCGAGCCGTCCTCGTTCTCGATGGTGAAAGGCCACACACCAACATCGGTGGGCGTGCCTCGAAGCACTTCAACGGCGTCGGCCAGTGGCGTGCCTCGAGTCCAGCGTTTCACCACGAACGGGTAGCCGGATTCGGTCACGGTCGGCGCATCGCCCTCGGGCCCCCAGTCTGTGGCGATCAGCACCAGGTCGGGGTCGACCCATGCCGCCCCTTGCTTGGCTTCGGTCGTGATGAACCCGTCGTCGACGAATGACTTCGAGGCGATGTCGAACTCTCGCTGGACGATCGCGTCCTTACCTCCGTCAGACAACGACAGCAGTGCGTAGTAGTGATCGCCTCCCTCGGGCTTAAAGACGTTGGCTCCCTTGAACACCCAATTCGCATCTTCGGCAGCAGCGAGCGCGTCGACATCGAGGATGATCTCCCAATCGGGTTCCTCGGTGCGGTAGCTCGCCAACGGTGTGCGACGCCAGAGTCCCCGAACGTGTTCGTCGTCTTGCCAGAAGTTGTAGACCAGACCATCTCTGATGGTGCCGTAAGGAATTCGATCATTCGACGTGAGCACCTCGAGTGCTGCGGCTTCGAACGCCTCGTAGCGATCATCGGACTGGAGGTCGGCCAACGTCCGTTCGTTCTGGGTGCGGACCCATTCGAGAGCATCGTCGCCCTCCACGTCTTCCAACCAGAGATGGGCGTCGTTCGATTCAGTCACGGGACGAGGATACGAGTCCATACGGAGTTGGGAGGGGTCGGACCCTCCCAACATCGGTCGGGTCAGAGTGCGCCCTTGGTCTCCAACCAGTCGCGCCAGATCGGCTCGGCACTGGCGCTCGCCGCCTTGCCTTCGTCGTTGTAGAGGTAGGTCCAGATCGAGACCGCCGTCATGTCGCCGTGCGCTTCGGCACTGATGAACCCTGTACCCGAGGCCGGAGCGTCGATCAGCAACGAGTACCAGCCCTTGCTGGCCTTCACCACCACGCCAGACAGGTGGGGAGCTCCCGCACCCGACACCGTGATGCGGTCGCCGGCGGCGACCTCCGCCGGTATGTCGAGGTGATCGGTGAGGTGCGTCCATGCATCGTCGAGCTTCTTCTCCCACACCGCCATCGGCAGCGAGGCAGTTGCCGACAGGGGAGCGAAGTACTCGAGGTGCAGGCGCAAATTGGTCAAGAAAATGCTCCAGCCGTTGGTCATCGCGTCGTATTGCGCGTCCCATTCATCGCCATCACCAAAGCCAGAATTGACCAGGCGGACCACGCATGTGCCTTCGGCTCTGGCCTGCACCGTCCATTCGAAGGCAAGACCTTCGCCCGGTTCTGCTCCTTCGAGCTTGAACCGGTGTGGAGGTTCCCACGCAGTGACGACGCCCTCACCCTCCATCCCAGGACCGAACGAGAACGTTGCTTTGCCGTCCTGTTGTTCCTCGATCTGGTGCGGGACGTACCACGAGGTGATGCCCGGACCAGTAGCGATGGCACGCCACACCTCGTCTGGCGTACCGGGTACTTCGATCTCGATTTCGATCTTGCGGGCTTCTTCGGTCATGGGGTGCTCTCCGTATCGGGGTCGTGGGTCGGTCGAGGGTGGGAGGTGACGAGCAGGCGATGCCATCGCCCTCCGGGCGCACGCTCATCGTGGTAGGCGGCCACCAATCCGCCGACGGCGCCAGCGAGTTCTTCGGTGAAGGCCTTCCGGTCAGCGGCGTTGGCGAATCGAATGCTGGTGTCGATGGTCAATGTGGGCAGTGATTGACCCGCCAGCTCAGCCTTCTGCAGCATCGCTGCGACCTCGTGGATCGTTCGTGATGCGACGGACAGGATGTATCGAACCGACAGATGTCCGGTCCGATCCGGATCGGCGGCCAGGGTGCCGAGAACATCCGGCGAGATGACGTACGACCGAGCCGACGCCTGCACGATGCGTTCGGTCATCCCGCGCCGTGGTCGCTCCTCGAGTAAAGCCACCAAGCCGTGTTCTTCGAGTGTCCGTAGGTGGTAGTTGACCTTCTGCCGGGCCAAGCCGAGGTCGGAGGCAAGACTCGATGCCGAACCCGGCTCGGCGAGCGCCGTCAGTACCTGGCGGCGGAGCGGGTCGAGCATGGCGACCGCAACGGCCGCATCGTCGATGACCTCAAGATCCCGCATCTCGCCAACTGTGCAATAGACAAACCGATTTGTCAATAACGACCCTTTGGAACCGAGCGGAGCAATCAGGTGGCGAAACGACAGGTCGCCAGCGTGATCACCAATGGACGCGTGACCGTTCCACCCATGTCATCGACCAGTCGCACGAGTTCGTCGACCATCGCAGTGCGAGCCGGCTCGGCCATGGCCAACGTGCCGCTGTAGGTGTTCAGCAGCGCCCGATACGCCGGGGCGTCGTACGTCTGATCCCATCGGCAACGATCCAGGGTGACCTCGATGCATGAACGGTCACCGCTCATGCGCTCGTGGATCACCGGCGTCACGGTGCGAGGGTCGTATGAGGGGCCACCGGTCGCTTGTTCATAGCGCTCGTAGATCGATTGGGCAGCAGCGAAGTAGCCACCATCGTTCGGGCTCGCCACCTGCATCGTGTCGATGATGGCGAGGCGCCCCTTCGGTGTGAGCCAGCGGCGGGGCCGGATCAACTGCTCCGTCGGCGAGATCCAGTGAAAGGCCGTGGCGCAGACAACAGCGTCGACTGCGGGGTGATGGGGTTCGGCGGTCTCGAAGTCGGCAACGACCACCTCGAGCTGCTCGTTTTCCACGAAGTCACCGAGCCGCCGCGCCAACTGCAGCGCCAGCTTCGGGCCGATCTCGATTGCCCGGACCGTCGCTCCGCGTCGCAACATCGGCTCTGTGGCTTGGCCGGTCCCCGGCCCGATCTCCACGACCTGCGGCTCGGGCGGAAGCAGGTCCATCAGACGATCGATGATCTGAGCGGGATACTGAGGGCGAGCGTCGTGGTAGATGCTGGCAGCCTCATCAAAGGTCCGGCGACGATCGGCAAACACGGCGAAACGCTACCCCATCCTTGCCACCCTCGATCGGCTGGTCCAGACTCGTCCATCGTGCTGCGACGTCGCCACATCCTCGGCGCCCTGATGCTGATGACTGCAGTGCTCCTTCCCGGTGCCGCAACAGCAACGACAACCGAGGCCACCGCCCTCGACGAGATCACCACCGCCGCCGACTTCCGGCAGCCGCACGCCGATCTCCTGCGGCTCTACTACGCGATCTTCGACCGCGAGCCCGATATCGGGGGCGCTCGATACTGGATCGACCGATACAACAGCGGCGACACGCTCGCTCGCATTGCCGACCACATGAGTCAGTCCCCGGAGTTCGTCGCCACCTACGGCGACACCACGACGCACCGGTTCGTCGAAACGCTGTACCACAATGTGCTCGACCGCGAACCTGATCCGACCGGCCTCGACTTTTGGACCAGCGGACTCACGACCGGAACCTTCACGCGTCTGTGGGTGCTGCGCCACTTCGCCGACAGTTCCGAGTTCGTGGCCGAGCACCGTTTCCCGGGAGAGCACGTTGCTCCAGCAGGACCGCCTCTGACCAGGCCAGTTGGCAGATCGGGGCCGATCACCAGGTTCAGCGTCGAGATCGAGCCGTCTCTCAGCTGGTCGCCGGAAGAAACCCGACAACAGATCGTCTCAATTCTCGCCGACCCTCGCAGCTGGGCTGGTGCGGGGACCGTCCGGTTCCAACTCGTGGTGGATCCTGAAGACGCCGATGTCCGCATCCGGCTTGCTTCGCCGTCGACCGTCGATGCGCGCTGCTTGCCGTTGCGAACTGGCGGCCGTCTGTCGTGCCGAAATGGCAGATCGCTGAACTTGAACAGTGACCGGTGGGCGGGCGCCACGACATTCTGGTCTGCCTCCCTCGTTGAGTACCGGGCGTACCTCATCAATCACGAGATGGGCCACTTCCTGGGCTACGGACACGTCAACTGCGGCGGCCGAGGCGAGTTGGCACCGGTCATGCAGCAGCAAACCAAATCCCTGCAGGACTGCGTTCCCAACGGCTGGCCATACCCCGGCTGACGTTGGTCAGGCCCGGGGTCAGGGGTCGTGGGACAACACCAACACGACGGCATCCTCATCGTCCAGCGCATACAGCCAGCGCCGGTCGGGCGCGGGAGCGACACCCTCGACCTTGCGGAACCCTTCGAACTGTTCGATCCCACTCGAGGCCGCTCGCCCCGCACTGATCTCGTGCACCACGACATGACGAGAGCCGGCAGCCTTCACTTTCTTGGCTGCCAGGCTGCGGTCGGTCTGACCGACGATCAGATGCATCGCATCATCGACGACGGTCAACCCCCGAACACCGGCGGGCCGCTTACGCGTGGCCCCAACGTCGACCACCACCGCTGAGGCCTCCAGCGACTCGATCGTCGCAGCCGACCAATGCGGCGCCGACAGCGCCGTGGCACCATTGGCGATTCGCACCAGCAGCGGCTGCCCATCGACAGTCACCGGCCACCGGAGGCCCACGAACAGATCGGAGCCCACAACACCAGCGCCCTCGATGTTGACCAAATCATCGGAACTGTCGCTTCGGAGCAGATCGACGCTTGCAAGCGCCGACCACACGAGATCCACCAAGCCCCGGCCCAGGTCGAGCACCTCCGGCTGACCAGACCCCGTCACCGCAGCACTCTCAGAGAATCTCCCGACGAACGCCCGGCGGTCATCAAACGAGCCCGATCTGTCGGTGAAGTTCGAGCCGAACACGAACACCGTGTCGCCGGCTCGGGCCAACGCCTCGGCGTCGGTGCGCTCGGTGCCGCCACGTTCAAACACAAGGGGCTCGATCTTCCACTGACCATCTCTGACGACGACAAGTGACACCATTGCGTCGAGGTCGCCTTCGTCATGACAGGTCCACCAGGCGGCGGTCGCTCCGAGGTCGGAGAGCACCGCTGGAGAGTCAACACTCAAGAGACTGGACGCCTCACTTCGCTTCGAAGACAGCCGCAAACGTTCCAGTCCTGCCACGCCATGACCCTAGAAGAAAGCTGGCAGCGCCGGGCGTACGCTCTGCCGGTGCACGATCCCTCGGCCAAGACTTCCCTTGGTCTCTCCTACCGGAAACTCTTCAGTGCCAGCACGATCTCGAACATGGGTGATGGCGTCGGCCAACTGGCCTACCCGTGGCTCGCATCGGCGGTCACGCGCAATCCACTGCTGATCGCACTCGTGGCGGTAGCTCAGCGGCTGCCGTGGCTTCTGTTCAGCCTTCCCGCCGGTGTCATCACCGACCGGTACGAACGGCGGAAGCTGATGGTGATGGCGAACGCCGCCCGAGCAGCGGTCACCGTGGCCGTCGGCCTGCTCGTGCTCTCCGAAACCAGCGCGCTCCCTTCCCCTGAATCCCTCGATGACCCTGAGCTCGTGATCACGACGAACCTTGGCCTCTACGGCGTCCTTCTGATGGCCACGGTGGTGCTCGGAACTGCGGAAGTTCTGTACGACAACACGGCGCAAACGATCATGCCCTCGCTCGTGGCCGACGAACATCTCGAGCGGGCGAACGGCCGGCTCTGGAGCGCTGAGCAAGTCACGAACACCTTGATCGGCCCCGCCGTCGGCGCCGCCCTCCTGGCGGTTGCATTCTCCGCCCCGTTCTTCTTCGATGCGGTCTCCTTCGGTCTCTCTGCACTCCTGATCTTCCTGATCCCTCGGTCGGTGCCGAAGGCTGCCGTGGTTGATCGCAAACCATGGAAGACCGAGCTACGCATTGGCTTCTCCTGGCTCTGGAGTCACGAACTCCTTCGGCCACTGGCCATCATTCTCGGCCTGCTCAATCTGCTCGGAGCCCTTTCCGGGGCGACGCTGGTGCTGTTCGCCCAGGAGATTCTGCAAACGTCCACACTCGAATTCGCGCTGCTCTCCACCGCAGGGGCCGCTGGTGGCGTCGTCGGCGGTTGGTCAGCATCGGCCGTAGCGAAGAGACTCGGCTCTGGGCGATCGCTGTGGGTGACCTTGATCGTTGGCGGGCTCACCTCGATCACCACGGGGCTCGTTTCGTTCTGGCCAATCGTCTGGGTCATGTTCGCCCTCTTCATGTTCGTCGCTGTGCTGTGGAACGTGATCACCGTTTCATTGCGCCAAACAATCATCCCCGATCATCTTCTCGGCAGAGTGAACAGCGTCTACCGGTTCTTCGCATGGGGATCGATGCCTCTCGGAGCCCTGCTGGCCGGACTCATCATGCTCGTGGCTGAGCGGCTGGGCTCTCGAGAACTCGCCTTGCGACTGCCCTGGCTCATCGCCGGAAGCGCGCAGCTCATGCTGCTGTTCTTCGCCGCCCCGAGGCTGACCACCGAACGCATCGAAGCGGCGAGAAGAGCTGCATCAACAGACTGAACTCGATCACGACACGCAGCACTCAAGGCGCAAGAAAAGCAGACGCCGCATCGTCGGGAGACCCCACGGTGTCAACGGACAGGTTCGTGGTCTGCCCAACCGACAGCCCGGCATCCTCGAGTGCATCGACCAGCGCGGTCAACAAGAGCCCGGAGTAATAGGGCTCGGTCGTGCGGTCGTCGATCCATGCAAACGCCCGAAAGAACATTGCTTCTCCACCCACTCGTTCAAAAACCACGAACGGCTGTCGACCCGAGCTTCCCCAGGTCAACCCGCTGATGGCTGCGTTCATCGCGTCCAGGGCAACGGCACGATCGGGCGAACCATCCAGTGGCACCTCGACAGAGATGCGGCTGCCTCCGAGGCGACTGTGGTTCAGCACCTGCAGTTCTTGGAACTGCGAATTGGGAACCCACGCCGTCGTACCATCGGGCAACTCGAGTTCGGTGCGTAGAACCGACTTGTAGCGGACCCGCCCGAAGATGCCCGACACCGTGACCACGTCGCCGACTCGATAGAGGTCGTCGATCGTGATCATCGCTCCGGCCACGAAGTTCTGCCCGATGGGTGTGAAGGCAACGGCGCCGGTGACCCCGATCGTGGCGAGCAGGGCGGCCATCCCCGAGACATCGATGCCAACGAACTCGAGCCCGCCGACCACGATCAACACGCGCACCAGCTTCGGAGCGAAATACAGAAGCTGCTTTTGGGCCCTGGGGTCGTCCACTTGGCTGATGGCTCGCCGCACGACGCGGGTCGCAACAACGGCAGCGAGGAGAACGGCGGCGATCCGAACGACGACGGGGATCACGAGCACAAGCATCGTGTCGGTGTCGCCGTGCAGCGTGGCCTGCAGTGCATTCGGGGTGATGAACGGCTCGTCGACCATGACGGCGGCTGGAAGTCTTGTAAACACTGGAACCTCGTTCTCCGCCCGCACGAAGATGCCCGGTTTGCGCCTTTCGACCGAACGGGGCGCAACGTACCACAGCTCCGTCACACAACCGTAACAATTGAAGAATCTCCCCGCAGCACTCCGCAAACCGCACCACACTGCACGGGTGCCTCCTGAGAATCTCGAACGACTCGCCACCGTGTATGGCCCTGCTACCTGGAATGTCTACGACACGCTGGACCAAAGCCTGTCCCCATCTGGCCCAGACGAGCTGTTCGAGATCGCCGGCGCACTGCTCGAAACTGGCTTCGTCGTGCTCGATGCTGGTTGCCGAGACGGCGCGCATCTGGTCGAACTCGCTCAACGTTTCGACATCACCGGAGTCGGCGTCGAACCGGTACCCCTCCACATCGAGCGAGCACGGGCGATGGTCGAGGCTGCATCGTTGGCGCAACGCATCGAGATCCACGAAGCGACCATTCAGTCGATGCCCATTCGCGACAACTCGATCGACCTCGTCTGGTGCCGGGACGTGTTCGAGCAGGTCGACGACGTGACGGGAGCCCTTGACCAGCTGGCTCGGGTCACCAAGCCAGGCGCACCGATGGTGTTGTTCACCACCGTCATGACCGATGCAATGAGCACCGACGAGCGTCTGATGATGCGACACCACATGGGCAACATCGAGCAGAACCTCGATCGAACGTGGTTGGAAGCTCGTTTCACAGACGCCGGTTTCGACATCGATACCGTCCGCTCGATTGGCACCGAGTGGCGTGAGCACGGCGAGGAGCGCTCCCAACCTCTGTCGAAGGCGATGCTCCGCCTGGCCCGTCTTCGTCGGCGCTCGGACGAGATCATTGCCGAACACGGGTTGGCCATCTTCCAACACGTCGAAGCCAACCTCCACTGGGAGCTGTTCCAGATGCTTGGCAAGCTCGAGCCTCTCGTTTACACCCTTCGTAGTCCGACACCTGCCTGAGCAGCCGCCGGCTCGAACGCGTGTCGTTTGCTCGTCTATCGTCACACGTGTCTGGCGTCACACCGACGACGGAGGTCACGACCCACAGGAGCATCGACATGTTCACGATCGCAGAGATCGCTCGCACCCAAGCAGCCGAACGCCCCGACAAGCCCGCGATCGTCTGCGATGATCGAACGCTCACCTACGGCGAGCTCCACGAAGAGAGTTCCCGGGTCGCCAACGCCTTGGCGGCCGCTGGCGTCGGTGCACAGGACCGTGTCGGCTTCATCGGCAAGAACATCCCCGAGTACTTCACCCTGCTCATGGGGGCGGCGAAGTTGAACGCTGTGCCCGTCGCAGTGAACTGGCGGTTGGCCCCGCCGGAGATGGCGTACATCCTCGACAACGCCGAGGCGAAGGTCGTGTTCGTCGAGGGCGAGTTCCTCGATCATCTCGCCAAGATGGACCTGCCGAGCGATCCGGTGATCATCGAGGTCAACGGTGACGGCCGCTACACCTCCTACGTCGACTGGATCGCCGATGCGTCCACCGACGACCCGAACACCCCAGTCGACCTCGACGACACCGCCTCGCAGCTCTACACCTCGGGTACGACCGGCTTGCCGAAGGGTGCCGAGTTGAGCAACCGCAACTTCGACACCACGATGGTGCCGGTCAGCGAGATGCTTGCGATCAACGCCGACAGCGTCTTGCTACACGTGCTGCCCATGTTCCACATCGGCGGCAGCGGCGTCGCCATCGCCGGGCTCATGAACGGCACAACCAACGTCGTGCATCGCGATGTCGACCCGGGTCGGATCCTTGCCGACATCCCCGGCCACGGGGTGACGGCGGCCTTCATGGTCCCCGCGCTGTTGCAGGTGCTCCCGATGATCCCCGGTTCGTCCGATGTCGACTTCTCGTCTCTCGAACAGATCCTCTACGGCGCATCGCCGATCAGCGAAGATGCACTCGTCGCATCCATGGCACTGCTCAAGTGCGACCACGCCCAGGTCTATGGCCTCACCGAGACCACGGGTGTCGTCACGATGCTGATGCCCGAGGACCACGATCCGGGTGGGCCCCGAGCGAAGCTGTTGCGCGCCGCTGGCAAGCCGGTCGACGGTGTCGAGATGCGCATCGTCGGCGCCGACGGCACCGACGTCGCCGACGGCGAGGTGGGCGAGATCTGGGTCCGCACGCATCAGAACCTGAAGGGATACTGGCGCAACCCCGAGGCGACGAGCAACGCCTTCCCGGAGGGTCGGACCGGCGACGGTCTCGGCTGGTTCAGCACCGGCGACGCCGGCTACATGGACGACGGGTATCTCTTCATCCACGACCGCGTCAAAGACATGATCGTTTCAGGTGGCGAGAACGTGTACCCCGCCGAGATCGAGAACGCCATCGTGTCGCACCCCGACGTGGCCGACGTGGCGGTGATCGGCGTTCCCAGCGAACGCTGGGGTGAGTCGCCGCTGGCACTGATCGTGCCAGCAGAGGGCGCCGATCCGAGCCAGGAGGACATCATCGCTCACTGCGCCGAACGGCTCGCACGCTTCAAGTTGCCGTCGGCCGTCGAGCGCATCGCAGAAATCCCGCGCAACCCGTCCGGCAAGATCCTGAAGGTCGAGCTACGCAAGCCGTACTGGGAGGGGCGCGAACGCTCCGTCAACTGAGCGGGACTGGCGAAGATCGTCGATCTCAGACATCAAACGACTTCTTGAACTGGCCGGGTGTGTAGCCGGTCAGCTTGCGGAACGAATGGGTGAAGTGCGACTGGTCAGCGAACAGCAGCAGGTAGTCGTTGCGGAACGATTGCTGCACCCGCAAGACCTTCCAGAGATCATGCGGCGTGAAGCCGGTAGTCGCCTTCAGCGCACGCTGCAGTTGCCGAGGCGACATCGCTGCGACCTCGGCCATGTCGGCAACGCTGCGGATCTCGTCGAGGTTTCGCAGGATCGCTGCAGTCACGGGATTCGGGGCGACGAGGCCGGCGTCGAGAAGGCGGTGGACGAACTCAGAGAACACGGCGCTCTTGCCAGCGAAATCGAGGTCAGCCGCCGCCTCACCGACCTCGACCAATGGCAACGAGCCTTCGTATGGCTCTCCGACGTAGTGATCGACCGAGGCTTCAGGATCACCCCGCCAGACACCGGGGAACAGTTGGATCCCCGCAAAGTGAAATGACCGGCCGAGGTCGAGGGCCGTCGGCGTCGTCTGCAGCTGCGTGACACCAGCGATGCGGGGGTCGCCCTGGTCGAACAACAAGTTGACGCAAGCGTCAGGGACGGCGTGCAGCGTGAAGTCCTCGTCGAGCTGGCTCGCCGACTTCAGTTCCCAGAAGCAGTGCACGAGGTCATTGAGCGGTTCTGGCGGAGGAACCTCGGTGTAGGCAACGGACTCGACGGTCTTCGCCACGCCGTCCTTGACGGGGTCGTACATGCGGAGCGATCGTAGGCGGCGCACGCCATGGCGCGGGGAGGCTTCCTGCCGCTTCTGCCAAGGAGTGATTTCGCATGAGTGCATTTCCCTGCGGTCCGCGAGGACAAGTAGATTCGGTCGTTCATCCAGGGGGCTCCATGTTCGATCTCGTCATCCGCAATGCAACGCTCGTCGACGGCACCGGCGGCGAGGCACAGCATGGTGTCGACATCGCCGTCAACGGTGAACGAATTGCCGACGTCGGCCCGAGTCTCGGCGCGGGCCGCAAGGAGATCGATGCCGGTGGCTTGCTCGTCACCCCCGGATTCGTCGACATCCACACCCACTACGACGGCCAGGCAACGTGGGACGCCGAACTCGAGCCGTCCAGTCCCCACGGTGTCACCACCGTGGTGATGGGCAATTGCGGTGTTGGCTTCGCCCCAGCCCACCCCGACAAGCACGAGTTCTTGATCGAACTGATGGAGGGCGTCGAAGACATTCCCGGAGCAGCACTGAGTGAGGGCCTGTCCTGGGAGTGGGAATCGTTCGAGGAGTATCTCGACGCACTCGAGCGCCGGGAGTACGCCGTCGACGTCGCCGCTCTGATCGCTCACGGTCCGGTCCGGGCCTACGTGATGGGGGAGCGCGGCGCCAACAACGAGCCAGCCAGCTCCGACGACATCGCGGAAATGGCGGCCATTGTCGAGTCCGCCGTTCGCGCCGGCGCTCGCGGCTTTTCGACCAGTCGCACGATCACCCACACCGCCATGAACGGCGAGCCTGTTCCCGGCACGTTCGCTGCCGAGGACGAGCTCTTTGCGATGGGTCGGGCTCTCCAACGGGCAGGCAAGGGAGTCTTCGAGATCGCCCCCGCCGGTTTGGCCGGCGAAGACCTCGTGGCGCCGAAGGTCGAGCACGACTGGATGGTCCGCCTTGCCAAGGAGATCGAGCGCCCGGTGACCTGGCTCATGCTCCAGAACCAGGTCCAGCCCGACGAGTGGAAGGAGCTGATGGATCTCTCCCAAGCGGCGCAAGACGCCGGTCATCAGGTGATCCCCCAAGTCGCCGGTCGACCGTTCGGCATCTTGTTGGGCCTGCAAGCTCGGCACCGCTTCAAGGATTGCCCCAGCTTTGCGCCCCTGAATGCCCTCTCCGTCGAAGAGCAAGCAAAAGCCATGGCCGACCCCGATCTGCGTGCCGCCCTCATCGCCGAGTCCCACGCCATCGTTGAACTGGTTCGCACCGAGCACCCGATTGCGCTGTCGGTCTTCGAAGGCTTCGATCGGATGTACCCGCTGGGCGATCCCGTCGACTACGAACCGACCGTCGAGGACTCGATCCGTGGCCGTTCCGAAGCAGCCGGCATCGATCCCGTCGATGAGTACTACGACCGCCTGCTCGACCGTGACGGCAAGGCGATGATCATGATGACGTTCCTTGGCTACAGCCACGGCAACGGCGATGCACTCCATGACATGCTCACGCACCCGGCTGCTGTCCTCGGCCTGGCCGATGGCGGTGCCCACGCCAACTTCATCTGTGACGCTTCCACGCCCACCTGGATGCTCACCCACTGGGCCCGGGATCGTCACCGTGGCCCGACACTTCCCCTACCTGATGTGATCAAGAAGATGACTGCCGACACCGCAACCCTGTTCGGGTTCGAGGATCGAGGTGTGGTGACTCCGGGAATGCGAGCCGATCTCAACATCATCGACTTCGAGAACCTGACGCTTCGCTCGCCTCGCCTTGCCAAGGATCTACCGGCCGGAGGCACTCGGCTGTTGCAAGACGCCCAGGGCTATGTGGCCACGATCGTTCGTGGCGTTGTCACCCGAGAGAACGATGCTTTCACTGGCGCCCGACCGGGTCGTCTTGTGCGAAGCTGACCTCCCACTCGCACGCCCCACAAAAGCCACCCCTCGCACAACCCACCCAGGAGCCCTCATGTCCGCTGCCGTCGACCTCAACACCGTCGAATATGAAACCATGTCCTACTCGGTCGCTGACCACATCGCCCACATCCGCCTGACCAGGCCAGAGGGCGCAAACGCCGTCAGTGTGCAATTCGCCAAGGACCTCCGGGCTTGCACCTTGGCCGCCCACTACGACGACAACGTGCGCGTCCTCCTCTTCACAGCGGAAGGCCGCGTGTTCTGCGCCGGCGGTGACCTCGTCGAGTTCAACGACGCAGGCGATGCGCTTCCTTCGGTGGCGTCAGACATGCTGACTGACTTCCACGGTGCCCTTTACCGTATGCATCGCATGACCAAGCCGACGGTCGCCGGTATCGGCGGTGCTGCTGGCGGCGCCGGGCTCTCCTTCGCCTGTGCCTTCGATCTCGTGGTTGCAGCTGAGAACGCCAAGTTCACCATGGCCTACACCAACGCCGGCGTGACCCCCGACGGCACCTCCACGTACTTCTTGGCCCGCCACGTGGGCCTTCGCCGAGCGCTGGACCTCACCCTCACCAACCGGGTCCTCACCGCGGCTGAGGCCGAAGCTTGGGGCCTCGTCAACCGAGTCGTTCCCAAGGGCGAGGCCGACGCCGCAGCACTCGAGTTGGCCACCTCGCTGGCAGCTGCATCCTCGTTCGCCATCGGCAACGCCAAGCGGCTGATCTACGAAGGGTTCGACTCATCCCTCGAGGAGTCGGGCGAACGTGAGATGCACATGATCACCACGTCCATGGGCATGGCTGATGGCAAAGAAGGCATCAACGCATTCGTCGAGAAACGGGCGCCTCAATTCAACGCCAGCCCAGAGAGCTGATGCCAGACTTCTCGCCACTGGTCGTACAGATCGGCGGTAAGGGCTCAGAAGGCTGGGCCGTCCACACCGCCGCGACCAAGGCCGCTGCTGCCGGTGAGGACATCGTGTTTCTCAGTGTTGGCGATCCAGACTTCGACACACCTGAAGCAGTCGTCGACCGAGCCATCGAAGCGCTTGACAGCGGCGACACCCACTACACCCAGGTGGCTGGCCGCCCGGCACTGCGCACTGCCATGGCTTCTTACGTCAGCAGGCTCACCGGTGTCCACTACCGCAGCGACAACGTCACGGCGACGGCAGGTACCCAGAACGCCCTCTTCAGCGCTTCGCTGTGCCTTCTGGCCGCAGGCGACGAAGTCATCATCCCCGATCCGGCGTACCTCACCTATGAGGCCTCGCTGCGCATCTGCGGGGCGACCCTCGTTCCCGTCGATCTCACCAACCAGTTCCGCCTCGACCCGGACAAGATCGCCGCGGCAGTGACCTCGCAGACCAGGGCCATCGTGGTCAACTCGCCAGCGAATCCGACAGGCGTCGTCGCATCGCCCGAGGAGCTAGCCGCTGTGGCCGCCATCGCCATCGAGCACGATCTCTGGGTCATCAGCGACGAGGTCTACGCCGAGCTGGTCTTCGGCAACAGCGACACCGGCCCAGCGAGCCACCATCACTCGATCGCGGCCCAGCCTGGCATGGCGGAGCGCACCGTGGTCCTCGGGGCACTGTCGAAGTCGCATGCCATGACGGGCTGGCGCCTCGGCTGGGCGGTTGGGCCCGCAAATCTCATGCTGCACATGGAGAACCTGATGCTCGCCATGAACTACGGCCTCCCTGGTTTCATCCAGGAAGCCGGTGTCGTCGCCATCGAACACCACGCAGCCGACGTCGCCAACATGCGAGAGATCTATCAGCGGCGACGCGATCTCACCACCTTCATGCTGGCCGACGCTCCCGGTATCGAACTCCTCGCTCCCGAGGGGGGCATGTTCGTGCTGGCCGATGTGCGCGGCACCGGATTCACCAGCGCCGAATTCTCCCAGGTGCTGTTCGATGAACAACGAGTCTCGGTTCTCGACGCGGCGAACTTCGGCGATCGAGGCAACGGGTGGGTCCGCATTTCGTTCACGATCGACGACGTTCGACTTGCCGAGGGCTGTCGCCGTATTGTCGATTTCTGCCACACGCCGCGCTAGCGGTTTCTTCCAATCCACTTCTCTGTTCCCTCCCAACGACTGGACATCACATGAAGCTCAACTTGACCGCTGACGAGGTTCTGACCTCGACCCGAGCCGTGCGCAAGCGCATCGACTTCGACAAGCCTGTTCCGATGGAGGTCATCACCGAGTGTCTGGAGCAGGCTGTGCAGGCTCCAACCGGGTCCAACAAGCAGGGCTGGGAGTGGCTTGTCGTCACCGACCCCGACAAGCGCATGGCCATCGCTGAGCTCTACCGCAAGGGCTTCGAGATGTACCGCGGTGCCCAGAGCTCGGCACCGCCGCCCCCAGATCAAGCCCAGCAGGACCGCGTCATCGACTCGGCTGAGTTCCTCGCCGAGAACTTCCACCGCGTTCCAGTCATGCTCATTCCCTGCATGCCTGGACGCCTCGACGGCCTCCCCAACATGGCAGCCACCTCCACCTTCGGTTCGATTCATCCCGCCACCTGGAGCTTCATGCTCGCGGCTCGCGAGCGCGCCCTCGGAACGGCGTGGACCACGATCCACCTCATGTTCGAATCCGAAGCAGCGGAGATCCTCGGGATCCCGTTCGAGGAGTACACCCAGACGTCGCTGATCACCGTTGGCTACTCGATCGGCACCGAGTTCAAGTTGGCCAAGCGTCCGCCGGTTCAGACGGTCATGCACGTCGACACCTGGGGCGACCGTCCCGAGATCCCCGCATGAGCGCCTCCACCGGTCCAACAACCATGCGCCAAGTCCAGTCCACGGTCACCGAAGACGGCAAGCTTCACCTCGCCGTTGTCGAAGTACCCCGCCCCACGCCGCGCGAGAACGAGATCGTGATCGACGTTCACGCGTCACCGATCAATCCGTCGGATCTCGGTCTGCTGCTCGGCAGCGCTGATCTCGACACACTGCGTTCGGTGGGAACCGACGAGTTCCCCGCCGTCGAGGCCGACATACCTGCAGCCGCCTTGGCTGGTCTGTCCGGCCGCCTCGGCGATTCTCTACCGGTCGGCAACGAAAGCGCTGGCATCGTGGTCGATGCCGGTTCGTCGAGCCAAGCGCAGTCGCTCATCGGCCGAACCGTTGCCGTGCTGGGCGGTGCAATGTACGCCGAGGCTCGCGCTGTCAACATGGAGAGTGCACTCGTCCTTCCCGACGGCACTGACCCGCGCGCCGGTGCCTCGATGTTCGTCAACCCGCTCACCGCGCTCGGCATGACCGAGACCATGCGACGCGAGGGGCACACCGCCCTCGTTCACACCGCTGCCGCCTCCAACCTCGGCCAGATGCTCAACAAGATCTGCATTGCTGACGGGATCGCACTCATCAACATCGTCCGCAAGGACTCTCAGGCCGAATTGTTGAAGGATCTGGGGGCCGCTCATGTGGTCAACTCGTCGAGCGACACCTTCGAGATCGACCTGATCGCTGCGCTCAAAGCCACCGGCGCCACCATCGCGTTCGATGCCACCGGTGGCGGGCGTCTTGGTGGTCAGATCCTGGCGGCGATGGAAACCGCAGCGGCAGCGACCCAGGACGGGCCCTACAGCCGCTATGGATCGACCACGCACAAACAGCTCTACATCTACGGCGGACTCGATCGCAGCCCAACCCAGTTCAACCGTAACTTCGGCATGGCGTGGAGCATCGGCGGCTGGTTGCTGCCCTACTTCCTGGCCGCCGTCGGTGAGGAAGTCGCCGAGGGACTTCGCAAGCGAGTCGTGGAGGAGATGCACACCACTTTTGCCAGCGCCTACACCGTCGAGCTCTCACTGGCGCAGGTCGTCGACCCGGACATGATCCGGGTCTACGCCCAACAAGCCACCGGTCAGAAGGCACTGGTCACCCCCCAGGCTTGAACTCTCGATCCGTTCTGGTAGCGGAAATGACCACTTCTGGGCATTTCCGGCACCAGATCGGGAAACTTGGGTGCTCTAACCGGTCACGTAGGTGAAGCCCGCGGCTTCGATACCGGCCACGGCGCACATCTCGTCGTTGTCAGAGTTGTCGCCTGAGACACCAACGGCGCCGATCACCGAGCCCGTGAAGTCGGTCATGAGCACGCCGCCAGGCACGGGAACGAGCGCTCCACCGAACGCACCGTTCGCTCCGTTGACGAAGTGGGGCCGAGCTTCGGCCGCCGCACCGATCGCTCGGCTGCCCATACCCAGTGCAACGGCGCCGTAAGCCTTGCCGTGACTGATCTCGAAGCGACCGAACGATGCACCGTCTTGACGTTCGAAGGCCAAGAGGTGACCACCGGCGTCCAGCACGGAGACAGCCAGGGGGTTCATTCCTTCCTCGGCCCCCTTGGCGAATGCCGTCGCGATGATGGTGCGAGCGAGGTCGATACCGAAAACGATCATGAGTTGCTTCCTGTTGCGTCGAGTTGCTTCTTCTCCAGGCGGCGCGCATGGAGTATGGGTTCGGTGTAGCCAGATGGTTGCTCGACTCCACTGAGAACGAGATCGCAAGCCGCTTGGAAGGCGGGCCCGTCAAAGCCGGGGCTCATCGGTTCGTAGACGGGGTCGCCTGCGTTCTGGCGGTCGACGACGACCGCCATCTTGCGCATGGTGGCTCGAATACGGTCAGCGTCGACGATGCCATGGTGCAGCCAATTGGCCATGTGTTGACTGGAGATTCGGCAGGTCGCTCGGTCTTCCATCAGCCCAACGTCGTGGATGTCTGGCACTTTTGAACAGCCAACCCCCTGGTCGACCCAGCGAACCACGTAGCCCAGAATGCCTTGCGCGTTGTTGTCGAGCTCGTCCTGGATGTCATCGTCGGTCCAGCGGCCGGGGTCTTCCTCGATGGGAATCATCAGCAGGTCATCGATCGTGGCCCTCGGGCCGCCAGCCAAGAGAGCTTCCTGTCGGTCGAACACATCGACTCGGTGATAGTGGGTTGCGTGCAGCGTGGCCGCCGTGGGGGAGGGCACCCAAGCGCAATTGGCACCTGCCATGGGGTGGCCGATCTTGTCGTTCAGCATGCTGGCCATCAGGTCAGGGGCAGCCCACATGCCTTTACCGATCTGCGCCCGTCCCTGCAGACCAGTTCGCAAACCAACATCTACGTTCCAATCCTCGTAGGCCTGGATCCAGCGCTGTGCCTTCATCTCTGACTTGCGAACCATTGGCCCCGCTGCCATCGAGGTGTGCATTTCGTCGCCTGTGCGATCGAGAAACCCCGTGTTGATGAACACCACGCGAGCCTGAGCAGCCCGAATGCACTCGTGAAGGTTCAGCGTGGTGCGACGTTCCTCGTCCATCACGCCGATCTTGATCGAGTTGCGTTCCAGGTCGAGCACGTTTTCGACCTCGGCGAACACCGAATTGGCGAACGCAACCTCTTCCGGGCCATGCATTTTGGGCTTCACGACGTAGATCGAACCACTTCGAGAGTTGCGGTCGCCCGATCCCTTGCGCAGATCGTGCACTGCCCCGAGCGCGGTCAGCATCGCGTCGAGGAGGCCCTCGGGTGCTTGGTTGCCCTCGGCGTCGAGGACGGCAGGCGTCGTCATCAAGTGACCGACGTTTCGTACCAACATCGTTGCCCGCCCCGGCAGCCGAAGTGCCTGGCCATCAGGGGCGACAAACGTGCGATCGGGATTCATCGACCTTGTGAAGGTCTCGCCGTTCTTGGTGACTTCCTCGGTCAGGTCGCCTCGCAGCAAGCCCAACCAGTTGCGATAGGTCACGGTCTTGTCGGCACCGTCAATCGCCGCAACCGAGTCTTCACAGTCCATGATCGCCGTGACCGCCGACTCGAGGACGACATCGGCAATGCCGGCCCGGTCGGTCGAGCCAACGGCCGACGCTGGATCAATCACGATTTCGATGTGCAGCCCGTTGTTGACGAGCAAGATCGACGTCGGCGCATCGGGCGATCCGATGTAGCCAGCGAGTTGGTCTGGGTCGGCGAGCCGGGCCACGCCGTTGGACGTGTCGACCACAAGGGCTGCGTCGACCACTCGATGGCTGATGACGTCGACGTGCGAGACACCGTCGACAAGTGGCGCAACGTCGTCGAGAAAGGCGCGAGCCCATCCGATGACTCGATCACCGCGTTCGGTGTTGTACGGGCCGGCGGGTGGAAGGTCGCCCAAGGCATCGGAGCCGTACAGAGCGTCATAAAGCGAACCCCAGCGAGCATTGGCCGCGTTGATCGCGTACCGCGCATTCATCACCGGCACGACGAGTTGCGGGCCCGCGATGGTGGCCAACTCGGGGTCGACATTGTCGGTGTGAACGGCGAACGGCGCTCCTTCGGGTAGCAGGTAGCCGATCTCCTCGAGGAAGCTTCGGTACGCGGCGGCATCGAAGGACGAATGCTGGCGGTGCCACGCATCGATCTTGGCTTGCATGTCGGCCCGGATCTCAAGCAGTTCCCGATTCCGCGGGGCGCGGCCATTGATCAAGTGGGCAAGCCCAACCCAGAAGTCTTGAGGGTCGACGCCCGAGCCGGGAAGTGCCTCGTCGGTGACGAAGGCGTACAAGTCGGCATCGACCGAGAGGCCGTCGATTGCGACGTATGAACTGGTGGTCATGTTGCTCCTGGACGATCAAGGGTCTGACTACCGAGAATGTTGCTGCTGAGTTTGGTGCCGTGCAGAGCGGCGTCGATCAATTGCATGGGGTGGATGGTGGGAACGCCGGCTGCGGCGAGGTGCAGAGAACAGCCCGGGTTCGCGCTGGCCACGGCATCGGGGGTGACTCGCTCGATTGCGGCCACCTTCCGGTCTCGGATGTGGCCGGCCAGCTCGGGGTTCAGCACCGAGAAGGCTCCGCCAGCTCCGCAGCACAGTCCATCGTCGTCGAGTTCCACGATCTCTTTCACGAACGGAGCCAGCACGGTACGGGTAGCGGTGTGCACACGCTGCACGTGGCGCAGGTGGCAGGGATCCTGGATCGCCACCACGAGATCAAGCGGCTCGACTGAGGGCAGCTTGTCGACGTGATCGGCCAGCCATTCCTGGATGTCGAACACGTTCGATGCAAAGGAGGCAGCCTGATCGGTGCCGACCAGGTGCCCGTAGTCCTTCATCGAAGCTCCGCAACCGGCGGAGTCGACCAGGATCGGGCGCCCATCGAGGACCGACATGATTCCCGTTGCCAGTCCTCTGGCTTCATCAGCGAGACCGGCGTGAGTGTGCAGGGCTCCGCAACAAGGCGCAGCATCGCCGGTGGGGCGGACCCCGAAGCCGGCGGCTTCGATCACTCGCTGGCCAGCGGCGTGCACGTCGCGCTGCCAGGCATCCATCACACAGCCGGTGAAGAGGTAGACGTCATCGCCTGATGCCACCAGCGGCTCCTGCCGCATCGGGATATCGGCGGGGAGGCCAAGTCGCTTGGGCACGAGCTTCAGCTTGTTGGCCACCGACAGAGCGGACGAGCCGAGCTGGAGCAGCGTGGGCTGTGACAGCGGTTTGAGCGCGGCACGCTGCCATCGAGGGGTGATCATGTGCTCGTCGGCCAAGGTTTCACGAGCCGCCTCCATCAAGTGCCCGTAGTTCACGCCGCTCGGGCAGGCCGTCTCGCAACCGCGACACTGCACACAGGTCTCGAAGGAGTGCAGCACGTCCTCGGTGACGGGAGCGTCGTGATCTTGCACCTCTCGCATCAGTTGGATGCGGCCTCGGGGCGACATGGTCTCGTCACCGGTCACCCGGTAGGTGGGGCAGTGAGGCAGGCAGAGCCCACACTGCACGCAGGCGTTCAGTTCGTCTGCATTGATCTTGAGGTCCATCAGGGTCTCCGTCCAGGGTTGAGCCGGCCGGTCGGATCGAAGTTCGCTTTCATCCGGCTCGAGATCAGATCGATCACTGGATCGAACGCAGGACGAACTGGTGGGCGCTCGGCCCACACCCGGCCCACGCCAACCGACGCAATGGCTTTGCCGGTGGCCGTCCGGTCAAGGGTCCGCAATGCACCGGGAGCCATCGACCAACGATGCGCCGGGAGCGGGGGAGCAGTATCGACGTCGACGAACTCGCCCACCGTTCGTAGTCGTCGCAACTCCGCCTCGACGTCAGGCTCGTAGCCCTCCAACAGCACGAACGTCGTCTCGCCATCGTGGAGCACAGCAGACGGTCGCAACACCACGTCGGGTACGGCAAAGGGGTCGACATCGCTCGATGCCACCCAGCGGCTGACGGCCGGTATTGGGTTGGTACGCAACACGACTTCGGCGATCAGACCAAGCGTGCCGAGCGAGCCGGTGATGAGCTTGGGGATGTTGAACCCGCTGACGTTCTTGACCACGGGTCCGCCGCCGGTCACCAAGCGACCCTCGGCGGAGACGAAGCGAACCTGCAAGACGCTGTCGCGCAACAGCCCGCGCCCAAGCACCTCGACGTGATTGTCGCCCACCGCTACAGCGCCACCGACCGTGCCGCCATTTCGAATGGGCAGAGCAGACCGTTGCCCCTGTTCGGCCAGCGCCTGTTCAAGCGCTTCGACCGTGGTGCCGGCACGAACCTTGACTGTCATCTCCGCCGGTGCGTACTCGACGATGTCGACCGGCGCCTCGACGACCCTGGTTCCGTCGCGCAACGTGCCACCAACGTCCCACCGAGTTCCCCCGCCGCGAACCGCAATCGGGTCGTCGCTTCCCACCTCGGTTGCGAACGCATGCAGCACCGGGTCATCGACTTCGAGAACCACAGCCATGATCCTCTCGACGTCGCTGCCGCTCATCCCCACACGTCTTTCGGAACGGCCCGCAGCGCCTGGATGTCGGCGCACGAGTGCCCCATCGGCAGGACCTTGCCTGGGTTGGTTCGACACGTCGGGTCGAACGCTTTCCGCAGTCGATCTTGGTGATCGAGGTCGTCACTTGTGAACAGTCGGTCCATGTACTTCTGCTTCTCGACCCCGATGCCGTGTTCGCCTGACAACACGCCGCCCGCGTCGAGTGAAGCCTGCAGGATCTGCTCGCCGGCGGCATGCACTCGGTCGAGCTCACCCTCGATTCGGCGGTCGAACAGGATCAGTGGGTGCAGGTTTCCGTCGCCGGCGTGGAACACGTTCATCACGATCAGATCGTGGTCCTCGGCAATGGCATAGATCTTGTCGAGGACTTCAGCAAGCTTGGCCCGAGGCACCACGGTGTCGTGCAGGTAGTAATCGGGCTTGATCTGGGCGATGGCCCCGAACGCTGTCTTGCGACCCTTCCACAGTGCAGCTCGCTCTTCCTCACTGCCAGCCAGGCGAACATCAGTGGCATTGTTGGCTCGGCCGATCTCGCTGATGCGACCGGCGTCGATGTCGGCTCCATCATCGAGACCCTCTACCTCAGCCAACAACACGGCCGCCGCGTCGAGCGGGTAGCCGGCGTGGACGAAGTTCTCGACAGCGACCGTGATCTTGTGGTCCATGACCTCCATGGCCGCGGGGACGATGCCAGCTGCAATCACATCGCTGACGGTGTTGGCCGCATCGGTGACCGAGGCAAACGACAGCAACAGCGTGCGAACTGCTGGAGGATTCTTCGTGAGCTTGACGGCCACCTTCGTGGCGATGCCGAGCGTGCCTTCGCTGCCGACGAATGCGCCCCGAAGATCCAGGCCGTGATCGTCCGGGCCAAGGCCGCCGAGCATGGCTCGCTCGCCGGTGGCCAACACGATCTCGACCGCCACTACATGGGCATCGGTGACCCCGTAGGCGAGGCAGTGCGGGCCGCCTGAGTTGTTGGCCACGTTGCCCCCGATCGTGCAGACCTGCTGGCTCGAGGGGTCGGGGGCGAAGTGGTAGCCGAAGGGTTTCAGGTGCTTGGTCAGATCGAGGTTCACGACGCCCGGCTCGACCCACGCCACTCGGTTGTCAGTGTCGACCTCGATGATGGCGTTCATCCTGGTCAGGGAGATCACGATGGGTGCACCGAGAGGAATCGCTCCGCCCGCAAGGCCGGTGCCAGCCCCACGAGGCACGATCGATCGATGGTACTTGGTGGCTACGTTCATGACCGCCTGGACTTCTTCGGTCGTGGTGGGGAACACCACAGGCCCAGCGACACCACCATCGAACACCGACGCATCGTGGCTGAGCAATGCCCGCTCAGCTCCATCGACGCGCACCTGAGACGGCGACAGCGCACCTACGAGATCGTCGATGAGTGGATCGCCCGAGCTTTGGTGAGTCGAGCCTGCATATCGCGCCGCTATTGGCGCAACCGCCTTCAGTCGATCCATGAATGTTGACATCCGTACTCCCCGTCGGCAGTCGAAAGAAACTAGCCCGGTCGCGCCGTGACGACCTTGTCCGTACGCGACGAACCCGAGGCTGCCCGGTAGGGCAGGAACCTCGGGTTCGGTCAGACTCGGTGATCGAGCGGGATGATCAGTAGATCTCGATGAGGCCGGCTGCGCCTTGACCGCCACCGATGCACATCGTGACCACGCCGTACTTGGCGCCCCGACGCTTGCCCTCTTGGAGGAGGTGTCCGGCGCAACGGGTGCCCGTCATGCCGAAGGGGTGACCAATGGCGATCGACCCGCCGTTGACGTTGTACTTCTCGGGGTCGATGCCGAGCGTGTCCCGGGAATAGAGGCACTGGCTGGCGAAGGCCTCGTTGAGTTCCCAGATGTCGATGTCATCGACGGTGAGACCGTGACGCTTCAGAAGCTTCGGCACGGCGTAGATCGGGCCGATGCCCATCTCGTCGGGCTCACAGCCAGCGACGGCCCAGCCCTTGAATGCACCCATGGGCTCGATGTTGCGACGAGCGGCTTCTTCGTCGGACATCATCACCACGGCGGCTGCACCGTCAGAGAGCTGGCTGGCGTTACCTGCGGTGACGTAGTTGCCTTCGCCGCGGACTGGGCCGAGCTTGGCGAGACCTTCGAGGGTGGTGGTCGGACGGTTGCATTCGTCCTTGTCGACCACGTAGTCGACGATCGATTCTTCCTTGGTCTCGCGGTCGACCATTTTCATCTTGGTGTTCATGGGGACGATCTCGTCCTCGAACAGGCCGTTCTCCTGGGCCCGAGCCATACGCATCTGCGACTCGAAGGAGTACTCGTCCTGATACTCGCGGGACACGTTGTAGCGCTCGGCCACGATGTCTGCGGTCTCGATCATGGCCATGTAGACGGCCGGGTACATCTCGGGGAGTGCAGGGTCCATGTTCTCGGCACCGCCCATGCCTGGGTTGGGCATGGTGATCGACTCGACACCAGCGGCAACGGCGATGTCGACGCCGTCGACCTTGATGTGATTGGCGGCAACGGCGATCGAGTTGAGACCGGACGAGCAGTGACGCTGGATGGTGTTACCGCCAACGTTGACGGGCAGGCCAGCAAGGAGGCCAGCGAGGCGACCGAGGTTGCCAGCACCATGAGCGCCGTTGCCGAGAGCGACGTCTTCGACCGCTTCTGGCTCGACGCCGGACTTGGCCACTGCGTGCTTCATGGCGTGAGCTGCCATGGACATGGCGGGGGTCATATTGAACCCACCGCGGCCGGCCTTGGCCAGACCAGTTCGGGCGTATGAAACGAAGACGGCTTCGCGCATCGAGGACTCCTCTTGAATATCGGTCTCGAACAGGATCGCTCGATGACAACCAGGCAACGGTAGCGAATGAGGAGCCGCCAGAGAAATTGGCGATCCATTCCAGTGCAAATGCCCTCGTTCGGCCGCCCACACCCCTTGGTCGGGACGGCAACGAACTGCAGTGATTCGAGCCTCTGCACTACCTTGCCACCATGAGTCTGCTTCCCACCGAACTCCTGGCTGCCGGCGCTCGTTGCGGTGAACTACTGAAGGAACGGGGCGAGACCGTGTCCGCCGCAGAAGGCAGCGGCGGAGGCCTCGTGTCGGCCGCGCTACTGGCCGTTCCCGGGGCCTCGGCGTACTACCGCGGCGGCAGTGTGATCTACACCCGCAATGCGCTCGACGGCATGTTGACCGGGCCCGTCGAGCGGCCCAAGAAGCTCCGGGGCGCCTCCGAGCCGTGGGCACTCCACCTGGCAAGGGCCACGCGCACCCATCTCCGCACGACCTGGGGCATCGGCGAAGGCGGAGCCACCGGACCGACCGGAAACCCCTACGGCGATCCGCCCGGCCACGCGTGGGTTGCCGTGAGCGGCCCGACCGAGGCCAGCAACCACATTCTCACCGGGGACGACGACCGTCTCAGCAACATGGTGGCATTCTCCACCGCTGCCCTGGAGCTCCTCATCGCCCAACTCGAAGCCAGCTGACCCGGGCCGAATGAACCGTTGGCCCGACCATGGCCGTCGCCCTTCAGGCCTTCGACCTACCATGTCGGGATGAGCCCGTCCTTCGACCGTTTCCGACCGCACCCTTGGCATGGCCTGAGCGCAGGTTCAGAGACTCCTGACCACGTCGATGCCTACATCGAGATCACACCATTCGATGCAGTCAAGTACGAGATCGACAAACTCACTGGCTACCTCCGAGTCGACCGGCCGCAAGGCAGCAGCGCACTTCCGCCAACGCTGTACGGCTTCATCCCGCAGACCTACTGCGGCGATCAGGTGGCGGCGCTCACGCCAAAGGCCTCCATCGGTGATGGTGATCCGCTCGACATCTGTGTGCTTTCGCAACAGCGCATCGATCGGGCCGAAATCATCGCCCCCGCACGCGTGCTCGGCGGTATTGCCCTCCTCGACGATGGAGAGGCCGACGACAAGATCATCGCCGTACTCAACAGCGACACCGTCTTCGACTACGCCACCGACATCAAGCACCTGCCCGAGGCCGTGCTCAACCGCATCGTCCACTACTTCGGCACCTACAAGCAGCAGATGACCGGCGAGAAGCTCAATGCGATCGAGGTCGTCGGCAGCTACGGCGCCGAACACGCTCGTGACGTCGTCAACGCTTCGATGCGCGACTACGCCAAGAAGTTCCCGGCTGGCGATCGACGCCAAGTCTGACCCACACTGACGTCTTCATGAGCCCCGCTATCGATCTCACCGCCCACCACGAGAACCTCGAACGAGACGGCTACACGATCCTCGAGCGGGTCATACCCGACGACGTTGTCGAGGCCTTGCTCGAAGACGTTCGGCGCCTAGAAGCTGCCCGGTCGAGTGCTCCAGCCAACAATCGATTCGAGGGAGCCGAGACAACCCGGACCTACAACCTTCTGGCCCACGGTGAGGTCTGGCAGCAGGTTCCTGTCGAGCGCCATGTCCTCGAGTTGATCGAGGGCGTCCTGGGGGAACAGTGTCTGGTGTCGTCGTTGGCGTCGATCTCATTGGCGCCAGGTGAAACCGCCCAGGTGCTTCACGCCGATGACCAAGTGATGCCGCTCGCCAAGCCGCACACCCCGACGGTTGCCAATTCGATGTGGGCGCTCACTGATTTCACCGAGGCAAACGGCGCAACCCGCATCGTCCCTGGCAGCCATCGCTGGCCCAATCCCGACTACTCCCGTGACGACGCCGAGACGCCCACCATCGCAGCCGAGATGCCCAAGGGCAGCGTGTTGGTATGGCATGGCAGCGCCTGGCACGGCGGGGGAGCAAACACCAGCGATGACGTTCGCATCGGCGTTGCCATGAATTACTGCGCCGGCTTCATCCGCCAACAGGAGAATCAGCAACTCGGCATTCCCCACGAGGTTGCGGCGACCTTCACCCCGCAACTTCGCCAGCTTTGCGGCTTCGGGATGTACCGAGGCCTCACCGGCAACATCGAGAAGGAGAGCCCCGCTGCTCGCTTGTTCGGTGACGATGCCGAAGTGCCGTTGTGGGATCGAGAGCCACTCACGTGATCGTTGACCGATCGGGGCTCGCTCGAATCGAACGAGCCGACCAGATCGACACCAAGACGCAGGCGGCACGAACCTTTCTCCTACAGCCGTCGGGCCGGGCATTGCTTGCTGCCGCGGTCGCCCTGGTTGCGTGGCGGCCCCTCGCCGGATCGTTCGGGCTCGCCGACCTGGCCATGATCGCTCTGACGATCACACTCGTCGGTCCATTCGAGTGGCTCGTCCACCGCTTCCTCCTCCACGCACCCGCCGAGTCGGCGCGGATGACCAAACTCGGCACCGGAACCGGCCATGTCGAGCACCACCGCGACCCAGCCGAGCTTCGCTGGCTCATGTTGTGCTGGCGTGATGTGGCGATCTTCACGCTCGCCCTCGGCGCCATCGCTGCTGCGATTGCGCTCCCCGTGGCGGTGTTCTTCGACGCGAGCAAGCCCGCCACGTTTGCCACCGCCTGGGCCGCTGCGTCTGTCGGCCTGCTCCACTACGAGTGGACCCACCTGCTCGTTCACACTCGCTACCGCTGCCGGACCAGGCACTACCGAGAACTTCAACGGCATCACCGGCTGCACCACTATCGCAACGAGCACTACTGGCTCGGGGTCACGACCCGAAGCGGCGACCGCTTGTTGCACACGATGCCAGACCGAAGCGACGTCGAACGCTCGGCAACGGCTCGCACGCTGGGTCAAGCCTGACCGCTCTTGACCAGTCAGAACGAGTCGGCATTCTCGAATCTCGGTCGAGGCGACCGATGATCCGAAGGCACCACCTCCTTGGGTGGGAATGACCATCAAGGCCTCCCGCCAACCGTTCGACAAGACAGACATGACGAACGTGATCCCTGACGAAACATCCCGGCGAGAGCGCGGGGCCTCTGCGATCGAGACGGGCTTCCTCTTCGCCATGATCGCCGTTGTCGCCATCGGAGCGTTGAGCGCAGTCGGCACCAGCACAGGCGGAGAGGACATCGAAACCGCGACGCTGGCCATGGGTGGAGAGGCCGTCGATGTGAACGAAGACTCACCCGATACCGCAACCGCCTCGAACGGGGCCGGCGGAAGCAGCGGATCATTCGGCTCTGCTGCTGTCGGTGTGTCCAACACCAACTCAAACGTCGCGTTCCAGACCCCCTCGAACGGCAGCTACTGGAACACTCGCTTTGCTGGCGAGAAGATCGGCGACGACTGGGAAGTCGTATCCGGCTCGGTCGATGCGCAGACCTCGCACAACGGCAACTTCGACTTCGGGATCGAGGGTCAGTTCATGGACCTCAATGGGCACGGGGCAGGCCACATTCGCCGCACCGTCGACGTCATCCCCGGAGCTCAGTACAACCTCAGCCTGGACATCGGGGAAAACGCTGACGGCGGCCCCGACGTGAAGCAGATGGAGATCATCTGGAACGGTGTCGTGGTGTCGACCCTCGACGTCGATCTGCCGAGGAACGAAAACAAGACGTTCACCGTTCAGCTGCCTCCGAGCCTCACTGGCGAAGGCACGCTCGAGTTCCGCAGCACGAAGTCAAGCGCTCACGGGCCCGTCATCGACAACACCACGCTCACCCTCATCCCGAACCGGAACTGAATTCGCGCCGAGGACCCCTCCCGATCAGCGCTTCTTGTTGATCGATACCGTGATGGGAGTTGGCATCTGGTCGATCGGCAAGTGACACACGATCGTGTGACGCTGACCGACTTCGATCTCGGGCGGCTCGACGACATCACACGTGCCGGGGATCGAGTACTGACAGCGAGTGTGGAAGACGCAACCCGGGGGAGGGTTGACCGGGGAGGGAATGTCACCCGTGAGCGGAATCCGGTCGTGTGACGTTCCATCGACCGACGGCACCGCTGACAACAGCGCTTCGGTGTAGGGATGTACCGGACCGTTGAAGATGTCGTCGGTGAAGCCCTTCTCCATGATCCGGCCCACGTACATCACCGCAATGCGGTCGGCCAGGTAGCGAACCACACCGATGTCGTGGGTGATGAACAGGTAACTGGTCTTCTCGTCACGCTGGAGGGTGGCCAGCAGGTTGAGAATGGCTGCCTGGACCGAGACATCGAGCGCCGACGTCGGTTCATCGCAGACAACGACTCGGGGATCACCAGCGAAGGCTCGAGCGATCGCCACACGCTGCTTGAGACCACCGGAGAGCTGGCGGGGCCGCATGTCGAGGTGATGACTCGACAGCCGCATCGCCTCGGCGATCTCTTCGACTCGCCGATCGGCCTCGGCCCCCTGGATCTCGGTCAACGAGGTGACCGTACGGGTGAGGATCTTGCGAACCGTCCACGCCCGGTTGAGCGCAGAATCGGGGTTCTGGAACACCATCTGGATGGCCCGGATCGACTTGTCTTTGCGATCGGTTGCCTTGCCCGCCATCGGGGTGCCATCGAGGGTGATTTCGCCGCCGGCGTCGGCGCCGTGCACACCGAGCATGGTCTTGGCCAGCGTCGACTTGCCGGAACCAGACTCGCCCACCAGGCCGAGCGTCTCGCCCTCAGCGAAGCCGAGGTCGACCGACACCAGCGCAGGAACGTCAGTGCCCTTCTGGCGGAACGTCTTCGACACGCTATGGAGTTGCACCATGTTCGCTGGGCCGACCTCGTGGTCAGGAACGTCGGATGACTCTTCTTCAATCGCACTCAGCTGATCGCTGTGATGACAGCGGGTCCAGCGGCCTTGGCCCAGTTCGACGAGCGGTGGGACCTCGGTCCGGCACAGTTCGGTGGCCAACGGACAACGATCGACGTAGACACACGTCGGCAGCGCCGTGCCAATCGAGGGCATGTTGCCGGGAATGGTCGAGAGTGCACGATCGGTCTTCCGTAGGCCGAGACGCGGGATCGCATTCATCAAGCCAATCGTGTACGGATGGCGAGGCTCCTCGAACAACTCGTCCGACGACGCCTCCTCGACCATCTTGCCGGCATACATCACGCCGACGCGGTCGCACATGGTTCGAATGACGCCGAGGTTGTGGGCGATCAGCAGGACCGCAGCGTTGGTCTCGGTCCGCAGTTCGCGAACCAGATCGAGCACCTCGGCTTCCACCGTTGCGTCGAGGCCAGTTGTCGGTTCGTCGAGAATCAACAGGCTGGGATCTCCGGCAAGACCCATCGCGATCACCACACGCTGGAGCATGCCGCCAGAGAGTTGATGGGGGTAGCGATCCATCACCGAACCGGGCGCTGCGATGTGGACCCGCTTGAGCGCCGCGAGCGCCTGATCTTCGGCTCCACTCTTGTCCGAGCCCAAGATCTGGAAACACTCAGCGACTTGCCGGCCGATTTTGAGCGTCGGATTGAGTGCTTGGACGGGGTCTTGGTAGACCATTGACGCCTGAGTCGCCCGGAACTTTCGAAGATCAGCATTCGACATCGCCGTGATGTCGAGGCCGTTTGCAAGCACGCGCCCCCCGGTGATCTCGCCATTGCTCGGCAAATAGCGCATCGCGGCGTAGGCCGACGTCGACTTGCCGCAACCGGACTCGCCGACGAGCCCAAAGGCCTCGCCGGGACGAACCTGGAAGGTGACACCCCGCAACACCTCTCGAGGCTTGCCTCGCACGATGTAGGCAAGACGGAGGTCCTGCACGGCAAGGGCCGCGGTCTCTGGATCGCCACGCTGCACGCGGTCGCTGTCGCTGGTGATGAGGCTCATGAGTTGTAGACCTTCTCGATCGAGTCGGCGATGAGGTTGACGGAGATGACGAGTGAAGCAATGGCGAGCGCTGGGAAGATCGAGATCCACCACTGCCCAGCCTGGATGAGCGAGTAGCCGTTCGAGATGTCGACACCCCAGTCGGCCGCTGTCTGATCACCGGTGCCGAGACCGAGAAAGGAGAGCGTGGCGACAGTAAAGATGGCGTAACCCACACGAACGGTGAACTCCACAATCAACACGTTGGTGATGTTGGGGAAGATCTCCTTCATCATGATGAACCAACCGGACTCACCACGGAGCTTGGCCGACATCACGTAGTCGAGTTGGGCTTCGGTCGTCACCGCGGATCGGACCGTTCTGGCCACCACCGGGGTGAAGAGCGCAGCGATCGTCAGCACGATGACAATTCTCGAGTTGCCGAACACCACGACCACCATGAGCGCCAGGAGAATGACCGGCAGCGAGAGAATCGCTTCGATGATCCTGCTGAGGATCTCGTCGACGAGGCCTCGGTAATAGCCCATGACCAGACCGAGCACAGCGCCAGCGAGGACGGCGACAAGCGCCGAGATCGGTGCATTGATCAAGACATTGTCGGCCCCGTAGATCACACGAGCGAACACATCGTTTCCGATGGTGTCGGTTCCGAACCAGGCGTTGGCTCCTGGCCCGGTGCGGGGGATTGTCGAACCATCAGCCAGGCGGATGACTTCGTTCTCACCCCACTTGGTGAACAGACTGGGAACAACGGCGCACAGGATCCAGAACGAGAGGATGACGGCGCCGATGACAAACGAAGGATTGGTGAAGAGCTCGCGGCGCTGCTCTTGCTTGACCGTCTTGCGATCCTGAGCTGGGGCCACGCTTCCCGTGCCGGCACCTTCAGTTTCGGAACCGCTGTTGTCGATGTCGGTCATCAGTTCTCTCCTACGTCGAGACGGGCCCGCGGGTTCATCCAGGCGATGATCAGGTCAGACGTCAGCGTGGCGATCATGAAGATGACGGCCACGGTGACCACACCGGTCTGCAGCAGCGGGAAGTCGGGTGCCAAGGCGGCTCTGAGAATCAAGTTGCCCAAACCGGGGTAGTTGAACACTCGCTCGAGCCCCACCAGACCGCCGAAGAGGTAGCCCATCTGGGTTCCGGTCACCGCAACCGTGGGCTGCAGCGCGTTCTTGAGCACGTGCTTGCGGACGACTTCGCTTGTACTCAGACCCTTCATGTACGCCGTTCGGGCGTAGTCGGAGTCGAGTGCGGTGACTGCTCCCGCTCGAGTGATGCGAGCGATGTAGCCGAAGTAGACAAAGAGGATCGCGAGCGCCGGCAACAGGATGTATTCGACCTGGGTGAAGAAACCGGCACCCCGGGGGACGTTCGAGGTGGCGGGTAGCCAGCCGAGCTGCACACCGATGATGAACTGGAGGAGCACGCCGGACACGAAGTCGGGGATCGAGGCACTGGCCAGGCCGAAGGACACGATCGAGCGATCGATGATGGTGTCCTTTTTCCTGGCCGCCACGATGCCGCCCACGATCGACAGCGGCAGTGTGATCAAAAGGGCGAGAAGGACGAGCTTGGCTGAGTTCCAAAGGGCGGGGCGAACGAGATCGATGACTCGTACGCCGGGCTGAGAGAAGGACTCGCCGAAGTCGAGGGTGACGACATCTCGTACCAGCCGGAAGAACTGCGTGGGCAGGGGATCATCGAGACCGAGGTTCTCGGTGAGTTGCGCCACTCGCTCTTCTGAAGCAAATGGCCCGGCGAGTTGCTTGGCCGGATCGCTCGGAAACACTCTGGTGAGGGCAAACACCACCAACAAGATGATGAAGAGCGTGACGATCGACAGCAGTAGCCGTCGAACAATGAACCGAACCATGTGCGTCCTCGAAAGGTAGCGAGCGGGCGAACTGCGGTGAGGCCCGCCGAAGCGGGCCTCACCGGGTACTGCTGGTGTCTCAGGCGTCCTTGGAGGCGCCGGAGACGATCACATGGCCGAGGGCCGTGGTCTGCACTCCGCTCACCGTGTCAGCGTGACCGGCGAGGTAGTTGAAGAAGTAGGCGTAGAGCGCCGGTGCATCTTCGTGCAGAATCGACTGGATCGAGCCAATCGCTTCCTTCTGGCCGGCAACGTCAACGGCGGTCCGGTAGTCAGAGAGCTTCTGATCGAACTCGGGGTTGGCGTAGTTGGACGAGTTCCACACACCGCCGCTGCTGAGGGCGGAACCGAGGAAGATGTCCGGAGTAGGACGGTGGCCGTAATCGACAATGCCAAGCGAGCTGGAATTGTCGCAAGGCAGGTTGGCGTCGGACTCGCTGGCGCCGGGGCACCAGGAATCGCCGTAGAACGTCGAGTTCGACTGGACGTTGACCTGAAGGTCGAAGCCTGCCTCTGCCGCGTTCTGCTGAATGATGGCGGCGAAGTCAGGAACCTCACCGAGGTCACCACATTCGATGGTGCCGGTGAGATCAGTGATGCCCGACTGGGCAATGAGTTCCTTGGCCTTTTCGATGTCTCGGGTGCGCTGCGGCGTGGCATCAGGATCGAAGAAGGGAAGCGTCGACAAGATCGGGTGGTCGTTGGCAATTTCGGCCCGACCAGCGAACAAGGTGTTGACCATCTGGTCGCGATCGAAGGTCCAACCGAGCGCCTGGCGAACCAAGTTGCTGTCCCATTTGCCCTGCGGAACGTTGAACCAGACCTGACGGTGGTTCGACGACGGCGGGGTCAGCACGTTGAACGAGTCGTCGTTGAGGAGGCCTTCGCCACCGATGACGCTGAAGTTCTGGATGACGTCGATCTCACGACTCGACATGGCCGTGACCGTCGTGCCGATGTCGGCGAAACCGCGCAGCTCGATCGTGTCGAGCAGCGTTTGGCCGCCCCACCAGTTCTCGTTGCGAGAATAGGTGGCCACGAAGGTGGTCGGATCGAAGCTGTCGAGCTTCCATGCACCAGTGCCGTCCGGGCGTTCGTCGAGCGTGGTGCCCGAGCTGTAGTCGACCGGCGTGATCAGACTCTGCGTGTTGAAGATCGACACCAGCACCGGGAAGTTGCCGTTGGGCTCGAGGAGCGTGATGACCGCCTTCTGGGGATCGGATGCATCCACCGAGCCTTCACCAATGACGCCGGCGAGGCCAGCGTTGCCGAAGGCAGCGGCGCGATCCATGGTGGCAGCGACGTCAGCCGAGGTCAGCGGCTCGCCGCTTCCCTGCCACACCGGACCCTCACGAAGTTCGAAGGTCCAAACGGAGCCGTCTTCGTTCGGGGACCAGCTGCTGGCCAGGCCGGTGGCGGCAATGTTGCCGTCGTCACCGAGGCCCACGAGATACTCGAAGCACTGCGACACCACGTTGTAGGTACCGAGGTCGAGCATGGCCACAGGGTCGAGACCCGAGTTGGCATCGCCGAACTGGTTGCCAATGATGAGATTGCCTCCGACCGTGCCCGTTGCGCCCCCTCCGGCGGTCGTGGCATCGGTGCCGCCATCAGCGGCTTCATCGCTACCGCAGGCGGCGATGACTGCGCCCATGAATGGAGCGGACAGTCCAACGACCGTGCCCCGCTTCACGAAGTCACGGCGGTTGATCTTTTTCTGAGCGTAGGACTCGATGAGATCGAGTTCGACCGGGCCGACATTGCGGCGCATGAGATCGAAGCGCTTAAAATCCATATGAGGGATTCCCTTTCTTCGCTCTTTCGAGCTGATTCACCATTGCGGAATATCCGCGTCGGGGCCCACTCCGAGGAATCTCGATCGAATCTGATCGCGACTCGGTCACCACCCGGATTCATCGCCCGGGAGCTCGCGAAAACGACATCGTTAGACGTCGGGTCCCCTTTGCGTGCCCTTCCGACCGTAGCAGGAACGGGTACCCCCTTCGCCAGGAGTTGTCCATAGCGAGAGACATTCGTCACACATGACGGACGATTTCTTCCACAATGCGGGACAGTTCCGCAACGTGGCGAAGAAATCCACCGATCGGGGCCGGAACGAGCACCCAGACGTTCGATGTCAACCGTGTGTCGAACTGCCTCCATCGAGCGGAATGACGGCGCCAGTCACGAATGCACCCGCTCGACTCGAGAGATACAGCACGGTTCCAGCGACGTCTTCAGGTGAACCAATACGTCCTCGCGGAACCGACTTCTCGACCATCTCCCGGCTGTCGGGATCATCGAGCATGTACGACATCATCTTCGACTCGAACGGCCCGGGGGCGATCGAATTGACCGTGATGTGATCGCCGACGACGTTGTGGGCGAGGTGCCTCGCGAGCATGTGGATGCCAGCCTTCGACGCCGAATACGAGAAGTTGTCGCCGAATGGAACTCGAATGCCATCGATCGAGCCGATCATGATCACTCGGGAAGGGTCCTCGGCAGTGGCCGACGCTCGGAGCTGAGGGAGCAGTGACTGCGTCAGCAAGAACGGCGCCGCCACGTTGATGTTCATCACCTTTTCGAAGCCCACCTCGGGGAACTCACCGAGTGGTGCGCCCCACGCTGCCCCGGCGTTGTTCACCAGGATGTCGAGGCGGTTGCCATCGGCCACGATGCGTTCGACGACGGCCGCTCGGCCTTCTTCGGTCGACAAGTCCGAGGGCACCGAGTGGCACGTACCCAGCGCTGAGAGTTCCTTCGCCATCGCGTCGCACGCTTCCGCTTTGCGAGCGGTGATGTAGACAATCGCCCCGTTGGACACGAGACCGCGAGCGATCATGGCTCCGATTCCTCGAGATCCACCGGTGACGATGGCGACTTTGCCTTCCACGGAGAAGAGGTCCTGGAGCGGAAGAGCAGCATCGGGCAGAGCGGTCATGAGTTGGTTCCTGTGGGTTGAGGTCCGGTGGTGGGTCCACCCGCGAATGCTTGGGCTTGCAGCAACCAGCGCCGGGCATGATCGCCGTGTGCCTGGAGATTGGTGTCGTCGACGTGACGGCGCTGGGTGACCACCAGACAGAAGTCCTCTGCCGGGCCGGTGACACGGTCATGGCTGTCCTGGTCGCCCCAAACCCAGGCCTCGCCGCCCTCTGGCGGGTCGAGAGCCACCGCGATCTCGACCGGCAGCGGTTCTTCACCTCGCACGATGAACGACCACTTCTGCGTGATCACCCCGAGCTGGGAAATGTGGATCAGACGGTTGCTGGGCGATCGTTGGACACCAGCAGTGTCGGCAATGTCCTGGCCATGTGCCCATGCTTCCATCAGGCGGGCGGTGAGGAACGACTTGGCGCCCATCGATGGGCCGTACCACTCGACTCGCTGCTTCTCGGCCAGCGTCGCCGCTGCCGCGGCGAGATCAGCCCTCGCGATGCGCCACGCATCCAACAACTGTTCTCCGGACATCGCCCGGTACGCAGCCAGGGTCGCGGCATCGGGATCGTCGCTCACGATCGAACCCAGCATCTCCTTGCGATGAGCAACGAATGCGTCAGGGTCATTGATCGCCAGCGCTGCGGTGTTGTCGAAGAACGCAAGATGACCGAGCTGATCTGCGATTGACCACCGCGGACTCGGCGTCGCCAGTGAGAACGCCGCGGGGTCGAGCGTCGAGACGATTCCATCGAGATCGTCTTGTTCGGCAGTGAGGTCACGGGTGAGATCGGCCAGGCTCATGGCCGACTTGCTACCACAGTCGCCGGGCCACTTCACAGCTCACATCGGCCGGTTCAGGCGTTGGCGATGGCCCTTCGCAGGCGCTTGACGCTCACCGGTCCATCGGTTCCGAGGTTCTGCGCAAACACACTCACCCGTAGCTCTTCCAACGCCCACGTCAACTCAGCCCGTGACCGAGCTGGCGCGACAGCGATCTCGGCCGCCAATGCCTCGACATCCCTTGCCAGCTGGCGATCACGCCTGGTGTCGGTTCGCAGCCGTTCGAGCCGGGCCTCGATGCCCTTGAGATAGCGATCGAGGTGGGGAAGCCGTTGGTAGCCAGCATGTGTCAGCGAGCCCGGTCCGTGCAGGCGCTCCAGTTGCTCGCTGATGTCGGCAACCGCACCAGCAGCGCCAGCGCTCCACTCGTCTTGCAGGGCGGCCTCGATCGCCGCCGCTCTCCGCAACATGACGATCGCCGATTCAGTAACAACGGGAAGAAACTCCGGCAGCTTCTGTACCGCCCACGAATCCAGCGCCCGGAATCGGGCCGCGGTGCGGGGTGCTCCGCCAGCTGATCGAAGCACCTCATCGAGCGCCGTGGTCACGATGTCGTGGACCCATTGGTCAATGGTCTGATAGGCCCCGACCGCCAGCGTCAAACGATCGTGGTTGGTCAGCTGATCGGTGATGCCTCGCTGGTTGATCGTGAGACCCAACTCGAGCAGTCGTCGAGCTCCGTACCAATCAGCCGCTCGCTGCTCGGCCTCGGTGGCCAACAACCGCACCGCAACCGCCTCGCCAATGCCGGCCCGACGCTCGTCGACGAGCGCGGGAAAGGCCGTGATCGAGTGGCCGCCATCGACACGCTGCACACTCGCTGGCAGCTCACCGCCGGGAACGTCTGGCCAGTCGTTGAGACCGTCGGCCTCGAGCGGGTGGCGCTCGGTGCGCAACGACGACCGAGCCCTGGCGTCGAGTCGGGCCTGCAGCCGGCGAAGGTCCTTGCCCGCAGCCAACATCTCGCCGTCGGTGCCGAGCACTCGGAAGGTAGGGCGCAGGTGGCCGGGAAGCGACGTCTGGTCGATGGTGATCATCGAGGTCTCGATCCCTGCTCGAAACGCCAGATGCTCGGCGATCGCCTCGACCACTTGCCGATCGCTCGGAACCAACTCGGCGGCGAGGCGCTTCGAGGTCTCGGCGATGGGGATGAACTCCTTACGGACCAGCTTGGGAAGTGCCCGCAGCAGTCCATCGAACAGACCAGGGCGAAGGCCGGGAACCGTCCAGGTGAACGGGTCGGGATCGAGCTCGGCCAACGCTGCGACCGGCACGTCGATGGTGACCCCATCGATTGGGCTGGTGGCGTCGAACTCGTAGTGGAGATCGAGATGCCAATCACCAACGACCCACTGATCCGGGAAGCCATCGAGGTCCAGCTCGTCGTGCCCAGGCAGGAGGTGCTGCATCGTCAAGGCGATGGCGTCGGGTTGGGTGTCTCGATGGCGGCGCCACCACGAATTGAAGCGCTTGATCGACGTGATGTCTTCTGGCAGCCGCTCGTCGTAGAAATCGAAAATGGCGTCGTGGCCGGCAACCAGATCGGTTCGTCGAGCTCGGGCTTCGATGCCGTTGGCTTGTTCGATCATGGCGTCGTTGCCCTGGATCACCTCGAGTGCCCGGAACCTCTCGACGTTGACCGACACCTCTTCTGGCCACTCCGGATCGACCAATGCGTTCTGGATCAGCATCTCGCGTGCCAACTCGGGGTTGACTCGGTCGAGCAGAATTCGTCGACCGGCCACGACGGGCAGGCCGAGCATCGTCGCTCGTTCGATGACAAAGGCCGCACCCTGCTCGTTGTCCCAGGTGGCACCGGTGTAGTTCCACCGCATGAGGTGGGCGCCGATCGATTCCAGCCATCGGGGATCGACCGCCGCGACCGTACGTGCTCGCAGCTGGTCGGTCTCGACCAACTCGGCAGCCATCACCCACTTGGGTGCCGCCTTGGCCACGCCAGACCCGGGCGCAAGAATGAAATCCATGTTGCGCGGGCCGGTGTAGGTCGGGCGAGGCGGTCGACCTTTGCTCTTTCCTCTGGCCTGCTTCTTCGAGCCCTTTGCTTCTTCGGTTTTCTTCGTCCCCACCTGGGAGAGAAAGCCGCTGAGCAGTGCTCGGTGCACCGCCTCTTGGGGCACCTTGTCGACCTCGATCGGACGATTCGATGGCTCCAGGCGGAGCTGCTTCGCCACTCGACGCAGTTGGCGGTGGACGTCCTGCCACTCGCGAATACGCATGTAGTGCAGGAATTCGCTGCGGCACATGCGACGGAACTGATTGCCCGAGCGAGCTGCTCGCTCGGTTTCGAGAAAGCTCCAAAGGTTGAGCATGGCGAAGAAGTCGGAGCGGTCGTCAGCGAATCGGGCGTGGAGTTGTTGCGCCGCCTCACGCTGCTCCATTGGTCGCTCGCGGACATCCTGCACCGACAGTGCAGCGGCAATCACCAACACTTCGTCGACGCAACCCTCCTCACCCGCAGCGATGATCATGCGAGCAAGGCGAGGATCCACGGGAAGCCGAGCCAGCTCGCGACCCATGGGTGTCAGCCACTTTTTCGTACCGAACCGTTCAGGGTCGACAGCATTCAGCTCTTCGAGCACAGCAATGCCATCGGCGATATTGCGCTTGTCTGGCGGTTCGACGAACGGGAACGCTTCGATGTTGCCGAGGCCGAGACTGGCCATCTGTAGGATCACCGACGCCAGGTTGGTGCGCGTGATCTCGGGCTCGGTGAACTCTGGCCTGGCGTCGTAATCGTCTTCGCCGTAAAGACGGATGCACACCCCGGGGGCGACACGACCGCACCGACCGGCCCGCTGATCAGCAGAGGCTTGGGACACCTTCTCGATCGGCAACCGCTGCACCTTCGTCCTGGCGCTGTAGCGAGAGATCCTGGCCAGACCCGGGTCGACCACGCTGCGAATGCCGGGCACGGTCAGCGAGGTCTCGGCCACGTTGGTGGCCAGCACCACACGTCGCTTCGGGTGGGGCCGGAACACCCGCTGCTGCTCCGCCGAGCTGAGCCGGGCGTACAGCGGGAAGACGTCGGCATTTGCCAACTTGGCCGCTTCGAGCGCATCGGTAGCGTCTCGAATGTCTCGCTCACCGCTGCAGAACACGAGGACGTCGCCTTCGGTGCTCCGCCACAGTTCCTTCACTGCGTCGACGATGGCATCAGGGAGCGACGAGTCTTCGAACGGCCGGTACTGCACATCGACGGGGTAGGTGCGGCCAGACACCTCGACGATGGGCGCATCATCGAAGTGCTCGGAGAACCGAGTGGTGTCGATCGTGGCCGACGTGATGATGAGCTTCAGATCCGGGCGCTTGGGAAGCAGCTGACGGAGATAGCCGAGCAGGAAGTCGATGTTGAGCGAACGCTCGTGAGCCTCGTCGATCAGCAAGACCGAATAGGCACTGAGCATCCGGTCCCGCTGGATCTCTGCCAGCAGGATCCCGTCGGTCATCACCTTGATCTGGGTCGATTCCTTGACTCGGTCGTCGAAGCGGATGGCGTAGCCCACTCGGTCGCCCAAGGATGTGCCGAGCTCTTCGGCAATACGTTCGGCCACGGTGCGGGCAGCGATCCGGCGCGGCTGGGTGTGGCCGATGCGACCGTTGGCTGCCAGCCCGAGGTCGAGGCAGAGCTGGGGGAGCTGCGTGCTCTTGCCCGATCCGGTCTCGCCAGCAACCACCACGACCTGATGATCGGTGATGAGTTGCTTCAGCTCATCGGCCCGCTCCCAGATCGGAAGCTGCCTGGCCTGCGCTCTGGCCTCATTGGCCGGCGCGTCAGCTTGCTCAGACGACGGCTCTTCAAACAACAGAGATGCCACCGGCGACAAGTGCCGCGACAGCTCGATCGCCATCGCCAGGTTCGAGATTGACGGCTCTGGTGGCGTCGCGAATCACGGTCACGCCGTAGCCGTTGGCCCTGGCGTCTTCTGCCGTTGCTTTGACACACACATCGAGGGCGATACCAACGACCACCGTCGATGTCGCCCCGGCCTCACGCAACAGTCGATCCAGTTCAGTCGCGGTGGTTTCCTCGCTCAGCGGATCCTTCACGGTGAAACCGGAGTAGCCGTCTTCGCCGTCGACACCCTTGCGAACGACTGGCCCGGACACAAGCAAGTCTTTGTGCAGCGCCGCGCCCCACGTGTCCCGAACGCAATGACGCGGCCACACGCCACCATCGTCGATGAAGTGGGGCGTTTCCTCCGGGTGCCAGTCCTGGGTGAGCAGCACGGGTGACCCGGCCGCCATTGCAGCGGCGGCAAGCGAATTGATCAACGGCAGGATCTCGTCCCCGCCAGCGACGTACAACGAGCCTTCGGGATCGGCGAAGTCGTTTTGGACGTCAACGATGATCAGGGCAACGGTGGGATCGAACGCGGGTGCAGTTGCTTCAACCATCCCGAGAGTCTGCCGTGATCTGCTGACAGAATGCCCACCGTGGAGTCAACACTGCATCAGTCCAAAGCCGACCGTTCACTGATCGAGGGCGTCCTCTTCACCGATCAGTACCAACTCACCATGTCGCAGGCGTACTTCCGGCGCGGGCTCCACGAACGGCCTGCGCTGTTCGAGCACTTCTTTCGCCGGTCGCCCAACTACGGCAGCCACCAAGCTGGCTACTGCATCGCTGCGGGAATGGAGTGGCTGCTGGACTGGATGGAGTCTTCACGGTTCGGCGACGAGGAGATCGCCGTCCTCGCTGCCCAACGCAGTCCTGCGGGAACGGCCGTCTTCGATCACGACTTCCTGGCGTGGCTGCGAGCCAATGGCACATTCGAAGGGATCTCGCTGCGTGCTGTGCCCGAGGGCCGTGTCGTGCACGCCAATGCGCCCGTGGTGATGATCGACGGCCCGCTCGTCATGGCCCAGATCCTCGAGACCTCGCTGCTCAACCACCTCAACTTCCAGACCCTCATCGCCACAAAAGCATCCCGCCTGGCCGAGGCATCGCGCGGCCAACCGGTGCTCGAGTTCGGGCTCCGCCGCTCAGCTCACTTCGGCGCGAACGCTGCCGGTCGGGCCGCGCTCATCGGCGGCGCCGCAGCGTCATCGAACGTCGGGTTGTCGCACGCCATGGGCATCGAGCCACGAGGTACCCACGCTCATTCGCTCGTTCAGGCGTTCCTCGCCCTCGGCGAAGGTGAGATCGGCGCCTTCCGGGCCTACGCCGAGACCTATCCCGACGATTGCCTGCTTCTGGTCGACACCATCGACACGCTCGGCAGCGGCATCCCCAACGCCATCACCGTGTTCGACGAGTTGCGGTCCAAGGGTCACGAGCCAGTGGGTATCCGCTTGGACAGTGGCGATCTTGCCTACCTGGCGATCCTGGCCGGCAAGATGCTCGCCGATGCCGGCTTCCCCGAGACTCGCATCGTGTTGTCTTCAGGCCTCGACGAGCTGGCGATCTTCCAGATCCTGGCCCAGATCGACCTCGAAGCGCCCCGCTATGGCATGGACCCGAAGCAGCTGATTGGTCGGCTGGTGATGGGCGCCGGCTCGAAGCTGAGCGCCTCGCAAGGACAGGCCTACCTCGACGGTGTCTACAAACTCGTGGCCATCAGCGACGGTTCAGCACTCCAACCAGCGATCAAGGTGTCTGACACGCCGGCCAAAACCGCAAACCCTGGCGACAAGGATCTCTACCGCATCTACGACAGCCGCGGCCTTTCGACCGCCGATCTGATGACCGTGCGTGAAGAGCCAGCGCCCACCATTGGAGACACCATCGAACTGCGCCACCCCGTCGAGGCGGGAACGACTCGAACGCTCGAAACGGGCTCGATCTCTGCGGTGGAACCGCTGCTCGAGGCAGTACTCGATCAGGGTCGGCGCCTGGAGGACCCGGCTCCGCTGGAAGAACTACGCGCCCGACGGGTTCGGGATCTCGAACGCCTCGACCCTGGCGTGTTACGGCTCGTCAACCCTCACCGATACCACGTGTCGCTCAGCACCGAACTCTGGGACCTCAAACAGCAGTTGGTGGCGCAACTGCGCTGATTTCGTGCGCGGGCTCAAGTCCGTTCGTCAAATGCCGTTGTGGGAGTTGATTCCCGGGCGACGAATGAATCGAGCTGAATGTCCACCTCACCTGCGCTGATCATTGTCGGGCTTCCGCGAAGCGGGAGTTCGTTCTTGGCCCACGTCCTCTCCACATTGAAAGACCTCTGGGTCTTCGACGATCTCTACGTCGTACAAAAGGCTGAGGCCATCACCTTCGGGCCGATGAGCGACGACCAACTCGTCCGTTTCGTCGACCGTCTGGCGTGGGAGACCCGGGCCCGCATCAAATGGGAGAAGGACTTCGAGACGCCTCCGGTCACGCTTGATGACATCGACCGCATGGAGATCGAACTGATTGACCGACACCGCGGGACGAGGCCCCTCTGGCATGACCTTGCGAGCGAATGGCTCGCCGAGCTCGCCGGCGCCAGTCAGTGCGATCGGTTCGGCTACAAGACGCCACAGGACTTTCTGCATCTCGAACGTCTCCACGAGGTGTGGCCCGAGACTCGCTTCATTCACCTCTTGCGTGACCCCAGAGACATCATGCGGAGCTACAAGAATCTCGACGTATGGAAGGGCGGTGACGGCGACCCCCGTTCGTACCACCCGGTCGCTTACGCGCTCTATTGGCGCATGTCCCAACGCCGCTTGACCGAGGCGAAGTGGCGAGGCAAGCCACCGGTGGAGGTCGTCAGGTTCGAGGACCTCATCGCCGATCCCGATGCGGTAGGGACCCGTCTGGCCGACTTCTTGGAGACCCGACAACTGCACTCCGCGGTGGTCGAATCGCACAACACCTCACGCCACTCGGGCCCCAAACGCAACCTGACCGCAGCCGAGATCTGGATCTGTCAGCGCATCGCTGGCCCGGACATGACGGCTGCGGGCTACTCGCTCCTACCGGTGAAGCCCGAACTCAGGGACCTCCCGGAGGTCACCCGGGTCACCAAGGACTTCGTCGTGTTCCAGGTCAGCCGTCTGCTTCGAGACCCCGAGAAACGCCAGTCGATCGTGAACGTGGCTCGAAACCTGGTGTCGCGCAATCGCTAGCAACCTCAGACGTCGACACCCCAGAAGCAAGCCTGCTTGCCTCGCCCGACTGCGGTGAGTACGTTCCGGCGATGGGCGTTCCCGCAGAGATCAGCGTCGAGGACTTTGCGACGCAAGCCGAGGAATGGCTCGGGACCAGGCTGGAGCGACGGCAGCCAGCGACCGAACAGGCGTGGGGCGAAGGCGAACTCGACGTGTCGGTTTTCCACGCACTGACCCTCGATGCCGAGCGTGCTTATCTCGACTCGCTGCTCGATTGGGTGCGGGCAAAGGCCGAGTGTGGCTACCACGCCATCACCTGGCCTCGAGAACTGGGCGGCCTCGGCCTGAGCCGATCACACGCGCGGGCATTCGGCCGACTGGAGCGGCGTTTCGTCACCCCCGGTGTCCACGAGTCGGTCTCAGTCACCCGCACGCTGGTTGAAACACAAGGGCATGACCGCCTTCATCATCGCGATGGACTTGCCGGGGATCGACATACGACCGATCCCACAGATGGGTGGAGGCTCGTCGTTCTGCGAGGTGTTCTTCAGCGACGTGCGAGTCCCTGACACCGTGCGCCTGGGCGAAGAAGGCCAAGGTTGTACTCACCACACTCGGCTTCGAACGCGACCACTCAGAGGGAGAAGGCGGAAGTGCCTCTGGCGGCACCTGGGGCAAGGCGTTGGCAACAGCACGGGACCTCGGGGTTGCCAACGATCCACTGATCCGCGACGGTCTCGCCGCGCTGTACATCCGGGGTCGGGTCGAATCGCTGACCAACCGTAGGGCTGCTGACCTCGCGAAGTCGGGCACACCCGGGCCAGAGGGCTCGCTCGGCAAGTTGTTGTGGACCGAGGGGATGTACCAGATGTCGGCAATGGTCAGTTCGATTCTCGGGCCCAGGCTCTCCGCCGACATCGGTGAGTGGGGCACATTTGCATGGGGCGAGAACGTGCTCGGCGCTCCGGGCTACCGCATCGCCAGCGGATCAGACGAAATTCAACGCAACATCATCGGTGAGCGAGTGCTCGGCTTGCCACGCGAACCGAAAGCCGACACCGGCCCCTGGAAGCACAGACAGCGCTGACGTCTCACGCTCGGAGCACTTTTGTTGTGCTGCGGCGCCATCGCACCAAGCAACTCATCTCAGCAAAATGGGACCTTCAGCTCAATGTCGGTGTGCTTTGTGCCGTAACTGCTTCCATGCCGTCCAATCCGATCGACATCGCTCACCTGCTGCGGCGATCCCGATTCGCAGCGCTTCCAGCGGAGATCACGGCACTGTCTACGCTCGACTGGGCCGATGCCGTCGAAGCGGTCCTCGACACCTCAGCCGCCATTCCACCCAGCGTTGGCGCACCGAACATGGATCCAGATCGAGGCGGATACCAACGCTTCACTGACATGGTCCACTTCTGGCTGGACCGAGCCGCCGGCTCCAATGCCGCCATCGTCGAGAAGATGACGCTGTTCTGGCACGGGCACTTCTGCACCTCGCTCGACAAGACCTTCGATCACCTGGCCCTCTTCGAGCAGAACCAACTGTTCCGCTCAGCCGGCATGGGCAGCTTCATCAGCCTGACCCACAACGTGTCGCTACAGCCTGCGATGATCGCCTATCTGGACAATGACCGAAACGTGTTGGGTTCGCCGAACGAGAACTTCGCTCGCGAGCTCATGGAGCTGTTCACACTGGGCGTCAATGAATACACCGAGCAGGACGTGGTCGAGTCTGCCCGGGCCTGGACTGGGCACGGTCTTGACGACGACGATCGGTACTTCTTCAACGCGAGCAAGCACGACGGCGGATCGAAGACGTTCTTCGGCCAGACCGGCAACTACCGAGGACCCGACATCATCAACCTGATCTTCAGCCAGAAAGGTGTGCGGGTTTCCCAGTTCATGGCCGAGAAGCTCTGGTCGTTCTTTGCGTACCCCGAGCCCTCTGCTTCGATCATCAACGACATCGCCGCTGCATTCCGGCCTGCGTGGGACATCACTGCGGCGTTGCGTGCGATCTTCAACCACCCTGAGTTCCGATCGGAGCGAGCCAAGCAGGGCCTGGTGCGAAGTCCCATCGAGTTCGCCGTCGCAGCGATGAAGCACACCGGCCTCCGGTGCGCCGACACCAACCCCCAGTGGAGTCTCTCGGGCATGGGCCAAACGCCGTTTCGACCGCCCAACGTTGCGGGTTGGAAGCAGAACGAATACTGGGTGTCGTCATCGGCGGTGTGGTCCAAGACGAGCTTCGCGAGCGGTATGCGGTGGCAGCAGTACTCCGCCGGCGTGCTCGACCACGTCGACGATCGCATCGAGTCGGGCGCAAACCGCGGCAACTACATCGTTTCGGTTGGCGATTCGGTTCAGGCGGCACTCGATCACTACGGCATCGGGGACGCCTCGCCGGCCACGCGATCAGCGCTCGAGCAATTCGTGAGGTCCGAGCGATCGACGTCGAAGTGGGCCGAGCGTGCCGGCTTGCTCTTTCTGCCCCTGCTCACTCCCGATTTCCAGATGGGCTGATGATGAACCGATTCGATCCCACGACCGCTGAGGTCCACGCCGCCCTTTGTACGCCAGACCTGGGACAGCACCAGTTGACTCGCCGCTACTTCTTGCAAGCCGCTGCTGCCGCTGGTGGAGCCACCATGCTCGGCGGAGCGTTTGCCGACATGGCCGGCGCAGCAACACCGCTGTCTGCCGGCCAAGGCGTCGTGGTCATCGTCTGGATGGAAGGCGGCAACGACGGGCTCAACACCGTGGTCCCCATCGACAATGGCACCTACTACGACCTCCGAGGCTCGACGGCCATTCAGCCAAACCGGGCGCTTGGCATCGGGAGCGGCCGCGGCCTGCACCCTGAGCTGGGCTACGTCCAGAGCCTGTTCCAACAGGGGCAAGTCGCCATCGTCGACGGCGTCGGTGATCCCGACAACGACCTCAGCCACTTCGAATCAACGGCTCGTTGGATGGACGGCCGCAATCATTCCGGCGTTCACACCTCAGGGTGGATCGGCCGCTATCTCGACGGCCTACCAGGCAATGATCCATTCCATGGCGTCCACATCGGCCGGACCGTGCCCCTGCAGATGCAGGGCGTCCGTCGCAATGCAACTGGTGTACCTGTCAGCCCACACGGCCTGTTCGATCCGTCCAATGCCAGCGACGTCGACCAGCGCCAGATGGCTGCGCTCGACGCCATGGCTTCAGGTTCCACCGGACTCGGTGACCTGGGTGACATGCTCGCCGAGGCGGGTCGCAGCTCGCTTGCTGTTGCCAGCAAGCTCGCTCCCGCCTATGCAGCCACGCTGCCAGACGATCCGCTCGTTCCCGACATGGTCTTGGCCGCCCGATTGATCAACGCCAACCTCGGCCTCCGCGTCATCAACGTCGCTTACGGAGACTTCGACGGTCACGCCGGTCACCCGACGATGCACGCCGCACGCATGCAAGAGTTCAACGACGCGCTCCAGGCCTTCCACGCCAACCTCGACAGCCGTTTTGCCAATCAGACCATGGTCCTCACGGTCTCAGAGTTCGGACGTCGGCCGCAGGCCAACAACTCATCGGGAACTGACCACGGCTCGGCAAGCTCGATGCTGGCGATCGGGCCATCGGTCGTCGGCGGCTTCCACGGAGCATTCCCGTCACTCACCCAACTCGACAATCGCCGGAACCAGATCCCCGAGGTCGACTTCCGCTCGGTCTATGCCAACGTGCTCGACACATGGCTGGGTGCGGACTCGAACGAGATCCTCGGCGGCGACTATCGCGGTTTGGCCCTCCTCGGGACACCTGGCTCCAGCACCACGGGATCGGGCGGAGCGATCCCTGTGCAGAATGTGCGGCCCCAGCTCATGCGCCTGTACCTGGCGTACTTCCTCCGCATGCCAGACACGCGTGGCCTCGAGCACTGGCTTGCCACCGCCCGGTCCGGCGTTGCGCTGGCGACGATCTCGCAGGCGTTCTCCGAATCAGAAGAGTTCGTCAAACGGTACGGCCAACTCTCGAACGGCGGCTTCGTCGACCAGGTCTACGCAAACGTCCTCGACCGAAGCCCCGACAATGGTGGTCGAGCCTTCTGGATCGATCGCTTGAACACGGGAACGACACGTGGTCAGATGATGGTTGGCTTCTCCGAGTCGGAGGAGTTCGTGGCGAGCTCTGCTGCCGATCTGTATGACTTCGACGTCAACGGCCCAATCGCTCGGCTCTACCAGGCGTACTTCCTCCGAGCTCCGGACAAGGGCGGTCTCGAGTTCTGGAGCTCGCAGAACATGTCGCTCGATTCGGTCAGCGAAGCCTTCGCCGCTTCCGACGAATTTGCGACCCTCTACGGCACGTTGTCGCATCAAGCGTTCGTCGAACAGATCTATGCCAACGTGATGGACCGTGTGCCCGACGAGGAAGGACGAACGTTCTGGACCGCCGAGCTGTATGCCGGCCGCCGACGCGGCTCGGTCATGCTGAACTTCAGCGAGAGCGCGGAGTACGTCGACCGCTTCAGGACGCTCTAGCGCCCACGACCCGTGAGGTGGCGGTGCCGAGGAGTTGCCAGACGTCGACGTCGCAGAAGTCCTCGATCATCCCGTACGGGTACGGAGGCAGGCCAGACGCTGACACCGAGGTCAGCCGCTCGAGTTGCCCTGGGTCGAGCACCAAATCACCCGCTGCCAGGTTGTCCTCGAGTTGCTCTTGCGTTCGCGCGCCCAACAGGACCGAGGCCACACCGGGCCTGTTGAGCAACCACGCAAGCGCCACGTGGGTCAGCGGGCGACCGACCTCTGAGGCCACGGCATGGACCTCATCAAGAATGCGCCAGGTCTGTGCGTTGTTTCTGGTGTCGTAGGCCTCGACACCTCTCGTGGGGTCATCGCCCAGCCGGGTGGCACCCGTTGGTCGTGCTTCGCGCCGATACTTCCCCGTCAACCAGCCACCACCGAGCGGTGACCAAGGCGTGATCGCCAGACCAGCACTAAGACAGCAGGGCAGCACTTCGAGTTCGATCCCACGGTCGAGCAAGTTGTACTGAGGCTGCACCGCAATCGGAGCGACGTAGCCACCGATCCTTGACGTGGTGACGATCTCCTGCAGCTGCCAGCCGGTCACGTTGGACCACGCAATGTCGTGGAGCTTACCCTCCCTGACCAGGCAGGAAAGCGTGTCAAGGGTTTCCGCAACTGGGGTCTGCTCGTCCCATCCGTGAACAAAGTAGAGATCGATGGCGTCGGTTCCGAGACGGTCCAAGCTGGCATCAACGGACCGCCGCAAGCTCCGACGAGAAGCTCCCGGTGACCCGGATGGGGGAGCGAACCGACCCTTCGTTGCCAGAATGAGGTCGTCGGCTCCGCCCCGATCGGCCACCCACCGCCCAATGATCCGCTCGGACTCGCCGTCGCCGTACACATCGGCGGTGTCGATGAATGTGCCGCCGGCTTCGACGAACGTGTCCATTTGTCGCCGTGCATCTGACTCGACGGTCTCGACGCCGAAGGTCATGGTGCCAAGCGCCAGCCGCGACACTGCGGGGCCGCTGGCGCCGAGACGTTCGGTGGGCATCTTCAATTCGGATCCGGTTCCACTCATGACTCCATCGAACATGCTGGAGTGCACTCCAGGTCAAGCAAAACCCAGGCAGCACGCGCCGAACAGCGGTTCCTGATCGCACCCATTCAGGATGCAGTGCAGTCGGCCGATGAAGAGTGCAATGACCCGCCGTGTGCGTTTCGAGTACTCCGAAGACTTCAATCCCCAGTGGCACCCGCTCGTGCCCGAGCTCGCGTGCGTGGCGAACTCCGTCTCGATGATGATGCCCCACGCCGAGCCGTACGTGGCCAAGTCGATACGGGCGACCATCGAGCGTCTCGATGACGCCACTGCTGCCGACGCTCGACACTTCGTGGCCGAAGAACTGCAACATCACGTGGAACACCGGCGCTTCAACGCTGCTGTCCTCGCTGACCAGCCGAGCCTCGAACGACTGAATCGGCTGATGGCATGGACGTTCGAGAAGCTGTCAGACCGCTCGATGGCCTTCAACGCTGGCTTTGCTGCTGGCTTCGAGACCATCGCGTACTCGGTCGCTCGCTGGGTCGAGAGCCGTCTCGGCGAATTGTTCGACGGCGCCGACGATGAAGCGGCCTCACTCTTCCTGTGGCACCTCGCCGAGGAGGTGGGCCACAAGACCGTCGCCTTCGATGCCTTCCATCAGGTCTCGGGCAAACGACGGACGTACGTCGCCGCCATGGTGACGGCGATGATCCTGCTCGGCTTCTTCGCCGCCGCTGGCACTGCACAGATGCTGTGGCGTCAAGGACGCTTCTTCCGACCGATCGCCCACTGGCGCATGCTCACGTGGACGATCAGCTTCGTTTTCGACCTCTTGCCAGCCATGGTCGTCTCCGCCCTACCCGGCCACCACCCGTCGAAGCTGGTTGATCCAGCGTTCTACGAGCAGTGGCTGCAGCACTTCGACGCCGACGACGGCACGTTGCCGGTGTGGTCGACAGATCTCGGCCTGGATCTCGAGGTCCCCGAGCCCGTCTCGGCCTGAACTCAGCCGGCGGCGGGAATTTCCGCCGCGCCGACCGCAGCCGACACCACGACCGGGACGCCGTTGAGCGCAATGTTGCCACTGAGCTCATCGCGAAAGTACTCGTCAGTGAGGATGTTGGTGTTGACGCCCTCGTAGGCCGTGGCGACGTGCAGTTTCACGCCGGGCATGTTCTGACCGAATCCGTGCGGAATGCTCACCACGCCGGGTCGGATCCCGTCGGTCACTTCGACCGCGACATCAACCGTGCCGACCCGTGAAGCAACCGTGGCCATGCCGCCATCGACGATGCCCCGCTCGGCTGCGTCGTCGGGATGGATCTGCAAGGTGCAGCGATTCTTGCCCTTGGTCAGCACCTTGATGTTGTGCATCCACGAGTTGTTCGACCGCACATGACGACGGCCAACGAGGACCATCGTGTCGTCCCAGTCTCGATCGAGCGACGCCACGAGCCGCTCGAAATCCTCGACGAGCATCGGCGGTGTGAGATCGATCTTTCCGATCGGGGTCCGCAAGTTGGCTGGCACGCGTCCGGGCTCGAGCGCTCCGAGATCGACGCCGTGAGGGTTCGCTTCGAGCACAGCAAGCGTGAGGCCGTCGGGGTCGACGCCAAAGCCGTCGCCATATGGTCCCGTGCGCAACATGATGTCGAGCAGGCGCTCGGGTCCGGTTCGATCGCCCAACATCTCGAACATTTCGTCGAGGTCGCGGCCGTACACGCTGCTGTGCTCGTCGCGTGCGGCCGAGCTCAACATGGCTCGGGCGATGTCAGCGTCCATGGTGTCGGTGTCGGCGTTGAATCCAGCGCCGCTGAGGAGACCGGCGAGCCGAAGCATGATGGTTCCCTCGTCCATCTGGGAGTCAGCGAGCGGAAACACTGGCGCCGAGTAGTTGGCCACGTTGTGGACGGCGAAGTTGAGCAACGCCAGGTCGTAGTGACTCTTCTGCATTGAGGTGGGCGGCGGCAGGATCACGTCGGCGTGACGTGTTGTCTCATTGATGTAGGGATCGATACTGACCATGAACTCGAGCGATCCAATGGCAGCGTCGAGCCGGTTGCTGTTGGGGTTGGAGCTGACGGGATTGCCGGCCACGGTGATGAGCGCTCGGACCTGACCCTCACCTTCGGTTTCGATCTCTTCAGGCAACGCAGTCACGGGGAATTCGCCGAGCGACTCCGGCGCTCCGCTCACCCGGGAACGCACTCGCGCCATCTTGAACCCACGCCCAGTACCAGATGCCCCCTTCGTCGACGGCTGACCTGCAGCGCCTTTGGCAAACATCGCACCGCCGACCTTGTCGAGGTTCCCAGATGCGATGTTGACCACGTCAACCAGCCACGACGCCAGCGTGCCGAACTCTTGCGTGCAGGTGCCGATGCGTCCATAGACCGCTGCCTTGTCATGGGACACCAATTCCCGTGCCAGCACCCGGATCGTGTCGGCCTCCACACCACAGACCACCGCCGTTGTGTCGGCATCGAACCGCTCGACGAGGGGAGCGAGTTCGTCCCAACCCTTGCAGTGATCGGCAACATCGCCAGCGTCGGCGATGCCCTCGGCGAACATCACGTGCACCAGCGAGGCAAGCAGATGCGCGTCGGTGCCCGGACGGATGGCGATGTGTTGGTCTGCTCGTTCGACCGTTTCGCTGCGACGAGGGTCGACAACAACGACGGTGCCGCCCCGCTCCTGCAAGCGCTCGAGACGACCGGGGAAATCCGGCGCCGTGCAGAGTGAACCATTCGAGGCGTACGGGTTGGCACCAAGCATCAGGAGGAAGTCGGTGCGGTCGAGGTCAGGAACCGGCACGGTGACCGAACCGAACATCATCGCAGCCGAGATCTCCTTCGGGCGCTGATCCACCGTTGAAGCCGAGAAGCGGTTGCGGCTTCCGAGACCGAGTAGCAACGACCGGTTGTAGAGCAGGGGAGCGAGCGAGTGAGCGCCGGGGTTGCCGAGGTATATCGCGACCGCATCCCTGCCGTGCTCAGCGATCAGGGGCATCAATCCCTCTTCGATGGTGGCGAAGGCTTCGTCCCATGAGGCGGGTACGAAGGCACCGTCGCGCTTGATCATGGGTTGACGGAGCCAGTCGGGGTCGTTATGGAGATGACCGAGTGTGGTTCCCTTGGGACAAACAAAGCCCCCGGAGAACACATCGTCCTTGTCGCCCCGGATCACCTTGACGTCTTCGGTGTCCGTGCCGTCGTCGCGAGTGATCGTCAGCTCCAAACCGCACCCAGCCTCGCAAAGCGGACAGGTGCGGATCGCTGTTCTGGTCCCAGTCATGGTTCGATCCTGACACGGCGTTGCGCTAGCGTCGAACCATGACCGACGTCACTGACACCCCGGAAGCCACCTTCACCCCACTGACGCACTTCAAGACATTCGAAGAGTCGACCGCCGAAGACTGGGCCATCATCGCTCCGATGCTGGCCCACACCCAGGCTTTGGTGGCCGACAAAGTGATCGAACAGCTCCAGTACCTCGAACACGACCACGGCGGCTTCCCGGTGAATCGTCTCGAACACAGCCTCCAGACAGCGACTCGGGCCGAACGGGACGGTCGAGACGACGAGTACATCGTTTGTGCTCTCCTGCACGACATCGGTGACAACTTCGCTCCGTACAACCACCCCGACATTGCGGCCGCGATGGTCAAGACTCACGTGTCCGAAGCCAACCACTGGATGGTCCAGCACCATGGCATCTTCCAAGGCGAGTATTTCTGGCACCACATCGGCATGGACAAAGACACCCACCTCAAGTACGTCGACAGCCCGTACTACGACTACACCCGTGAGTTCTGCGCAAAGTACGACCAGACGGCGTTCGACAGTGACTACAAGAGCAATCCCCTCGAGCACTACGAGCCCCTTCTTCGGGAGTTCTTCGCCCCCAAGTGAGCTCGTTCTGAGCCCTGTGTGACCCCAACGGGTGCTTCTTCTGCTATCGTCTCCCTCTGGCGCGGTCTCCCCGGATGTATGACTGCACGGTTCGTCCCGTTTGCACATCCTCCGGCCGTCAGCGCCTTTCGCACAGCCTTGCCTCCTCGATAGGCCGGCTGTTGACGCCGTGAGCGGAGCGCTTTGTCGATCGAAACCAAACAGCAGACTGGCCTGCCATCGAGCAGTCTTGCCGCCTTCCTCGGCGCCGGCGTGCCGGACGGTTTCGATGCCGCCGTGCAGCGCCATCTCGACGACGTCACGCGCCCCGGCGACGTCGACATGCTCGAGACCCACCGCGACGCGTGGATCCGGCTTCTTCTGCGGATGCTCGACGATCTCGACGTCACCATCTCCGACCTCCAGCATCGACTCCGCGGCACCGAGCGATCGATGGCCATGTACGACTTCGAACTGGAAGCCACGCGCATCGACAGCGTTCTCGGCGAGCTGATTGGCACGCCGAGCAAGCCGGACAAGCCCGATGAACCGGAGCTCGGAACCGCCAAGCTCCAGCTCTCGTGGCTTCCCGACCGTGTGATCGCTTGGGCTGGAGGCCACAACGCAGCTTCTGCTTCGCTTGAAGAACTCGAAGCTCACCTCACCGATGCTGGCGTTTCACCCGAGTTGTGGGAGGGCCATCAAGCCGCCAAGTTGCCAGACGGGAGCCGAGCTGAGGCCGTCAGTGCCCCCATTCGTTCTGTGCTGGGTTGGCTCGTCAGCCTGGCCAATCCCGACATCGCCGAGGATCTCGATCTCGACGTGAGTGCGCTCTGGGTCGGTGCTGCGGCTGCGGTTGCGGTCCGTCTGGTCGGCGAAGGTCGCTCGGTACCTCAGCTGAAGAAGACCCGGCGACCGAAGGACAGCGCCATCCCGCTTGCGAAAGACGCAGCCATGTACGTCGTCCACTGGGCGCCGGCACTGCTGGAAGCGTCCGATCTTCAAGAGCTCACGCAGTCGTTGCCCCCGAGTGTGTCGGTGTTCGGGCAAAAACAAGATCCCCGCCTCACCGCCCAAGCCGTGGTGGCTGATGTGCTGGACGCCATCTGTACAACGGCCGCGGAACGCCTCGACGTTCCCGCCGCCTCGCCGCACCCACGCAGCAAGACCGAGGTCGCCGAAGCCGTGCTTGCCCACCTCGACGGCTCACCGTTCGACGCTCCGGCTCGAGCCGGATCAGAACTGGTCCGACGGCTCGACCAATGGGCCAAGCCCGTCACCGGAACCTCGCGCTTCCGTCTCGTCATGCAGCTCGATCCACCCGACGATTCCAATGCTTGGTATCTCGCCGTGCTGGCGCCCACACCCGACGGCGATCTCGAACCCGTCGAGTCGGCCCTGGTCAATGCCTCGAACACTCGCCGCAAGGACGCCAAGGATCAGCTGACGCGCCTCGAGAGGCTCTTTCCCGAGTTGCTGCGTCCCGGTGGTCGCCGTCGCGGCGAAGTGATTCTCAGCCAGGACGAAGCGTGGCAATTGATGACCACGACCGGTGAGCGTCTCACTGCTGCCGGCTTCGACGTTCGTGTTCCTGCTCTTTCTCGCCGCAAGCCGTCGGCTTCGCTGCGATTGACCTCCGAGGCCGCAGAGTCGGTCGTCGGAGCCCAACAGCTGGCCAATGTGCGTTGGTCGGCGGTCTTCGACGACGTCGAGCTGACCGCAGCCGATATCCAGCGTCTCGCCGCACAAGCTCGTCCGTTGGTGAAGAGCCGTGGCCAGTGGGTCGAACTCGATCAGGCCGATCTGGCGCAGGCGGCCGCGGCGCTCGCCGATCGAGCCAACAAGACCCAACTCTCGGGCGCCGAGATGCTGCGCCATGCGCTCGGTCTCGAAGGCTCACCGCTCGCTGGCGGCATCGGCATCACTGGCACGGGCTGGGCCGCCGACTTGCTCCGCAGCGCAACCGACTTGCCAGCCGAACTCCCCACCAAACCAGAGGGGTTCCGAGGCGAGCTTCGCAGCTACCAAGCCGACGCACTCGCCTGGCTCGGATTCCTCGATGCCAGCGGCCTGGGTGGCTGTCTTGCCCTCGACATGGGCCTCGGCAAGACGCCGACCATGTTGGCGCACCTCAACCTCACCAAGGATCGCGGACCTGCGCTGGTGATTGCTCCGCCTGCCGTGGTCGGCAACTGGGCCGCCGAGGCCAAGAAGTTCGTGCCGGCCGCTCGTGTCCGTATCCACCACGGGCCCAACCGATCCACGCTCCAAGGCCTCGAAACCATGGCCGAGCGAGCCGACATCATCATCACGACCTACGGCACTGCAGTCCGAGACATGATCGGGCTCGAGAAGATCTCCTGGAACAACGTTGTTCTCGACGAGGCACAGGCCATCAAGAACCCAACGAGCGACACCGCGCAACAGCTGCGGCGCCTCGAAGCCCACTCACGACTCGCTCTGACCGGCACGCCGATCGAGAACGGTCTCGGCGATCTCTGGGCCATCCTCGACTGGGCGAATCCTGGTTTGGTCGGCAGCCGCAACGAGTTCGTCAACAAGCTGGCGGCCAACAACGCCGGCTCCGATTCGGAAAGCGCCCTCCGAGCCCTCAACGGCATCATGGTGTTCCGCCGCACCAAGTCCGAGCCGGCGATCGCCGCCGAGCTGCCCGACCGCATCGACGAGCTCGACCACTGCGCCATGACCCCCGAACAAATCGGCCTCTACCAGGCGGTCCTCGATTCTCTGGTGACACAGCAAGCAGCGGTCGACGCCGGCGCGCCGCGCAAGAAGGGGGCCATCTTGGCCGCCATCACCGCGTTGAAGCAGATCTGCAACCACCCGGCGAACTACGAAGACGACGGCGGCGAACTCGACGGCCGGTCCGGCAAGTTGGCTCGCTTGATCGAGATCCTCGACAACGTGTTCGCTTCCGGAGAACGCATCCTGATCTTCACGCACTTCGCGAGTTGGGGCGAGCGCTTGTCTGCCTTCCTCGCCAAGAGATACAGCATGCCGATCCACTGCTACCACGGCGGTCTGGGCCGAACGGCCAGAGACAAGATGGTCACCGATTTCCAGAACGGTGAAGGCCCCGGAGCGATGGTCTTGTCACTCAAGGCCGGCGGAACGGGACTCAACCTCACCGCAGCGAGCCATGTGGTGCTGTATGACCGCTGGTGGAACCCCGCAGTCGAGGACCAGGCTCGCGACCGCGTCTGGCGCATCGGCCAGAAGAACACCGTGGTCTGTCATCGCCTGGTGTGCCCCGGCACCGTCGATGAACGGGTCGAAGAAGTGGTGGCTGGGAAGCGAAAGATCGCCGACATGGTGCTTCCCAAATCGAGTTCGATCGATGATCTCGACGCCGAGCAGCTGCGAACGGCACTCGGGATCGACGAAGCAGCGATGCTCAGCATCGACGAAACAGAGGTCATGGCATGAGCAGTCGACGCCCCCGCGGCAGACGCCGCAACAAGAACCGCCCGTCCGGCAAGCAACAGCAGGCCTTCTGGGGAGATGAAGAGAAGCTCCCCGACTTCGGTGGCTCGGTACGTATCACCAGTGATCCCGTTGCCGTCGTGTCCTCACTCGGTCGCGTTCCGCTGACGGGCAGCGAGACCATCTCCGAGCACTACTTCCAGGCCGTGCTCGATCGCTCAGTCATGCTGGCCAGCGCCCTCGCTGCCGCCGGCGACCTCACCGACGACGGGAACCCTTCGGGTTCCTAGGAGCTGCTCGCTGGCGCTCTCAACTCCCGGCCAGCAGTCCTATTCCAGTCCGGGGCTGAGGGGGAAGAGGTCGGGGAAGTCGGGCTCACGCTGCTCCATCGACGCCTTGAACGCTTCGCCCATGTCGTCGGTGTCGAACATTGCGGCATTCCAGTTGGCGATGAACTCGAGGCCGTCGGCGACGCTGTGATCCCGTGTGTAGTGCATGGTCTGCTTGGTGCCCCAGATGGCCATCGGGCTCTTCTGCGCAATGCCAGCGGCGATCTCGAGCACCCCGGCAAGCAGGCTCTCGTGATCCGGGTAGATGCCATTGACGAAACCAACAGCCTTCGCCTCGTCTGCGGTCCACTTCCGGCCGGTGTAGGCAAGCTCGCGAACGATGCCTTCGGGCACCAACTTCGGCATGCGCTGCAGCGTCCCGACGTCAGCGGTCATGCCGATGTTGATCTCAGCAATGCTGAAGAATGCGTTCTCGGTCGTGTAGCGAAGATCGGCTGCAGTGATCATGTCGATCGCTCCGCCGACACAGGCGCCTTGAATCGCGGCAAGCACAGGCACACGGCATCGCTCCAGCGACGAGAACGTGTCTTGCAGCTTCATTGCCGTGCTGCGGAAACGTTCATTCCTGCGGCTGCGGTGACCGGGTTTGATGTTCGGACCGACGGCAGGATCGTTGGCAAAGACCTCCAGGTCCATGCCGGAACAGAAATGCTTGCCCTCACCAGAGAGCACGATGGCCCGAACGGTGCCGCCGGCCGACAGATCATCGATGATGACGGGGAGCTCTCGCCAGAACGCTGCGATCATCGAATTGGCCTTCTCCGGCCGGTTCATCCGCACGTGCGCGACCTTGTCGCTGATCTCGACTTCGAAGCATTCGTATCCCATGGCGGCAAAGGGTTGCACATCGGGACCACCGAGACCAACAC
>CAYGQE010000012.1:95980-118295 GCA_964351995.1 uncultured Acidimicrobiaceae bacterium | reverse complement strand
CGGCGAACCCGAAACCGAACTGGCCTCGAACCACCGCTGATCTGGTGCGTGCGCTGCCGTTCGGGCGACCCCTCTCATGAACTGTGGTGCGGGATGCCATTTCGACTGTCGTCAGCGATTGCACACCTCTCGAGGCTCGCGATCCTCACCAACGAATTGGTCCCATTCGGCCTGTGTGAGGCTGCGGTCGACCACTTCACACGCCCGCTCGATCCAGCGCTCGGAGTCGAGCGGGATCTCGAGCAAACGAGCCGACGTCGCCACCCACATCGAACGGTTTTCGGCGTCGTACCAAGACGGTGAGCCGGGGCCGACACCGGCGCCATCCCACAGCTGGGCCGCCATCGATCCCCGTTCCACGTCCCAAAGACGGACCGAACCATCGGTGCTGGTGATCACAAGGAATCGACCGTTGTCACCGAGTCCGATGTTGGCCACCTGTGGATTGAAGGGAACTGTTGTGACCGAACCCAGGGTCACGTCGATGAGGGCAACACGGTCGCCCACGAATTGGGCAGTAGCGATCAACCCGGTCGTTTCGTCCATCGTGATGAGTATCGAGCGTTCGATTCCGGTGTCGATCTCGGCCATGAGTTCGCCCCCGCTATCGAAGCTGCGGAGTATTCCTGCGGTGTCAACGACGTGGATTCCACCGTCGGGAGCGGGATGCGCGGTGTAGCCATCGGGCGCTGGCACCGACAGCCGGATCCCCGCTGCACCGGGTGCAATCCCGATGAGATGGGCTACTGGTTCGCCTGCACCATTCCGACCGACAGCGGCGATGGCATCACCGAAGCGAGTCATGGTCTCGATGCGTCCGGGCAGAACGATGTCGTCCACCATCTCGTCGCCGATCCACCGGGAGATCGAGCCGTTTGGCGAAATGGCCCACAGCCCTTCGGGGTCGGCCTGCACGCTGGCAACGTCAACCGTTGACCCGTCCGGACGTACCAGGCGGTGTGTCTGTCGGTCCCCTGTCGCGAGATCGATTGTTTCGATTTCCTGGGTCTCAGGGTTGATCACTGCGGCCCGACCGGCATCGAAGGCTGATCGTGCGAAGGGACTCGTCGGCCACGCCCGCTCCATGAGGGCGCCGACCCCGAGTTGCAGGACTTCCCACCGTTCGCCGCCGAACTGCAGGAACGTGCCGTCGGGGCGAGCGATCACGTTGCCGAAGTCGTCGTGTGGTTCGCCGATCGGCCCTGAGACTCGATCGATTACCACCACCTTGGTTGATCCGACAACAGCCACGTTCCCGTCGGGCATCAACCCGAGCATGAAGGGGTCCTCATCGATGACCGCGTTGAGTGTCGAGGTGGTCTCGCCCGATGCGATGTCGACGACGAGTACCGACCCGTCGCTGAGCAGGGCGAGCACTTCCTCGCTTGCGTTGTCGACAGCGACGCTCACAGCGATCCCTGAGGTCTCGATTTCATGGATCGTCTCGCCCGTTTCGACGTTGGCGACCAGGATGGCGTTCGCACCCACTTCGGCCAATTCGCCCTCGGCTCGTGTGCGTTGACCGATCCCGGCCACGAACACATCGGCGGTGTCGTTGGTCGCGTTTGAGAAGACCGAACCCATGGCAATGGGCGGTCCGGCGGGCTCGCCAGTGACGGTGTCGTAGAACACGACCGCTTCTCGACCTTCGTCATCGATGTGAGTGGTGCCGACCCGACCGGTGCGAAGATCGGAGTCGAGGGTGAAGAACGGCGTTGCAACCGGTTCGACCTCGATTTGATACGGGTCGTCGACCGAGCCGACCCACAGACGCATCGCGTCCGGTGATCCAGCGACTGCCACATCGCTCGCGATGTCGGCCAGCCAGACGCCGCACCGATCACGAGCCGGTCCGTGATCGGTCACCGCTCCCGTCGTCAGATCTTGATGGAGGCGGCGTCCCTCGGCGACGGTGAAGCCCTCGCCGCCGTCGGGCCGGAACAAGGTGGGAGGCTCACACTCCGGGGTGTTCTCCACGGCGTCGAACGCAGCGATGCGGCTACCGATCGTGGTGTTCGCCAGGGCGTCCAGGACAGCTTGGCTCGACGTGGCATCGGGCGCCCGCCCGTAGGCCTCGAGCGCAAGCAGCGTGGCCAACTCAGGCTGGTCGTCCTGGAGAGCGCTCGAGTTGCTGAGAAGACTGGCGATCCTCGCAGCTGCAGCTTCATCATCGGCCCGCTCGCGCTGCACCAACGCCACGGTTGCGGCGGCCATGGCGACCGCGAGCAGACAACCAACGCTGGCCAGGAGGAAGCGGAGACGGCGGTTGGTTCGTCGCTCGCGCTGGGCCTCGGCCTGTCGGTGTTGCAGCTCGACGGTCTCGGCCGAACGGCTGGCTTCGACAAAGGCGGCGTCAACCGTACTGAGTGTGGTGTGGGCTCGCTCGAGACTCTCGACGACCTGAGCCAGACGATGTCCGCGAATCAGGTCGCTGTCGTGACGGCCCTGGCCGTCCCACAACACAGCGGCATCGTGGAGTCGGCTCCGTACGGCCAGATGCTGGCTGTCATCGGCCACCCAACCGCGAAGCCGAGGCCAGTGGGTCAAGAGTGCTTCGTGCGCCAGGTCGACGTTTGGTTCCCTTGTTGCTGGATCGTGGTCGAAGGCCAGGAGTCTGGCCGCGCCGAATGCCTCGATGGCGGCGCCGATTTCGGGTGCGGCTTCGACGAGCACCGCTCGGGTGCGTCGGCGTCGGCTCACCTCGCCGCTTTCGCTGAGAGCAATGAGTCCGAGAAACAGGTGTCGAGTTGCTGCCTGGCTTGCGGCGCCGAGGCTCTGAAAGACCTCATCGGCCCGTCCCGCCACCGCCGCTTCGACCCCACCGAGCGAGGCGTAGTCGCTCACGCTCAACATGTGGCCACGTCGGCGATCGAACAGAAGCGTGAGGGTGAACTGCAGGAGTGGGAGCGCAGAAGGGCGATCAACGATGTCGTTCACGAGTTCGGCGACGAGTGCCGGTTCGATCTCGACCCCGGCCAAGGCTGCCGGGCGCGTGATGGCCGCCTCCAGTTCGGCTGGCGTCATTGCGACCATGGTGACCAGCCCGTCCTTCACCAGGCGGCCGAAGTCGGCGTAGCGCAACGGCCGGTCGTAGAAGTCAGCCCGCAGCGTGCACACGACCCGCAGATCGAGTTCGCGATCGGTCACCGCCGACACCAATTCCCGCACGAACCGTTCTTGAGTCTCGGCGGAGCAGTTCGTGAACAACTCTTCCAGCTGGTCGATCACGAGGAGTACCGGGCCTTGTGAAGTGAGCTCAGCCAGCTGCGTGCCCAGAGGGGCATCTGCGGCAGCAAGAGTTGTTGCGACCGAGAGCGAATTGGTGGCAATGGCAATCGCAGCGAACGGGTCGGTGCCGGGCACCATCGTCGCGATCAACCAGCGGTCAGATCCATCGATTGCGCCGGCCCGTAGCTCGGGCACAAGTCCGGCTCGGACCATGCTGGACTTTCCGCTACCGGATGATCCGGCGACCACCACGAATCGGGATGGGTCGTCCCCCGACAGTCGAGCGAGAAGCTCGCGAACGGCAGCATCTCGGCCAAAGAATCGATGACTGTCGCTCTCGACGAAGGCGTGCAAGCCGCGGTAGGGGTTCGTCGGTGTCGATTGGATGCCGTGGGCTGGGCTGCTCCCCGTGATGGCTGCTTCGAAGTTGGCCACGAACGACTCGATGTCGGCGTACCGGTCGGTCGGAAGCCACGACGTCGCCCGGTGCAGTACGGCGTCGAGCGCCGCTGGCACCGTCGACCGATGCGGGCTGACCTGCGGCGGTCGGTCGCGTTTGCTGGTCATCCCTCGAGTGCCGAACGGAAGTTGGCCGGTCAGCGCATACGCAAGCAGGACCGCGAGACCGAACTGGTCCGACGCCTGAGTTGGCGGGTCCCCGTCGGCGAACTCGGGTGCCTCGTGGCCAGACGACACCACCTCGTCTGGGACAACACCTGCCAAGTCGATCAGTGTGGACATCCCGAAATCTGCGAGATACGCGGCGTTGCCGTCGACCAACACATTGCTGGGCTTGATGTCGCCGTGCACCACGCCAGCACGGTGCGCGGTCACCAATGCCCCACCAATGTGGCGGGCGAGGTCGACGGTGCGGTCGACTGGGAGCGGACCATCGTCCAGCCAGCGATGCAGGTTCCCGTCCAGCAAACGCATGACCACGTAGGCGCCACCTGGCTCGCGCCAATAGTCGTAGATCGGCACGATGTGGGGGTGTTCGAGGTTGGCGACGGTTTGTGCTTCGGCATCGAAGCGCCGAACGAACTCCGGGTCATCGGCGAACGGGTTGCGAATGCTCTTGATCGCGACCTCTCGACCCACCCCGGGTTGGACTGCCCGGTAGACAACGCCTGCCCCGCCCTCGCCGATCGATGCGCCGATTCGGTAACCGCGCAGAGGTTGACCGGGCGCAGCTTCGAGTCGCAGCGCGGGATCGTGGGCGGCAATCGATTGACCAAGACGGCCGATTGCGGCCGAGGGCTCGAGACCGACCTCTGCCATGGTCGACTCGAAATCACGCAGCGCTCGCAGCGCTTCGGCTTGTCGACCAGACCGATACAGCGCCAGCATCTGCTGCCGCCGGAAGCCCTCGCGTAGTGGGTGCCGTTGCACTTGGCTGCGGACTGCTGACACGACGTCGACCGCAAGGCCGCAAGCGAGGAGTGCCTCGTTGAGGTTCTCGGTGGCCACGACGCGGAGCTCTTCCAGCCGCATCGCCTCGGGCCGTACCCACTCCTCGTAGGCAAAGTCGCCGAAGGCATCACCGCGCCACCGGTCGAGCCCGCTGCGGAGCGATTCAACTGCGCCGATTGGGTCTTGCTGAGCCAGTTGGTCTCTGGCTCGATCGATCGAACTCGTGAATTCTGCAGCGTCGAGTGATCCGATCTCCGCTCGAAGGCGATAGCCGCCAGTGGTCGTCTCCAGGTGTTCGCGTGCACCTTCTTCGGCTTCGTCGATGGCCTTGCGGAGCCGGGCCACGTAGCTGCGAATCGTGGTCGCAGCTGCCGCCGGAGGAGAGCCGTCGAACACGGTGTCGATCAGCCGGTCGGTCGGTACTGCTCGATCGAGTTCGAGCACAAGCGCAACCAACAGACGGCGTTGACGTGGCCCGCCCAGGTCCATGACTCGGCCGCTGCTGTCAACGAGCCTCACCGGTCCGAGCATCTGGATCTGCATCGTGTCCCCCCAAGCCGTCAGTAGACCTGCCACGTCAGGCAAGTGTCAAGAGGTTGCAGTTGTGTGGCATCCAGCAATTTGCCTGGTCAGCACGCTTGCCGACCGGGGAAGACGCCGTTCCCGGCGTCGCTCGCACATGCCTCTCGTCGCGTGCTGCGACGCATCTGCCACGCCCCTCGTCGACCGTTCGTTGGCACATCCACCAACCAAAGCGAGCTGCCATGCCTCCGAAATCTGACCTCACCACGCCCGAGATCCTGGGTACCTCCCCGCAATCGTCATCCACCACAGAAGTCGTGGCAGCCGAGCCGCTGTCTTGGTCGGTCACCCTGGCCAGCGCGGCGGCCGCCGGAGTGTTGATTTTCGTCCTGCTCGGGACCGGTCCAGCGACGACTCCGACAGCGACCGCCAGCAGCCCGGAACCTCGAACCGCAATACCAATGGACAGCACACCAATCTCGAACCACGCAGAAGCCAACCGTTTCGACACGTTGCGAGATCTTCACTGGGAGAACAGAACCGAGAGCTGGTCCCGAGCCGAAGCGAACCGATTCGACGTGCTCAGCGACCTCGGAGGCCAGACCGTTGTTCCGCGGGGCTGAACTCAGGCCGAGAGGCTGGCGGGCATCGAGGCGCCCATCAGGTCAACCATGTTGAGCGAGTAGAACCGCTCGAGCTCTTCGTCGGTGCAATCTGCCACCGACTCGCCGAACCGCTTGAGCGGGTTCCGTCCACCCTCGGTGTGGGGATAATCGGAGGAGAACATGCAGATCTCAGGCCCGGAGTTCTGGATGATCCAGCCGGTGTCCTCGTGGGGATACGGGGTGACCCGCACCTGTCGGCGGACGATCTCGCTCGGCTTTGCCGACAGTGCTTTCAGCCGGTCCTCGTTCTTGTAGAACGCTCCGTAGGCCGAATCGAGGTAACGCATCCAGCCAGGGAGCCAGCTGGCGCCCTGCTCGATGATGCCGAGCCGCAGGTTCTCGTGGCGGTCGAACACGCCGTCGATGATCATCGTGGCCGTGGTCTGCATCGGGTTGGTGGGAATGGCCATGTAGTCGACCGATCGGAAGTTCTCGGCGCCGCCGTGGAAGTCCGCCACTGCGGGCAAGCCGTTGACGAAGTAGCTCGGTGACAACAGCTCGCCGCCACCGCCGACATGCATCACGATCGGCACTCCTGCCTCGGCCGCCTGTGCCCACACCGGGTCGAGGTCGATGTGGCTCGGCGAGTGGGTGCGAGGGCACGCTGACGCAATCATCAACGCCTTGGCACCGTCGGCGATGGCCTGGCGGGCCGCAACAGCAGCTCGGGCCGGGTCGGCGAGTGGTACGTAGCAAACACTCAGTAGCCGCTCGTCGACTGAACAGAAATCGAGCATGCCTCGGTTGTGGGCGTCGGCCAGGGCGTAGGTGAAGTCGTGGTCGGGGCCGTGCTCGGCCGACTGCAAGACCGAACTGGCCCACGTGTTGTAGACGAACTGGCTGGCGAAGCCGAGCTGGTCGAGGGCCTGGGAACGGTGATCACGTTCGAACGAACCGACCGCTTCGTAGTTCTTGCGCAACATCAGCTGCGACTCGTCAGCCCGGTACTCAGGATCCATGTGGAGCGGACAGGTGGCAGCTCGCCAGTCGACTGGGGGCGCACCCTCGGGGGCACCGATGGCTGACGTGCCAAGCAGCGGCATCCGGTCCCGCCACTCGGCGGTGGCGTGTTCTTGGAGCCAGTCACGGGGCTCCATGATGTGGCTGTCGGCGTCGTGGTAGATGCGTCCCGATGCGTATGGCATGGCGACACGCTCTCAGACGCTGCCGATGGTCCGCAAGAGGACAAAGCTTGCCAGGCCAAACCCGCTCGACGAGGCAGCGGGCCCTACGATCGAGAGGAATGTCCTCACTCCCTGAACTCGACCGTCCCGCTCCCGTTGCCGAGCAACGACATCACGAGTCGACCCACCACGGCCGCACCGCCATCGACCTGTATCACTGGCTGCGCGACCCGGGCTATCCCACCGTCACCGACGAGGACGTCCTGTCGCACCTGCGAGCCGAGAACGAGTACTTCCAAGACTTCCTCGCCGCCAACGAGACCTTGGTCGACACCCTGTACGACGAGTTCAAGGGTCGTATCGACGAAAACGACGAGTCCGTTCCCTACACCAGCAACGGCTATGAGTATCGCTGGTACTACCGGCCGGGCGAGGACTACCGCACCCACAGCCGCCGACCGCTCGACGGCGACGCTGCCGAGACCGAAGCTGTTTTCCTCGACGAGAACGCCCTGGCCGAAGGGCACGACTACTTCGTCATCGCAAGCTGGGCGGTCAGCCCCGACAATCGCCTGCTGGCCTATGCCTTCGATGTCGACGGCGACGAACGCTGTGTCGCTCACATCGTCGACCTCACCACCGGCGAGCGCCTCGCTGACGAACTCTTCGATGTTGCCGGCAGCGTGTCGTTCACCGCCGACGGTTCGGCTCTCGTCTACGCCGAGCTCGACAAGGAACGCTGGCACACCAAACGCATCCGGTCCCATCAGTTGGGCACCAGTCAGGCCGACGATGCGGTCCTCTACGAAGAAGAAGACGACGGTTTCTTCCTCGGCTTCTCCAAGACCAGCAGCCGCGAGTTCTTCATCATCAGCTCCGACCGCGGTGAGGCCGAAGAGATCTGGGTGGTGCCGGCTGATCTGTCGAGCGAGCCCACCCTCATGGTCTCGCGCGACGTCGAGTGTGCGTTGCAGGTCGACCACGCCCACGGGCAGTTCCACATCCTCGCCAACGACACCCACAAGAACTCCCGGCTCGCTGTCACCGCCGACGATTCCCCTGCCCACGAACACTGGGAAACCGTCGTGGCCGGCAGCGACGACGTGCACTGGCTCGGTCTGCAGACCTTCGACGGCTTCATCGCACTGAAGTCCCGCAACCGCGGCTACGACAAGATCCACGTCCGCGCCTACGACGGAACGTCGGCCACGATCGACTTCCCCACCGACGTCTGCGTTGTCTCGCTGAGCATCAACCCCGAGTTCGCCCAGACGCACCTTCGGGTGTCGTATGAATCGATGGTGACGCCGAACACGATCTTCGACGTCGATGTCGCGACTCGAGCGCTCACCACTCGCAAGGTGGCGAAGGTGCCGTCGGGCTATGACGAGAGCGCCTACGAGACCGAGCGCATCATGGTCACCGCACGAGATGGCGTCGAGGTGCCGGTGTCGATCGTGCGCAAGAAAGGCTGGACCCAGGACGGCAGCCACCCACTCTGGCTCTACGGCTATGGCGCTTACGGCATCACCATCCCGGCCAGCTTCTCGACCGAACGCCTCAGCGTGCTCGACCGTGGCTTTGCCTACGCCATCGCCCACGTCCGAGGCGGCGCCATGATGGGCTACCCGTGGTATCTCGACGGCAAGCTCGACAAGCGAACCAACACGTTCAACGACTTCGTCGACGTGGCCAACCATCTGGTGGCTGCCGATTACGTGGCGGCAGGCAACATCTCGATCTCTGGCCGCAGCGCTGGTGGCGAGCTGATGGGTGCAGTCATCCTCGATTCCCCAGAGCTGTGGCGCTCGGTCAATCTCGGCGTGCCCTTCGTTGATGTTCTGGCCACCATGCTCGACGCATCGCTGCCACTGACCCCGCCGGAGTGGGCCGAGTGGGGCAACCCGCTCGACAGCGTCGAGGCCTACGACCTCATCGCCAGCTACTCGCCATACGACAACATCACGGCCAGGGACTACCCACCCATGTTCGTCAGCGGTGGTCTCAACGACCCGCGCGTCACCTACTGGGAGCCAGCAAAGTGGACCGCTCGCATGCGCGAGCTCAAGACCGACAACAACCTGCTGGTCATGCGCATGAACATGGGCGCCGGTCACTTCGCCAACAGCGGTCGCTACGGCCGCCTACGCGACACTGCTGAGGAATACGCCTTCATGCTGGCGGCCCACGGCATCACGGCCTGACCGGCCGCGCCGGCAACGGGTCACACGCTCGAATGCCTCGGGGTCAAGAAGCTCGAGCTCGATACTGCTGACCGTCTTCCGCACGAGCATGTTGGCTGGCGGCGAGTTGCGTCCGGAGACTTCGCCGAGAACGAGCCAACCGAGACTCGGCTGCCCCGCAACTGACCTCGAGCCAGTTGGACGGTGGTCGAGAGGTCGTCGATGTGGTGGGCGTCGTCGAGCCAGACGATCGTCGGCTGGTCGTGTCGACGTTGGCTGCGCCATCTTCCGAGATCCAAGACATCAATGCGGGAAGATCGCCGGCAGCAACCCCGGTCGGGCGGCCGAGCGATGCCAGCGCGCAAACGAAGCCCGGAAGGATCGGGCTCCGTTCTGCGATTGTGATGTCTGGAGTGATCGCCTGCGTGATCTGATCAGTAGGGCCATCCTTCGCTGCGGGGATCGAAATCAGGGGCGACGCAGGGTTCAGCTTTGTTCAGCCCGTGTCGCTCGGCCTGTCGCTCGGCTTCGGCGTCCAGTGCATTCGCAACAGCGTTGGCCTTCTTCTTGGACCGGTACACCGCAACAACGCCGCCGCCGGTGGACACGACTCCGTAGCCGTTGCTGAACTTCTGCACCCGGAAGAACCTGTTGTCCGCCGTGTCGCTGATGTCGCCCTTGCCCTTACTGTCGAACCGCTCCTCAGCTTTGTTCATGGCCGAGTTGAGGGCGTCGGCGATGTCGTGAGCGCTGTCTCCTGGAACCCTTCCGAAGATCTGAACCCAAGTCACTTGCCGACCGCTGTTGGGGTTGGTGACAAGAACGTGACCCTCACTGATGCCCACGATCCGTCCGGGGTTGGCCGTCGGCAGGAATGAGCTGGGGAAGCTGCTGTTGCCTGCGTTGCAGCTCCCACCGGCGGGCGGGGTGTCGGCTGCTGATGCAGCGCTGACGCCTAACGAAGTGACGCCGAGCGAAGCGGCGAGGAGGACCGTGGCGAGGGTGCGGGTGGGACGGATCATTGGGGGTTCCTTTGCGGTGTTGGTGTGCTTGCTTGAACAACACTTTGAAACCTGATGGCCGAGCCGGAATCGGGGCATCCCCGGGTCTGCGGGGGAGCCGATCGGGGTGGCGGAATGTCAGCTCGCGCGCTTGAGCGAGCGGGCAGGCGGGAAGGCTGGCCGGCATCGAGGCGCCCATGAGGTCGAGGATGTTGAGCGAGTAGAAGCGCTCGTGCTCTTCTTCGGCGCAGTCGGCCAACGACTCACCGAACTGCTTCAGCGGATTGCGGCCGCCCTCGACGTGGGGTCGTCGGAGGAGAACATGCGGTGACAGCGAGGCGTGCGACACTTTGGTCGCGATCGGTCTGGGCGACCCTGACGACGCCTACGGCCCCGGGAACTCCTACTCGATGGCGCCGTCGGGCTTCCTGGCTGAGGACTGCTTGGTCTCCTTCGACGGCCTCGCCAGCGCGTCCTTCTCTGTCACGGAGTTCAGCTGGAGTTCGCTGGCGGCTTCATTGGCGTAGGGCTCGACGAAGGTGATCTGGCCGCTGACCTAGTAGACGACCACGCACTCGTCGTCGCCGAAGAAGATGACGCAGTCGCCGTGGGCGTCGGCCTCTTCTTCTTCTGGCTGGTCGACATGGTCGTTGGAGAGGGGCTCGAGGTAGAAGACGTTGATACAGCCGCCGGTGGCGAAGCTCGGGTGGCCGATTTCCCACCAGATGCTGCCCTTGGCGGCGACAAGGCAGGAGGCCCATTCAGCTTTGTCGAGGTAGGAGCGACCGCTACCGTCGTTTGCCGTGCAGGAGCTTCCGTTCGGTGTCGTTGGTGGGGGAATCGTGGGGCTGTCCATCGCCCGCGAATTCACCCGGCGATTCCCCGGTCGCGAGGTGTTGGTCTTCGAAAAGGAACCCGAGCTCGCCACCCATCAGACCGGCCACAACTCCGGCGTCGTCCACGCTGGCATCTACTACAAGCCCGGCAGCTTGAAAGCCGAGCTCTGCACTCTTGGCCGCCATCTGCTCCGAGAGTTCTGCGCCGAACGCTCGCTCGACTACGTCGAGTGCGGCAAGTTGGTGGTGGCCCTCGACGACACCGAGCTGAGTCGTCTCGACGCCCTCGAGCGATCAGCGACCGACAACGGTGTCCCCAACCTGCGCCGTGTCGGGGCGGAAGAGATTCGCGAGATCGAACCTCACGCCGCCGGACTGGCAGCCTTGCATTCACCGGCGACAGCGATCACCGACTATGCGGCGGTCGCCCGGGCCTACGCCGACGACATCGGAGCTGCTGGCGGCCGGATCTTGTTGTCGTCTCCGGTGTCTTCCATCGACCGCACCGCCAGCGCCATCACGGTCACCACGCCGAGCGAGACCCACTCGGTCGACAAGCTCGTGATCTGCGCTGGACTGCAAGCCGATCGACTGGCCCGGCGGGGTGCCGAACTACCGGCAGCCCGGATCGTGCCGTTCCGTGGCGAGTACATGGACATCACACCGGCCAAACGTGGCCTCGTTCGCGGACTGATCTATCCCGTCCCCGACCCTCGATATCCGTTCCTTGGCGTCCACTTCACCAGGCGCGTGAGCGGGGTTGTCGACATCGGACCCAACGCGGTGCTGGGGCTCGACCGTGAGGGTTATGGCCGCTTCAGCGTGCGAGGCGCCGACGTGCGAGACATGGCGACGTGGCCCGGGTTCTGGCGCATGGCCTCCCAACACTGGAAGACCGGAGCGCAGGAGATGTACGGCTCGCTCTCGATCAAGGCCTACATGAAGGGCGCCAGCCGGTACGTCCCCGAGATCGGCCCTGACGACGTGGTGCGAGGCACCGTTGGTGTGCGAGCACAAGCGGTCGATCGTGACGGCTCGCTCGTCGACGACTTCCGCATCGACCAAGAAGACGGCATTGTCAGCGTGCGCAACGCACCATCGCCAGCCGCCACCTCCAGCCTCGCCATCGCCCAGTACGTCGCCGACGCCTGCGAGGCCGGCTGATCACAGAATCCGGCTGATCACAGAATCCGGATGGACATCCGAACCAGGTTCGCTGAGTCAGAACGCCGGCCGTTGATGAACAGGTCGCCAACGAACGTTTCGTCCAGGCGTTCGAGGATCACTCCGCTGTCGGTTGTGTCCTTCCGGCTCCAGAGCCCACCGGCCTCGGCAACATCGGCGAACCGCTCTGCCTCAGCGGCGTCGTCGGTGCTTGCAAGGGGCTGTAGCGAGGTCGTCTCGACACTGAGCGAGAACGCGGGCGTCGCGGCATTCGGCTCGATCGTCAGGAAGCTGATGGCCGTTGCCTCGTTCGTGTAGCCATCTGCGAGCGGTAACAACTCGGCCAGCCGGGTCTGGAGCGCGGCATTGGTCAACGGTTCACCGTCGAAAGAGATCGTTCTCGTGACCGAGATCGTCACGCCGTCCTCGGTGTCTTCGATGGTCACGAACGACGTCGCTCGACGAACCGCTGGGTCGGGATGTGGAACCTGAGAGCTCCAGTACTCGAACTCGACCTCCTCCCCGAGGTCGGTTGCTGATGTCTCCTCGCCGGTCACGGGGATCTGGAGAATCTCGGCCGAGCGGTAGACCCCGGCCGCGTCGCCAACGCTGAGATCGGTCAAATAGCTCACACGGGCGGTGTAGCTCGCCTCGTCTTCGGTGTGATCGCTGGTGATGATCGAGAAGTCTTTGATCCGAGCTTGGCCGGCATCGGGCAAGGCCCCGAAGCGATCGCTCAACAAGGCAATGGCCTCGGCCGGATCTTGCGTGGCGAAGCCAGCAGCCCCGAATGCTTGGAGCTCAGCCATGAACTCTGGCAGCCCGTCGCTGTCTGGCAGCGTCGTGGTGGTCGGTGCGGCAGTGGTTGGTGTTGTGGCGGTTGTCGTCTCCAGCTCCGATGCCGGAGCAGCGGCGGGAATCTCCCGTCGAGGCGTCGCGGTTTCTCGATTGCTGAACGCAGCCCAGTACTGCACCGAGGCCATGGCGCCGAGCATCGCCGCAGACAAGACCATCACCGCTTTCCCGCTTCCGGTCGAACGCCAGACTTCGGCGTCGGAGTGCCGACGTTGTCGCTTGTTGGCCTTCTGATAGAGATCGCCGGTCAGGGTGATCACCAGCGTCAACGGCCAGATCGTGAAGAGCAGAACGATGAAGAACCAGGTCTTTCGGTACCACGGCACCTCGTCGTAGCCAGCGCCGGGATACGGCTCCATCCATGCCATTGCGATCCCTCCGATCGCCCCCTTGGGGGGATTCATCCGGCATCCCTCCGGGACCGAATGCACCCATGCTGACACTTCGGCCCCGCAGTTGCGAGCAGATCCGCTACAGCCAGCCTCGATCGCGAGCGATCACTGCTGCCTGTGCGCTCGACTGGGCATGGGTCTTGGTCGCTGCGGTGGAGAGATAGTTGCGGACCGTTCCCGCCGACAAGTGCAGCGTGCGGGCGATCTCGGCCACTGGTGCTCCAGTCAGCGCCAGGGCCAACACATCCTGTTCCCGCTGGCTCAGCGGGTTCATCCCCTCGATGAGCGACTCGGCAGCGAGGTCGGGGTCGACCACTCGCATGCCTGCGTGAACCCGGCGGACGGCTTCGATCAGCTCGGGCGCCGGCGTGTCCTTCACCACGAACCCCGCCGCCCCTGCGTCGAGCGCTCGCCGCAGGTAGCCCGGCCGACCAAACGTGGTGACGATCAGACAGTGAACCGAGGGCTCCTCGGTCGCGAGCTGGGCGGCGACCTCGATGCCGGTCATGCCTGGCATCTCGATGTCGAGCAACGCCACGTCGACCCGATGCTCACGAACTGCAGCCAGTACGTGATCGCCTCGCTCGACCTCGGCCACGACCTCGAGATCGTCCTCCAGCCCGAGCAGCGCCGCCAACGCACCGCGAACCAGCGCTTGGTCATCAGCCAGCAACACTCGGATCGAACTCACATCGCCACCTCGAGGCTCACGCCGTTGGCCGAACGCACCGAGAGTACGGCTCCGTCAGCCTCCACCCGCTCCCGGAGCCCCCGCAGACCGTTGCCGTCCCCACCAGCGTGATCGCCCAACCCAACGCCGTTGTCGCTCACCCGCAAGAGCACGGTCGACGATTCGCTTGTTTCCGGGGCGAGTTCGATGTGGCAGCGAGTGGCCTCTGCATGGCGGACGACGTTGGTCACCGCCTCGCGCACCACCCACGCCAGAGTTGCTCGGTGTTGGTCGCCGATGTCGGTCACCTCGCCGGTGACCAACAGATCGACCCCGGCATCGGCCAAGACGGCGCGAGCCACGGCGATCTCGTCGGGCAAGTTGGCGGCCCGAAGTCCGCCGACGGTGGAACGAATCTCAGCCAGTGCGCTGCGGCTCACGTCGGTCAACTCGATCAGTTGGGCTCGCGTGGCATCCAATCGCTGGCGATCCCGCTCGTCATTGCTCCCATCAAACGACACCCCTTCGAGCAGGCGATGGCTGAGCTCGGCCTTGAGAATCACCGCGGTCAGGCTGTGGCCGAGAACATCGTGAACATCGCGAGCCACTCGGCTCCGCTCGTTGCTCACCGCCAGCTGAGTCCGGAGCGTGGCCTGGTCGAGCTGATGCTCCTCGAGGGTTCTGATCAAGAGCGTTCCGCCGCCGACAGACAGAACGATCATCGAGATGAACCAGACGTCGTCGAGTGCGTCGAGGGCGAGCGGGATGACGATGGTCGAGGCCACCCCCAGCGCAAAGACGGTCAGCGCGCCCCGCCACGTGAAGTGGAACGCCGCGAACGCCACGAGGAAGGGGACGACACCGAGCGAAGGGAGATCGACCAGAATGAAAAGGATGACGCTGATCGCCACGAGCAGCGCGAACGGGCGCGCACCGCCCACGATCGCTGTCTGGGGTTCGACCTCGGCATGAAGGCGGGCCTCGACCGCAGCGAGCCGGTGGAAGGCAACGCTGTAGACGACAGCGAACGCTGCGATCAACATCGTCGACGCCACTTTCACGATCCCGCTGTTGGCGTCGTCAGGGAGGATGGTGAGGAGAGGGAAGGTGAGAAACACCAACCAGATCCCGGCGCCCAACCAGCCCCAGTTGGCCGCCCGAGGTCGAGTCACGCTTCTCACTGCCGCACACGCCCTCGCCGCACGAGCAACACAGCCAAGATGGAAAACACCGCAGTCCACACGATGACGTTGGTCATCGGTTGCCACAGGGGCACGGGAATCAAGCCGTCGGTGGAGGTGTCGATCGTGGCGCCGCCGGTGAGTGGACGCCGAGCAAGCGACACGTAGCCGTAGAGCGGCGTGAACTTCGCCAGCGTCAGTTGCCATCCGCTGACGGGCACGAAGATATTGCCGAGGAACGACAGGATGACCAGCGAGCCACCGGCTGCACTGACAGCGGCTTCTGACCGGAACGCCATACCGAAGCTCAAGCCGTAGAGCGCAAAGGTCGTTGCGCCAACGATCAGGATCAGGGCCGACGTGATCCAAACCGACAACGGTGCCTCGGCGCCGGTGAGCGCTCCGAGTGCGTAGACCAGGCAGATCGGAATCGCGGCGATCGTCAACGAGGTGGCTGCCTTGACCTTCACGTAGCCAGCATCGGTCAACGGGGTGAGGCCGAGTTGGCGCCCCCAACCCTGCATTCGCTCCACCGCCGCCATGCCGCCGATGCCGGTGGTGGCGGTGACAGCGCCGTAGCCGGCCATTGCGATCATGATCCACATTGCCACGTTGCCGTCGCGAATCGGTTCATCGCCGTAGTCGGGCGAGGCGCCGAAGATGATGTAGAGGAACGCGGGGAGGCCAGCGGTGAAGAACATCGTCACGTAGTCACGTCGAAGCCGACGCAGTTCCAGGCGGTAGTAGGTGACGTTCATGACGGCTCCGTTTGGTTCTGCGAGGGGGCGTTGTGGGTGAGTTGCACGAAGGCGTTTTCGAGTGAGGCCGGTTCGATCTCCAGATCGGTTCCGCCGAGGTCGCTGAGGAGCAGGCGGGCAACTGCGTCCGAGTCGGTGGTCTCGATGACGAGAAGGTCGCCATCGACCGTGCTTCGGCGAACATCGACGGCTTGGGCGATGACGGCTGCAGCCCGGTCGATCTGATCAGGGGCGACCCTGGCCCGCACGGTGCGCCCAGACGCCTGCCGTCGGACCTCGTCGGTCGGCCCGTCGGCCACGATGCGGCCGTTGGCCAACAGCACGGTTCGTCTGGCGAAGTCCTCGGCCTCTTGGAGGTAATGAGTGGCGAACACGATCGTCCGACCTCGGTCGGCCTCCTGAGCCATCGTGGCCCAGAACTCTCGACGAGCTTCGACGTCCATGCCTGCGGTTGGCTCATCGAGCATGAGCAGGTCAGGGTCCGCCAGCAAGGCGAGGGCGAAGCGGAGCCGTTGCTGCTCGCCGCCCGAGCACGCCTGCACCTGCCGGTCGGCCAGCCGGGTGAGGCCGGTCCGCTCCATCACGGCCGCGATTGGTTCGGTTGTCGGATAGGTCGAGGCAATGAGCTCAACGGTCTCTGCCACCGTCAGGTCTCGAAGTAGCCCTCCGGTCTGCAGCACGGCGGAGATCTGGCCAGCGGCCACGGCCTCGCGGGGGCTGCGGCCGAACACCTCGACCTGGCCCTCGCTGGGGAGGGTGAAACCGAGGATCATGTCGATGGTCGTGGTCTTGCCCGCCCCGTTCGGCCCGAGCAGGGCAACGATCTCGCCCCGGCTGATGTCGAGGTCGATGCCGTCGACGGCCCGGTTGGCGCTGGCGCCGGTGCCGAACTCTTTCGTCAGGCTGCGAATGCGAATGCATGTGTCCATGCCTCCACGATGAGGCCTGTCAGTCGCCGCAGACAGTTGCGGCCGTCACTTGTTCGACATGACGATTGTCAGGTTGCCCGACCATGGGAGATGTCGAGTCGGCGTCAAGGTCTAGCCTTCGGGCCTGGGCTCATCGAGCCTCACGACAACAAACGAGGGCGACCATGACGAACACAAGCACCGAAAGCTCCGAGCTGAAGGCCACGCTGAACTTGCAACGCAAAGCCTCGATCACCAGCGGCGGTGCGTTCGACCATGCCGGCAAGGTCCGAGTCGAGCGACTGGTGGACTTCGACATGAAGCGCACCATCTTCGGGGCGCTCGAAGGCGTACCGAAGATGTTCATGACCGAAAAGCTCGCAAAGGAACCGATCTGGAACGACGGCCCGGCGGCCGAGGTCGAAGCGGCCTACGCCGAGCTGGAGACCAGCAAGCCGATCCCGAAGATCGATCAACGCCTGATCGACTTCATGGTTAATGCGTGCGATTTCAGCATGGAACACGCCGACGGGACCTTCCTCGAGCACCTCGTCTTCTGCCATGACTACGCCGCACGTCACTACCCCGAGTACTCGCCCAACGTGGCGCTGTTGCACTCGATCCTCGGTACCGCCACCAACACGTTCGCTATGGACGCGGCGAAGATTCCCGACTTGAAGGAGCTGCTCACCGACTTCGAGGCACTGCACGTCGAGAGCTTCCCCTCGGTGCTCCGGCTGTTCTACAACGGCGACTTCCTCGACGAGCTCGAAGCCAACATGCACCGGCTCGACCAACTTGCGACCCTCGAACTCAACCGTGTGATCGACAACGAGCCCTTGCTCATCGACGCCGAGAACCTGTGGATCAACCTCAACTTCCACCTGATGCACTTCGTCGATTTCATGCCATCAGCCAACTGGTCGGCCCAGCGAGCTGACCCGCTCATGCAGATGTTCGAGCGCCTCTCGAACCTGCTCGACCGGGCAGGAAAGCGTGATGCCACCGTTGCCGTCTCGTTCCCGACCGACAAGGTGGCCCCGGTCGGTGAAGATCGCACCATCTTTGGCCGCATCACTGGGTTCCTGCCTCCATCGATCACGCTGAAGCTGGCGAAGAAGTCGATTCAGGCCTACTCCGAAGCGGCCGGGCACGACCTGTCCTACCGGCTCACCTGGAAGTAGCGCTTCCTGGTTGCGCAGCGCCTCGTAGCCTTGGCGCTGTGGCAACAATCAACTACGACCGCTATCCGAACTTCGACGAGCTGACCGGCTGGCTCGAGGACTTTGCCACCGATCACCCCGACCTCGTCCACCTCAGCTCGATCGGTGCGTCCTACGAAGGCCGTGATCTGTGGCTGCTGACCGTCACGAACCACACCGTGGGTGATCCGTCGGAGAAGCCGGCGATCTGGATCGACGGCAACATTCACGCCACCGAAGTGACCGCCACGATGGCCATCGTGCACCTCGTGGATCAGCTCACCAGCGGCTTCGGCAACGACCCCGACATCACCCGGGCGCTCGACACCCGCACCTTCTACCTCGTGCCCCGAGTCAACCCCGATGGTGCCGAACTGGCCGTCGCCGAGATCCCGACCCAGGTGCGTGGCAGCGTCCATCCCTGGCCTCGCACCGAGCAACTCGACGGCCTCATCGGCGAAGACATCGACAAGGACGGCCGCATCCTGCAGATGCGGGTCGAGGATCGCAACGGGGCATGGAAGCCCTACCCCAACGACCCCCGCCTCCTGATCGCTCGCGAGCCAGACGAAGAAGGCCCCGGCCCGTACTACCGCCTGCTTGGCGAAGGGATGATCCAGAACTACGACGGCGTACTCGTGCCGTCAGCCCCGCTGCTCGAAGGCATCGACCCCAACCGTCAGTTCCCCTACAAGTGGCAGCGCGACGTGCAGGGCCCCTGGGACGCTGGCGAGTACCCCGGCAGCGAGCCCGAGATCGGCGCCTTGCTCGCCGCCATCACCGAACGCAAGAACATCTGCGCCTACTTCGCCTATCACACGTTCTCGGGCGTACACATCCGGGCCTACAGCGATCAGCCAGACGACTCGATCGCAGCCGACGACCTGTGGACCTACGACGTCCTCGGCCAGATGGCGACCGACCTCACCGGCTACCCGTCGATCTCGGGCTACCACGATTTCCGCTACCACCCGAAGAGCGTGATCACCGGCGTCGGCACCGACTGGGTCTATGACCACCTCGGCGTCTACGGCTGGACCACCGAGTTCTGGAACGTCCTGCAAGCCGCCGGGCTCGAAGACGCCCACCCGCTCGAGTGGTACCGAACCCACAGCCTCGACGACGAACTCCAGCTTCTGGCCTGGGTCGACGACAACGTACCGACCGGTTACGTCGACTGGTACGAGCACGACCACCCGCAACTCGGTCGGGTCGAGCTCGGAGGGTGGGACAGCGAGCTCGTGTTCCGAAACCCGCCGCCGGCCCTGCTGGCCGATGAGATTCGCCCGCACTCGACGCTGGCCGTCCGCATTGCGCTCTCGTCGCCCGTTCTGCGGCACCGAGACACGATCGTCGAGTCGCTCGGCGACGACACCTGGCGAGTGCGGGTCGTGGTCGAGAACGCCGGTTGGATGAAGACCGAGGTGACCCAACGTGCGCTGGACAGCGGCTACGTCCAACCACTCGTCGCCACGATCGTGCTGCCCGAGGGAGCAATACTGATCACTGGCAGTGAGCGGCTCGACCTCGGCCAGCTCGCAGGTCGAGCGCTGAAGCAGAACGCGGTCCGCTCGTTCTCCCAGAGCTCGGACGGCACCGAGGACCGCACCGTCGCGGAGTGGATCGTGCGGGCTCCGGCCGGCACCACATGCCCGGTCGAGATCGCCCACGATCGAGCCGGTGTCATCCGCATCGACGTCGCTCTCGCCTGACTCCCCGCCTCAGCCCCGGCGTCGTTCTGGCGTGGTTCGAGCCGGGCTGATGACGCCGAGTCACGCCAGAACGAGGAACACCTGGGCGGCGGGGGCCAATAGCATCGGCTTCGATGACGGCGCTGATCGAGATCGACGAATGGAACATCGTGCAGGACGGGTTCGACCCTGTCCGCAACCGGGTCTACGAGAGCCTCTTCAGTCTCGGCAATGGCCACATGGGTGGCCGAGGCAATCACGAAGAGGCCTACTCGGGCGACTCGCTCCGAGGGAACTACCTCGCCGGCGTCTACTACCCCGATCCCACTCGCGTGGGTTGGTGGAAGAACGGTTACCCCGACTACTTCGCCAAGGTCCTCAATGCGGCGGACTGGACGCCGATTCACGTCACTGTCGGCGGGACCGCGCTGGACCTCGCCACCGCTGACGTCCAGCAGTTCCGCCGCACGCTCGACATGCGCACCGGCGAGCTCACCCGCACCTTCCGGGCGACGCTGCCGAACGGCGTCACGGTCGACGTCGAGTCAGTCCGCTTCGTCAGCATGACCCGCTCCCACCTCGGCGCCATCCGCTATCGCATCACGCCAGTCGATCACGACGTCGACCTCCACATCTCGGTTCAGGTCGATGGCGACGTGGTCAACGAAGACTCGAACTACGACGCCGGCTTCTGGGACGAGGTTTCCCAAACCGTCGATGGCACCCGCGGCGTCGTGGTGTCACGGACCAAGAAGACCGGCTTCGAATGCGCCACTGCGATGGCTTACGGCGTCACGCTCGACGGCGAGCCTGCTGACGTCGCAATCGCTACCGAGGAGCGGACCCGTTTCGTGGCTTCGGCGTTCGATCTGCGAGCGACCGCTGGCCAGACCGTCGAGATCACGAAGTTCGGTGCCAACGCCACGTCTCGGGAGATGGCGTCCGATCAGATCGTCAGTCGTTGCAACAGCGTGCTCGACGACGCGATGGCTGACGGCTTCGACGCTGTGCAAGCGGAACACCGCGCCGCATGGCAACACAAGTGGGACCTCGGTGACGTGGTGATCGGCGGTGACTCATCGGCCCAGCAGGGCATCCGCTTCAACATCTTCCAGCTCAACTCGACCTTCACCGGCGACGATCCCGATCTCAACATCGGCCCCAAGGGCTTCACCGGCGAGAAGTACGGCGGCGTGACCTACTGGGACACCGAAGCATTCTGCCTTCCGTTCTACCTGGCCACGAGCGAACCGGAGGTGGCCAAGAACCTGCTGCGCTACCGCCATCGCCAGCTCGATCGCGCCATCGAGAACGCCGGCAAGCTCGGGTTCGATCAGGGTGCCGCCCTCTACCCGATGGTCACGATCAACGGCGAAGAGTGCCACAACGAGTGGGAGATCACCTTCGAAGAGATCCATCGCAACGGTGCGATCGCCTTCGCCATCTTCAACTATCAGCGCTACACCGGCGACCACGCGTATCTGCTCGAAGGCGGCCTCGACGTCCTCATCGCCATCTCGCGGTTCTGGGCTCAGCGGGTGTCGTTCTCTGAAGCCAAGCAGCAGTACGTCATGCTTGGGGTCACCGGCCCCAACGAGTACGAGAACAACGTCGACAACAACTGGTACACGAACCTCATGGCCCAATGGACGTTGCGCTACACCGCCGAAGCCATCGACCAGGCCCGCACCATCGACGCCGACGCCACGGCCGCCATTCTGGCCGACGTGGCTCTCGACGAATCAGCCGAGCGAGCCCGGTGGGCCGAGATCGCCAATGGCCTCCACTTCCCCGAAGACACCGATCGTGGCGTGTTCCTCCAGCAGGGCAACTACCTCGACAAGGTGCTGCTGACCGTCGACGATCTCGACCCGGCCGAGCGACCCATCCACAAGAACTGGTCGTGGGACCGCATTCTGCGGTCGTGCTTCATCAAGCAGGCCGATGTGCTGCAGGGTCTGTGGGTGTTCGAGGAGAACTACGACCTCGACACGATCCGCCGCAACTTCGAGTTCTACGAGCCTCGAACGGTGCACGAGTCATCGTTGTCGCCGTCGGTCCACGCCGTGCTGGCTGTCCGGCTCGGGATGCTGGACAAGGCCCGCGAAATGCTGTTGCGGACCGCCCGTCTCGACCTCGACAACATCAACGCTGACACCGAAGACGGCTGCCACACCACCAGCATGGCTGGCACCTGGATTGCCACCGTGCTCGGCTTCGGCGGCATGCAGGTGATCGACGGCGAACTCCACCTCGACCCCACCCTCGCACCCGGATGGACCGAGCTCGGCTTCCAGGTGCAGTTCCGTGGTGCCTGGCTGTCAGTCAGCGCCACGCCAGAACACATCGTGATCGCGAACCGGTCAGAGGTGCCGACGGCGTTGCGTGTGAGCGGTCAGCTCTATCACGTTGCTCGTAGTAGCGATGTGACGATCGCCATCTGAACGCCCTCCAGTGTGTCACTCATCGGTGCCAGACTCTGCGGCATGTGGTTCGAGCATCTGACCGGGTTCGCGGAAACGGAC
>CAYGQE010000012.1:64246-95880 GCA_964351995.1 uncultured Acidimicrobiaceae bacterium | reverse complement strand
TGCCAGACTCTGCGGCATGTGGTTCGAGCATCTGACCGGGTTCGCGGAAACGGACGCCGATGGCGTGAGAGCACAGCTGCGTCTCGACGGCGACCAGTTGGTGTCCGAGGCCAACGGGCGTTCGATTGGTATCGGGCAGCTGACAACTCCCTCGCTTGACTCCCTGCGCTCCTTGGTCGCCGACACGGGCCCGGGCATCGTCACCGAAGTCATCGCCAACGTTGCTGACCTTCACAAGGATCGAGCCAACGATGGCGCCGTCTTCCAGGTTGCCTCACAGTTCAATCTTCTCGAGATGGTCAGTCCGTCGGTCACGCCGCTCGACGGGGTCGATGGCTACGAACATGGCCGCACGCAGGGTCCGGCCTGCGCCATTGCCTGCGGTGGTGCCACGATCTACCGCAACTACTTCGCTGTGGTCGACCCCCGCTCGCCGGACATGCTCGGCCAAACCGACACCAGACAGTTCGACTGCCTTGCCGACCTCGGCGCCGTTCTCGGCAATGGTGACGAATCGCTCTGGACCGTGCGAAATGGCTACTGCTTGCCGTCACCGGCGGGACTTCGCAGTGTGTCCGCTGCGATCAGCAGCATGTCTGACGAAGAACGCAGCTACTTCGCTGGCCTGCTTCGTGTTGGAGTTCACGCCGACGTCGAGGTCACGCTCGGGCCGCCCGGGGTCAACTCTGTCACGCAGATCTTCGGCTCGGCCTTGCCGGTTGCTTACAACGACTATCCGGCTTCGGCCTGGGAGCCGTTTGCTCGGCTGGTTCTCGACGCGAGCTACGAAGCAACGCTTCGTGCCGCACACGTGGCGCTGACGAACAGCGCCAGTGACCGCGTGTTCCTGACGTTGCTGGGCGGGGGCGCGTTCGGCAACGAAGCGGCATGGATCGAGGACGCCATCGTTCGAGCAGTTCAGCTGCTCGGCGCAGGCCTCGATGTTGCTGTGGTCAGCTACGGCGGACCCGCCAGCAGCGTCAAGCGCATCATCGAATGTTTGGCCACCTGACGGGCGACCGACGACTCGGCCGCGGATCTCTTCGCCAATGACGGCTTCCGGGCGAGCATGCTCTGTAGGAGAACACCCCAGTTCTCCTGTCGCCCCGAATGGGATCTGACCTGGCACGATGGAGGAGATGTCTGACGACCCGCCGAACACCGTCGAGCTCTGGCGCGACGACGACGGCGTCTTGGTGGCTGGCTCGCCCGAAGACATCAAGACCCTCGTGGATCAGCTGACCGCACTTGGTGGCTCGCAGATCGCCACCTCTCCCATCGCACCAACCGATGCGCTCGCCGTGTTTCTCACCGGCTACGCCGACGGGGCAACGTCGGGGCAGTACATCCGCTTCACCGATGAAAGCATGGCACTGCTGGAAGAGTACGGCGCCGTGCCTGACGGGAGAGGCGGCTACCACCCGACGGTTTGGGGCGACTCTGGCATCGCCGGCAACCTAAGCTGGGTGCCGACCAACGCTGGCCCCGAGCGAGCGTTGGCCTTTCAAACCGCAGCGGTCGGCCTGGCGCTGCGCACCGCAGTCAAGAGCGTCGAGGCCGCCGTCAGCAGAGTCGAAGACAAGGTCGACCAAGTGGTGGCGATGATCCGATCTGATCGTCTCGGCAACGTGCTGGGAGACCGCCGCACACTCGATGGACTCGTCGGGCACCTCGACGCTGGCGACCCGCTCAGCGCAACCGACTGGAGCTCCGTTGCCAGCCTCGGCCCAGTCATCACCCGGGACCTCGAGAAGCTACGAGCCCATCTGCGGACCCAGATCGAAGAGGTCGATGGCAGCTGGCGACCCCGCGAACGAGCGACTGAAGCCGACCAACTCCTCGCCGCAGGCATGCTCACCGAGACGCTTGGCCTGCTGCTTCTGGCTGAGCACAACTACAGCCAGTGGCAGCGCCTCCGCATCCAGCGCATCGCCGACGCCGAGCCGGACAACCTTGGAGCGGCGGTCCGGCAGGCCAAGACGGCAATGCAAGACCACCTCGCCGCTGATCAGGAGTTCCTGACTGTTTTCGCATCAGTACAGGACACGATCTTCGAACCGCGTGACTTGGACGGTCTTGCGGTGATTCAGACCCGACGGCTCAGCCGCGCTGAGAGTGAACTGAACGATCTCACCAAGTGGTTTGCCGGACAGCGCCTCCTCGAATTCGAAGGGGTCCCGCTGCGAGATCGGCCGGGGCTCAAGGACTCGGTCGCTGGTGTGATCGATGCCGGCCGAAGCCGGATGCCCCAGGTGCCCCCTCGACGTCGCAGCAGCAAAGCAGATCAGGACTCGAACAGTCCCCATCGCTCGTAGGTGGCGAACTGGGTGTTTGCCGCTCGCTCTGCGGCATCGCTCCGGTGCTTTCGGTGCTGGGCCGCTTCGCCAACCCCTAGGTATTCGTCTGCGAGCTGGATGCGGGTGACGATCTGCCACAGTGGCGATGCCCAGCTGTCGGCCAACTCGACTGCCGCATGACGAAGTTCCAGTGCAGCCGCAGGTGTCGGGGCAACGTTGGCCATCAACGACTCGACGGGGCCCTGCACGGTGACACCCGCACCGACGACGAGCAGCGTTCCCCGGTGAGGTTCGAGCGCCTCAGCGATCCGTGCTCGAACGGCCGGCGCCGTTCGGTCGACAGCGGCAGAAAGAACGCCAGCCACTGCGGTTTCGAAACGAGAACCGGCCGAAGCGGTCAGCACGCGTTCAGCCACCTCGACGGCTTCGGCCGACCGCCCGGCTCTGGCCAGTTGCATGCCTGCAGCGGCTCGAGCCAGCAGTGAACGCATCGCGTCGGGTGTGGCTGTCTCGAACCGGTCGCGAGTGTCGCTGTCGTCGCCGAGAAGCATCGCCCGATTCGATCGTTGTGCCAGACGGCCGGCGACTGCGCCTGCGAGACCGAAGGACACACCGAGATCTCGAGCCTCCTCAGCGACTCGCTCGGCTTCTTCGAGCTTCAGTTCGTTGTTGAGCATGACGCTTCGGAGAAGTGCTGCATGCCACACCCGAAGCGGATCTTCACTGCTGTCTGCGGCGGCGGTCAGTTCGCTGACCTCCTGGGCTGCGGTCACGAAGTCGCCAGCAACGACCGCCGACACTGCTGATGCCTGATGCAGCCGTGCCCGTCGGTTTGGGTCGACGACCTGGTCAAGCGCCTCGAACCGAGCGACCTGGAAGCCACCGGTGGGGTTGCCGGAAGGCAGCCACTGTCCGATGTGGGCCAACGCCAACCACACGTCGGCGTCGTCCTCGATCGTCTCGACCAACTCGGTGGCAGCGTGTGCCTCTCGCTGTGCATCGTCACGACGCGAAAGCAGAAGGAGCTGGCGAGACAACGCCAGATGACGTTGGAGCTGCTCTGTCCTGTTCAAACCGGCTGGATCGATCGATTCGATCAGCTTCGTGCGAACGGCATCACCATCGACCTGCTCGGCCCGGGGCAGGCCGGCGAGGGCCGCTTGGAGGGCCAACCCGGCCTGTCCACCGTCTGATGCCAACGCGATCGCTCGCTCGCGTATGTCGGCCGCGTCGGCCCCCGTGAGCTCGAGCGAGGTTGCGTACGCCACGAGCGTCTCGGCAGAGAGCGCGGCTCCGAGGTCTTCGGCCGCTTGGATGTGCGCAACCACTTCTCGATGGCTCTGTGATTCGGTCAGGGGCGCTGCGGCAGCCAGCAACGCTTCGATGGCTTCGGTGTCGGAGACGAGCGGCCGAGCTCGAAGAGCATCAGCGGCAAGAGTGACGGGGTTGCGCTCTGCCAGGGACATGGCGCGCTTGGAGAATCGAGCGACTTCGTGGGGAGGCAGGGCAGCGGCCACATCGCTGTGTTGATGTGCGCGAGCCAACTCGAAGACGTCGGGACGGGTGGTCTCGGTGAGGAAACCAACACCGAGTAGCTCGTCGATCGCTGTCAGGATGCGGTGGGGCTCACCCCGAGTGACGTGTTCCAGGTGCTCGAGCGAGATCGGTGAACGGATGATCGACGCAGCAACGGCCACGGTCAAAACCCCGAGCGGCACGTCGATCGAGGCCGCCGTGGTGTCATTGAAGGCACTGAGCAACGGGGGCAGTGTGAGTGTCTCGGGGTCGGCTGCTCTGGCGAGCTGAAAGGCGTTTCCGGCAAGGCCGTCAGTCAATGTCGAGATCTGATCGCTCAGCTGCAGCCGTTGGAGGTCGGCGCTTGTGGGATGAACGTTGGCGATCATCTCCCGCAGGGCATCGAGCGGGAGGGGATCGAGCAGCACCCGGGGGGCACTCACCCAATCTGATGCTTCAACCGCGGGGTGGGCGGGGTCGGCGGCGATCACGACCGAAAGGGGTTTGGTCGTCCGGCTTCGGCCAACGAAGGCCAGTGCCTCTTCGCTGTTGCTGTCCAGCATCTCGACGTCGTCGACGATCACGCAGGTCGGTAGATCGGACTGATCCAGCGCCTGCAGGATCGTCAACCAGCAACGACTGCGAATCTGGGGTTCGGATGCGTCGCTCGCCAGCGCAGCGAGCAAGGGCTCGCGCAGCTCGGGCAGTGCCTGGAGGAACGGCCCGAACGCAGCCGCAGGAACGGTCGGCTCGAGGTAGATGATGCGCCAGCCCGACATGGCCAGCTGCGCGCCAACCTCGGCCAAGGTTGCGCTGCGACCGCTGCGCGGCGGGCCCGCCAGCATGGCGACAGGCCCGTTTGTGTTCGTTGCCAGCGCAGTCACTTGCTCGACAACGGTTTCGCGGCCGACCAACTTCTGCGCTCGGTGGCGGGCCAGTGAGGGTGGCAGCTCGGCGCTGCTCGGGGCCACCGTTGACGAGGAGCGGGTTCGGCCGCCCGCCTGGTCGGTCAGTGCTTCGATCAGTGCTTCGACGCCGTTGCCGAAGTCGGTGTCCCAATCGCGGCTTGCAGCGAATGAGCGGAGCCGGACGACGAGTAGGGGCGAGAGGCTGGCCCCTTGATCGATGAGCCTGTCGAGCAGCAGCGATCGCAACAGGTCGAACTCGTCGATTGCCTTGCGGATGATGGGGCTGACTTCGACACCGGGGAAGGCTTCCTGGGCGACGTGCCCAACGAGGTCGTCGGCGTTGAGCGTGACGCCTGGCTGGTCGGCCAGGGCGGTGAGGTGCCAGACATCCACATCATCGGCAGACAGTTCGAGGCGGCACCAGCGGCTCTTGCTGGTCAGCGATCCTGCGGGCAAGCGCTTCCGCAAACGGGTGAGTGCCATGCGGAGCGAGGCGTCCCACGTTGCCGGAAGCTCGTTCGGCCACAGCTCATCGGCGACGCGCTCGAAAGAAAGCCCTCCGGGTCCCGCAGCGACCATGATGGCCAACAGTTGGCGGGCGCTCGGCGCCAGCGTTTTCCAATGCGACCCGTTGGATCGGCAGGCCACCGAACCGAGGATCGTTACGTTCGTCATGCCGCCACCCTCTTGCTGGTTGGAGATCGTACTGACCCTTCGTTGATGCTTGTCGATCAGTCAGCCAGCAATACCGGAGAGTGCCGGGGAGTTTGGTCTTGTCCAGGTCGTACTGGCACGACACCTCGAGGCGCGATTGACTGCAGGAATGACCGACCAAGAATCCGACGGCAGTGGCCTCCAGATGTTCAGCGGGAAATCGCAACACGACGCGTTCCGGCGCATGGGCGACTTCTACCCCACCTCGGATCTGGCGCCGTCACCTGCGTCACACGTCTTCCCAACGGGCAGGCCCCTCGCCTTGCCGGAGTCCTTCGCCTTCGGGGGCACCGATCGATCGAGCGCTGACTTCCTGGTCGACACCGACACCGCGGCCCTTCTGGTGCTGCACGAAGGAGCCCTGCGTCACGAGGAGTATTGGCTGACCGGCGGCCCTGAGGTGTTGTGGATCTCGTGGTCGGTGGCGAAGAGTTTCGTGTCGGCGCTGATCGGCATCGCCATTGCCGAAGGGCACATCGGAAGTGTCGACGACGTGGTCAGCTCCTACGTACCCGAACTCGCCGGCTCTGCCTATGACGGTGTGTCGATCCGAGCGATTCTGCAGATGTCATCGGGAGCGAGTTGGAACGAGGACTACAGCGACCCGGATTCCGACATCGCCCGATTCGGTGCCGTGATGGCCGGCCAGGGTTCGCTCCTCGAGTTCGTGAGCGGAATGGCACGCGAGAACGAACCAGGCACGGTCTGTCGCTACAACTCGGCCGACACGCAGGTACTCGGGCACATGCTGATCGCTGCGACCGGCCGCACCATCACCGACTACATGCAAGAGAAGCTGTGCGACCCGCTTGGCATGGAGTCACCCGGCAAATGGATGCTCGATGCCACCGGTGTCGAGATGGCGTTCGCCGGACTGAACCTGACCGCCCGCGACTTCGCCAAGTTGGGCGAACTGTTCCGCCGCAATGGTGAATGGAACGGGCAACAGATCGTGCCCGCCGAATGGGTGGCGTCGAGCACGGCCAGCGATGAGCCGCACATGCAGGTTGGTCAGATCACCGTTGGTTCCGAGGTGTTTCCCTTCGGCTATGCCTACCAGTGGTGGGTGCCGGCGGGGGGTGACGGCGCTTTCACCGCCATTGGCATCTACAACCAGTTCGTGTTCGTCGACCCCGCCAGTGGGGCAACCGTCGTCAAGCTCTCGGCGAACCATCGATATGGGCTGTCGCCCTTCGAAGCAGACGACCGCGAGGGCGAGACCGCTGCGTTCATCCGTGCCGTCATCGCCGAACTCGGCTGAGTCGCGGACGGGAGGGAGCGGGTTGATTAGGGTCAACCCATGACCACCTTCGAACCATTCATCGACGGCCTCGACTTTGGTGAGGGGCCACGCTGGCACGACGGTCGCCTGTGGTACTCCGACTTCTATCAACACAAGGTCTCCGCAGTGGACGCCGCTGGCACCATTGAAACGATCGTCGAGTTTCCCGGCGACGCCCAGCCGTCCGGCCTCGGCTGGATGCCAGACGGCTCACTCCTGATCGTGTCGATGGTGGACCAGCGGGTCATGAGGTGGGCCGACGGTGAACTCACCGAACACGCAGACCTCCGCCACATCGCCGGCTTCCATTGCAACGACATGGTCGTCGATGCCAAAGGAAATGCCTATGTCGGGAACTTCGGCTGGGACATCGTCAACGACTTCACGAACGTGACCCCGGCCGATCTTGCGCTGGTTCGGCCCGACGGCTCGGCCGAGGTGGCTGCGACTGGTTTGCTCTTTCCCAACGGCTCGGTCATCACCCCTGATGGTTCGACCCTGATCGTCGGCGAGAGCTTTGGTGCGCAGTACAAGGCGTTCGACATTGCCGCCGATGCCACACTGAGCAACGAACGCATCTGGGCGTCGGTGCCGGACATGGCGCCCGACGGCTGCGACCTCGATGCCGAAGGCGGTATCTGGTTCGCTGATGCTCTTGGCAACCAGGTGGTGCGAGTGCTCGAGGGCGGCGAAATCACCCACACGGTCTCGACTGGCGACGGTTGCTTCGCTTGCGTTCTCGGAGGCGACGACGGTCGCACACTCTTCGCACTCTGCGGTCCCGGCTCGGCACCCCACGAGGTCGAGGGCAAAGCGGCAGGCTCGATCAAGGCAATGACGGTCGAGGTCCCTTCGGCCCAACACCGTTGACGGCGCCTTGACGAAGCCGATGGTGGGGCGTGGTGCTGAGGCTCAGGGAGCAGCAAGGCCAACTACTCTGCATTTCGTGCCTTGTACGACTGAGCCCGTGCGCTCCGGCGAAGTGGTCAGCTTCGGTGAGTGAGGCGCCCCGCAGCCGAGCACCCAAAACGGCGCAGATCAACCGCACCCGCACGACGGTGATCGACGCCACCGCCGCCTTGATGGTGGACAGCGGCTATTCGTCCATCACCATCGAGAGGATCGCGGCCGAAAGCGGCGTGGCTCGCTCGACGATCTATCGGCACTGGGAGAACCTCGAAGAGATCGTCTTCGATGCCGTGCAACAGCTGCTCGGTCCCGTCGGATCGGTGCCGGACAACGGAACGCTGCGAGACGACTTGGTGCAGCTCTACTCAGTTCTCACCCGAGCACTGACCAAAGGGACGTGGGGCAAGCTCGCACGGGGCATCGTCGAAGCTGCCATGACCGAGCAGATGTTCGCTGACGTGCTCCGGCAAGCCATCATCGACCGGCGAGAACACGGCAAGGCGGTGTTGCAGCGGGCGGTCGATCGCGGCGACCTCCCCGCTGACACCAACATGGCGTGGTTCCTCGATTCGATCAGCGGCGTCATCTACTACCGGATCATCATGAGCGGTGACGACCCCGCCGAGCCCGGCATGATCGAGTATCTCATCGACGCCGCCATTGCCGCCGCCGGGGGAACATCCGCTTGACCCGCCAGCCGACACCCAGTCGCTCGGTCGTGTGTCGACCCGTTGGTGCGTCACACTGACGCGTATGAGCAACGAACCGCAGGATCGTGTCGCCCTCGTCACCGGAGCGGGCGGCGGCATTGGCCGGGCCATTGCCCAGACTTTTGCCAATCGTGGGGTGCGTGGGTTGATGCTGTTCGATCGCGACCAGGAGGCGCTCGATCTCTGTGTTGGGGAACTGGCGGCCACCGGCGTCGACGTCTTGACCCGTTTGGTCGACGTTTCCGATGAACTGCAGATGCGTGAGGGGTTTGCTGCGGCGATCGATCATTTCGGAACGCTCGACTACGTCTGCAACAACGCAGCCACCCAGACCTGGCAGCCAGCGTTCCCCCATGCAAGCTTGGCTGATGTGCATCGCGTGATCGATGTGAATGTGCGCGGCGTGGTGCTCGGTTGCCAGCTTGCGTTCGATCACATGTCTGACCACGGCGGTGGCTCGATCGTCAACACTGCGTCGGGCGCGGGCAAGGTCCCGCTGCCAAGCGATGCGCTCTACTCCGCGACGAAAGCGGCAGTGGTCATGCTGACCAAGGCGAGCGCTGATGCCTTTGGCGAAGGGGGCGTGCGTATCAATGCCGTGTGTCCCGGTCTGGTCGACACCCCGATGTTGACCAAGAGCGTGATCGGCCTGCCGGAATTCGAGGCTGCCCTCGAACGCTCCCCGACTCTGACGCCGCAGGAAGTCGCTATCGCCATCGTCGACCTTGCCACCGACCCTGAGCGGACCGGCCTCACTCCCTCGGTGATTCCGTAGAACGTGGGAGGGGTTCGGGTACTCCTACGTTCACCGGTCCGTCTTCACGGCCAGTTCGAACGGCGCTGAAGCGAGATCGGCCCCGTTGACTCGCACTGTCACTGAGTGCTGGCCGGGGTAGAGCGCACGGGTATTGCGCACCACCATGTCGAGCCTCTTGCTGCACGCCTGCGATATACCAGCGGCGAGTTCGAAGTCTTTGAACTTGAACACCTTGGGCGACACCGAACCGTTCGACTTCACGTAGCCGATCACCAGATCGACCATCAGCTTCTGCGGCCGTCCTGCTTGCTCGGACAGGTCGAACGCGATCGTGACGGAGTCGCCGATCGCAACGGATGCAGGAGCGACCGTGAGCCCGATGATCTCGACCTCGGCCGTGGCGTAGCCAAACATGGCGAGGACCCTCGGGTCACCTTGCTTGAGGTGGTTGCGCATGGCATGGCGCACGATCCACGTGGTCTCCTCGACTCCTTCCGCATGCCACGACTCGAGCAGGGTGACGATGCGATCACTGTCGACCTTTGCCAGGTCATTGAGATGGTTGGCGACCGACCGGCGGACGTAGAGCGAAGGGTCAGCTCGTAGCTCGTGGAGTACGGCGATCACTTGATCGATGGGAAGATTCAGACGAGTAGCCCACGGAAGCCGGGGCCTGGTTCCTTCGCTGGCGAGCCGGCGAACGTGTTCGTTCCGATCCTGCGCCCAATGAGCGACTCGATCGAGCGCCTCGGGGTATCGGGCGAGAAACGGCCGAACGGCGAACTCAGACGTGAAGCACTTGGTCAATGCTTCGCATGCGTCGAGCCCGGCGTCGCGCTCGTCGACCGCATGCGCGGCGATGGCGTCGCCGAATGGCCAAAGCCAGAAGCCTTGATTCAAGGCTCCTTCGGGGTCATCCAACTCGTCGGGCAGCGCAGCCACGAGCACCTCGAGGGCGGGGACGACTTCGAGGCCGATGCCAGTCCACAGAACGTCGGCGATCCGACGGCTGCGCTCGGTGAAGGTGGCGGCGTCCCAACTCGATCCGGGCCCATCGGCCATGAACACGCCATGCACGAACGCATCGACGTCGAACGGCGCATGGACGGATCGAATCCGTTCACCGATCTGGTTGATGACCTCGGCAGTGAAGTAGTCCTTGAGCTTCGGGGCATCGGCCATTGCCGTAGTGTGCTCGATCGACGAAGCGGTCGTTGCAGATTGGTTGCGCTGCGTCGCCGATGATTCGCCCGACTTCGGTCAGGCTCCGGCGGATGATCGGGCGGCATGTTGTGCAGTGCTTCGGTCGAGAAGCGACTTCGGTCGTGTCGGCCGAGGGCGGCGATGCACACCATCCATCCGCCGGAGCCACAATCGAGCCAGCCGCGGCTGCCGCATCCAAGTGAGGAATGTTGTAACTCGCGGCGGGCGTCTTGCGAACGAGTCGCTGCCAGCTCATGACGACGCGTCCTACTCCTTCACAACACCATCAGGTATCTGGAGATCTGTCGGTACCGAGCGTTGGTCCTGTCAGGTCGCTGCAAGGTCGGCGAGCATCCGGCGCAGCTCGACGGTGATGCGGTCGGCCTTGGTGTTGGCCTCGATGCCAGGCGCCAGAGGTACGGCCTTCGTGCGGATGCGCTCAAGCAGCTCGCGATCCTCGGTGCCGACCTGCATCTGGAAGTCGATCTGCTGTTGCGCCCTCTCGGGATGGGCGCACAGTTCGGTGGACGCCTCGATGCAGAACAACCGCGTGCGGTCGGCGTCGATGGGCTGATGGAAGAAGACGAGGACGACCACCATGTCGGGATAGTCGAGCCGCAGCCTCACATGGTGAGGGGCTGAACAGCTGAAGGTCATCGTGCGATCGACCACCGTGCCGGATCCGTCGAGCGACTTGGCCTGGTGCGAGTGGACGGCGCTGAACTCCCAGCCATCACGAGTCAGTTCGTAGTTGCCGACGATGCGATCGTCGGGGTCACCGATGGTTGCGGTGTGAGTGAACGGAAAGTGCGCAACGTCGAGGAAGTTGTCCGCCATCTGTGCCGCTCCGGCGTTCCACACCTGGCGGGGAATGACGGCTCGCCCGAACGCCGGGTCATCGAATTCGGGGAAGGCGGGGAGTGGGGTCGTCGGCTCGTCGAGCGCGACCCAGATGATGTCGTAGCGCTCGACAAGGGCATGAGCAGGGGGGAGGTGAGCCCCGGCCGGAACCGTCTTCCCTGGCCCGATCGCGGGGATCTCGACACAGGTACCGGTCTCGGCGAAGCACCAACCGTGATAGGCGCACTGCAGCACGGTGGAACCGTCGTCGTGCTCGATCAACGTGCCGGCAGTGAGTGGTGCCAAGCGATGAGGGCAGGTGTCGGGGAGAAGGCTCCAACCGTTGTCGGTCCTGAACAGGGCGTAATCATCACCGAGGAGTCGGATGGGGTGCGGTCCCGGCCCGGCGAGCTCACCAACGTCGGCAATCGGATGCCACACGCGCCGCAGAGATGGGTGGTCATTGCCGAACCACGTGAGATCTCCCGCTGAGTCATTGCCAGGCCGCATGCCTCGATGGTAGGGCGGAGCAGCTCACGCCTGTTGAATCTCTCTGCCCTTCGGTTGCGGTCTAGCTTCGGGAAATGCCGACCGACCTGACCATTGGCTACGCAACCCCTGTCGACCTCTGGCGATCATCGTTCGAGGAAAAGCACCGAACGCTCGAGGACTTGGCGCAAGCCGGCGTCGACCAGATCTACATGGCCGATCACGTGTCGTTCCGCACGGGCCATGGCACCGACGGCTTCTGCGAGATCGCCGCGCTTTCGCAACTTCATCCCACGATGCGGGTGATGATCAGCGTCTACTTGTTGGCCCTGCGTCACCCTCTGCCCGTCGCCAGGCAGATTGCGACGATGGCGAGCATCGCGCCGAATCGCTTCTCGCTCGGCGTGGGGGTCGGAGGCGAGGATCGGCATGAGATCGAAGTGTGCGGCGTCGAGCCGAAAACCCGAGGTCGCCGGACCGACGAGTCACTCGAGATCATTCGCAGGCTCATGGCCGGTGAGGCCGTCACGCATCACAGCGACCTGTTCGAGATCGATGAGGCCGTGATCCGGCCCTCGGTCGTGCCGCCGCCACCGATTCTGATCGGTGGGCGGTCCAATGCAGCGCTCACTCGCACGGCGCAATTCGGTGACGGCTGGATCGGCGCCTGGTGCTCCCCCCGACGTTTCGCTGAAGCGGTGGCGATCGTGGCCGACGAAGCCGACGAGTACGGCCGAGCGGATCACCAGTGGGTGCATGGCTACCAACCCTGGATCGGTGTCGGTGACACCACTGATGAAGCACGGTCTGGTGTGGCCCAGGCTATGGAGGCGTTCTACCAGGTGCCATTCGAAGCCTTCGAGAAGTACACGCCGTACGGAACGCCGGCCGAGGTGGCCGAGCAGCTCGGCGCCTACATCGCCGCAGGTTGTTCGATGTTCAACCTGAAGGTCGTGGCCGGAAGCGACGCCGAATCGATCGCAGCCACAGCCGAGATCATCGCGGCCCTCCGGTAGTCGACCGGGTGGTCAGACGCTGGCTTGGATGATGCCGGTGACCGCAGCGATGGTGCCGAGCTGCATCAGGAACATCAGACGCATCTGCGCCGACAGCTTGGAATCGATCATGCCCTCGACGCTCGTGTGGAGTGCCCCGAACTTGGCTTCAAGTGCCCCGAACTTTGCTTCGAGTGCGCCGAACTTTGCTTCGAGTGCGCCGAATGTGGCGTCGAATGCCCCGAACTTGGCGTCGAGCCCGCCGAATGTGGCGTCGAGTGCGCCGAACTTGGCGTCGATGGCATCAAAACGATGATCGACGGCATCGAAGCGGGTCTCCATGCGGTCGAAGCGGGCATCAACCGCAGCGAAGCGAGCATCGACACCGGCGAATCTGGCGTCCATGTGGAGGCGAAGATTCGCGATGTCGCTGACTTTCGCAACGTTCGTGTAGTCGATTGGTGGCATGGCTTCCATGGCAATGTCGGCGATTGTCGGATCAGCGAACACCCGAATGAGAGCATCCCTCAGCATCAGGCGGTCGTTTTCGTTGACGGTCATCTTGGAGTCCTTCTGCTCGGAGAGCAAGGGGTGATTGGCGGGAGCCGAACTCCAAGACGTGCGGTCATCATGACATCGCCGTGTGACAGTCGCCGCGCCTACTGTCCCTCCCATGGATGCCCTCGCTCTTCTGAAACAACATCGTTCGATCCGGAAGTTCACCGATCAACCCGTCACCGACGAGATGGTCACCGACGTGATCTCGGCGGGCCTGAGCGCGGCGACGTCGTCGAATCTGCAGGGCACCACGGTCATCAGAGTTCGCAACGCCGAGACCCGCTCCGCCATCGCCGCACTCGCTGGTGGTCAGTCCTATGTCGAGACCGCTGGAGCCTTCTTCGTGTGGTGCGCCGACCTCCATCGCTCGGCCGTCGCCTGTGAAATGGCGGGCGGTGACTTCAGCGCTGGGATGACCGAGCACTTCGTGATCGCCACCGTTGATTGCGCTCTTGCTGCGCAGAACGCCGTGGTGGCTGCTGAATCGCTGGGTTTAGGCATTTGCTACATCGGTGGTATCCGCAACGATCCGGCCCAGGTGGCTGAGTTGCTCGAACTGCCAGACCAGGTCTTCCCGCTCTTCGGCCTCTGCCTCGGCTGGCCCGACCAAGATCCACAGCTCAAGCCGCGGCTGCCGCTTTCGGTCACGTTGAAGGAAGAGACCTACGACGAGTCCGCTGACCAAGAAGGCATCCGTGCCTACGACGAGCAGATGCGGTCCTATTACAAGGAGCGCACGGGCGGAAAGGTCGACCGGGTGTGGAGTGAAGACATGTCAGCGCTCCTCGGCAAGGAGAGCCGCCCGCACATGAAGGGCTTCCTCGAGGGACAGGGCTTCACCTTCAAGTGAGCTCAGCCATCTGTCGCTGATACGACCCCATGTCGAAATAGTCGCGCCACAGCGTGATCTAATCGTTGTCGACTTCGAACACACCGGCGACCGCGAGCTCGAGCCAGCCGTCCCCGATCTTGAATCGATCGAGGCGCTCGTTCATGACGCAGTTGCCGTCGACGACTTGGCGGAGTACCGGCCAGTCGACCTCCGAGGCTGGCTCGAGAAACATACCGAGGGTCGCCCGCACGGCGTCACGGCCAACGATCGGATCGATCGGCATGTTCTCGTAGCGAACGTCCTCGGCGAGGAGGTCCATCGCAGCGTCGATGTCCTTGCGCTCGATGGCGGCGATGAACAGTTGAACGGTCTCAGACGGGGTCATGGCCCGAGGCTAGATGACGGTCAGCTCACCCTCGTCTGGGTCGCTCATCCGGTGTGGATCTGTGCCACCGATTCGTCGTCATAGGTCCTCAGGATCGCCTCGACCCGCTCGACGAAGACAGGAAACGGATCGTCGAGGTCGTACACAGAGGCCCGAGCGTGGAACAGTCGATTTTCTCGGCTGAGATCTCTCCGCATGCGATCCATCGATGCGCTTCCTGCCTCGGAGCGACGCAGCAGCCGATCGGACCCCTGCGCAACCACGACCACGAAGCCGAGGACGGCTGGCAGCCAGTCCATCGACGACACCACTGCTTCGGACAGCGATACCGCCCCGCCCGCCACCAGTGCAATGGTCCACGCCGCCTTCTGGCCGACAGATCGAGCGTTCATCCCGCGGTCAGCCCAACGGATGCGTTGCTCGACTCGATCCAGGTACTGCTGTTGCGCCTCGTCCAAGCTCGGATCGTTCATCTCGACAACGTAGATCGTCGAGAGCATCCGGCCTCAGGACGGCCGTTGTCGGAAGCTCGACACGGCAGCGTTGATGGTGGGGTAGAAGATGTGAGCGCCGACTTGGTCGACCAGCCCGGCTCGTTCGAGGATCTCGAGCACGTCGGTGTTGGCTCGAGCGATGGCGATCGTCAGGCCGGCTCGCTGCAGATCCTCATGGATCTGTTCGAGCCGCTCTGCTGCGGTCGAATCGACCGAGCCGATGCCTTCGAAGTCGAGGATGACGTGGGTTTCATCGCTGGGATTGTCGGCCAGCGCTATCGTCAGACGCTTCGCGTATTCGTCTGCATTGGCGAAGAACAGCGGGGCATCGAATCGGTAGACGAGCAAGCCGGGTTCGTAGCGAGCCCGAGGGTCACCGATGTCGATCCACCCGTCGAGCCCCTCGCCCTGGCCGAGGATGGCGTCGTGGGGTCTCGCTACTCGGTGCAACATGAGGAGTCCGGACAACACGAGGGCGACGAGGACACCGAACAACAGATCGACGGTGAGGATGGCCATGCACGTGACGGCGGCCAACCCAGCCTCAGATCGGCTGACCGTGAAGAGTTTCTTGAAGCCAGCGATGTCGATCACGGCGAACGCCGCAGCGACCACGACAGCGGCCAGCGCAGCTCGCGGGATCTCGGCCAGCAGCGAACGGCCGGCGAGCAACACGACGATCACTGCGCCGAAGGAAACCAGGCTCGATGCTTGGCTTCGGCTGCCGAGCGAAGCGGGCACGATCGATCGAGATGCGCTGGACGACACCGGGAATCCGCCACCGAATGCGCCGGCAGCGTTCATGGCACCGAGGGCAACGAGTTCTCGATTCGGATCGATGGAATAGCCGTGCTTGGTGGCGATCGAGCGAGCCGTGAGGATGTTGTCTGTGTAGGCGATGAGGAGCAGGCCAGCGGCCGGGCCGAGGAGGTCGACCACGTCGCTCAGGTCAACATCGGGCAGACCGGGCGTGGGAAGCGCCGCCTCGATGTCACCAACGGTGCTGACGTCGAGATCGAGAAGCGCCACCGCAATCGTGGCCAGTGCGAGGGCGACCAGTGCGCCTGGCACGGTGGGAGCGAGAGGTCGGAATCCCACGATCACGAGCAGGCTTCCGACCCCCACCACCGTCGTTGTGGTATCGACCGAGCCGAGGCCGGTGAAGAACTCGGCGAATCGGGGAAAGAAGTCGCCACTCGTGACGTCGGCACCGAACAGCGACGCCAGCTGGCTGGACAGCAACGTCAGACCAACGCCGGTGATGTAGCCGACGAGCACCGGCTTCGACAGCAGTTCAGCGATGAACCCCAAACGAAGCAGGCCAGCCACGAGCGAGAAGAGGCCGACGAGTCCGGCCATGAGTGCCATCAGGGCGAGGTAGCGGTCGGGATCGCCGCCGGCGAGTGGGGCAACCGTGAGCGCAGCGAGCACTGCGGTGCCCGGTTCTGGACCAACGCCCAGGTGTCGGCTGGTGCCGATCACGGCATAGATGGGGAGCGCGATGAGCGCGGCTCGGAAGCCAGCCGATGGCGGCAGTCCACCCAGCTCGGCGTACGCCATGGCCTGGGGCACGAGCATGGCGGCAACGGTCAGGCCGGCGATGGCGTCGCCTCGCAGCCAACGCGACTGGTATTCGCCGCATCGAATGAGCTGGGGCAGGCTCTGTGCCGGTTGGATCACGGTCCGACCGTAGCGAACAAGGCGCCGGTGGAGATCTTGAAGAGTTCATGCTCCCGGAACTCAGGACGTGAGATCATGGCGGGGTAATCGTCTACTTTCCCAATAGGAGCAACGTCATGAAACTGCTGAATCAACTCAAGAGCATCGCCTCGAAGAACACGTCGAAAATCGCCGACGGCATGGGCAAGGTGACCAAGGTGATCGATGACAAGACGGGTGGCAAGTACTCCGACAAGCTCGAAAAGGTCACCAGCACCGTTGAAGGCCAGCTCGACAAGTTGAGCACCGAAGACATCGACCTGACCGACGAGGCTGTTGATGTCACCGATGTCACCGATGCCGCCGAAGAGGCTGCGGCTGACGTCACCGATGTCGCAACCGATGCCGCCGAAGAGGTCACTGGCAAGTAGGCCCATGACAGTTGAGCCTTACGGTGTAAGCGTCTAGTCTCCGGCCATGAATGCAGCCGCTGACCAAACGCTCGCCGTCGACTATCTGATCGTTGGCGCCGGCGCCATGGGGATGGCGTTTGCCGACACGCTGTTGGCCGAGTCTGACGCAACCGTCATGCTGGTTGATCGCCACGGCAAGCCGGGAGGCCACTGGAACGATGCCTACCCATTCGTTCGGTTGCACCAGCCGTCGTCGTTCTATGGCGTGAACTCCCGGCCTCTCGGCGGCGACCGCATCGACACGCAGGGTCTCAACGTCGGGTTGTACGAGCTGGCGTCGGGAGCCGAGGTCCTGTCGTACTACGACCAGCTGATGCAGCAGCACTTCTTGCCGAGCGGCCGTGTCCAGTACGCACCACTCAGCGAGGTCGACGTCTCGACCCTCAGGGTCGACTCGAAGATCGTCGCAGTGCAGTCGCTGGTGACCGGCGACGTCACCGAGGTCACGGTGAACAAACGGGTCGTGAACGCCAGCTACATGAACGTCTCGGTGCCGTCGCAGCGACCACCGAAGTACGCCGTCGCCGACGGGGTTCGCTTCGGCCCGGTGAATGCGTTGGCGTCGCTCGACGCACCTGCCGACGGCTATGTGGTGGTCGGTGCCGGAAAGACCGGCGCCGACGCATGCCTGTTTCTCCTCGCGAACGGGGTCGATCCAGAAGCCATCCAATGGATCACGCCTCGAGACTCGTGGTTCCTCGACCGCCGCCTCATCCAGCCTGGCGAGTTCCGAGAAGTCACCGCAAAGGCGTTCATTGATCAGTTCCGCCACGTGGCCGAGTCGGACTCGATGGCCGATGTCTTCAGCCGCCTTGAAGCCGATGGGCTTCTGCTTCGGCTCGACCCGAACGTCGAGCCAACGATGTATCGCTGCTCGACCATCACCCAGGGTGAGCTCGAGCAGCTGCAGCGCATCAGGAACGTCATTCGGCTCGGCCGCGTGCAGCGCATCGACACCAACGAGATCGTGCTCGACGAAGGAATCCTGCCGACGACAGCCAACACGTTCCATGTCGATTGCACTGCCGATGGTCTCGAGCGGCGGGCGGCGCGTCCCGTGTTCGAAGAGCGCCTCATGACGCTGCAGACCGTGCGGCACTGTCAGCAGGTGTTCAGTGCGGCATTCATCGCGCACGTCGAGGCCGCTTACGACAACGACGAGCGCAAGAATCTGTTGTGCGGGGTCGTGCCCCACCCGGATTCGGCCACCGATTGGGTTCGCACTGCGCTCGGCAACTCACAGAATTCGGCCAACTGGAATGCTGACCCGGAGCTTCAGGCTTGGCTCGCCGGCGCTCGGCTCGATGGCTTCAGTTCGACCGAGCCGCCGAGCGAGGAGCTGACCACGGTCATGATGTCGGCGCTCGATCACGCCGAGCCAGCGCTGGCCAAGCTTCGGGCGTACGTCGCCGAACTCGACCGAGCGGGCCTCTAGAGCACGCCACGTCGAGAACACGCCACGCCCCAAAGCGCCCAAACCCGGGGCCCCCACCATCACAAGTGACTGGTGCAAACCCCGGGTTTGGGACCCTCATTTTCGATGGTGTCAGCCCCCGGTTGGAGGGGTGGCGAGCCGACTAATCAGCCTTGGGCGTTCCACCGAAGATGGACTTGGTCTCGACAAACTCCAACATGCCGTGGAGGCCCCACTCGCGACCGTTGCCGGAGCGCTTGTAGCCACCGAACGGTGCGTTGATGTCGCCACCCGCTCCGTTGATGTGGACCATGCCGGTGCGGAGTTGGCGAGCAACACCAACGGCACGGTCGTGATCGGCGGATGACACGTAGCCGGAGAGCCCGTACTCGGTGTCGTTGGCGATCTCGATGGCCTCTTCTTCAGAGCCATAGCCGAGGATCGTGATGACCGGGCCGAAGATCTCTTCCCGAGCGATGGTCATGTCGTTGGTGACATTGGCGAACACCGTCGGCTTGACGAAGTAGCCCTTGTCGAGGCCTTCGGGCCGACCAACGCCACCGGTGACAAGCGTGGCGCCTTCGTCGATGCCCTTCTGGATGAGCGCCTGGATCTTCAGGAACTGCGCCTCGGACACAACCGGGCCGACAGCGATGCCCTCGGCGGTTGGGTCACCGACGGGGATCGACTCGGCGGTGGCCTTGGCCACCGCAATCGCTTCGTCCATCATCGCGTTCGGGACGAGCATCCGGCTGCCGGCGTTGCAGGACTGGCCGGTGTTCATGCACATGCCGAACATGTCGCGGCCCACAACGGCGGCCACGTCGACGTCGTCGAGGATGACGTTGGCGGACTTTCCGCCGAGCTCCTGAGTGACGCGCTTGACGGTCGGTGCTGCGTTCTCGGCAACCGAAACGCCGGCTCGCGTCGAGCCAGTGAACGACACCATGTCGACATCGGGATGCGACGTGAGCGGCACACCAACGTCGAGACCGTTGCCGTTGACGAGGTTGAACACGCCAGCGGGGACGCCGGCGTCGTGCAGGACTTCCGCAACGATGAGCGCATTGAGCGGTGCGACCTCGGACGGCTTGAGCACCATGGTGCAGCCGGTGGCGAGCGCCGGAGCGACTTTGGTCATGATCTGGTTCAGTGGCCAGTTCCAAGGTGTGATGAAGGCGCAGACACCAACCGGTTCCTGGACGACGGTGGTGGTGCCCATGACCTCTTCGAATTCGTGGTTCTTGAGCGCCTTGAGCGTGGCCATGACGTGCCCGAGGCCAGCGGGGGCCTGGGCACCATTGGCAAGCCCGGCCGGTGCGCCCATCTCGGAGGTGACGGCGGCAGCGATGTCGCCCATACGGGTCTTGTAGACCTCGATGACCTTCTCGAGCAGTGCGATGCGCTCTTCTTTCGAGGTCTGGGAGAACGACGGGAATGCAGCCTTGGCGGCGGCAACAGCAGCGTCGACGTCTTCGTGATTGCCTGCGGCGATGGTCTCGAACGCCTCTTCGGTGGCTGGGTTGATGACGGCAATCGTGTCGGTCGAGATGGGATCGACCCATTCACCATTGATGTAGAACTTGCGTGCATTGTCCATGTGTTGAACTCCTGAGAAGACGTGTGGATGTCACTCTCCCACATGACGGAACCCTTCTGTCCAGCTGGCGGTTCACCAGCGGAGTCGAGCTCCGTAGGATCACGCCATGGCTGATCCTTTTTCCCAAGAGTTCTGGGCCGAAAACAATGACCTGGATGGTGCGCTCGACCAGCCCCCGATTTGTCTGAGCTGCGGGGTCACGATGCTGCCGGCCAATGCGTTCGGAGAGGAGTTCTCGTGCCAGAACGACGATTGCGATGCAGCTGAAGACAGCTGACTGAAGCTCGTCAGCCTCCCGACTTAATTTCGCTACTCTCAGTTAACAAATTGGACCCGCTCCCGAAAAACAGCCTGCGTAGCTTCTTGCATCACCCCCTAAGCAGGAGCTCCCCCCATGGATTTCGGCGTGTTCATCCCCATCGGCAACAACGGCTGGATGATCTCCAAGACATCACCGCAGTACATGCCCTCGTTCGATCTGAACAAGCAGATCGTCCAGAAGGCAGAAGAGTACGGATTCGAGTTCGTGCTCTCGATGGTCAAGCTGCGTGGCTTCGGAGGCGAGACCGAGTTCTGGGATCACAACCTCGAGTCCTTCACGCTCATGGCGGGGTTGGCGGAAGCAACGGAGAAGATCCAGTTGTACGCCTCGGTGGCCACGCTCACGATGAACCCGGCGATCACCGCTCGGATGGCGATGACGATCGACGACATCAGCGGCGGGCGCTTCGGCATCAACCTCGTATCGGGTTGGAACAAGTCGGAGTACGAGCAGATGGGCGTCTGGCCCGGCGACGAGTACTTCGAGAAGCGATACGACTACACCACCGAATACGTCCAGGTCATGAACGACTTGTGGGAGAAGGGCCAGAGCGACTTCACCGGCGAGTTCTTCAACATGGAGGACTGTCGCTGCCTCCCGCTGCCGAAGAACAAGATCAAGCTGGTGTCGGCCGGGCAGTCGCCGCGTGGCATGCGGTTCACCGCCGAGTACTGCGATCACAACTTCGTCATCGGCAACACCGACAAAGAAGCCGTCGTTGCCGCCAACCGGCAATTGCTCGATGCCGCTGAGGTGAGCGGCCGAGACGTTGGTTCGTACCTGCTCTACATCGTGGTGATGGCCGACACCGACGAAGAGGCTGAAGCCAAGGTGACCTACTACCGCGAGGGCGCTGATCTTGACGCCATCGCCTTCATGACCGGCCAAGCCGAACTCGATACCGCCGGTGCCACTGCGGACAAGATCACCGAGATGCAGGGCGCCTGCTTCTTCAACATCGGCATCATCGCCGGGTCCTACCAAACCGTCGCCAAGCAGATCGATGACCTCGCCGAGGTCGAGGGCACGAGCGGCATGATGCTGGTGTTCGATGACTTCGTGCAAGGTGTCACGGACTTCGGCGAGAAGGTCATGCCGCTGCTCGAGTGCCACGAGACGGTGACATGACCGCAGTCGACACGCCGACCGGCTCCGTCACCGATTCCGTTCCGGCGTCGGGGCCGACGACGTTGACCAAGAGTCGGCCGAGCGTTGGCAGCCTCGTCGAGCGTTACGCAATCTTGATTGCGTGGGCGGCAGTCATCGTCATCTTCTGGGTGTGGAAGCCCGAGACCTTCGGAACGCTTTCGAACTTCCAGAACATCTTCGGCTCGCAGTCGGCGTTGCTCATTCTGACGCTTGGCTTGCTGATCAGCTTGTCGGCCGGTGAGTTCGACCTCTCGATTGGCTCGTGCTTCTCGCTGGGTGCCTCGATCCTCACCTGGCTCGAGGTTGATCATGGCTGGCCGATTGTGGTCGCCGTGCTCTTCGTCTTGTTGGTCGGGGCTCTGGTCGGCGTGATCAATGCGTTGATCACCGTCAAGGTCGGGGTGCCATCCATCGTCACCACGTTGGGCACGAGCACGTTGCTCGCTGGCCTCGTACTCGGGATCGCCGGTCCGCAGATCCGCAGTGGTTTGAATGCGACATTCGTCGACATCGTGCGTGGAAAGATCCTTGGACTTCCCGGGAGCTTCTGGTTCGCGCTGTTGTTGACCGCTGCGGTTTGGTACGTGTTCCAGTACACGCCGCTTGGCCGATACCTGCTGTTCGTTGGACGGGGGCGTGAAGTTGCTCGGCTCGCTGGCGTTCGAGTCGATGCCATCCGCTTTGGTTCACTCGTTGCGTCAGCGGTCTTTGCCACTGCTGCTGGAATGATCCTCGCTGGTACGTCGGCATCGGCGCAGATCGGTGTCGGCTCCGGCTTCCTCCTGCCGGCCTTCGCTGCGGCGTTCCTCGGCGCCACCGCCATCATCCCTGGGCAATTCAATGCTTGGGGTTCATGGGTCGCTGTCTATTTCCTGCTCACCGGCATCACCGGCCTCTCCATGGTCGGCTACTCGGGCTGGCCCGAGCGAGTCTTCTACGGCGGAGCGCTGCTCACCGCCGTTGTCCTTTCGCAGCTCGCCACTCGCGCTCGATCTCGAGCCCGTACCGCTGCCTAGCCGCCCACCACCTACATCCCGCAATGACAGAGCTCGATTGCTCTGTTTTCCCAACTGTTCTTTTCCCAACTGTCTGAGGAGACACCCGTGTCCTGTGCACCGAAACAACCATCTTCGAGCGGACTGTGGAAACTCCTCAGCCTGCTCTTGTCCTTCTCGCTCGTCGCTGCTGCGTGTGGCAGTGATGCCGCCGAAGACGCCACAGCGGAGTCGACCGATGAAACATCATCGGACGGCGAAGCCACCGACGACGCCACGGAGGAAGACGCTGGCGATGCTCCTGCTGGCGTCGCTGAGGCCCAAGAGCTCGTCGCCGCAGCGATGGAACCCTTCACCTTCTCGGTTCCCGATGGTGTGGGGCCAGTCGACTTCGCCTCGATCGAGGGGCAGAAAGTGGCCATCATCAGCCTCGTCCAGGCCGTGCCGATCCTCACCCAGTGGGAAGCGGAGATGAACGCGGCACTTGAAGGAAGTGGCCTCGAGGTCACGTCGTTCGACGGCAACTTCGATCCGAATGAGTGGGGCCGTGGGGTCGAACAAGCCATTGCCGAACAGGCCGACCTGATCTTCTTGCTTGGTGTCCCGCCAGGCGCAGTCGCTCCCCAGGTCGCAGAAGCTGAGGCCGCTGGCATTCCCGTCATTGCCTCGCTGCAGGGAACCCCGGGCAAGACCGTGGACGAGGTCCCTGGGCTGGTTGCCGATGTCGGCTTCGACTACCGAGTACCCGGTCGCATGATGGCGCAGTGGTTCGTTGCAGACTCGGGCGGTACCGGCAACGCCCTGATCATGTCGTCTGACGACAACACCTCGTCGCCCGATGTCTGGGGCGCAATGGAAGAAGAGATCACTCGCCTGTGCCCGGACTGCACGTTCACCCGTGAGGACTCCACGGTTCCAGAATGGAGCGACGGAACACTGCAACAGCGGACCAAGGCCCTCGTGCAGGCTGATCCCGACATCACCCACATCCTGGCTGTGTATGACGGCATGACCCTGGCAATCGAGCCGGGCCTGGTCGAGCTCGGCCTGGAAGACGACATCCGAGTGGCGGGCTTCAACGGCACACCGGCGGTCATGGCCAATGTGCAGGCAGGCACCGCCGTGGTGATGGATGTCGGCAACCCGAACATGTGGTTCTCCGCCGGCGCTGTTGATGCCATCTACTCGGTGCTGACAGGAGAAGAGGTCATCGAAGACGGTGGCATCCCGTTCCGGATCTTCACCCCTGACAACCTCGATGGCGTGGACACCTCGCAGGAGGACCCGATCAACTGGTACGGGATCGACCCGCTTGCCGAGTACCGGGCCATCTGGGGCATCGACGGCTGATGCGTGACCCGGCAGCACTGATGGACGGAGCAGTGATCGACTTGACCGATTCCGATGGTCCGCTGGCGTTACGCATCGAAGGGCTCTCGAAGACCTTCGGTACCGCCAGGGCGTTGGACGATGTTGCGCTCGAACTGGAGCGTGGTGAAGTCCACGGCCTGGTTGGTCGCAACGGTTCTGGCAAGTCGACCCTCATCAAGGTGCTGTCGGGATTCCACACCCCCGATCCGGGTGCGCAACTCGAGATCGGGGGCGTGGAGGTCTCGCTTCCGCTGCTTCCTGCTGATGCAAGCCGGCATGGCCTCACGTTCGTCCACCAAGACCTGGGTCTGCTGCCGGACATGACCGTGCTGGACAACGTTCGAGTCGGCCGCTTCGGTACCAGTCGAGGATGGCGAATCTCGTGGAGCAAGGAACGAGCCGTCGTTGGCGAAGCCCTGGAGCGTTTCGGGGTCGACGTTTCGCCCGACGTGCTCGTGGGCGCCCTTGGCGAGGTCGATCGAGCGCTCGTCGCCATCGTCAGGGGTTTCCTGGATCTCGAAGAGGGTGCCGCCGCCGGAACCCGAGTAGGCGGCGGCATCTTGGTACTCGACGAGCCAACGGCCTACCTGCCCAGGGACAGCGCCGAGCAGCTGTTCGACACCGTGCGTGCGGTGGCATCGGCTGGCACAGCGGTCGTGTTCGTCAGCCACCGACTACCCGAAGTGATGGACCTGACCGACCGCACCACCGTTCTGCGTGACGGCAAGGTCGTCGGCACGTTGGTCACCGACGAGTGCGAAGAAGACGAGTTGATCGAGTTGATCCTCGGCGGCCAACTGGAGGACTTCTATCCCGAGCCGCACGAACCTCGCTCCGAGGTGGCCTTTCGAGCTCGCGACATCACTGGCGCCATTGCCAAGAACGTCAGTTTCGATGTGCACAAAGGGGAAGTCGTTGGCCTCACTGGCATCGCCGGGGCCGGCTATGACGATGTGCCCTACCTGTTGTTCGGTGCAACGGCGCCACTGGCAGGGTCGGTCGAAGTGAGCAATGGCGAAGGTATGACCACGATGGAGTCCGCCGACCTCAAGCCGGCGGCGGCCATGAAGGCGGGGATGGCTCTGCTTCCCGCCGACCGGCTTCGAAACAGCGGTGTTGGTGAGCTCACGCTCACCGACAACACGTCGCTGCCAGTTCTCGGTCAGTTCTTTCGGAAAGGGCGACTTCGTCACGGCAGCGAGCGATCGGAGATGGAGATGCTGTTGCAGCGCCTGACGGTGCGCCCGCCCGACCCTGATGCCCCGCTCGGCCAGCTCTCCGGTGGCAACCAGCAGAAGGCCCTGCTCGGCAAGTGGCTTCAACGCAAGCCGCCTGTGTTGCTGTTGCATGAGCCCACTCAGGGGGTCGATGTCGGTGCAAAACAAGATGTGTTCGAGAAGCTCCGAGATGCAGCGGAAGCCGGATCGGCCATCGTTTACTGCTCCGCCGAATACGAAGATCTTGCCCACCTGTGCGACCGAGTGCTCGTGTTCGAAGGAGGGCGGATCTCTGCCGAGCTGTCAGGCGGTGATCTCACCGAGGATCGCATTGTCGAGCAGTGCTACATCGTCGAACGCGACGGGGCGGCTCGATCATGACCGAACCCGAGGTGGTCACAGACGCAACCGAATTCCCGCTCGCTTCACTCGCAGCCTTGGGCGGCCGTCCCATCACCAACGAGTCGGCCGTCGCCGCCATCTCGGCTCGCATGCAAACAGCTGATGGTCTTGCTGCGATGCGATCTGTGCCGCTCCGGCTCATCGATGCAATCGAGCCAATGCACCACGCATCGTTGCTCGCCGGAATCTCGTCCAACCAAACCAAAGGGGCCTCGACATGAGCGAGCAGCCAATGGCGATGATGGCCCATGAGCTGGTCGATGCCTACGCAAACGGGTCGCTCGATGTCGTTGAGACGATCGACGACTGCCTCGACGGGCTGGTCGACGACGGCGCTGAGCACGGCGTCGTGCTCAGCGTGACGAGTCGCGCCTATTCCGCCACCGCTGCCGCTGAATCGCAACGGCGCTTTGCGAACGGGACGGCTCGCCCCTTGGAAGGTGTGCCCTTCGGCGTCAAGGACATCGTCTCGACCGCCCAGCTTCCAACGACGGGGGGAACATCGGTGCTGGGTTCTGATGTGCCGCGAGTCGATGCTTCATGCGTCGCCGGGCTTCGTGCCGCCGGCGCAATCATGGTTGCGAAGCTTGCGACGAGTGAGTTCGCGGCCGGACAGCCTGCGAATGCCACGTTCGGCGCGGTCGGAAACCCATGGAACTCCGAGTGCTGGACTGGGGGCTCGTCGACAGGGTCAGGGGCAGCACTCGCACGACGGCTGCTCCCGTTGGCCATCGGGACCGACACCGGAGGGTCGATTCGCATTCCGTCGGCTTGGTGTGGGACCACGGGATTGAAGGCGACACACGGGCGAGTGCCACGAACGGGGGCCCTTCCGCTTTCGTGGACACTCGATCACATCGGACCGATGGCCAGGTCGGCGCGGGACTGCGGCTTGATGCTCGCAGCGATGGCCGGTGCCGACGGCAAGGATCCAACGGCATCGAACGCACCGATCGATCCGACGTTGGGCGGCCCGGCACCGGAAGATCTCTCTGGCGTGAAGATCGGGGCGGTGCGGGGTTGGTTCACCGACATTTGTGACCGCGACGTCGAAGAAGCGTGGCTTCGAGGTTTGGACGACCTGGAGCGGGCGGGTGCCACGGTCGAGATCCTCGAACTCCCATCTGCCCACCTCGCCTTCACCCCCGGCTGGGAAATTCTTTTCGCCGAAGCAGCCTCGCTTCACGAAGGGCATCTCGATCGGCTGGGGGACCTCGACCCCGGATTCGTCGAGCGCATGTTGCAGGGTCGCTTCCAGCTCGCTGTCGACTATTTGCGAGCCATGCGTCTCCGCGCCCTCGTGCTCGACGAGGCGCTCGCTGCGTTCGGCCACGTCGACGCGCTCTGCACCATTGGTGCGCCGGGAACGGCGCCGCGACTCGACCAGCTCTGTGTGGACATCAACGGCGAGATGTTGCCGATGCAGCAGGTGCACTCGAGAGCCACGATGTTCGGAAACTTCACTGGTTTGCCAGCATTGATGCTGCCCACAGGTCTCGACCGTCGACAGATGCCGACGGCCATGCAGTTGATTGGCCGGCCGTTCGACGAGGCCGGGATCTTGGCCATCGGGGCGGTCTTCCAGGCGATCAGCCAACACCACTTGAAGCAACCAAAGCAGCCTGCTCAGCGCGTGCCCGGCCGAGAGCAACTCTTGGGCGCATCGTGAGGTCGCTGTAGCGTCGGACGTCGTGACTGCATCGAAGACGACAACGCCGACTGTGCCGGGAGCACGCGGTCGAGGTCGGCCGCGCTCGACCAAGGCCGATGCTGCGATCCGTCTTGCCGTCATCGAGCTGCTCGCCGAGGGCGGCTACCACGGGCTTCGAGTTGATGATGTGGCCGAACGGTCGGGCGTGTCGAAGACGACGATCTACCGGCGCTACCCAGCCAAGGCGACCTTGGTGGTCGGGGTGCTCGAGTTCATCAGGTCCGAACAGATCCCGATTCCTGAGTCTGGTGACGTTGTCGCTGACCTCCGAGCGATCATCCTCGGTCAGTACGAATCGCTGAATGGCACGGCGATCGCTCGTGCGCTCCCGGGCCTGTTGGCTGAAAAAGTGGCCGATCCCGAGTTGGCTTTGGCGATCGATGGTCTCTGGAGCAGCCGCCAAGCGAAGGTTGCCGAGGTGATCGTCAGGGGGATCGATGAAGGCGTCATTCGGGCAGGTCTGGAAGTCGCTCAGATCCTGGATCTCCTCGCTGCTCCTGCGTACTACCGACTCTTGGTGACTGGGCAGAGCGTCGACCGCGGGGCCGCTGAGCGACACGCCGAGGCCTTACTCGCTCTCATACTGGTGAACTGAGAGCTTGCGACACTGAGGGAGTGAGGAGGCGGCGACCGATCATCATCACTGCGGCTGAGGTGCAGGCGACCAGCATGAACGCAAGCCAGGCCGCTCGGTAGCTGTAGCTGTCGACGAGAAGCCCCATGATCAGAGGGCCGATCGCTCCGCCGAGATAGGCGCCCGTCTGCGTGAGCCCAGTGGCGCGGGCTGGTTGGTCGGCGTAGTTGGTCACGACGGCGAGGTTGAAGACGCCGGGCCAACTCCAGCCGGATCCGAATGCGAGCAACGTTCCGGCGACGATGATGACGGGTTCGCCCGTGGAGAGCCCAGCGAGTCCGACTCCTCCTCCGACCAACATCACCGCCACGGTCGGAAGGTGCTCGCTTCGTCGATCGGCCATCCACCCCGAGGTGATGCGCAGGGTCAGGCCGAGTGCGCTGCCGAGGGCCAACAAGAGTCCGGCGGCACCGGCGTCGATACCTGCTTCGACTGCGGAGGAGGTGACAAAGGCTCCGAGCGCGTTCGCCATCGCAGAACCGAGGCACACACCGACCCCCAAAACGATCAAGGGCGTCATCTCGAAGTCGCCTTGTTGACGGGCGGCTCGCATCTCGACTCGGCTGCGAACGGGCGCAGCCCGCGACGATGTCGGTGCGGCCGGCACGGTGAATGCTGCGATCACCGAGAGGACCGTCGCCACGATGAAGGACCAACGCCAGCCAACGGTCAGGGCGACGGTGGGCACTGCCAAGCCAGCGAGCAGTGTGGCCATGGGGATCGCTGACTGTTTGACTCCCAGCGCCAGACCTTGACGGTGGGGAGCAATGGACCGCACCACCAGGGCATTCGCTGCTGGTTGGGCCAGCGCATTGGCCAGCCCGCCGACTGCAAGGGCGCAGGTCAGCAACGGAAGGCTCTGTGCTGTGCCAACGCCCAGAGATGAGATCGCCCCAGCGAGTGCAGCTGTTCGCATCACGACCGCCGAGCCGAGCCGTTCGGTGAGCCTCCCCGACCATGCCGAGGTGATGGCGGAGATGATGAAGAAGCCGAAGATCGCTTGACCCTGTGCAGATTTCGAGAGGTCGAGATCATCTCGGATCTGGACGGCAAGACCGCCGAGGAGGAACACGGGCAAGACACCAGCCGTGGTGACAGCGCAGACCGAGACCAGAACACGCCTGGCCGAAGGTCCTCGAGTGGATTGGCCCATCGACTACTTGTCGACGTCGATCACGTGGGAAGTCCCTCGAACAGGTCCCATCGCTTGTCGCGTGACAGCGGGAAGTAGGCCCGTTGTGTGGCGACTTCATCGATGTCGATCGTGGCGTGAATGAGCTCTGGCTGCGCGTGAGCCGGTGCTTTGGTCACCACGGTGCCAGTGGGGTCGATGATGCACGATGAGCCGAAGAAGCTGTTGGTCATGCCTGCATGGGTCTCTTCACCGCCTCGATTCGATGCCACGACCCAGGTCTGCGTTTCGAAGGCGCGGATCGAGAGTTCGTCGACGAAGCGCTGTTCACGCCAGCCGAGTGATGACACCACGGGCACGATCACTTCGGCACCCAGGCGGACCAACGACTGCCAGAGCTCGGGGAACGAACGGTCGTAGCAAATGACGATGCCGAGTTTCACGCCGGCAACGTCGAAGATGCAGGGGCCCTGCCCGGGTGCGAAGTAGAACTTCTCGTCGACGTCGATGTCAGAGGTGACAACCGACGGCACGAAGGTCTTGCGGTAGGCGGGAATCGTGGAGCTATCGGGGCGGACCCCGGGGACGATGGAACCATCTCGTTCGATCACGACAGCGGAGTTGTAGAGCACGCCCGCGGGCGTGCGTTCGTACATGCCAGCAATGATGGCGGTGTTGTTGCGAACAGCGGCCTCGGCGAATCGGTCGGTGGTCGGTCCGGGAATTGTTTCGGCCCAGCGGTACCACTGGGCGTCGCGACTCGCCGCCATGTACGGCGTGGTTGACAGCTCCGGCAGCACGAGCAGATCAACGCCCGGAGCCGCCGCTTCATCGATCAGGCTGACCAGTCGGTCGACGTTGGCCTCCTTGTCCTGGCCGCAGCTTCCACTCTGTACAACGGCAACGCGCAGGTTGTTCATGGCATGGCTCCTAGGTGGGCGAGGGTCTCGCTCTCGGACACGACATCACCGATCTTGGCGTCGATGTCGAAGAGGTTTGCTTCATGTGGGCCGGGATGACGGTCGCCAACAGCTTCGCGAACGACGAGCGGAATGAAGCCATTCTGCATCGCATCGGTCGCCGATGCCCGGACGCACCCGCTGGTCGAGACGCCACACATGATCACACTGTCGACACCGGCAGCCCGCAGCATCGGGGACAGCGGCGTGGCGCAGAAGGCGCTGGGGTATTGCTTCATGATCACGGTCTCGTCCTCCGCCGGTTCGAGTTCGGGAACGAATCGAGCGAACTCGTTGTCGCCCTGGAAGATGGTCAACGAAGGCACCTTGCGGAAGAAGATGCCGCCATCGAGCCCGTGGTCGTGAAGTGCGACGCCGGTGTAGACGATGGGAATGTCTGCGGATCGAGCGCCGTCGACCAAGCGAACGATCGAAGCGACCACGTCGGGCATTTGTTCTCCGGCGTAGAGCGCGCACCCGGGGTCGGTGTAGGCGGTGACCATGTCGATCACCACCAGGGCGGGGGAGTGGCCGAAACCAAGGCGGCCCGTGAACGGACCCTGTGCATCAGGCATGGCTTCAGCGTGCCCTCAATATGTGAACTGCCAGTTGCGAAAATGATTCGGTCTGCGAAACCTTTCCGTCGAACACTGCCGGAGACAAGCCAGCGCGCCCGAAGCCCGAACGGGAACCAAGGTCGAGCCATAGGCTTCGGTCCACAACTACCCAGGAGCGCACCATGTCATTCCTTGACAAAGCCAAGGCCATGATCTCGAAAGACCCGAAGAAGATCGTCGACGGCGTCGACAAGGCGACCGACATGATCGATGACAAGACTGGCGGCAAGTACACCGAGCAGCTCGACAAGGTCGACGAGACCGTCGCCGAAAAGCTCGGTGGTGACATGAACATCGAGGACGACGTCGACGATGCGGCTGACGGAATGCAGCCTCCCGCCTGAGCCGCGTCAGTTTGCGTCGGTTGGGTTCATGAGATCTGAACGAACCCAACCAGACACACCGGCGTACTCGACCTGCATCCAGGTCTCGGTTCCGTCAGTCGCTGTCGCGCCCGTTGCAAACGTCAGCGTGCTGTCGCCCGGAGCGATCTGACCAACAGCATCTGAGTCCACGCCGGGCATCGCTCGGACGTTGACCGAACTGTCGCCTGCGACGACGAAGAGTCCGGCTTCGCCAGTGATCACATCGAATCCATCCAGGGGCCGGGGCGTCTCGATGCCAATCGTGCCGCCGGCCGGTGAAGCAGATTCGACGAAGCTTGGCGTCGCTGCCGGAACGGCGGTCTCCGGAATGAGTGCGGCGCCGGCATCGATGGCCTCGGTGACCTGCGCCGTCGGAGTTGCGGTGGGTTCAGGTGCTGTTGCCAGGGAATCAGCGATGATCAGCACGACAGTTGCCGTCAACGTTGCCAGTGCTGCGAGTGTGGCGAGCCGCTCGATCGGCGTGGGCGCACCGGTTGCGTTCGAGCGGCGCCGCTGCCAGCCCATGCTCATCGAAGGTGTTGTCATGACTCCTGCTCGTTCGAGCATCCTGCTGACGATCAGCGGACAGGAATGAGCATGCGCCCGGTGGGGCGCGCTGTCGAGGTCAGGCAGCGGACGTCGTGGTGTCCGCTTTGGGCCAGGCTGGTGACCGTTGATCAGGACGCGTTGATCAGGACGCGTTGATCAGGACGCGTTGATCAGGAC
>CAYGQE010000012.1:24904-64146 GCA_964351995.1 uncultured Acidimicrobiaceae bacterium | reverse complement strand
CGTTGATCAGGACGCGTTGATCAGGACGCGTTGATCAGGACGCGTTGATCAGGACTGAGCGAGATGGCGTCTGGCTTCGTCGACGCCGACGGCCAAGAAGTCCTTGATGATCTCGGCCATCTCCTCCGCCCTGGTGAACAGGAACAGATGGCCCCCGCCTTCGACGATGCGCAGGCGGCCGTCGGTGATGCGGCCAGCAATCACCTTTGCGTTGATCAGCGGAATGATGGGGTCGTCGTCGCCCGCCAGCACGAGTGTGCGCTGTCGCAGCCGGTGGAGCCACGGCAGGCTCGTCCATCGCCGCAACGCGCTGAGTTGCCACAGGTAGCCAACAGTGGTTGGCGGGCGGGCTTCTCGAAGCCGAGCGTGTTCGGCCAGCAGGCCGGGCCGCTCGGCGATGATGCCGCCGTAGAGCGTTGGGGCGACTCGACGTAGGTAGTCGGTCGAGTAGTAGCGAGCCGGTGACATCAAGATCGACACCGCGGCCGGCCGGCCGGGCATCGATGTCCAGCCCGACATGGTTGCGGCCAAGATCAAGCGGCCAACTCGGTCAGGGTGTCGGCGAGCCAACTCCTGGGCCAGGGCACCGCCCCACGACAGCCCGAGCACGTCGACCGTGTCGTGGCCGAGCTCGTGGATGAGCCCGGCGACCAGTCGGGCGATACTGCGCATCGTCGGCGGGTACACAGCGGCCGGGCTGCCGCCGACGCCAGGAGCGTCGAACGCAATGGTCTCCCGATCGCCGAGGTGTTCACGCAGCGGCTCGAACAAGTCGCCCGTTGCACCAATGCCGTTGATGAGGAGGAGGGGATTGCCCGCTCCGGCGTTCTCGACCATGACTCGGATGCGTTGTCGGCCGATCGTGACATACGACGATCGCATCGAATGCTCGTTCATGAGGCCGAGGAGAGCAGCGGGAATCGCGCTGCGTGCATCGGTGACACCACCTGTGGCCCCGGCCCGCTCGAGGAGGGATCGTTTGTCCGCCGCTCGGTCGTCCGGCGATGTCTCAGCCGAAGACATAGCTGCCCGGCGCAGCGATACCCGCTGGGTTCTCTGGCGAGCCGAGTGTCTTCGGTGCCGCCACCTGCTTGCCGTCGCGTTGCTTCAGCCACTTGGTCCAATGGTCCCACCAGCTGCCCTGGTTCGTCTCTGCACCATCGAGCCACTCTGCGGCCGAGAGCTCGTCGCGGCTGTTCGCCGCGTCGGCGTTGGTGTGATAGCTGCCCTTTGGGTTGCCTGATGGGTTGACGAGTGCCTGGATGTGGCCCTGCGAGCTGAGGACGAACTCGGTGTTGCCGCCGAGCAGATTGACGGTGGGGAAGCAGCCCTGCCATGGGGTGATGTGGTCGGTCACCGCACCGACAACGAATGCGTCGACCGTCACCTTCGAGAGATCGACCGGAGTCTCCAAGCAGACCGTGGCGCCTGGGTGGGCGAGCGTGTTGCCGATGGCCATCTCGAGAAAGTTGCTGTGGAGGGCGGCGGGGAGGTTCGTGGCGTCGACGTTCCAGCTGAGTACGTCGAAGGCAGCGGGGTTCTTGCCCATGAGGTAGTTGTTGACCCAGTAGTTCCAGATCAAGTCGTTGGGACGAAGCCAAGCGAACACCCGACCGAGATCGGCGCCGTCGAGCACGCCGTTCTCCTGGCTGCGGCGTCGGCCTGCGTTCACGACCGGGCGGGACATGAATGTGCCGAGTGTTGATGGCACGTCCCAGTCGAGGATGGTCACCAGGAATGTGGCGGAGTGGAAGCGGGTGTCGCCCCGCACGGCGAGGTGGCCGAGCATCGATGCCATGGTGATGCCACCGGCACAGACACCAAGTGCGTTGAGATCGGGCGATCCGCTGATCTCGATGGCGGCGTCAGCAGCTTCGAGAATGGCGGCGACGTAGGTGTCGAGGCCCCAGTCGCGGTGTTCGACGCTTGGGTTGCGGAAGCTGATGGCAAAGACCTGCTGGCCCTGACTGACGAGGTGCTCGATCATGCTGCGGCCTGGAGCGAGATCGAGAACGTAGTACTTGTTGATCTGTGGCGGAATCACGAACACGGGTCGCTTGCCGACCTTCGGCGTGGTCGGGGAGTACTGGATCAGTTCGAGCACGGGGTTCTGGAAGACAACGGCACCTGGGCTGGCAGCCACGGTGTCGCCGAGTACGAACGGGCGGGTGTCGACCATCGAGGGCAAGCCGCCATTGTGGCGCACATCGTGAAGGGCGTGTCGTGCGCCGTCGACGATGCTGCGACCCTTGGTGGCGCGGAGTTCGCGAAGTGCCGCGGGATTGCCGAGCAGATTGTTGGTCGGTGCCGTCGTGCTGGTGATGATCGTTGTGAGCAATTCGGCTCGCAGCCGACTCTTCTCGTCGAGGTCGAGCTCGTCGAGCAGCTCGGTGACCGCAGCTTCGCCAGCAAGGTGGGCTTGGGCCAGCCGCTTGAAGATCGGATTCTTGGTGAATGCTTCATCGGCGAAGCGGCGATCTCTCGGGCTTGGTGCGATGTCGCTGACCCCTGATGCGATCTTCACGTAGTCGCTGCCCAGCGCAGCTGTTCGGCGCAGAGTGGTGAAGGGCTGGCGAGCAGCCGCCTGGCCGAGGCGAAGGGCTGCGGCGCCGAGTTGCCCCGGTGTGAGGCCGACGGGAATAGCCGAGGTGACGGCCTCAACGGTGGCGTTGACGATCTCGAGGTCTTCTTCGACTGCGGTTCGGTTGCGCTTGGTCGAAGGTTCCGGGCGGGTATCGGCCATGGCGGGGGTCCTTTGGGGGCAGGGTGCCCGGTGTTGTTGGGTTGCTCGAGGATGCAGCGACTCTGGTGCATGCGACTCGAGCAATTCTGGTAACAGTATGCAATTTTGTACACAATCGTCAATAATGTCGGCTGTGACTTCGTCAACATTCCGAACCATTGCCTCCGGGGCAGGCGCTCCAACGGAAGCCGACGCGGCCGACGTGTCGGGGTATCCCCGCAAACGGGCCCGGACGCGGCGAGCCTTGATCGTCGCTGGCATGGTCGTCATTGCTGACAAAGGCCCTGAAGGGGCCACCGTCGGCGCCATTGCCCGAAAAGCGCATGTCTCGTCCGGGACCTTCTACAACCACTTCTTGTCGGTCGAGGACCTGGTCGAGGTAATCGTGGGCGAACTCGGGACGGCGGTCGAGATCGGCCGAGACACCTTGACCGTGATCGAGAACGACCCGGCGATGCGCATTCTGATCGGTTCAGCGCAACTCCTTCGCCTCGTCGATGACGACCAAGAATCAGCGTCGGCCTTCGTCGCTCTGCTGGCCACGGTGCCCGTTTTCCGAGATCGGGTGCGGTTGCTTGTGAGCGGTGCGGTGAGTGATGGCATCACATCTGGCCGTTTTCCCGAGAACAACGTGATGGCGTTGACCGATGCGGTCTTGGGTTCGGTCGTGCAGTGGATTCGCACCGGGCTTGGCCAGCGGGGGACTGCGGTGCGAACCGATCGCGACGCGCACTTCCGAATTATGCTCTCGATCGTGGGCGTCGACCGAGCCGAGCAAGCGTCATTGCTGCAGCGTCTGCACGTCGTTGGCTGAGTGGGAAGTTCGACCAGCGCCCGGCGGTTCACTACCTTCTGAGCAGTCCAGCCAACGGGAGCACCCATGCCGAACGCCAAACTCATGAATGCCTACGACCTTGTGGTCATCGGCGGTTCAGCAGGCGGGCTGTCGGTCGCAATCTCCTCGCTCCGGTCCGGCCTCGGCCTCATCCGCATCATCGAGCCGTCGAGTTCGGTGGTGTTCCCCAGCCTCGTGGCCGAGAATCAACTCGACGTCGGTCTCGGCGAAACCGTGCAGTCGATCGAATTGCTGCAGCGCGAGGGCGAAGAGGACCGTCTGGTGGTGACGACCAACAAGCTGTCGTACCGCACCCGGGCCTGCGTGATTGCTCAGCGCCCTCCGCTCGAGGGCTGGGCACCCGAGATTCCGGTGTCGATCGGCCAGCGGGTGCTGGTCGACGACGTGTCGACAATCTCTGAAGGCGAGGACGTTCTGGTCGTGGGCTCGTCCGATCATGCCATCGAGATGATGGCTGCCGCCGTCGAGATGGGGGGTCGCGTCGTCCTTGCGGCCAAGGGCCTCGACCCGGCCAAGCTTTCGCCGGGTGCCGACAATGTGGTGCGCCGTCTCGAACGCGACCGTCGAGCGACCGTGCTGTACCGCAACGCTCCCGACTCGATCGGCGATGTCGCTGGCTACCCGATGGCGTTCTTCGACGACCGTCGCACCCCCGACCTCCAGTTCGATCATGTCGTGTTTGCCTCGCCCCGCCAGACCGAGAGTGCCGCAACCGTTGGGCTGACTGACGAGGCGTCGGCATCGGGGCGGGTCTGGTTCCTCGGTGAACCAACCGGCAACGAAACCGTTCAGACCTCGCCTGGTTGGCGCCTGGGCATCGACTTGGCCGAGACCAACTTTCCCGAGCTCGATGCGTCGGTTCCGGACGCACCCAAGCTCCGCCGTCGCCACGAAGGGGCCCAGGAAGAGCTGCGTTCCGAGTACTACAACGCCACCATCACCCACTTCGAACCCACCCACTCCGACCTCTGGCTGCTTCGCGTTCGCCCCGACGATGGTGACACGTCGTTCCTGCCGGGGCAGTACGCCACGCTTGGCCTCGGTCACTGGGAAGATCGCATCGACGATGCCACCGATCCTGGCATCGACGACAAATGGGAGAAGCTCATCCGGCGCTCGTATTCGATCTCGTCGAAGATGATCGAGGACAACGGATATCTGACCGACGAGACCACCAATGACGAGCTCGAGTTCTACATCGTGTTGGTGCAGCCGACCCCGGACAACGTGCCCGGCCTCACTCCTCGCCTGGCGCTCAAGCGCCCGGGCGACCGCATCTATCTCGGCCCGAAGGTTGCCGGGCGCTACACACTCAAGGCGGTCGATGAGCCGAGCAAGACCGTGGTGTTCTTGTCGACCGGCACCGGAGAGGCACCGCACAACGCGATGCTGATCGAGCTTCTGCGCAAGGGCCACTCCGGCCCGATCGTGTCGGCAGTATCGGTTCGCCGCTGGGCCGACCTTGGCTACCTGGACATCCATCGAGGGCTCGAGGAGCGCTACCCGAATTATCACTACCTGCCACTGCCGACGCGAGAAGACGACGTTCCGAAGCGCTACATCCAAGACGTGTTGGCCAACGATGGTTTCGTAGAAGCGTTCGGGGTCGAGCTCGACCCGGCGAACACCCACGTCTACCTCTGCGGCAATCCGTCGATGATCGGCCTGGCCCAGAAAGACGCCGACGGCAACGAGGTCTTTCCCGAGACCAAGGGGGCGGTCGAGATCTTGCTGGACCGAGGCTTCACGGTCGACCAGCGCACCTCACCTGGCAACGTGCACTACGAGGAATATTGGTGAGCCTGGCGAGAGCTGCCCGCCGGTAGCTTGTCTCTGACTCGGTTTGTCAAGACTGGGTCCACGGTCCGGGCCAGCTTCACACTGGTGCCGGACCACTCTCTTTTTGCTCAGGGTCCTCCTCGGCAAGGCGGACCGGGCCGAAGGACTCCGGGTACTTGCCTTCACAGTCGGCGTAGACCGCTCGAAGCACGTCCATGTCTGCGGTGACGTCTCCGGTCGGATGGAGGGCGGGAGCGAAGCCGCCGGTGTGTCGGCCGTAATCGAGCACCGTGGGAATGATCGGTACGTCGGCGGCGAGTGCAATTCGGTAGAAACCGGATTTCCAGTGCTCGGCTCGCTTCCGGGTCGCCTCAGGGGGAATGGTGAGGAAGAGGGTGTCTCGCTCGGCGAACGTCTCCACCATCTGGGTGACGAGGTCGTTCTTCTGACCTCGTTTCACCGGCACACCCCCGAGGGATTTCATCAGTCGCCCCTGCGGGCCAGCGAAGATCTGATGTTTGCCCATCCAGTTGATGTCGATGTCGCAGTACCAGGCAAAGGCCAGCATGTACGGCAGATCCCAGTTGGAGGTGTGGGGCGCGGCGATGAGAACGCATCTTCGCTCGGTCGGGATCTCCCCTTCGAACGTCCAGCCGGTCACGCGGAGGAACAGTTTCGCGATCGCCCGCTTCACCGAAACATCACGGGGTGAGACTACAAGGTTGGCGTCGGAGGAACGTATCGACCTGGACGATCGGTGAGGTCCTAGGCTCTCGCCGATGGCCACGGTGCTGACACGAGGAATCCGACCTGCGCGTTTCGACGTGATGTTGGCGATCGCCACTGCCGTCGTGATCTGTGCAGTGTTCGCTCTGGTGTCCACGATCGACACGGGGGATCGAGTTGTATCGCCGCTGAGCTACCCCTTCGGCATCGCCGCCGCACTGTTGTTGGCCTTCCGGCGTGTTCGGCCGGTGCTGACCGTCGCTGCCGTCGTGCTTCTGGTCTTCTTCTTCGTCGTGGTCATTGGATCTGACCCCGGACCCATCGGCGCGCCAATCTGGATTGGTCTCTACACCGTGGCCGTGATGGGTGATCGTCGCCGCTCGATCGGGGTCGCTGCGAGCGTTGCAGTCATCGTCTCGGTATTGACGTTGCTCGCCGGGCCCGAGAGCCCAACGGTGCTCGAACGAATTGCCGCGGTCGGACTGACCCTTGTCCCAATTCTGATCGGCGACGCCGTTCGCAGTCGCCGGGCATTGATCGCTGATGCCGAGGAACGGGTGCGGCTGGCCGAGGAGGCCGCCGAACAAGAGGCGCTTCGCCAAGTACAAGACGAACGGGTTCGTATCGCCAGAGAGCTGCACGATGTCGTGGCGCACAGCATCGCCACGATCAACGTGCAGTCCGGCGTTGCCGCCCACGTGATCGATGCCGACCCGGATGCAGCGCGCGACGCACTCGTCGAGATCAAGCGATCGAGCAAGTCGGCCATGGCGGAATTGCGGGCGATGCTCGGAGTGCTCCGGGACGAAGATGACGACGAGACACCGCTCGAACCGAGCCCCGACATCGATGACGTTGAAGCGCTCGTCGACCGCTTTGCCGGTGCGGCTTCGTTGACCATCGATGGCCGACCCGCCCACCTGGTCGACCCGGCGATCGGCCTCGTTGCGTACCGCGTGGTTCAAGAAGGTCTGACCAACACGCTCAAGCACGCGGCCGATGCCATTGTCGACGTGCATCTGGCCTACGGCGACGACTCGATACGCATCGAGGTCAGTGACGACGGCGACATCAGCACGACCAACAGTGCGGAGCCTGGCGGCCTCGGTTTGATCGGGCTGAATGAACGGGTGCGAGCCGTCGGCGGTTCGTTCGTTGCCGAGCCTCGGTTTGGCGGTGGGTTCGATGTGCGGGCCGAGCTTCCCTACGCACCTGGCGCGGCGCGGTGATTCGAGTCCTGATCGCTGATGATCAACGGCTGATGCGGGCCGGCTTCGCCATGTTGGTGAATTCCGCCGAGGATCTCGAGGTCGTCGCCGAAGCCGAGAACGGGGCCCAGGCCGTCGCACTCGCCATCGAGCACCAGCCCGACATCGTCCTCATGGACATCCGCATGCCCGAGCTCGACGGCATCGAAGCCACCCGGCAGATCGTTGCTGCCCCAGAATGTGCCAATGCTCGGATGATCGTGTTGACCACCTTCGACATCGATGAGTACGTGTACGAAGCACTCCGGGCCGGAGCAAGCGGGTTCCTGTTGAAGGACACCGATCCGGTCGACTTGCTTGCCGCCATCCGAGTGGTGGCGGAGGGCGACGCGCTGCTGGCACCCCGAGTGACCCGGCGCTTGATCGAACAGATTGCGGCTCGACCCGATCGCGAAAAGGTCAGGACCGAACGATTGGCCGAGCTGACCGAGCGCGAAACCGAGGTCGTGGCACTCGTGGGCAAGGGGCTGAACAACGCCGAAATCGGCGAAGCGTTGTTCGTCAGCCCGACCACCGCGAAAACACACGTGAGCCGGGCCATGATCAAGTTGGCGGCGAGAGACCGAGCCCAGCTCGTGACCATCGCGTATGAGAGTGGTTTGGTGGTGCCGGGAGTGGACTGACCCAACTACTCCCGGGGGAGTACGTCGAAAGCCTCCCGTGACACGACGACGAAACGCTCGTCGTCACTCACGATGATGAGCATGACACTCATCGAAACTCCAACGAACGACTCGCTGGTGGCCACACCAGCGGCACGGGTCGAACATGCCAAGAAGATCTACGGCGAGGGCGATGGCGCCGTCCACGCCCTGGCCGACGTCAGCGTCGAGTTCGGGCGGGGTGCGTTCACCGCGATCATGGGTCCGTCGGGCTCGGGCAAGTCGACGCTGATGCATGCGGCGGCGGGCTTGGATCGGTTGTCCAGCGGCCGGGTGTTCATCGGCGACACCGACCTCTCGGAATTGTCTGATCGGGATCTCACGCTGTTGCGCCGGACCGAGATCGGTTTCATCTTCCAGGCCTTCAACCTGATCCCCACGCTCACCGCGGCCGAGAACATCTCGCTACCGCTGGCCCTCGGGGGCAAGGCGGCGGACCCGGCCACTTTCGATCGTGTGGTCGATGTTCTCGGCCTGACCAATCGCTTGGATCACCGACCGAGCGAGTTGTCTGGCGGTCAGCAGCAGCGAGTGGCGGTGGCACGAGCTCTGGTCAGCGAACCGGCGATCGTGTTCGCCGACGAACCCACCGGCAATCTTGACAGCCGCACCGGCGCCGAGATCCTGAGCTTCATGCAGAAGGCGGTGCGGGATTCCGGACAGACCATCGTGATGGTCACCCACGACCCCTCCGCAGCCTCATACGCCGACCGAGTCGTCTTCGTGAATGACGGGTCGATCGTCGACGAGATGCTCGATCCCACCACCGACGCCGTGTACGACCGCATGAAGGAGTTCGGACGATGACCGCTCCGTCTTTTGAAGCCAGCCGCATGAGCGGTATGACCGCCGTGACGCTGAAAGGCCTCTGGGCCAACAAGTCGAGGTTCGGCCTGTCCAGCCTCGCCGTCATCATCAGCGTGGCCTTTCTCACCGCCATGCTGATTCTCACCAGTCAGCTCGCCGGGACTGCCTCGGACGACATTGCTGAGGCCTACTCCGGGATCGACGCGGTCGTGCTCGGCGAGGAACTAGGCGAAGCAATGGCCGGACCCGGTGGTGGGTTGGCGGTGCGGTCCGCTATCGACTCATCCGCTGTCGACCAGCTCTTGGCGGTCGACGGCGTCGATTCAGCCGTTGGCATCCGCACGGGCAGCGTGCAGTTGCTTGATGCGGACGGAGGGCTGATCAGCACCGGTGCCCAGACGACCACAGGCGAGACCTGGGTTGCCCAGCCGACGCTGTCGACGTTTGCGCTCGTCGATGGAACGGCCCCAACAACGGGGATCGTGATCGACCGGCTGACTGCTGAGGAGACCAGCCTCGTCGTTGGCGACGAGGTGCAAGTCCTCACCGAAGCCGGCACAGCGGTGTTGGCCGTCGAGGGCATCGCTACGTATGGAGCGGCCGACAATGCCCCCAGCACTGCCACCATCCTGTTCGGGGCCGACAGTCAACTTCTCGGCACCGCAGGCTTCGACCGAGTGGTCATCGAGCTCACCGCAGGTGCTGAGGTAATCGGCATCGCCAACGCCGTGAGCGAAGTGGATGTCATGACCGGCGCGGCGTACGTGGTCGATCTCCAAGACGTGGTGGCGAGCGAGGCCAGCTTCCGGACCACGTTCCTCCTTGCGTTTGCCTTCATCGCCCTCATCGCTGGCACCACGATCATCTACAACACCTTCGTGATCGCGGTTGCCCAACGGACCCGTGAACTCGCCTTGCTGCGTTCGATCGGGGCCAGCAGAGCGCAGGTGCTGAAGTCGGTCATGGGCGAGGCGGCAGTGATTGGTGTGGTTGCCTCGATGGTGGGAGCCATCGTCGGCGTCGGAGCGGCCTATGGCTTGATTGCGCTCTTCGAAGCGATCGGTCTCGACTTCGGCACCGGAGCGCTTGTCGTCACGGTCGACTCGTTGCTGATCGGCTTCGCTGTCGGTCTGGTCGTGACCCTGATGTCCGCCTTTGTTCCTGCTCGCAAAGCAGCGGACACACCACCGATTGCGGCGCTTCGTGATGCCGCGGTCGATCCGTCTGGGGTCTCTCGCACTCGCAATCGCATCGCCACCGTTCTGCTTGTTGCCGGCACGGCATCGGCGATCGCCGGCGCTGCTGCCGGCGCATGGGTGCCCGCGGTCGGCGGTGTACTGGTGGCTTTCATCGGCGTGATCGTCGGTGGTCCAATGGTGTCGGGCTGGTTCGCCAGCGTCGCCGCTGGCCCGCTTGAACGTCTGGGAGGCACGGTTGGCCGTCTGGCCGGGACCAATGCGGCCCGCAATCCTCGTCGTAGCGCTTCAACGGCGCTCGCTCTGACCCTCGGTGTTGCCCTGATTGCCTTCTTCACCGTCGTGGCCAGTTCCCTGTCGGGGACCGCAGCTTCGGACACCGACGAAGCACTGAGTGCTGACCAGGTGATCACCCCGCTGGCTGCTTCCGGCGGCCCAGCGATGCCGACCCACCTCGCAGGCTCGGTTGCCGATGGGATCGAGATTGGTGACGGCGTCACCAGCGTGGCGGCCGTTGCCTCGACCATCGTTGTGGTCAACGGAGATTCGGCCTTTGCTGCCGGTGTCTTCGTTGACCAACTCGAGACGGTGTACGACCTCGACGTCGTGGCCGGCTCGCTCGACGATGTCAGCAACAGCGCCATCGCCGTGCACGTCGACGCTGGCGAGGGGATGGCCGTTGGCGACGAGTTGACGGTGATGTTCCCCGAGAGCGGCCCGGTCAGCGTGACGATTGCTGCGCTGTACGAAACGGACCTGCCCGGTCAGATCCCGGCTCGCTACGTTTTTGACGAGGCCGCATTCACTGCAGCTTCGCCTGATGCCGGTGATGCGCTGATTCTCGTGGCGACCGACGGGTCGACGGCTGCACTCGCTGCGCTCGACGCTTCGGTTCCCCAAGGTGCGGTGCTCCAATCGGCTGATGAGTACGTCGATTCGCTTGGCAGCGCGGTCGACACCTTCCGCAACTTCGTCTATGCCCTGCTCGGTGCGGCCGTGATCATCGCCGTGGTCGGTATTGCCAACACCACGGTCATGGCGATCGGCGAACGGACCAAGGAGATCGGGATGCTTCGGGCTGTCGGCATGACGGCCAAGCAGGTCAGGCAGATGGTCCGCAACGAAGCGATGCTGCTCTCGGCGCAGGGTTCGTTGGTCGGTCTGGTTCTCGGTGTGGGTGGTGCCTACGCCACGTTCTCCGCACTCGCCGACGGCCAAATCACGCTGGTGCTGCCGACGACGTCGTTGCTCGTCATCGCTTTTGCTGCTGCGGCTTCGGGAGTGATGGCGGCCGCTTGGCCGGCGTGGCGAGCAAGCCGGATGGCACCGCTGGAGGCGATCGCGTCCTGAGGCGTGATCGCTGTTTGGCCCTTCGATGGTGTGAGGACGATCGAGCCCAAGATGAGCCCGGCTGCGATCACGTGGCCGGGCTCGAGTGACTCCCCGAACGCAAAGACACCGATCGCGAACATGGTCGGTAGCTCGGCCGCCCCCGATACCGCACTGCGGGCCGAGCCGATCAACGGTGCTGCGGCGCCGTAGATCCACATCGGTACCAGCCCACAACCGATCGCAACGACCAGCAGAAGCCCCCACGTTGACCACTCGACGGGAAGGACCTTCTCGACCGGGAGCGACAGCACGACAGGACTCAGCGCCAGCGAGGCACCGAGCGCAACCGCACTGAGGCGAGCGAAGGGGTCGAGGACGCCAAGTCGTTCGGTGAGGATGGCGATGCTGAAGCCGAAGGTGGCGGGGGCGATGAACAGGGCGGGCGAAACGGCGAGGAGCGACGTGGGACCCAGCGCAATCGCCGCAGCGGTCAGCACCAGCATGCCGCCACCGAGCGAGCGGGCCGCCGGTCGACGCTGGAACACAAGCCAGCCAGCGAGCATCGTGAACACCGGGTAGGTCATGTAGGCGACACCGTTCACGGCGAGGTCGACGGTCTGCAGCGCATGCGCGTAGGCGATCCACCCGAGGCCAGACACGCCGCCCCCGGCGATCCCCCACGCCGTCGCCGACCGCATGCCGACACGCCGGTCGAGTGCTGGCAGGAGGAGCAACGCAGTGATGGCGTAGCGAAAGAAGGCCAAGGAGGCGGGGGCGATGCCAGCATCGCTCAGCGGTCGAATGAAAAGCGCGGTCGAGCCCAGCACGATCGAAGCAAGTGCGACCGAGCTGGTGGCACGGACGCTGGTCGAGCGTGACGACTGAATGAGGGGTTGTCTGGGCACCGTTGCATGGTCCGTCGACTCGTCTCATTCGTCCAGCGCGTGGTTTGGTGTGAAAGAGTGCATGACATGCATGAATCGCTCGATCGTCCGCACATCGATCTTCTCGTTGCGCTCCAGGAGACAGGCCAGTTGGGGAAAGCCGCAGCCACCCTGCACCTCAGTCCGTCGGCTGCGAGTCACCGCTTGAAGGAAGCCGAGCGTCGCGTTGGTGTCTCTCTGACGGTGGTGCAAGGACGCTCGATCGAACTCACCGCAGCGGGTCGTCACCTGGCCGAGATCGGGGGAGCGGCCAACCAAGCACTGCGCTCGGCGGAGGAAACTGCCCGCTGGATGTCGTCGGCCGATCGCCCGGCGGTGCGCATCGCCATGGACTTCTACGACACCGCCCCTTGGTTCGAGCAGCTGATCGGGTCCTCTGAGCTTCCGTGCGATGTCGACTTCATCCGCATCGGCTTCAGCGATGTGGCGTCAGCGGTACAGGGTCGGCGGGCTGACCTGGGCATCGTGGTGTCACCGCCAAGGTCCATCTCGGGGGAGGATCGTTCAGCCGAGGTGCTGGTCGATGAGTTGGTTGCGGTGGTGCGGGCTGACCATCCGGCAGCGCAACGGGGCGAGCTCGATCCCCGAGACATCGCTGCAGCGACCTACCTGACAGCGGGCGACCGGCCGGCTCACGGGTTCGAGCATCATGAGTTCTTCGAACCCGCTGGTGTCCGGCCACTGCGGCTGCGCAAGGTCGAATCGCTGGCGATGATCTTGCGCTTGATGAGGACGTTCGGTGGCGTGACGGTGCAACCCGCCCTCGCAGTGAAGGCTGCTCCGCTCGATGGCCTGGCCGTGGTGCCGTTGATGGACGCCCACATCCCGGTGATGTGGACGGCGGTTCTGCGCCACGACGCCAGCGAGAATGAGCTGGCCATGCGTCGGACTGTGCAGGCCATCGCTCGCCGGGAATCGTTCGGTCCTGGACCTGGCTCGATGCCGGTGTGGGCTGGCGCATGATCAGCCCACCGGGGTCGGGTCTGGCACAATCCGGCGATGGATTTCGACGATCTCATCAATGCCATCGGTGGCGACCGGGTGACGAAGCTGATGGAGGTTGCGGACCTCATCGGTGACAACTCCGATGCCTTCATGGGGGCGATCGGGTTCGTGGCCGATCACGGCGACAACCTGCTCGAGGTGATGGAGTTCATTGGCGACCACGGCGATGGACTGCTCGACTTGCTCGGCCGATTGCCTGACATCCTCGAGCGGGCTGGCGATGCGCTGGGTACTGCAGCGGGAGCGGCGTCAGAGGCCAGCGGGTTCCTCCATGCGGGCGACGGCCTCGACGTGACCGACGTGACCAGCGCGGTTGCTGCCGCCATCGACACGGTGCAGGAACACTTGCGTTCCGTCGTCCCACTGCTCGAGCGTATTGGCAGCGAGATCGCCGAGATCAAGATCCCGACCTTCGACATCGAGCGGAGCGAAGTCATGGGTTTGAGCGTGGTCTCCGGGATCGACATCGGGTCGAAGGAACTGGCCGGTGGAACCGCTGACAAAATCGGCGCCAGTGCCGCCAGCCTGACGGCGATCTCTTCGGCGCTCGGCGACGCTGGTATCGGCCTCTCCCGCTTGCAGGGCAATCTCTTCGCCGCGGGTGAGCGCATTCAGTCGCTGGCTGGCGATGTGGAAGTCAGCGGCCTGGCGCTCTCGGAGTTGTCCGGTGCCAAGACGCCGAGGCCGAAGCGGACGCGGCCGACGGCCAAGAAGGTAAGCGCAAAGAAGAAGTCAGCGGCGAAGAAGAAGGCCAGCGCAAAGAAGGCCAGCGCGAAGAAGACAGCTCCGAAACGGGTCGCCAAGAAGGCTGCCAAGAAGAAGAAACCGGTGAAGAAGTCGGCGACAGTGAAGAAGCGGCCAACCGCAAAGAAGAAGGCGGCCAAGAAGAAAGCAGCCGCCACCAAGCGGCCAACGCTTGGTGGCGGCGTGCTCTCTCGCAGCACGTAGGACGAGGACGCTCAGATCACCTGCCGGCCGCCCCAGCCGGCGATCGTGAGCAGGGCAGGTGCGTCGGGTCCTGGGTCGACCACAGCGCCGAAGGGGATGTCTGGCGAGTCACGGCCCTCCGCTGGAATCTGCTTGATCGCGAACAGGGCGACGGCCAAGGCATCGTCTGGGATCGTGAACTCCCGACCAATGGCGGTGGCGAGGTCCCACCCATGTGTGGCGAGTTCGGCGGTGTAGGTGGCGATCGCAGCGCCTCCCGGAATGGTGCCCCAGGGCACGTCGACCATGGCGTAAAGTCGAGCGGGATCGCTCCACGCGGCGTCCTGAGCGGTCGCCGACTCGGCGATGGCCGCTTGGTATTCGCTGATGGTTTCCCCGACGCGGTCTTGTTCAACGGTGCTGAAGTGAGCGCCGGCGCCGATGGCGGCGCTGCGACGGAAGACCATGGTGATGTGGTCGAGCAGCGCATGGACGTCGAACTCGTCACACGGTGTTGGTCGGGCGAAGTCAGCGGTCGCGACATGGTCGAGGAGGGACTGGACGGCTTCGGCTGCAACCGCAAGGCCAGGCCGAGGGTCGGGCATCTCGCTGGGAGGGTTGGTGGGTGCGGGGTTCTCGTGCGTGTTGTTCATGACGGCATCTTCTTCACCAAACTGGCCACCATGTGGCCAGTTTGTTTGAGAAACTGGACATCATGCGAGCCGACCGGTTGATCTCCCTGCTGATGTTCCTCCAGCGCCGCGGGCGAGTCACTGCCGCCGAGGTCGCCGCTGAGCTCGAAATCAGTGAACGGACCGCCCGCCGGGATCTCGAAGCGTTGGCCATGAGCGGTGTGCCGGTGTATTCCCAACACGGTCGAGGTGGCGGCTGGCAGCTGGTGGGCGGCGCCACCACGAACCTGTCTGGTCTCTCGGCTGACGAAGCCCGAGCGTTGTTCCTTGCCATCGGGCCAAGTGCATCCAGCACGCCTGAGCTGATGGGGGCGCTCCGCAAGCTCGGCTCCGCCATCCCCGAGACGTTCCGCGCCGACGCCGAAGCTGCATCGATGGCGGTGAAGGTCGACGCCAGCGGGTGGTCGAGTGTTGGTCCCGGGCCTGCGATCCCCCATCTCGATGTGCTCACCACCGCGGTCGTGGAGCGAACGCAAGTCGAGTTGGCCTACCAGAGCCCTCGATCTGGTCCAACCACGAGGGTGGTGCATCCCCTCGGCCTCGTGACCAAGCGCAACGTCTGGTACCTCGTTGCTGACTCCGACCCGCCCGGTCAGCTCGATGGTCGACGCACGTTTCGTTTGGATCGAGTACGGGGTGTCGAGCTCACCGATCGACCGGTCGTTCGCCCCGACGACTTCGACCTCGATATTGCATGGGAAGGCATCGTCACTGATGTTCGAACCTTGCACTCCGGTCTGCGCTTGCGAGTCCGCGTCGATCCGTCGATGCTCCGGCCGTTGACCTGGGTGTATTCGGGCCGGCACACCATCGAGGGCACGCTCGACGATGGCCGAATCGACGTGACGCTGACCGACACGTCGGATCAGAGCTTTGCCGGTCAGCTCGCTGGCTTCGGCGCTGCCATCGAATTGGTCGACCCTTCGGCGACCCTTCTCGCTGAGTTCGTTCGCATCGCAGCGGAGCTTTCCGAGCGGTACGGGTGAACGTTGGCCTCTTGCCGCTCGTCGATGCCTACGCTTTGGCAACTATGTCGCCGCCGATCATGCAGCTCTGACGATGACGGAGTTGCCAACAGGAGATGTCACCTTCCTGTTCACCGACATCGAAGGCTCGACGGTTCGTTGGGAACGAGCCCCAGAGCAGATGACGATGGCGCTGGCGCAGCACGACGCCATCTTGCGGGATGCCCTCGCCCAATGCGGCGGGGTGCTCTGCCAAACCGCAGGCGACAGTTTCGTCGTTGCTTTCGCGACAGCGCCTCCGGCCCTCGACATGGCGTTGCGGACACAACGAGCCCTCCGGTCCGCTACCTGGCCGGCCGAGGTCGGGGCCTTGCGGGTGCGAATGACGCTGCACACCGGGGTGGCGACACAGCGAGCCGATGGCTACGACGCCAATCACACGCTCACTCGACAAGCTCGGCTCCTGGCGACCGCCCACGCCGAGCAGATCTTGGTCTCCGGTGCCACTGCAGCGCTGTTGGCGGAGCAGTTGCCGGCGGGTGTGACGCTACGCGACATGGGCGAGCTCTGGTTGAAGGACATCGTTGATCCCCATCGCGTGTTCCAGGTCGTTGCCGCCGAACCACCGTGGTCCCTGCCTTCGAACTTCCCGCCGCTCCGCAATCAGCGTCCGCCCTCGGGCAATCTCCCGGCGATGTCGCTGCCGTTCTTCGGTCGCGAACGGGCGATCGAAGACGTCACACATTCGATCACCGAGGGGCGCTTGACAACACTCGTCGGACCGGGCGGGATCGGCAAGACCCGCTTGGCGCTCCGAGCGGCCGAGCGGGTCGAGCATCACTTCGCCGATGGGGTGTTCTTCGTCGATCTCGCCGCGGTTCGTGACGTCGACCGGGTGATTCCCACCATTGGTTCCACACTCGGTTTGGACGAGAGCGATGGTGCCGACTCGTTGTCCGAGTATCTGAGCCATCGAGACCTCCTCCTGGTGCTCGACAACCTCGAACAGGTCATCGATTGTGCGGCGGTGGTCGCGCGACTGATAGCGGCAGCGCCGTCGCTGCGCATCCTGGCCACCAGTCGTATCGCACTCCAGGTCTCTGGCGAGCGGGTGTATCCGGTCCAGCCGCTCCAGCTGCCGTCGCTGGATGGTCCGAGCCGTGAGGGCAACGATGTTGCCCTCCTCGCAGGTTCCGGAGCGGTGGCCCTCTTCGTGGAACGAGCGACGGCGGCGAGACCAGACTTCCTACTCACAGATGCCAACGCTCAGACGGTGGCCGCCATCTGCCATCGCCTGGATGGGATCCCCCTGGCGTTGATCCTTGCGGCAGCTCGCATGAGGGTCCTGACACCTCAGGCCATGCTCGACCGACTTGACGACCGAATGGCGCTCCTCACCGGTGGGCCGCGGGATCTGCCCGATCGTCACCAAACGCTCCGGGGCACGATCGAATGGAGCCACGATCTACTCGACGACGAGCAGAAGGATCAGTACGCACGTTGGTCGGTGTTCGTTGGGGGTTTTCGGATCGAAGCGGCACATGCCGTCGGTGGGGACGGTGGCAGCGACGACTTCGCCACGCTCGACGGTGTTGCGTTGTTGAACGACAACAGCCTGCTGCTGGCGGTGAAGGGATCCGATGGTGAGATCCGTCATCGGATGCTCGAGACCATCAAGGAACACGCGCAAGACAAGCTGGAACGATCGGGTCTGGTCGACGAGGTCGAACGAGCCCACGCACGGTTCTTCCTTGGTCTGGCCGAAGAGGCGGTGACACACCTCGAAGGCGAGCACGTCGTGCATTGGGTCGGGCGCCTCGAGGACGATCACGACAACGTCCGAGCCGCGATGTCTCGAGCGTCCGCGTGGGCCAACAGCGGGGACGCAGCGAGTGCCGAGCTGGTTGTTCGTATGGCGGCCGCGCTGGCCCTGTTCTGGAACGATCGGGGCTACCTCAACGAAGGTCGTCGTCACCTGGAGCGCGCCCTGAGCCTGCTTCCGATCTGGGCCGAGCATGCCAGCACCGACGGCGAACGGCGCCGAGCGCAGGTCGCCGCAGCGACCATTCTCGACTTTCTCGGCAGCATCGCAAGGCGTCGCGGCGACCTGATCGAGGCCCGTCAGCACTTGGATGAGGCGCTTCGGGCCTACCGGCTCCTCGCAGACGAGCACGGACAGGGCCGTGTACTGGCAGCACTCGGCACGGTGATGTCGGACAGCGAGGATCTCGATGCCGCTCGTTCAGCTCACACCCAGAGTCTCGAGCTGTCGCGAGCGGTTGGCGACGAGGTCAATGTGGTGCATGGTCTGCTTTCTCTCGGCAACGTCGAGCGGGGAGCGGGCAACATCGCAAGCGCTCGATCGTTCTACGGGCAGGCTCTCGATGTTGCGTCGAAAATCCACGAGCTGATCGGGCAGAGCGTTGCGTTGAACAACCTCGCCAACCTCGCGACCGAGCCTGATGAGATGGAAGCGGCTCGCGAGCTGCACCTTCGCAGCCTCCAGATCCGACACGAGGTCGGCTACCGAATCATGGTGGCCGAATCGATGATCGGGCTGGCCGCTGTCGAGGCAGCGCTTGGCCGTTGGCAACGGGCGGCGCGTCTCATTGGCTTTGGTGAGGCGTTGGCCGAAGCAGTCGAGGGGACGTTCGATCGTGAGGAGCAGCGGATTCACGACCGGACCGTCGGCATGATCGAAAGCCGCTTCGGCGCCGACTGGTTCGCTGCGGAGCGACGAGCTGGCGCAGCACTGTCGTTGGCAGCGGCCGTCGAGTACGCCAGGAGCACCGACAACTGAACTACGAGTCGCCGTCCATCTCCGTGTCGTCCATTTCCGTGTCGTCCATTTCCATGCCGTCCATGTGGTCGACGCCTTGTTCGATGGCCGTGGCGGCGGCGCCCGCTTCGAGTTCGATGAAATCGACACAGGCCAACTTGTTGTCGATCAGTTCGGCGGGGTGGATCACGAACGCCACAGCTTCGAGGCTGGCGATCTGGTCGTTCTCGGCGGTCATGAAGCCGTTGCCGTCAGCGTCGGAAGTGAAGGCCAAGTGGATCTCGTTCGGCGGCATCTCGGAGCCGCCGATTTCGAACTGGTAGTGATCGCCGCCGCTGTTTGCACATACATCGGCGTGCACGTGCGAGATGTAGTCAGCATCAGGGATGAGGCCCTGAACTTCGAGCGTGACCGTTGTGCCGCCCGGGTGGCGAGCGATCCACGCCTGGCCGCTCATGTTGTCGAAGCCCTCCGGTCGAGTCTCGAGGAGTACGAATTCGCCGGTGGCGAGGGCGGCTCCTTCGACATCGTCCGCTCGGGTCGCCGATGCATCGCCCATGTTCATGGTCATGCCGTCCATGGCCATGTCGTCCATCGCGGAGTTGTCCATCGCGGTGCCCTCGGCTTCTTCGGGCGGTGCTGCTTCGGGTTCGTCGCTCCCGCATGCGGCAGTGAACAGACCGAGGGCGAGCGCACTCGCGCACAGGGCCAAGAACGAGGAACGCCGGGTGAAGTGCATCGAGAAAAGGTAGTGCCGACCGACCGGGATACTCGGTCAGGCGGCCAACGTCACAACGCCGCCGAGCACCGGCCTACTGATCGAGAGAAGAGATCAGATCGTCGATCGAGTGTTGGTCCTCGAGAGGGTGCCGAAGTGGCATGGTGGCGTCGATCGAGTAGCGGTTGCGTCGGCCAACGCGCTCGGTGCTGAGGTAACCCCCCGCTTCGAGCTCGTTGATGATCCGCTGCACGGCGCCGGTGGTGATGCCAACGGCGTGCGCGATATCACGCTGACGGAGCTCGGGGTTCCGGCTGATCGCAATCAGCACGTGTGCATGATTGGTGAGGAACGTCCAGCTCGGAAGGTCCAACTCCGGGTCCACGAACGACATGCCCGGAGTATAGGTATTCCAAGGGTGGTCATGGAGTGACGGTGTTGTACGGGATCAGTGAGCGCTGTCTTCTGTCATCGTTGCGCTGTTGGTGCTGCTCGAGCGATCTGGTGTGGAGGCAACGATGATCGTGGCGTCAGAGTTGTCGAGGACGTGCTGCAAGGTGTGGCCAAGGAACGGTGCGTCACCCGTGGTACGAGTGGTGCCCGAAAGCACGACCAGGTCGGCGTCGAGCTCGACCACGCTCGCAACGATGGCCTCACCTGGCGTCGTTGCGTGCTCGATGAGCGAGACGTGGTTCGCCCCGATCGTGTCGGCAAAGGACGCGGCTTCGTCGAGAATGTGGCGTGCAGTATCGAGTGCGGGAGCGGACGCTCCGAGCACCGCTTCGAGTTTCGAGGCTTGGTTGGTCAACACATGGAGCTGGTGAAGCTGCGTGCCGATCTGGCTGCTGAGATACGCAGCAATCTCCTGGCCACCTCTGGATGACGTGGCGCCAGAGACGGGTACGACGGCCCGGCTGAAGGCCCATGGCAACCGACCATCGAGGCCCCGAGGTTGTCGTACAACGACCGTCGGCACAGGACTGGCGGCCCACACGGTGTCGATCACATTGGAGAACAGGCTCCCAGGATCCAGGTTGGCCGGGGTGCCCATGATGATGGCGTCGTAGCCGAGGCGAGCTTCGGCTTCGATGGCGGCGGCGGTGCTGGCGGCATCATCGCCGTCGACGATTTGGTGTTCGACGGTTCGGCCGTGGAGCACGCTGTGGAAGACCGTGAGGTCGATGTCTGGGTGATTCCCGACCGTCAACAGGGTGATCGCCGTTTCCTTCGGCCACGCCAGATCGACGACCTGAGCGGCGAGCAACGAGGACTGGCCCCCACGAGTCGGCAGAAGGATTCGTCCGCCGGTCACGATGGTGTTGCTCTCGAGCTGCATCTCCTGATCAAGACGGCGGCGCTCTTCGGGATTGCCTTCCCAATTGCCCAGCACACGGCGCAGCAGCGGTGGTGCGAGCATGGAGGTCGCCATGGCCATCAGCACGATGACGGTGTAGGAGCGATCGTTCAGTACCCCGAGTGACAGTCCTACGGTGGCGATCACGATCTCGAGCGCTCCTCGAGCGTTCAGCCCAATTCCCAGTGCGGCTCCTTCCCGGAACGGCAGATTCGACATCTGAGCACCGATGATCGAGCCGAAGAACTTCGACGCTGATGCCGCCACCAGGACGATGATCGCCCACCAGAGGGTCTCCCAATCGGCGAGCAGGCCGAGATCAACGCGCAGGCCGGCGGTGGCGAAAAACACGGGTGCGAAGATGGCGGCGGTCATCGTCTCGAGTGGCTTGATCAGTTCGTGATCGGCAAAGCGTGAACGAGCAAGGATGACACCAGCAACGAAGGCGCCGAGGACTGCTTCGACGTGGAGCCACTGGGTGATCACGCCGAAGGTCAGTGCCGTGATGAGCACAACGGTGAGCCCGGCGAGCGGGTCGTCCCCCTTCGATCGGACGTTGCGCAGCGCATGGTCGACGGCCCGTTGGCCCACGGTGAAGGCGAGGCCGAAGAAGACGATGACGCCGATGACGGTGAAGGCCAGCTTGCCGACCTCCACACCTCCTGCCTGGGCCAGGCCAGCGATGAAGCCGAGCGCAATCCAGCCGATCACGTCGTTGGCCATGCCGGCAGCAAGGGTGAGCTGCCCGAAGTTGCGGCGCATCAGTCCCATCTCCGACAGGATCTTGGCGATGACGGGAAGGGACGAGATCGACAGGGCAGCGGCGATGAAAAGGGCGAAGATGTAGCGCTCAGTCCCGTCGCCGACAAACGATGCGGGAATGAACCAGCCAACGGCAAGCCCTGCAGCTGCGGGGACGAGAAGCGATCCAGTTGACACCGTCGCGGCCGCTCGGCCGAGCCGCCGAATCAACCCGAGATCGGTCTCGAAGCCGGTAGCGACCAGGAGGAGCAGGACACCAATCCAGCCAACGGTGAAGAGCATCGCGGTTTGGGCGTCGTCGGCCGGAAACAGCCAGTCGGTGATGCCAGGGGCGATCTTTCCGAGGATCGATGGGCCCAAGACGAGGCCGGCGAGCAACTCGCCGACGACTGCTGGTTGACCGATCCTGCGCATGACGGCACCGAGGCCGCGAGCGGCGATGAGGATGACCAGGAGGCCAACCCAGAAGACGAGGAGTTGATGTTCGCTCGGTGGATTGAGTTCCATGAGTCACCGTCCTTTGGTCGCAGCAGCGACGCCGATGTCGCCGTGGGTGCCGGAGTCGCTGTCTGAGAAATTCAAACAGACGGTGGCGACCTGGGCAGAGTTAGGCGGCGCTTTGTTCTCTGCTATCGGCCGCCGCCGGTCTCAGGCTGTTCAGCACTTCGCCAACGGTGTGACCGGCATCGAGTGGGTGACGGAGCTGAGCATCGGTCTTCACCTCATAGTGATTCCGCCGCCCCACGCGCTCGATGCTCAGGTAGCCGGTGTGTTCGAGTTCGTTCAGGATGCGCTGCACCGCTCCCTCGGTGATGCCGACGAGGCTGGCGATGTCTCGCTGCCTGAGATCGGGATCGCGGTGTAGAGCCAACAGGACATGAGCGTGGTTGGTGAGGAAGGTCCAAGAACCGAGACCTTCGGGGCTGTCGGGCCCGTGATGGTTGATGTGTTCCCCCATTTCGGCCTCAGTGTTGGTCGGCGAGGCGGTGTTGGTCGGCGACGCGGTGTTGGTCGGCGACGAGCTCGTCGTCGGCGATCATCCGCCGGTCGAGTGCGACCGGTGCCCACAGCGGTCCGAGGATCATGGCGACGGGGGCCCAGGCAAACCGAGGTTCGCCCGGCTGAGCGGTGCGCACCGCCAGAACGACACCGATGGACGCCCACAGGGTCAAGACGAGAATCGAAGCAATCATCAAGCAGCTTTCCGATCGGGGTCCTGGAGATGGGGTCGGTGGGCCGCAGCGATGGCGAGGTTGGCAATCGCATCGGCTGGCCACAGGCGAGCCAGACGGTCGATGTCTTGTGCGAGCGTGAAGGTGTCGGCAAGCAACTGGGTTTGGTCGTGGTCAGAACGCCAGGTTTGAAGAGAAAGACGTTCGAGCCGCAACTCTGCCGCTGTCAGCTCGGCGATTGCCGCTGATCGTGCTTCGCCAGTGACGCTTGGTTCGGACCGCTGCAGGGCTCTGATGCGCCCCGCAAGAGCGGTCATGGCCTGGGGAGATCTGCCGGAGCTCCGGCGACTCGATGGATGGGTTGCTTCGATTCGTGCAGTCTTGTTTCTTGCGTCTGCGATGGTCATCTCAGAACCTCCTATCCAATACACCTTATGCAAAGGGTGTATTTTGTCAAGTGTTTCGAAACCTTATCGCCCCCCGGAGATGTACCTGATTGAACACACCATTTGAAATACCGCTATTGAGGTTGTGGTGTTTGCGTTACCTTCGTATTCTTCCAGTCAGCTCCTGATACTGGGTGAACCGACCATGCCGAACGTGACAACCCGATGATCTGGACGCTTCTGTTCCTTCACGTTTTCGTGATCCTCGGCATCGCGGTTGCCCCGTCGTCCCTTGGACGATGGGTGTTCGGGCTCGCAGCGCTTCCGCCGTTGGCCACGGTCATCTGGGGTGCGACGACGCTCGGTGCTGAGACTGCTCCTGTCGCCGAACGGGCGTGGGTCTCAGGGCTCGATCTCAGTCTGCGCTTCGAAGTCGACCCACTCGCCGGCTTGATGACCCTGCTTGTTTCCGGCATTGGTGCCGGCGTGTTCGTCTACGCCGCCGGCTACTTCTCGGCCGGGGCCGAAGGCCTGAACCGCTTCGCAGCCACGCTTCTCGCCTTTTCCACCGCAATGCTCGGGCTGGTCTGGTCTGACTCGGTATGGACACTCTTCCTGTTCTGGGAACTCACATCCATCACTTCTTTCCTGCTCGTTGGGTTCAAGAACACCTACGCCGCATCTCGTTACGCCGCTCGTCGGGCGTTGGTCATCACCGTCGCTGGTGGCCTGTCGCTTCTTGCCGGCCTCGTCGTGCTCGTCGACCAGACTGGCACCGCCGTGCTCAGTGAGATGGAGCCGATCACCGGCACCGGTGCCACGGTGGCTGTTGCGCTGCTGATGGCCGCTGCGGCCACGAAGTCGGCGCAGTTCCCGTTCCACGTGTGGCTTCCCGGCGCCATGGCGGCTCCCACCCCCGTGTCGGCCTACCTGCATTCCGCCACGATGGTGAAAGCGGGCGTGTTCCTCGTCGCCGTGATCGCCCCCGTGCTCGACGGCGCTGATGGGTGGAAGTGGATCGGTCTCACACTCGGCGTTGTCACCATGTTCTGGGGTGCCATCGGGGCGCTCCGTCACGCCGACGCCAAGCTGATCTTGGCCTGGGGCACGGTGTCCCAACTCGGCTTCATGGTCACGTTGTTGTCGATGGGAACGGGCAAAGCGACCTTCGCTGCCATCTCGATCGTCTTTGCTCATGCCATCTTCAAAGCGGCGCTGTTCATGGTCGTCGGCGAGATCGACGTCCGGACCGGCACTCGAGACATCCGAGAACTCGGCGGGCTCGCCCGCTCGATGCCGCTGGCGTTCGGCATCGCCGTCGTCTCCGGACTCTCGATGGCTGGCGCGGGGCCCGTGCTCGGGTTTGCGGCAAAAGAAGCGGCGGTCGAGGGTGCGCTGCTGGTGGACGGCACCGAGGGCACGATGCTCATCGCCTTGATCGTGGGCGGCGCCACGCTCACCGTCGCCTACACCCTGCGGTTCATGATCGGTGTGTTCGGGTCTGGCCCCGCCACCGAGGTCGGCCCGCTTCGACCAGCAATGGCGGTGCCTTCAGCGCTTCTGGGCCTGCTCAGCTTCGTGTTGTTCTTCACCCTTGATTGGATCAACGACCTGATCCGACCCGCAGCCGAGCAGGTCGACCCTGCTGCCGCCGAATACGCATTGAAGGCCTGGCCTGGCTTCACCACTGGGTTCCAGGTCTCTGTCGCTCTCGTGATTGCCGGGATCGTCGTCGGCCTGCTGGCATCGAGGGCGCCGATCAAGGTGCCCCGGACGATCGGCGCTGATCTCGTCGACTCGATCGTCGACAACGTCATCGTGGTATCGAAGAAGATTGCCGGTCGTGTGCAGCACGGATCGCTGCCGGTCTACATGGCAACGATGACCCTGACCGCTTCGGTCGCCATCACCCCGTTCTGGTGGTCGATCGACACCGATGCCATCTACCGCTGGGACCGACCGGCGCAGGCGGTGCTGGCTGCGATTGCTGTGGCTTCAGGAGTGATCGCAGCGGCGGTCGGCTCTCGGCTCGGTGCTGCTCTGGGCCTCGGCTTCGTTGGCCTCGCCATCACGGGCATCTTCGTGGTGCACGGTGCGCCGGACCTCGCCATCACCCAGATCCTGGTCGAGACCGTCGTCGTTGTCGGCTTCGTCTTCGGCCTTGGGCATCTCGGTCGCAAGTTCCCACCCGTGGGTGGATTGTGGCGATCGGCCCGCTTGGCGGTGTCCTTCATCGCTGGGCTCTCGGTCATGGCGGCCTTGGCGTCATCGGCCTCGGCGCCCACCGGCGAGCCGGCGACGGCCGAGCTCGTCGCTCGAGGCGTTGACGAAGGCGGGGGCAACAACATCGTCAACGTGATCCTCACCGACGTTCGTGCTCTCGACACGCTCGGCGAGGTCGTGGTGCTGATCGTGGTCGCCGTCGGTGTCCTCGCGTTGCGAAACGCCGCTCGTGAAGACGACAGAGAAGCGAGCCCAGCATGATCGCTCCGCAGTCGCCGATCGTTGTCACCGGCATTCGCGTTGTCAGCCCTCTGGCGATCACCCTCGCCGCGTATCTCTTCTTTGCCGGTCACAACCAGCCGGGCGGTGGTTTCGCTGCTGGCCTGGTGCTCGGATCGGTAGCGGCCCTCCGCATGGTCGCTGGTCTGCGGCAACCGGCAGATGCCATCACCGTGCTTGCGGTCGGTGGTGTCGTGTGTGGCTTGCTGGCTCTGGCCCCGCTCGTGGCTGGTGAGGTGCTTCTCGACCAGATCGTCCTCGAAACCACGCTGCCGCTCCTCGGCAAGATCAAAGGTGGCTCGGCGCTCGTGTTCGATCTTGGTGTCACGCTGATCGTGGTTGGGCTCGTGCTCGCCGTTCTCGAAGGCCTTGGCGCCATCAATCGAGATGGCACGATCGACACGTCTGAAGCGCCAGAGGCCGCCCGATGAGCGGCGCACTTCTCTTCGCTATTGGCGGCCTCACCGCCATTGGCGTGTATCTCGTCACTGCCCGTTCGCTCAGTCGGATCGTCCTTGGTTTCTCGATGTTGGGACACGCCGCTGTCCTTGCGCTTCTTGCGTCTGGCGGTCCATCCGGTGATGCCCCGGTTGCAGATCAAGTCGAGGGCGCAATCTCTGATCCACTCCCGCAGGCGCTGTCCCTCACTGCCATCGTGATCGCCTTTGGCTTGACGCTCTTCCTCCTGGCGCTTGCTCGTCGACAGAACCAACTCACCGGTGATGACCTGGTCGAAGATGACCTCGAAGACCGTCGTATCGCAGGGGAAGCGTCATGAGCTCCGTCGTTGGGTTGATCGTTGGCGTGCCGCTGCTGGCGGCCGCTGCTGCGCTCGGCGTTCGCAACCGGAGCCTGCCTCGTGACCTGATCACGCTGGGTACGTTGCTCGGGGTCACGGTGATGTCGGTCGTCCTTGCCGTCGACGTCGAGCGTTCCGGCACGGTTGTGGTCCAGGTCGGTGGATGGAGCCCCGAGCTCGGCATCGTGCTCGTGGCCGACTTGTTCGCGGTCATGGTCTTGGTCGCTGCCATGGTCACGATCTTGATCGTTGAAGTGTTCTCGATCGGCCAGCGCAGGACTGCGTGGGGTGCCGATGCCAGAACGGCTCCTCCGTTGCTGCTCGTGCTCACCGCTGGTGTTGCGCTCGCCATCCTCACTGGCGATCTCTTCACGCTCTTCGTTGCCTTCGAACTCATCCTGGTGTCGAGCTATGTGTTGCTCACCCACCAGGGTCACCGGGGCCAGATTCGGGCTGGCATGACCTACGTGGTCATGAACCTGATGGCGTCGACCTTGTTCATTTTCGGCTTGGCGTTCGTCTACGCCGCCACCGGCACGGTGAACATGGCACTGCTTTCCGAGCGCATCCCCGAACTGGCCGATGGCACTCGCCTCGGCATCGGCCTCTGGTTCCTGGTGGTGTTTGGTACCAAGGCAGCGGTCTTCCCGCTGTTCTCCTGGCTCCCGGACAGCTACCCAACAGCACCGACCACGATCACCGCCGTCTTCGCCGGGTTGTTGACCAAGATCGGCGTCTACGTTCTCATTCGATTCCACACCTTGACCGGCATGAGCGATCTTGGCCCGGTGATCCTGGTCTTGGCCGGCGTGACGATGATGGTTGGTGTTGCCGGGGCGCTTGCTCAGGATGACGTCAAGCGGATCCTGTCGTTCCACATCGTCAGCCAGATCGGCTACATGCTGATGGGTCTCGGGCTGTTCTCGGTGGCCGGTGTTGCCGGCGCCGTGTTGTTCCTCGTCCACCAGATTCCGGTCAAGACCGTGTTGTTCCTCGTGGGTGGCCTCATCGAGGAAGACCAGGGAACGTCAGCACTGGACCGCAGCGGTGGCATGGCAGCTCGACGCCCGATCGTTGCCCTGCTCTTCGCTCTCCCTGCCCTCAGCCTTGCTGGTCTACCGCCGTTCTCGGGGTTCGTGGCCAAACTTGCGCTGATCGATGCCGGCATTGCCGATGTGTCCACACCGATCGTGGTGGTGGCACTGGTCGGTAGCGTGCTGACGTTGCTCTCCATGAGCAAGATCTGGCTCGGAGTGTTCTGGGGCGAGCCTGGCGCTACCGATCGATCGCAACGTTTGGACAAAGCAGACCGTGGCGTGATGACCGCTGCCACCTCGGCCGCTGTACTCGTCACCCTCGGTGTGGCGCTGTTCGCTGGGCCGCTGTGGGACATGAGCGAACGGGCCGCTACCGACCTGCTTGGTCAGACTGCTTACATCGACGCAGTGGTCGGTTCCGAGGTGGCGGGCTCATGAGAGACTTCTTGTCGCCGAGGCGAATGATCACCGTCGTCCTCCTCGTCGCTGCGTGGTGCGCGATGTGGCGAACGGTTTCGGTTGCCAACATCCTCAGCGGAACCTTGTTGGCGGTTGCGGTCCTCGCTGGTGGTTTGGGCACACCCAACCGGGGCAGTGTTCGCGTGGTGTCGTTGCTCAAGTTCGGCGGCCTGGTGGCTCTGGACCTCGTCTTGGCCACGGTCAACGTGGCGAAGGAAGTGCTGACCCCGACCGACTACACCGAAGAGTCGATCGTGGCCGTGCATCTTCCTGAAGAGAGTCGGCGTCACTTGCTGCTTCTCGTGGTGGCTGTCACGGTCACACCTGGTACCGCGGTCGTCGACACCGACCCCGACACCGGCACGCTCTACCTCCACCTGCTGCACCACGATCGCAAGGAAGAGACGGTCGAACACGTGGTCAAGCTGGCCGAGCTGGCGTGTGCCGCCTTGCCGGTCGGCGACTCTCCGTTCACTGCCGAGGTGAGGTCATGATGTTCGCCATCGTGCTCGCCGGGTTCGTGATCGCTGGCGTGTGTGCCGGTATTCGTCTGTTGCAGGGGCCAACACTCGCTGATCGCGTCGTGGCCCTCGACGTTGCCCTGGTCACCCTCATGGGTGCCGTTGCCGCTTCCGCTGCACAGACCGGCGACTCGACCTACCTGAGTTTGTTGATCGTGATCTCGATCGTCGGCTTCACCGCAACGGTGGCTGCGAGCAAGTTCGTCGAGAGCAAACCGCCGTCTGATGGGGAGGAGGACTGATGTCTCCAATTGCGACGGGCTTTCTGCTCGCTGGCTCATTCGTCTCGGTCTTGGCCGGTATCGGGCTGCTCAAGTTCTCGACTTCCTACGCCCGGTTCCACGCCGCGGGCAAGGCCAGCCCGGTCGCATTCATTCTGGTCGCCATCGGTGCCGGCATCGAACTCGGGTGGGGGTCCTCAGCGCTGTTGCTCGTTGCACTCGCCGCCATGGTGTTGACGCTGCCGGTCGGTGTCCACCTGTTGTTCCGTGCCGTCCATCGCACCACACCCGGCAATCACCTCGTCGTCGACGAGTTGCAGGTTGCAGAACGGTTGACTGACCGCGACGATTGAATGCTCTGATGGCAAGTCCCGGAGATTCCATGTCGTTCCTACCGAGTGCTGACGAACTCGTCGGCCGAAATCGCGCCTATGCCGAGTCCTTCGACGACTCCGCGCTCGAAGTTCATCCCACCCGCCATCTGGCACTGGTGACGTGTATGGACTCTCGGATCGACGCGTTTCAGGTCTTGGGGCTCGCCAACGGAGAGGCCCACATCATCCGCAACGCCGGTGGTGTCGTGACCGACGATGTGATCCGGTCGCTTTGTCTCTCGCAGCACTACCTCGGCACCCAAGAGATCATCTTGTTGCACCACACCGACTGCGGCCTGCAGGATCTCGACGAAGCGGCGTTCCGAGCCGAGATCGAAGCCGAGACCGGTGTGAAGCCGTGGTGGTCGCTCGAAGCTTTCACCGACCCGTACAACGACGTTCGTCAGTCGCTGGTGCGCATTGCGATGACACCGTTCATCCCTCACAAGGATCAGGTGCGCGGCTTCGTCTACGACGTGCGCGATGGCTTGTTGAAAGAAGTGCTTCCCGCCTGAAGGCAGTCTGACAGCGCGGTCAGACCGTTTCGACGACCTTCTTCACCATCTCGGGCTTCCAATGGGTTGCCCGGGGGAAGGCGGCAAGCGCCCAGATCGGTGCCCGGAACCGCTTCCATTTGCTGACGTCTTGAGCGAGTCGATCAGCGACCACGATGGCGACCGAGGTGTTGAACCCGAGCCCGCAGTGACTGCCGAAAACCTCGACGCTCTCGCTCTGCGGACCCTTCACCTCGAGGCACAGGCGCCAGTGGACCACGCCGTCGCTGCGGGTGTAGACCGCCGTTGAAGGCACCGGCATCGGCTCGTCCTGTTCGCCGATGCGACCGACAGCTCGGGTGTCGTGCAGTGGTTCGAGGGTCTCCCAGAGGCGGCTTGCTGCGCTGGGGTCGCCGGGAGTCATGCGAATCGGGCTGCCCAAGGTGATGACCTGACGCACGAGGTCGGGGTGCTGGCGAGCGAGATCGCGGGCGTAGATGCCGCCGAGGCTCCAACCAATGATGGTGATCGGTTGCTCTTCCTTCTCTGCGATCTCGAGCAGGCGAGCTTCCAGGCCTCGCACGATCTGTGGTGTGGGGCCGAGGTTGTTGCCCAGCTTCCAGCCGAACGTGCGGTAGCCGAGACGTCGCAGAAGCGCCCGTAGCTGCAACGTCGAACCGTCCGCTGCGGTGAAGCCGGGGAGCACCAGCACGGGGTGCCCGTCGCCCTTGGGGAGCCGCTCGAGAAGTCGGCGGCTGGCGTTCCAACTGGTGTATTCGAGGCCAGAGCGGCTCTCGAGCGCGGTGAAAATCTTGGCTGGCGGTCGAGGAGTCACCCACGCACCGTAGTGATGTGACCGCGGGCACGCCATTTCACGCTGGTGACACTTTGGGGACAACTTGAGTTCATTGCTGCCGGTCGTGATGCTGTGCTGGTCGAAATTCAGGGGCGACGTTCGTCGAGACGAGTCAGAGTCTTGCGATGGCCATCCGGGGGATCCTGCTCGACTTCTACGGCACGGTTGTTCACGAGGACGACGTGTTGATCGCCGAGATCTGTGCCGAGATCAGTTCGGCGATGGCTGAACCGATCGAGCCCCGAGCGGTTGGGTCGCTGTGGTGGCAGATCTTGTCTGGCTCATTCGTCGCCAGCCACGGAGCCGACTTCCGGTTGCAGCGAGATCTCGAGAGGGCGTCGCTGCATGAGGTGTGCCGGACACTGGACGTTCGCTGCGACGTCGCTGCGATGTGCCAACGTCTCTTCGACTTCTGGCAGCACCCGCCGTTGTTCGACGGCGCTGCCCGCTTCCTCAGCGACCTGACGGTGCCCGTCGTGGTCGTTTCGAACATCGATCGGGCTGACATCGATGCCGCGATCGAAGCGCACCGCCTGGTCTTCGACGACGTCATTACGAGCGAAGACGTCCGTTCGTACAAGCCCCGACCGGAGTTGTTCCTGGCTGGACTGGCCTCGCTTGGTATGGATCCCCACGAGGTGCTGCATATCGGTGACTCGACCACGAGCGATGTCGCTGGCGCTGCCGCTTTGGGCATTCCCGTCGCCTGGGTCAACCGCAAAGGGAGAGCTTCGCCGACCGATCCACGACCCGACCACGAGTTCGCTGACCTCTCGGAGTTGCTGGATGTCGCGGTGTTGTGAACCTCGGCGAGCGTGCCGCTTTTCGGGAGATTGGGGCCACTCGTTGCGTCCAGTGTCTGTCTCTGTCTGTGACTGTGTGGCGTTCACGTGCAACGGAATCGCTTTGCGTGGGTGAGCTATCTTGGCGAGATGGTTGTTGAACTCGATGCGCGAACCGATGGCGAGTCAGCGGAAGGAATGGTTTGGATCCGTCCCTCCGGTGAGGAGCCTTTCCCGAACCTGCAGAGTGGGCAAGAGGTCGTTGTGGCCCTTGACGGTGACCCGTTGGCGCTGCTCGGGACAGTGCTCGACGCCACCGACGAAAGCCGGGTTCTCGTCTTGCTCGATCGAGTTGCGATGACCGAACAAGTGGACCTGGTGGCTGAAGAGCCGAGGTCGCCGGTGAATCCGCCACTCGTCAATCCCAACGCGGCGTAGGAGACGTCTGCGTAGTCCAGCGCCTCGCCAGTGCTGGCACATTGTCACGACGTGGATGATGCCGAGTTGTCCTGGGCGTCGATGACGTCGGCAGCTACTCTCCTATTCCGGTTCGGCGCCGCCGACCGTGAACGATGGCCAGACGTCGCCGCAAAGACGTCCATCACATGCTTGAACTGACCGAAGGGACCGTTTCCCACCAGCTCCGATGACGGCTCGTAAGAACCGTCGGAAGTCGCCGCCGCGGCGCCAGCGAGATGTCCGCCGGCACGGCTGCTGGGATCACCTGATCGTGGCTCCACTGTGGGCTTCGTATTCCGCCAACCTCGGCACTCTGCTGCGAACCTGCGATGCCGTTGGTGCGTGCATCGCCGTTCCCTCGAGTACTCACTACCGCCGAGCGCTCGACAAGGGCGACACGCTGGCCCGGCGCCCCCACTGTCATTGGGTGGCGGGATCCGCGACGAACTGGATCTCCAAGCAGCGCAATCAGGGCAAACACATCGTGGCCGTGGAGTTGGCCCACGGGGCCCTGCCGCTTTCTCTGCTCGAACCCGCCAGTGAGCCAACGGTGCTGTTGCTCGGCAACGAGGGCAGTGGGGTGCCAGATGAGGCATTGAGCCTGGCTGATCAGTTCGTCCAAATCCCGATGCTCGGTGTCGGGATCAGCCTGAACGTCGCTGTTGCCGGCTCGCTCGTGGCCTATCGGTTGGCGGGGCTGTCGTGAACTCCTATGGCAGCGAGTACTGGCTCATGAATGCCCAACCGTCGACCGTGGCGTTGACGTCGGCGGTGGTGTAGCCAAGCGTGTCCAGCAGGAACGGCCCAAGCGGCGAACCAGGCCAGGTGTGGCCACCGTCAGCGACTTCGAAGAACACCTGGCCGATGCCATCGGTGCAGTTGACGTAGTCGTATCGCGTGACTTCGCCAGACACGGCCTCGACCGTCGGCTCTGCGTCGCAGCCGTTGCTGGCCGCGAATTCGGCGAACTCGTCTGGCATCACCTGGTTGAAGAAGTCGAGTGACTCCGGCGTGGCGTTGTCCTCGACCAGCGTGGACGTACCGCCGGCGAAGGGGACCACGGCGTCGGCGGTGCCGTGGAACGCCATGAACGGAACTGCTCGACCGGGGTCGCACCCGTCGTGGTGCGTGAGACCAGCGACCGATACGGCCGCGGCGATGCGGTCGGGCAGTTCGCAGACCAGGCGAGAGGTGAAGAAGCCGCCGTTCGACATGCCGGTGGAATACACCCGGGACGGATCGGCGCAGTAGTTGGCGATGAGGTGGTCGATCATCGCTTCCGCCATTTCGATGTCGTCGCGGGCAGGGTCGTCGAACTGAGCGAGCTCCCATGAGTTCCGATCGTCGCCTGGGGCCGGAACGCCGGTGGGGTGGGCGACCAGGAAGCCCTCGGCTTCGGCCAGCGTTTCGTAGTTGGAGAACTGAGCCTGCTGGGGCCCTTCGGATCCCAAGCCGTGCCAGTTCATCACCAGCGGCAACGGTGAACCGTCGTAGCTCGATGGCAAGAAGATGCGTACCGGATGCTGCGCACCACCGGCGTCGATGGTGAAGCTGGTGGCCCCCAGTTGTTGGGACGCACAGCCTTCCGGCCCGAGCTCGGTAGTCAGGGGCGCTTCTGGCTCGACATCTTCTGGAGCGTCGGTCGTGGTTGGAGCCGGCTCGGTGGTTGTGGTCGCTTCTGAGGTGGTGGCGTCCTCGGTAGCCGTCGTTGCAGTCTCGTCGCCAGAGGAGCACGCAGTGGCGAGAAGACCGAGCACTGCGAGAACGGCGAGGAGCTGCTTGTTCATCCGCTCAGTGTGGTCGAAGAACCCGCAGCGGAAGCATCGTGAACCGTTCGGGGCGCCCGACGCGACAGACAAGACATGTCGCAACGCGAACTTGATACAGAACGAGCTTGGGAGGACCCGACCCCTCCCAAGTTCTGGCGGGAGGGGTCGGGTCCTCCCAAGCTCTCGGCCCGCTTTGTGTCAGCCGTTCGTTCCATCCTGTTCGTCTATTTGCTCGGCCTCATCATGGCGATCGGAGCCGAGCGGATCTTCTGGTTCTGGTCGCCGAGTCTTGGCGTGCAGCTGGAAATCGCTGCGTGGTACGGGTTGGCGACGGCGGCCGGGCACATGCTGATGCATCGTTTTCACGTCACCGACTGGTGGTCGCTGATGCTCGTTCTCCCGGTGATTGCGTTCGTGGTCGAGGGTGCGATCACGCCGGTCATCTACTCCGGCGGTCCACTGGTGCCGGTCTTTCCTGCGTGGTTCAGCTTCTGGCACGGAATGTTCGCGTTCGCCGGCCTCGTTTTCCTCTTTCGGCGATGGCTTCTCGACGAAGCGTTGCTTCGGCTGACGGCTGGGTCGATTGGCCTTGGCGTGTTCTGGGCGCTCTGGTCCTCAACGCTCTGGCTCCCGGAGAACGTCAATGACCCTGAACTCATCGAGGGCGCCGGTGGCCCTCTCGAGATACTGGAGCCTCTCGCCTTCACCCGGTACACCGTGACCATGACCGCGGTCTTCATCTCCGGTCATGCCCTCATCGGATTCGTCTGGCCGACAGCGTCGAACGGTGTCGTCGGTCGATCTGGCTCGCTGAGCTGGAGCGAGCGCGGAGTACTCGGCCTGACGTTGGCGGGAGTGACGACATGGACGTTCGTCTTTCCATGGGCGCTCCCGATGTTCGGCCTCTACTGCTGGGTGCAGTTGAAGGGTCTCCGCTGGCATCGCTCGGCGGTGTCAGCGGGAACACCGAGCTTCGTTGACGGACTCAGCGGGCGGGTCTCGTGGCGAGCGCTGCTGCCGGTCATCCTCATCGCCCCGACCGCAGCCCTCGGCTACACAGCATTGTGGGCGATCGAACCGTCTGACGAGGCCGTCCGGTTCTTCATGTACGCAACGATTGCGGTGCAGGGAGTCACTGGTTTCATCGTTGCGGTGATGGCGTTGCGACGGGCCCGAGAGAGCCGCAACGTCACTTCTTCTTTGGCTTCGACAACTTGACACCGAGTTCCTTCGCCATCTCGCTGATCTCGTCGATCAGCAAGTCGGCGAGCACGTCGACGTCGGGCATCAGCTTGCGGCATGCGACCAAGCCGAAGTCGAGGGTGTCGACGTAGCTCTGCACGGTGATGTTGACGCCCTGACCATCAACGATCGTGGAGACCGGGTAGTAGTGCTTGAGCGGGGCGCCGCCGGGCAGGCCGAGCGGCGTGCGGGGGCCGGGCACATTGGAGATGATGAGGTTGGCCGGAGGGTTGGTGCGATCGGCAATGCGAGTCCGGGCCGCAAGCCGCGCCGCCCGCATGGCAAGGGCGGGCGGAGCGAGATCGCTCATCTCGCTCAGCGTGTCGGCCGGCATCAGGTCGAACTGACCCTTGGCGTCGATCATTGCTTCATGCACCGAGGTGAGGCGGTCGGCCGCAGAGTCGAGTGTCGTCGGCAGCTCGGCGAAGATTGCTGACACCCGATTCGACCACTTCTCGGTCTCTTCACCCGTGCGGATCGAGACCGGCACCATGGCGATCAGGTTGCGTTCCGGCAACGCATCGCTCTGTTGCAGGTAGCGGCGCAGCGCTCCAGCACACACCGCCATCACCACGTCATTGATGGTGGCGCCGCTGGCAGTCTTGATCTGTTTCACGTGTTCGAGCGGGGTGCTGCGGTACTCGAAGCGGCGCTGGCCGCTGATCGTTGCGTTGAACGGTGTGCGAGGACCGCCCATCGTCGGCAGCAGAGGCGGAGCGTCTTGATCGACCGGACGTTCATCGCCGAGGAGCTTGCGTACGATGGCGCCGGCTGGGCCGGGGAGACCCCGGCGGATCTGATTGGCCGCCTCGGTGAAGCCGCGAGTTTCGGTGACCCGGCCGAGGTCGGACAAGACCTTTGCCTGCAGACGGAGTGCCTTGGCGGGTGATCGAGCCAGCTCGACCGCCGTGCGTGTCAGCAGCTCCTGGTTGGATGGGGGCTCCTCTGGATGCCAAGGATCGGTCGCCGCATCGGGGTTCTCCGGGGCAAGGATCATCGACAGCATCTCGGCACCGGCGGCACCGTCGATCGTGCTGTGGTGCACCTTGGTGAAGACACCGAAGTCATCGTCCGGGAGGCCTTCGATGATGTAGACCTCCCACAGGGGACGGGTGCGGTCCATCGGACGGGCGATGAGACGAGAGATCAGCTCGCCGACCGCCTTGGGTCCGCCCTTGCCTGGCACGGCCAGATGGCGGATGTGGAAATCGAGTTCGAAGTCCGGGTCGTTGATCCAGTAGGGACGATCCAGTCCGAACGGCACCTCGACCAAGCGGCGGCGGAACGGCTCGAGCTGGGGAAGATTGGCTTCGATCTGATCCTTGAAGACCTGGTAGGGATCGAAATCGGGATTGTCAGCTGGACGGCCGTAGACCGACAGGCTGCTGACGTGACCCCAACTGGTGGGGGTCTCCATGTTGAGAAAGCTGACGTCGAGTCCGCTGAGCTGCTTCATGATCGCTTCTGCTTTCGCTCTTTGCTGAGGTTCGGAACCGAGCTTTTCGAGCCGGTGAGTTCGCGGCGCAGGATCTTGCCTGCGGCATTGCGGGGCAGCTCGTCGACGAAGACGTACTCCCTGGGCTTTTCGTGGGAAGCGAGATCCGAGGTGATCGACTTCTTGATGCTGGTGATGAGCGTCTGTGAGCTCGACGAGCCATTGGCCACGACCACGGCTCGCACCCGCTGACCCAGGTCGTCATCGGCCACACCGACGACGGCAACGTCGCTCACCTTCGGGTGCTTCATGAGCGCTCGCTCGATGTTCGACGGGAACAGGTTCTCGCCGCCGGAGATGATCATGTCGTCGGCCCGGCCGAGCACGTAAAGCCGGCCGTCAGCGTCGAATCGACCTTGATCACCGATGGCCATGTAGCCGTCGAACATCTCTTTGTTGTTGCCGTCGGTGTAGCCGTCGAAGTGCATGGCACTCTCGACGACGATCCGGCCGACCTTGTCGGGGCCGACAACCGCCTTGCCCTCGTCATCGATGAGACGGACATCAACACCTCGTACGGGACGGCCTGCGGTCGTGGGATCGTGAGCGAGATCAGCCGGCGTGGCAATGCTGACTTGACCCACCTCGGTGCTGCCGTACAGGTTGTAGAGGTTGAGTCCGTACCGATCGATCCATTGGGCGGCGAGCTCGCCTGGCAACGCCGAACCGCTACTGGCAACGACCCGAAGTGACGAGAGGTCGAATGCGGGGTCGGCTTGGAGAATGCGATGCAGCATCACGGGAACAACCGCGAGCACGGTGGCTCCGTGAGCTTCGACATCAGCGGTGACCTGTTCGGGGTCGAATGATCGACGCAACACGACCGTGCCGCCGAGTGTCGCAGTGGTCAGCAGCTGGCTGAGGCCCCAGGCGTGGAACAGGGGGGCGGGCAACACCACCACATCGTTGCGTTGGAACGGAATGGCGTCGAGGACACCGAAGGCTGCGCTTGCGGTGGCCCTGCCAGTGGTTCGGCGCGTGCCTTTGGGCGCCCCGGTTGTGCCAGAGGTGAGGACCACGGGGTCATCGCTGGCCGTCGGGTGCGGCATTTGCAGGAGAGGCCGCCACTTCGAGACGCCGGGGAACGTCCACTTGGCATCGCCTTCCGGTGCCGCAATCACCACGTTGGGGTGCTCGACCCGCTCGGCGAGGTCGCGATCGGAGATGACGAGCGTGATCGCCTCGCGATCGATGACTTCGTTCAGCTGTGATGCGGGGAGCCCCGGGTTCAGATAGACGACGCGAGCGCCCAGCTTTGCAAGTGCGACGTTCGCTTCGACGAAGCCACGATGATTGCGGCACAGCAGGCCGACGGGCTGGCCGCTCTTGACGCCCTTTGCCTTCAACCCAGCGGCCAGGCGGTTGCACCGAACCTCGAGCTGGAGATAGGTCAGCTCGCCGTGGTCGTCGATGAGGGCCGTTCGCGTGGGGGAGCGGACCGAGGCAGCCGAGTACGCAGCCGCCGAGCTGGGCCCCCACACCAGGGCGGCGGCACCGGCGGCAGCGATGGTGGCAGGGTCGAGCAATCCGACGCGCCGTGCTGTGCCGATCGAACGCAGCAATGAACTCACGACCACTCGTCTGTCTTCTTCGGTGCTGACTTCTTGGAAGCCTTCTTCTTGGTCGACTTCTTGGCCTTCGCTGCCTTCTTCGGTGCCGCTTTCTTGCGCTCCGACTTCTTCTTGGCCGGCTTGGCCAGCTTCAACAGGTCAGCGAATGCCGCTTCGACACAATCTCGATAGTCGGTGGGATCTTCGACCGCAACAGGATCGATGAACATGCCGAGGTCGAGTGATCCGTTGTACGAGAGTGCCGTGATGTTGGCCGCAGTTCCCGCAACTGGGCCGAGTGGGAACGTGGCTTCGACCTTTCCGCCAGCGCAGAACAGCTCGAATGGTGCACCCCGCAGGTTGGACGTGGCGAAGTCGATGCGAGCGGCTTGATTGCGAGCGGTCTTGGTGACGACCGACGTCGGCAGCAAGTTGGCGATGCCAGACAGCGAGCTGACGCTGCCGCCATGGCTGGCCTTTTCTCGCGCCTGCTCAGTAGCGGCGTGCACGGCCTTGATCCGCTGTGCCGATGTGGCTGGGGAACCACTGACCTGCACCAGCACTGGAGTGAACGAGTTGCCGCCGATCTTGTTGTCAGAGCGGGTCGAGACCACGAAGCTGGTGTTGAGCATGTCGACGGTCACGTTGCGTTTGGTGTGATAGCGGACCGCGCCATCGGTGAGGCCAGCCATGAACGCATCGTTGATCGTGGCGCCCTGGCTCTTGGCTGCAGCCTTGAGTTCGTCGAGCGGCACGCTCAGCGTTTCGAGGTGGCGGTGCCGCGAGCGCTCGGCCCACAGCGGCGAACCACCCGGTGTGTCGTTGGCCGAACCATTGAGCTGGGCAACGGTCGAGCGCGTGACGTCGATGACGTTGGAGACTTTTTCGGTGGCTCGATTGGGGTCTGCTGGCCACAGGGCCACTTCGCCGAGAGCGCGGCGGCCGAGACCGATCTGACGGCGCGCCACGTGCCCGATGCTTCGGGTTGCGGTGTCGATCAGGCTGGTTGCCTGATCGCCGCCGGACTCTTTTGCGGCGTGATTGGCCACCGCATCGGCCACGAGGCCTTCGAGGTCGACCTCGGGGTGATCGGCCTCGTCTCGGGTGAACTGCTGGTAGAGCTCGGCCATACGGATCTGGCCGATGCCGTCGCTGATCGCGTGGTGGAAGATCGACCAGATGGCGCCCTTGCCGCCCTCGAGGCCAGAGATCAGTACGAAGCGCCAGAGCGGCCGGGTGCGATCGAAGGGCTCGGCGTAGAGCTGCGCGGCGAGATCGAAGAGCTGCCGATCCGAGCCAGGACTGGCTAGCTCGATTCCGCGGATGTGGAAGTCGAGATCGAACTCGGGGTCTGGCACCCATGCTGGGGTCGAGATGCGGCCAAAGCCAGGTACCACTCGCTGATACAGCCGAGGAAGTTTGGCGACACCATGGCGGACTTGGCGCCGAAAGCGTTCGGCATCGACGGGAACGTCGAGCACGGTCAGCGAAGCACCACTGGGGTTGAGCCAGGGGTCCTTCTCGATGTTCCACATGAGCGCTTCGTGCTCGCTCATGCGGTCGGCGAAGTCGATGTCACGTTCTCTTGACATGTGAGCCTCTCGTCCCG
>CAYGQE010000012.1:0-24804 GCA_964351995.1 uncultured Acidimicrobiaceae bacterium | reverse complement strand
ATGCGGTCGGCGAAGTCGATGTCACGTTCTCTTGACATGTGAGCCTCTCGTCCCGGTTGCTGGGGTGATCAGGTGTCGGTACCGGGGCGACGGTCAGCCTCGGCGTTGGGGTCGCCCTTGTAGCCGGGCGGGAAGGTTCGGGCCAGTTCTTCGGTCGATGGGGTCCGCTTCTCCTGGGACTCTGGAGGAAGCAACGCACTGATGGCGGTCATGATCGCCGTGGTGTCGGCGTCGGGGTCCTCGCCGCCGATGACGACGGGCGGGCCGGCTGTGGCGGTGACGACCGGGCGGTCAGTGAACGACACCTTCGGCAGTCTGGCGCTGCGGGGCCAGACCAACTCGGTGCCCCAGAGGGCAACAGGAATGACGGGAGCACCAGTCATGGCGGCCAACTTGGCTGCACCCCAGCGCCCCTTGAGTTCTGGGTCGAAGAAGGCTGGTCCTCGAGGGATGGTGCCTTGTGGCGCCATCATCACGACTTCGCCGCCGTTGAGCGCATCAGCGGCCTTCTCCAGTGGCTCGTTCGAGCCAGACGCTCGCTCGACTCGGATGCCGCCCATGGCTCGGGCGATCTTGCCGAAGACGGGAACGTCGAACACTTCCTTCTTGCCGAGGCCGCGGATGCTGCGGCCAGCCTTGGCGCTGACGAGCCCCATCACGGTGGGGTCGAAATACGAGCGGTGATTGAACACCAACAGCGCAGGGCCTTCAGACGGGATGTTCTCGATGCCACTGAACTCGAACGACACATAGGGGGCGACGAGTTCGGGCCGGACCAGCGGGCGAGTCCAGTCCTGGATCTCACGACCGGCGATCTTCGCCACACCCGCGGACTTGTCGAGATGGCGGATCGGCCAGCCCTTCAGGACCGCAGTGGCAGCGAGTTGGAGATCGGGGTTGACGGCAACGGGATGACCGACGGCGTCGAGGAGCGGGCTGTCGAAGTAGCTGTCGCTGTAGGCGTAGCTCTTTGCCAGTGAGACCTTGTTGTCGTCAGCCCAGGCAATGACACCGTCGGCTTTGGCTCGACCCCACAGGAATTCGCCGTCGAGTTCACCGGTGAACTTGCCCTGATGACTCCGCCACTTGGTGCAGACCACGTCGTCGAAGCCGAGCGCTTCCATGATGGGGCGAACAAAGGGCTCGGGTGAGGTGGTGGCGAGCACGAGTGTGCGGCCAGCAGCGCGGTGCTCGTCGATGACCGACATGGCGAAGGGCTGCAGGTTGGCCGCTACCTCTTTGGCCGCTTTCTCGCATGCCTCGGCGACAGCAGACACGTTCCACCCGGCGGCGCTGCGGCCGGCGAACTTCGCTGGCTGCATCATCAGCCAGTTCTCGCCGAATCGTTCGTAGATCTCGGCGAGCGTGTCGGCGAAAGGAATGTCGTGGCCGGCAGAGATGCCGGCGTCGGCAAGGTGGCGAGTCACGATGCTGGCTGAAGATCCAGCGATGAGCGTGCGGTCGAGGTCAAAGATGGCGGCGGACGACATCCAGCAAGTATCTGACAGTCGCTGACATTTGTCAATGGCTGACATTTTGTCGAAACTGGCCTACGCTGTTGCCCATGACTGCGGTCTCCACGTCTCCACTCTTGTCCCAGACGCCTGATCCTCGCCCCGAACCGAGTCGTCGGTCTCGGAAGAAGTCGCGTACCCAGGCGGCGCTCGCTGAGGCTGGAGCCGAACTCTTTGCTTCGCGGGGCTTTGACGAAACCACCACCAATGACATTGCGGAGGCGGCTGACGTCTCCCAGCGCACGCTCTTCCGTCACTTCGCCAGCAAGGAGGCGGTGCTCTACGGCGACATGGACGAGCTGATCTTCGCGCTGCGAGATGCGCTCGCCGAACGACCTGCGGACGAGCCGGTGTTGATGGTCGTGCACAACGCCATCACCTCGCTGGCCGAGAACTTCGAGGAACATCGCGATCGACGGTTGCTGCAAGCCCGGCTTGCCGCGTCGTATCCGTCGGTCTCGGCCTACAGCCGGGCGACCGTTCAGTTCGGCTGGGAGCGAGAGATCATCGCCGCAGTGGCGGCTCGGTTGGACGTCGACCCGTTGGTCGATCCCCGGCCCGAGATCATCGCTGGTGCGACGATGTCCGCCGTCCGTGTTGCCACCCGTCAGTGGACGGTCAGTCGCGGTGCCGAGGACTACATGGAGCTGATCTCTGCCGCCCTGTCGTCGGTGCCGACGCTTGGAGACCTTGCCGCTTGACTCTTCGAGCCGGGTGAACCGCGCGACTTCCGATGATGTCACCCGTCAATGACTCGACCCGCAGCATCTGTGCCATCCCGTTGATCGGAGCGAGCAGTATTGCTCGATGTGCTGACCGATGTGACGCGTGTCATACTCAAGACTCGGTCGGTGCGAACGTGCGCCGTCTGAGTGCCATCCGCAGCCCTTTGGCTGCACCTCAATGCAGGACCATTCCGTGAATCTCGCCACCATCATCGATCGCCACGACGGCGACCGCATCGCCCTCATCGACGGTGAACTCCGTCTGACCTACGGTGAACTCCGCACTCGAGTCGACGCCGTTCGGGCCCGCCTTCACGAGGCCGGCATCGGGGTCGACGACCCGCTCGCCATCCTTGCAGGCAACGAGATCGACTTCGCTGTCACCACCCTTGCTGGTTTGGGTCTCGGTGCCCGCATCGTTCCCGTTCGGCCAAGCAGTCCACTTCCCGAACTCGAGCGCAAGTTGGCGAGTGTCCGGCCCAAGCTGCTGTGCCTCGGCGAAGCTGGCGCATGGATTGCCGAAGGCAATGTCGAACTCGGTGTGCCAACGATGGATCTCGCCATTGATGTCGAGAGCGGCCCGGCCCCGGCGGTGGTCGACCGTGACCCCGACGATCTGGCCTTCCTCATGCTCACCAGCGGTGTGGCTAGCGACGCCAAGGTCGCCATGCTCAGTCATGGCAATCTGGCCTGGGCGCAAGACGCCATCTTGAACCGCGGCGATCTCGGTCTCCAGCCCGACGATGTCTCGCTCGGTGTGCTGCCGTTCTCGCACATCTTCGGTCTCAACTTGGTGTTGCTTGCAACGCTCAAAGTCGGTGGCTCAATCGTGTTGCAGCGCCGGTTCGACGAGAACGAGAGCCTGCGCTTGATCAAGAAGTTCGGCATCTCGACCCTCGCTGGCGCTCCACCCATGTGGCACCGATGGTCTCAGGCGGAAGGGGCCGATGACTCCATGGCCTCAGTCCGTCACTCGTCTTCGGGCGCTGCAGCTTTGCCCCTGTCGGTCTTCGAAGCCGTGCGTGACCGATTCGGCATCGAAGTTGCCGAAGGTTACGGACTCACCGAAACCTCGCCCATCGTCACCTGGAGCCGAGGTATCCCCGTCAAGCCGACGTCGGTCGGCAAGGTCATCGAAGGTTGCCAGGTCGTTCTGGTCGAGCCAGACGGCACGCCGGTCGACACCGGCGACACCGGCGAAGTCGTGGTCCGAAGCCCCGGAGTGTTCAAGGGGTACCTCGATTCTCCGTCCCTGACCGATGCAGTCCTCACCGAAGATGGCTGGTTCTGGACCGGCGATGTCGGTGTGTTCGACGACGACGGCTACCTCTACTTGGTCGATCGAATCAAAGACGTCGTCATCGTTTCCGGTTTCAACGTCTATCCCTCTGAAGTCGAGGGCGTCTTGATGGAGCATCCCAACGTGCGCGGTGCCGTCGTTGTCGGGGAAGAGGATCTCGACACCGGCGAGACCGTGGTCGCTCACGTGCTGGGTGACGTCGATGCCGACGAACTCGACGAGTTCGCTCGGGCCAACCTCAGCCGTTACAAGTGCCCGACGTCCTACCGCTTCGTCGACGAGCTCCCGGTCGCTCCCACGGGCAAACTGATCCGTCGTGAGTTGCGCTCATGAGCGCCCGTCGGCTGTTGGGTGGCGTGAACTGATGACTGCTCCCGCGTTCCGATTCGAGGAGGCTCCCGAGCTTCCTGGCGCGGACCGCGTGAGCAAGTACGGCTTCGGTGGTGTTCGTCAGCTCGTGCATCGGCTCTGGGATGTCACGATCGAAGGCGTCGAGAACATCCCTCACGGTGGCCCTGCGATCATTGCGCCCAACCACCTGTCGTTCTGTGACTCGGTCTTTGTTCCCGCCGCCTTGCCCCGCAGAGTCTGGGCGATCGGCAAGGGCGAGTACATGGACAGCTGGAAGACCAAGCATCTCTTCCCGGCGATGGGAATGATCCCAGTGGACCGTTCCGGTGGTGATGCCGCAAAGGCTGCGCTCGATACTGCGGCCTCGGTGCTTGACGGTGGGCGGCTGTTCATGATCTACCCGGAAGGCACGCGATCTCGCAGCGAGTTCTTACACAAAGGCCGAACGGGAGCCTCCCGCCTGGCCGCTCGGTGCAATGCCCCGATCATTCCCGTCGGTCACGAAGGCACGCTCGAGGTGCAGCCGCCAGACCAGTTCACGATGTCGCCCCGGCTCCCGGTGCGGGTCAGCTTTGGTGAGCCGATGCACATCTCGGACTTTGGTGATCCGAACGATCCACGCATTCACCGGACGTTCACCGATGCGGTGATGTTCCGCATCTCGGAGTTGTCGGGACAGACCTACGTCGACACCTATGCGGCCAAGGACGATTCCCCCGGCTTTGTTGCCTCGCTCGAGGACGACCGCAAGGCTCGTCAACCGATCTCGGTGCCAGCGGGCCGGCCAGTGCCGCCGAAGATCAGTCCTCCGAGAAATGCGCCGTCGAGGGCGAAGGCGCCGAAGGTGTCGGTCCCAAAAGGACGTGAGGGGGTCGATCGCGTGATCGACCTTCGCTCCGACACCGTCCCCTCCTGACCCCTGTCTCCCAAACCCCGGGTTTCTGACCCTCACTCTTGACGGTCTCAGCCCCCGGTTGGTCAGGTGGAAGGGGGCGACAGTAGGAGTGCGGTGAGGTCGTCGAGTTCGCGCTTGGTGTGGTTCGGCCCACCGGCAGCGCGCCAAGTCGTGTCGCCGATGAGGACTCGATAGAACATCGCCGCCCGTCGCTTGGCGAGCGGCCGCTTCATTCCCGCGCTGCAGAGCAGTGTTGTCACGTAGTCGAGGCGACGTTGGTCGACGCGGGTGACGACCTCACGGGCGATCTCGTCGGAGCCGGCCCACGCTCGAATGCTGGTTTCGACCGCATCGCCCAGGAGGTCAGGGCTGCAGGAGATACGCACGAGCGTGGCGAGTTGGCCAGCGGGGTCGTCGGACGTTCGCTCGGTTTCGTCGATGATTGCGCTGGTACCGAGGTGTTCCCATTGGTCGAGGAGTGCAAGCAGCAGCGCACGGCGATTGGCGAAGTGATGGTAGAAGCTGCCCTTGCTGACCCCGAGCGTCTTCGCCAGTGGCTCGACTCTCACCGCGTCGATACCGCCGTCGCCTAGGGCGAGGACTGCACCGTTGACCCAGTCCTGTTGTGACTTCTGTGACATTGACCGAAACCATACGATCCCGTATGTTCAACCCACAACATACGCCACCGTATGTTTGGTTGTGAACGAAAAGGGACGTGAGATGCAAGGAGCAGAACTCGCTGCGGTGCTACTGGTGTTGTTGGCGATCGCCCACTCGGTGCTCGGTGAGACATCGATCCTGCGTCCGCTCCTCAGGCAGGAGTGGCGCGTGGCTGAGCCGCGGTGGGCGGTCGAACGCATCCTGCGTTTCGCTTGGCACCTCACCTCGCTGGCATGGCTCGCCCTTGCCGCCGTGCTGTTGGGGGTAGACGTGTTGCCTGTGGTCGCTGGGTTCTCGATGGCCTCCGCAATGATGATCTTCACGATGTTGCGTGGACATCTGGCGTGGCCGCTGTTCCTTTTGGCTGGGCTCGCCTGCCTCCATGCCGACCAACGGCTGACCGAAAGTGTGCTTGTCGCCGGGGCAGCGGTGGCTTCCTTGACGCTCGTGCTGGCTGCCGCTGTCCACGTCTACTGGGCACTGGGCGGAACGTGGATGCTCGACGTCGCCGTGCCACCGGCAACTTCGGGAGGGCCGGCCTTTCAGCCCGGTCCTGTCGTGACGCTCTTGGTTGCCGGCGCCCTGCTGGTGTTTTCCGGTTTGGTGATGGCGGCGGCACTTGGGACCGGACCGACGATCGTGCGAACCCTCGTATGGCTTGGAGTTGCCGTGTTCACGATTCGAGCGATCGGCGACACCAAGACCGCTGGTTTCAGCAAGAGCGACCACAGCTCGGCGTTTGCTCAGGCCGATGACCGGTGGTTCACGCCCATCATTGTGCTCGTTGCCCTCGGGGCTACCGCTTCGGTGCTGGCGGCCTGACCGGTGACGATTGCGGCTCGCTCGACTCCAACTGCTGCTTTGCCCTCTTCACTTCGTACATCGCTTGATCGGCGCGTCGGAGCAGGCTGTCGAAACTGTCACCTAGTTTGACCTCGGCTACACCGATCGACGCCCTGATCTCCACGGGGTAGTCGATCGAGCTTTCGGCTTGCAGAAGCGCGGTGTGAATTCGCTCGACGAGCTCGCTGATCTCTTCAGGCGAGTTCACGTCTTGGATCGCAACGATGAACTCGTCGCCGCCGATTCTCGCCACGGCGTCCTGGCGTCGGACAGCCTCGGTGATTCCACGCCCCACCGCTTGCAGCACGGCATCGCCGGCGGCGTGTCCATGGGTGTCATTGATGAGTTTGAAGAAGTCCAGGTCGACGAAGAGAAGTGAACCGGCACCGTCGAGGAGTTGGTCCTCGACGAGTGACCGTGACCCGAGGTTGCCGAGGAGGCCGGTGAGAGCATCGCGATGGGCCAGATCGTGGAGGTCCTGCTGCCGTTCACGGGCTGACGTGGTGTCTTCGAGGGTGACGAGGACCTCAGCAGAACCGTCGTTGTGTTCGAGCGCCCGAAGATGCAGCCGACCGTAGTGAACATCGGCGCTGCCGAGAATTGTGACGTCGATGTCGGCATCGGCCCCCTCGTCGAATGAGCGCTCGATTGCGCTGGAGACCATGTCGCGTTCGGCCAACTGTTCGAGAAGCCCATTGATCGACGGCGAGGCGTTCCCCATGAGTTCGGTCCACCGCTGATTCCAGAAGACCGGAAGCCGTTGTGGACTGATGTGCAGGACGCCAGTGGGGAGTGCATCGGTGAGTCGGGTGAGGAGCGCTTCTCGTCGTTCCGCTTCTTCCAGAGCCGCCATCTCGTCGGAGACGTCGATCAGCTCGGTCGAGACCACGGCTCGTTCCGGGTCATCCAAAAGATTCGTGCTGGTGTCTTCCAGCCATCGCCAGCCGCCGCCCTTTTGAAGGAACCGCTGCCGCATGCGCGAGCGAGAACCAAGGCCCTGTTCGAGCAGTTCAATCCAGCCGATGATGCCCTTCTCGTGGTCGTCGGGGTGGATCAGATCGAGCGAGGAGCGCCCAATGATCTCGGCTGGGTCCCAGCCGAGCATCCGTCCAAAGTCTTGATGAACGTCGACGATGTTGCCGGCCATGTCCAGATCCCACGAGGCAGCTCGAACCGGGAGGTCGTCTTCTGAGCCGATCGTCTTGGTCTGCATCCCGGTCGGTGGCCCCATGGTGACGACGTAGCACCCGAGCGACTCGACCTCGTTGTAGAAGTCGAACTGGTGTTGCTCCCCGGACCGAACGGCCGCCTGAGTCGACGCCGTGCCGCGAACCTTTGCCAGCCCGAAAGACTTCACGATTTCGCTCCGAGCCTCGGGGGCAAAGAGATCGAGCGGTCCCGAAGTCTTGGCCACCCGATCCGAGAAGGTTCCCAGTTCGCTGGGTAGTGAGACGGTTCGCCCCCCGGTGGCATCGACGCAGAGAACGAGTGCCGAAGGGTCATCCATTCGTATCTCGATGTCTTGGCGCCACTGCACCTGGGAAGCATCGACTGGCTTCGCAGCATCTTGAGGTTGCGGTCTCGCCACCGTGGCGATCAGACCGTGGCCAGGACCCGCAGGCTCAGGTGAAGTACTCGGGGCGGCTCACATGTGTCTCGCTGACGAAGAAGACGCCGTGGCGGTCCTGCAGCAGTTGGCGGACACCAGCGATCACGGGTTCGACTTGGTCGATGGGGACCACCGAGATGATCATCGAGAGGCTGGACCGGTCGTTGAACAGCAGCCGCCCCTGATGTTGGCCGTGGTGGCCGAGTCCCGAAACGCCATCGACTGAGGTGTAGCCGGTAGCACCTGCCTGGAGGAGAAGGTCGCGCACGGCGGGAACGTCTCCACCGTCCACGACCACTTCGATCTTGGCCATCTTCGTGAGGGAATCCCACTCGCTCATGCCAGCTCCAAACTGATGTCTTCTGAGGGTGTGTCACCTGCAGGTTGCCAGGTTTCCCAGGTGCCGGCAGGTGTTCTGACTGACCATGGCTCGTGGCCATGTGAACGACCGGCGAGGTGGATCCACTCGCCTTCGACGAGCTGACGTAGCCCGGTGTTGCGAGCAATGATCGCTTCAATGCGTTCGAGAGGGGCCTGGATGACGGCCATGAGCCGAAGCGGATCGTGACCCCGCCGGTCGCCGGCAGAGGTCGACTGCAGCGGAAGGCCGATCGCAAGGTCGCCGCCATCACCACGAAGCACACCAACGGTGCCGCCAACCGGGTTGTGGATCATCTTGTCACCGGCACCGAAGACATGATTGTCAACGGTGGAGAAGTAGTACTGCGACGAGATCCACTGGGCCACGATCAGCGGCGCGGTCATGATCGTTTCGAGTGCAACTTCGTCAGGGTCGCTGTTGGCGTCGTAGCTGTGGAGGAACACTCGGCTCGAGAGATCGAGTTCCTGGGTGATCGAACGGGGCCCAACAACGAAAGCAGCGTTGCCGGCCAGACCCCACTCGGGGCGGACTTGCGCCCAATCGTTGCCACGATCCCGGACGTTGGCGGGGTTGCCGGGAAGTCGAGTAGCCCGAGCTGCAGCATTCTGTACTCCGGCCGTGGCGAGGTCGGCTTGCAGCCGTGCGAGAGCATCGGCGTGATGGGCCGGAATGAGCTCGGGGTCGAGGATTGTGACGACGTCGGAGACCGTGTCGTGTTCAGCTGGAACGAACCACGTCGTGTCTGGGATCTCGACCCCGTTGGCTGCGAGGTTGGCCCGAACATCTGGCTCGTTGAGGATTGCGGAGGCAATGCGTGCACTGGGTCCGCCGGGTGCGCCGCCGCACGCACCACAGTCGAGCGATGAGGCGTGGGGGTTGTTCACCGTGGCGCTGGCATGGCCGCAGAGCACCACGATCGGGGCGAAGTCGTGCATGCCGATGGTGCGGACGATCGCCTCGGCAAAGAGGCTCTGTTCCTGGAGCGACAGTCCTGAGATCAGCGAGGGTTCGGAGGGATTGCTGGCCCGGTCGTCGACGGCCGGAGCGGTATTCGGCTTGTTCTTGTTCCGAAGCCCCTTGCCTGGCTTGAGCGTTCGCGCTGCCGCCAAGGGGCCGGTGAGCCATCCCGACGCCTCAGCGAAGGCGAACGGGGCACCGAGGTGCTTCTTGGTGTCATGAAGTGCTCGTTGGGCAGCGCTCGAAGCTGCCGCTCGGCCGAGGTAGCCCTCGACCTCGCCGATCGGGGCGCTACTCGCAGGAACCTCGGCGATCTCGTGACGGGGCGACACCAGAACAGGGCAGCGGGCTTCGCCGAGGTCGGAGCCGAGGGGGCGCCAACGGACGGGGACTCCGAAGAACCCAGCAAAGCCGTAGGTGTCGTAGTTGCCCAGTGATTCGAGGCTGCGGCGCAGACCTTCAGAACGAACGTCGATACACATCACCATTTGGGCATCAGGTGCCGCTGCCGGCCGCCCGGGGTCGACCCGCTGGAGCTTGCCGAGCAGCCGATCGTGGAAGTTGCGCTCGTGGGCTTGGAGCCAGAAATGGCGCCGATCATCATCGGAAATGCTCTGAATGAGCGATGTGACAGCTGCCCGCTGACCGTCGGTTGCGGGCCCGTCGGTCATTGAGCGGATGATTGCATCGACCCGGTCGCGTTCGCTGGCGGTGTTGTTGTCGGGGGTCTGGCTGGTCTCCCGCTGGATCTGGCCGGCCGCCGCCTCGATCACCACACGAACCGCAATGAGATCGATGAACTTCAGCGAAGGCCCACGATGATCGGCGGGTGCCCACTCGTCGCACCAGCGGGCGTAGCCAGCCCAGCCGGGGAGTTTGACCGCCATGGCACGAAGGAGTTCGGCTCGGTCGTCATCGGCAACGTGAGCGTTGTCGAGTGAATGCTGGAGCGCCAGGAGCGGCTGACGTGCGATCGCAGCCACCTTCTCTGCTGCCTGCTTGCCGAAGAGTTTGGTGAAGCCTCGATCCAGTTCGACCGCAGAGCGCCAGGCGGCGAAGAAACCGCCCTCTTTGTCTGGCAGTGCCCAGGCGGCGGTGTCGGCGTCGACGTAGGAAGCGCACCAGGTCGAGAGATAGGCGTTGAGTGACTCAGTGAAAGGATCTGTGGCGTTCGGTGCTGCCGGCACGAGGGGGCCCTGTACCAGGTCGAACATGATGACGGCGGCGGCAGTGACGGTGGCGTGTCCCAGTTGCAGCGCGGCGCCGGCGCCGGCTGGGTCGGCCTTGGCTATGGCGTCGAGAAGGTCATGGTCGGTGATCCGTCCGGCGGAGTGCTCGGCGCGATAGTCCTCGAGGGAGAGATGCGTTTCCGCCGCAAACAACAAGCGGGCCGTGCTCGTTGCCTCCTCGAACGGCAGGTGTTCGAGCCCGCCGAGAGGGTTGACGGCAACGAAGGACGACACCGGCCAGTAGGGGGCAATCACCGAGCCGGCTTGTTGAACTTGGGCGAGAAGGGGCGCGAGATCAATGCTCTGTTCAGGCATTGGACTCAGCCCTTGCTCAGCGAGGCGACCCGGAAACGGGGCTGAGTGGTGCGCTGGCTGCGCAGATTGGGCGACAGCGCCGGCTTCGGTGCTCGCTGGTATCCGGAGCCGAGCAAGCTGATGTAGAGGTGGCGACGCTGCTGCTTGATCACATCGGCACTGCTGAAGCGGAGGATGGCAGCGGCCAGTGCAACCACCCCGAGGGCGGTGGCCAGCCAGACCGGCCCGACGGCGGCGGGGACGTCGTAAGGAACGGCGTCGGCGACAAAGGTCTCGAATAGCGTGAGGCCGCCGATGTAACCGAAGACGGCGACGAGGCTGGCGCCGGCTCCGGCGGCGATGCTGGAAACTCCAGACCACGGTGGGGCGACGAGCCACCCGTTCAGTGCCGTCGCAGCGGACATCCAACCGAAGAGCACCACGAGGATCGTGCTGGCTGCGGTGAGGTGCGTGTTGATCACCGTGAAGGCCAACGCCATCGCAGCGGCAGGAACCGTTGCGGCAATAGCCAAGCGCACGGGGGCCGACAAGGTCGAGGTGCCGTGGGGCAGATGGCGGTGCTGGGCGGTTGCGGTGATCGAACCGCCGGCGCCGAGGAACATCGCTGCTTTGTACATGGCGTGACCCACGATGTGGAACAGCGCAGCGGCAAAGGCACCGACGGCGAGCTGCAGCGTCATGAAGCCCATCTGGCCAGCGGTCGAGTAGACGAGGCCGCCCTTCACGTCAGAGCGGATGAGCATGACCGCGGTGGCCCACACAGCGGTGGTGAGGCCGAGGATGAAGGCGATCGACATGGCAAGAGTGGATGTTGCGTAGACCGGGGCAAACCGGATCAGCAGCACTCCTGCGCCGTTGACCACACCGGCATGGAGCATGGCCGAGACAGGGGTGGGGGCACTGAGTGTGCTGGGCAGCCAGCGGTGGAATGGGATGAGGGCCGAGCGAGACGCACCGGCGATCACGAGGGCGACCGCCACGACGGCGAGCAGTGAAACCGAGCCGACGCCGAGGTCGATGCGCTCGGCGCCGAGTGCGGTGAGGTCGATGTCATCGAGCCGCAGGTCGCCGACCATCACGATCGTGATGACCGTGGCGAGAACCAGCGGGACATCGCCGATCAAGAAGGCCCGCAGGGTGCCCTTGGCGGCGGCGTCGGCGGGAGCCCAGCCGCTGTGATGCCCGACCATCGCCGCCAACGTGATGCCGGTGACGAGCCAGGCGGCAACCAGCAGCGAAGCGTTCGCTGCGATGGCCACGATCATGGTGGAGGCCGACAAAACGTTGGCAAGTGCGAAGAACCGGGCGGCTCGTGCGTCGCCCTCGAGCGAGCGGCGAGCGAACGACTGCACCACGACGCTGACGCCAGCGACGAGGACGAGCAGAATGGCTGACGGGCGGTCGGCAACCAGGGCGAGGTGGCCGACGAGCCCGAACTCGTTGCTGCCGTTCATGGCCACATCGATCAGAGCGACCACCGCAGCGACGAGGCTGGCACCAATGCCGATACCGCCGATGACACCTGCTGCTCGGCCGTCCGGACGATGCTGGCCGTAGGAACGGAGGCCAATGAGAGCGGCAGCGAGAAGCGGGGCAACGAGTACGGCGGGAAGAGTCCATTGCATAAGCAGTGATTAAATACCAGAACTGCAGTTCATGCAACCGGAAATGTCCTTTTGGGTTATGTAATCGGTGTCACGTCAGGAGAGTCTTGTCTCTTCATCGCCGGACACGGGGCCCATCACCTCGATCAGTTCGCCGATCTGGTGGCCGCGCTCGACCTCGTGTCGCATGGGCCGGTCGACGTGCACCTCGTATCGGTTGCGGCGACCGACTTTGGTCCGCTTGATGTAGCCGGCCGCTTCCAACTCATCAATCAAGGTGGAGACCGCTCGATCCGTGATGCCGACCAACTCGGCCAAGTCACGCAACCGCAGGTCGGGGTCGCGAGACAAACAAATCAGGACGTGACTGTGGTTGGTCAGGAACGTCCAGGAAAGTGGTTGCTCTTCGTTCATCGCACCTCCTTCGTCCGGCTCGCGACGCAATCGTAGTAGCGGCTTCCGAGATCGTATGAGCGTCACGGCCTCCGCACCCGTTGCTACGGTCGTCGAGTGAGCGAAGCTGCGACCAGCGCCCCAACCGTCATTGTTTCGCGTCGGCCTGAACCTGGGTACGAAGTCGAGTTCGGCGAATGGGTAGAAAGCGTCAGGGCCGCCGCAGCAACATTCCCCGGCCATGTTGGATCTGAACTACAGCCGCCAGGTGTTGCCCACCCTGAGGACTGGGTGACCGTCTACCGCTTCGATTCACAAGCCAACCTCGACCGCTGGCTCGAATCACCTGAGCGTGCGTCGATGATGCGATCAGGAGACCGGTTGACCGCGGGGGCGACTCGAGAGCAGCGTGTGGCCAGAGCAGCAGAAGCCGTGACGGCGGTGATGTCTCAGCGCATCCTCCCCGCTGATCTCGCCGGTTTCCGAAAGGCCGAAGCCGAGATCGGAGCCGCAATGGCTCGCTTCCCCGGGTTCATCTCGCTCGAGCACTCACCGCCGGTCAGTGGCGTGCAGGACGACTATGTCGTGTCATTCACCTTTGCCAGTCGGGCAGACCTCGACCGTTGGCTCGAGTCAGACAGCCGCCGTCACGTGCTTCGTCTGGTCGAACCATTCATCGACGGCGAGCGGACTCTCAACGTCATCGGTGGCTTTGGTGGCTGGTTCGTCGCCGAGAAGGAGCAGGCGCCGAAACGTTGGAAGCAAGCAACTGCGGTCCTGATCGCTCTTTACCCGACGACCCTGACGCTCAGTCTTCTCCAGCAGCGGTTCTTCGCCGACGTGCCGTGGGTGCCGGCGCTCTTCGTGTCGAACGTGCTCGGCATCGCTGCGTTGACCTGGCTGTTGATGCCCCGCCTGACCCGATTCTTGTCGGGGTGGCTCGAGCGCTGACCCTCAGACCGGAGCTGTGGTCTGGTGGCGTCGGGCGAGCTCGGCGATGTGCTCGGGATGGATTCCGCAGCAGCCACCGACGATCGATGCCCCGAGTTTGATCCAACGGTCGGCGGCGTTCGCGTAGACCTCTGGCGTCAGCTCACTGCGTTCTCCGGAGATGCCGGAGTTGGCGGGAAGTTGGCGAAGCGTTGGCTCGAATGCGTTTGCGTAAGCGGCAATGGGAGCGTTGCTTCCGACGGCGTCGAGGGCGTCACGCAGCTGCGGCACACCTTCCTCGATGCGTTCGGGCAGGGAACAGTTGATCGAGAACACGTCGACGCGAGCGTGGAACGCACGAACCAGATCAGCAATGGTCTCGCCAGAGCGAAGCGCAGCGGGGCCGGTCGGTGCTTCGTCGGGAAGACAGAACGACAGCCAGATCGGCTGGTTTGGGTCGATCCGATGGTTCTCGACCGCATCGAGTGCTGCAGAGACCTCCGCGACCGAGCTCATGGTTTCGAGAATCCAAAGATCAACGAACGGTGCTTGCGCGCTCGCGATCACGTCATAGAGCGCCGGCGCTTCTTCGGGAACGAACTTCTCCGGTTCGTATGAACCGAAGAGCGGAGGAACAGAACCGGCCACCAAGGGAGCCGTCACTGCATCATCGGCAGCTTCACGAGCGATCTGGCCAGCGAGGCCGACAAGCTCTGCACCACGCTTGCGGAAGCGGTTGGCTCCGATGTGGAAGGGAACGACTGCGTAGCTGTTGACGATGATGACTTCGGCGCCGGCGGCGATGAAGTTGTCATGGGCTTGGCGCACCATGTCGGGCGCATCCATGAGCGCTTGGGCCGACCATTCGGGTTGTTGGAACGGCGCGCCGATGCGCCGCAACTCACGACCCATACCGCCATCGATGATCTTCACATTCACGTCAGGGAAGCTATCGCCTCCCGCAACCTGCGATTCTTCTTGGGGTCGCAGGTTCAGGGGGTGCGCCGGACGATGCCGTCGGAAACCAGGCGCTCGATTGTGGCGTCGTCGTAGCCGAGGTCTCGCAGGACGTTGTCGGTGTGTTCGCCGAGCGCCGGTGATGAGTCCCTTGCGTGGTACTCGGCATTCGAGAAACTGACCGGTGCCGACGGCATGCGGACGGCGCCCAGTGTTGGGTGCTGCCAGATATGGAGGAGATCGCCGGCTTCGGCATCGGGGTCGAACATGACTTCTTCGAGCAAGCGGAAGCGTGACGCCGGTATCCCGTGAGCTTGCAGCCGCTCGACGATCTCATCACTCCCGAGCGCAGCAAACGCCATCGTCAGCGCCACCCTTGCATCATCGAACAGCCCCACTCGCCGGGGACGGTCGGCCCACTCGGGCAGAGCCCGAGGGTCCGAGACACCGAACTCTTCGCAGAGCACTGCGGTCATTGCCCCAACGGCGCCGACGCCGACGACCCCGTCAGCGGTGGCGTACGACGTGAAGAAGAACGTGTCGAGCGCGCCCTGTTCTGTCCGCTTGGCCAATGCACCTTCCAGCCCGAGCTCGTCGACCCAACCGGTCACATCGGCCTTCCAGTCGTCGATGCCTTCGAACACGTTGGCGTTGCGATGCTGCAAGACAAGCGCGGCATGAGCCAACGACGTGGTCACCTTCTGCCCGGGTTGCCCCAACGCCACTGCTCGCAGCGCAGATGACACCCCGAAGGCCAGCAACAGACCAGCGGTGTAGTCACAGAGGAAGGCCTCGTTGTGGCGGGGACGACCCTCATGCCCGGCACCGACCGACACGTTCAAGCCGCTCCACGACTGGGCGATCATGTCGACGCTGGGCCGCGAGGCCAGCGGTCCCTCATCGCCGAAGCCGGAGATCTGGCCGAACACCAGCGATGGGCTGTCAGCGATGAGCGAATCGAAATCGAGCCCGAGGCGCACGTCGACCCCGGGCCGCATGTTGGTGATGACCACATCGCTCGACAGGGCGAGATCACGAGCGACCTTGCGCCCGTCCTCCGTGCCGAGATCGAGCGGGATACCCCGCTTGCCCCTGGCCTTCACGATGTACTGCCGGCCTTCGTCTGGGCCGAGCGGTGAGTTGTAGCGAGTGGCGTCGCCAGTGACGGGCTCGACCTTGACCACGTCGGCCCCGCCGTGGGCGAAGAGTTCTGCGGCGTAGGGAGCGGCCACGTATTGACCGAGTTCGAGAACCCGCAGGCCCTCGAAGAGCCCGGCCGTAGGGCCGCCAGCCATCAGTGCTTGCCCATCAACTTTGACCGGCGAGTCGGTCGAGGGTGGCTCCGGTTTCTTCCACGAGCCCTGCCATCACCTCGGCCACGGTTGTTGGCGCATCGAAGTACGCAATGCTCTGCCCCGCAGGTGAGTGCATGAGGGGTGCTACCTCGTGGCGTTCGATCTGGCCGAGTACATCCCCGACGAGGATGTCCTGGTACGGCATCTTGAGTGGGGCGGGCGCATCGTCGGCTGCCCAAGCATCGCTCCATGCAGTGCGGACTTGGCGCAGCGTCTTGCCGCTGTCCGCTCGAGAGATCACGGTGTCGGCGCTCTCGGCTGCCATCAGCTTGGCGGCGATCTCGGGGTGGGTGTGTTCCTCTTCGCAGAGCAGCCATGCGGTGCCGAGCCACACGCCTTGAGCGCCCATCGCCAACGACGCTGCGATGTGGCGGCCGGTGGCGACACCGCCGGCTGCGATCACGGGTGCGTCGCCGGCCATGTCGACGATGCGAGGTACAAGCGAGAACGTTCCCACCGTGCCGGTGTGAGCACCGGCGTCGTAACCCTGAGCGACAAGCATGTCAGCGCCGGCTCGCAGGGCCTTCTCGGCGTGCTTGGGCTGGCCGACGAGACTGATCATCTTCATGCCCCGCTGCTTGGCCGGGCCGATCACCCACTCGGGGCTGCCGATGCCAAGGGCCAACACCTTCAGATTCGAGTCCATGGCCACATCGACTTGCTTGCGAGCCACGTCTTCGCTGCGAACGAACCGCGAGCGCATACCCGGCTCGCCATCGTCGGGCACATCGAAGCGCTCACGCAATTCAGCCACGAAGGCCCGGTGCTCGTCTGGGATCGCCGCCTCGATCTCGTCACGGTTGTCTCGCTCGGGCATGCCGGGCGGGATCACGAGGTCGATCCCATAGGGGAGGTCGCCGAGCTCGGCATCCATTCGAGTGAGGCCGACCTCGATCTCTTCCGGTGTGCTTCGCGTGGCGCCCCAGATGCCGATGCCGCCGTTCTTGGTGATGGCGATCGCCGCGTCGAGGGAATGAGTGAACCCGAAGATGGCGTGAGTGGCGCCCAGCTCATCACAGAGCGGAGTGTGCAGGGGTGAGCGATCGGTCATTGCGCTCCTATCGATGGGCCGGGGCCATGTAGAACCAGAACGGGAAGGGTGCTTCCTGCTCTTTCATTGCGGCGCGAGCGGCCAGCATGGTCTTGCCTGCTTCGGTGGCTTCGAAGAACCAGGCTTCGGCGGCGCGGCCACCCGGCGTGGGGCCGGTGGCCAGCTCCATCGCAGCTTCTTCGTAGTAGGTGCGGATGTCGTGAGCGACGGCGACGGTGTTCTTGCCCGGCAACTCGGCGTCGGCCATCGGCGTGCCCTCGGCCCACTGGTGCAGCACGCCAAGGGCTGCGGGAATCTCATCGGGGCCGAGCACTCGACCGACCGAGGTGACGCCACGCTTGGCCACGGCGCGGTCATAGGCGGCACGAAGTCCCTGCGCCTCGTCGACCGCGGCAGGCAGGTTCGGGTCGAAGCGGGGAGGGATGGTGCAGCTCATCGGCGTCTCGTCGGACTCGATCACGACTGGGTGCGTTTCGAAGACCGACTCCGACGAATCAAGGAGGGCGAGACCTCTGGTGATCACGTCGGTCTGGAATTCGACGTCGCCGGGGTGACCGAGCGGCCGGCCCAGTGGGAACTCGCAATAGAGCGTGCGAGGGGGAGCGATGCGCTCGGCGACTTCCCTCATCGAGGCGAGCACGATGGTGGAGAGTCCAGCAGCTTCGAAGACGTGGGCGAGCGTACTCACGGTACGCGTGCAGAGGGGTCAAACCGGGGTGAGGAGCACCACGTCGACATCGTCGGCGATCAAGCTCTCGGCGCAGGCTGGCCCGGTGTCGAGGCGGAGCTCGCTGACGGTGTCTGGCTGGTTGCCGGCAAAGGCGTAGTGGTGAGGCGAGACCGATCCAATGACACCGGCAGCAGCCAGTTCCTCGAGGCGATCGATCGGGTAGACCACGTTCAAGTCGAGCTGGAACCCGCTGCGGTCGAAGTTGGGGCTCCAGTGGCCGAGCACGAGATCTCGGTCGGCTCGGTCGATCGAACGGAACGAGGTGTCGCCTTGGCTGAACGCATCATCGGTTGCCTTGTGGAGCGCTGCGGAGGTCACGATGGCGACTCTCGCTTCGGACAACGGCTTGTCCAGTGGCGTGAAGGCTGGGTTGTCGAACTCGGGCACTGGCGAACTGGCGCCGAACTCCCGCATGGTTGCATCACCGGACATGGCTTCTCCTTGTTGAACGTCACCGCGCATGATGGACGTCGGATCGGATGCTGCCACACATCTCTTCCGGGGTCAGGTCCCACCAAGCACAACTCTGGTTGACGCATCCGTGTGCGGCTTGCTCCGCAACGACCACGCAGGCGTGCGTCGCGTCGCGACGATGGCGCTGAGCCCTGATATGAGAACCTCAGGGCCAGAGGTTGCCCCGCTTGCTTCGGGTGCCGCTTGTCGAGGAGGTTGTCGTCGTGAGCAGTGCGAGGGTTCGGGTGTTTGGTCTGGCAGCTGTGTGTCTGCTTGCTGCCAGCTGCTCGTCCGAAGCCGAGACGTCGGCCTCTTCGGCTTCCCTTCCTTTGGCTGAGCTGACGTCGGTGCCGTCAACAACGATCCCGGAAACATCGACATCGACACCGAGCACGAACGGATCTGATGTGCCTGTTGTCGAGTTCGAGGATCAGGGCGGCGACCTCGCTGCGTTGGTACTCCGGGACGGTGAGACGTTGGTGCTGGCGAGAGGTGACGAGGTCGAGATCCACCGCAACGGAGAGCGAGAGGTCGTGTCCCATGGAGTGGCGAACCCATTCGTACATGAACCGACTGGAAACGGCTGGATGTACGCCGAGGGTGCCTTTGTCAGCGCAGCGGACGACTCTGTTCGCTGTAGCTATCCCGCGGTCGTGGACTCTGCCGACGTGGTTGGAAACGCGATCGGCATGCGAGCTGGGGTGTGGTTTGCGCAGGTCGAGCAGGTCTCGACTCCCGGGTCGTTCATGGTCGACTGCCGTTCCGGCTTGGTCGTCGACGAGGTGCCGTTCTCGGCATACGACTCGAACGGAGAAGGCGAATGGGAGCGGACGATCGAGCGCGGCGGCATCGAGCTCTTGGTGTTCGGCGATGCGGAGGGGAACGAGCAGATCGGTCGCGTCGACGGCTCCCTTGTTTCCAACGACACGACCTTTGGTGCGGTTCTCGACCCATCCGGTGCCTTCGTTGCCTATGCCGATCTCACGATTGACGACGGCGGTCCGCGTGAGGGCGTGATTTCCGCCTTCGACACAAGCAGAGTCGTGATTCGGGGGGTCGAAAGCGGCGATGTCGTGCTGGAGTTGGTCTTGCCTGCGACGCTGTTGACCCCATTGTTCTTCAATGATCGATTCGTTGTCACTGAAGTTGGGCAGTCGCCGAACGCTGGGGGTTCCGAGGGGCCGGGTTTCAAGGTGGCAGCGATCGAGGTGGAGACCGGGACGGTGTCGCTCTTTGACACGATGGGTGTTCCGGTTCTTCTGGGTGACCCGCCGGCCACGGGCCAGTGATTGCCAAGCTGGAGTGGGTCGCTCTACGTTCCGGGTGTGTCCGAACCCAACGGTGTCGTTGTCCATCTTGCGAAGTCCGTGATCACGATGGATCCCCTACAGCCCCGAGCCGAGGCGGTCGCCGTTGCCGACGGTCGTATCGTTGCCGTCGGCTCGCTCGACGACGTCATTGCTTCGCTCGGCGACACGGTGCAGACGGTCGATGACACGTTCGCCAACGATGTGGTCGTTCCCGGGCTGATCGACCAACACCTGCACCCGTTGCTCGGTGCCAGCACGTTGACCACCGAAGTGATCGCCCCCGAAGCTTGGGTGATGCCTCGCCGAACGTTCCCGGCGGCGACAACGCCCGAGGAATACGACGAGCGGATGCGGGCATCCCACGAGCGCCTGGCGACGGGGGAGTGGCTCTTCTCGTGGGGCTTCCACAGCCTCTGGCACGGCGAGTTGAGCCGAGCTCGCCTGGACGAACTCGTTGGCGACCGACCGGCGGCGGTGTGGCAGCGTTCGTGCCACGAGTGGTTCTTGAACACCGCAGCCCTCGAAGCGTTGGAAATCACCGCCGCGAGCATGGCGGGGCTCGGTCCCGCCAGCGAGATGGTCGACGTCGACCGAGGGCACTTCTGGGAGAACGGCTGGATGGTGCTGCTCTCACCGATCCTCATGCCGCGCTTTCTCACCGAGGAGCGGTTCCGGATCGGGCTGGCGCAGCTGGCCGAGTACCTGCACATGCACGGCGTGACAGCGATCAACGAGCCGGGTATTGCGTGGCGAGTCGAACCATGGCACCTGTACCAAGAGATCCTCGGTGCTGACGACGTGCCCTTCACCTCGACCTTCCTCGTCGATGGGCGCACGCAGTCAGTGAAGGGCATCCCCAACGAGGCAATCATCGCCGACGCCGACGAACAGGTGGCAAGAGCTCCAGAGGGCAAGGTCTCAGTCGTCGACAAGCAGGTCAAGCTGTTTGCCGACGGAGCGATCATCTCGCAGATGATGCAGATGCAGGACGGCTATCTCGGAGCCGATGGGAAGGTGAATCCCGACCACCACGGCGAGTGGCTGCTCGAGCCAGACGAACTCGAGCGGATGTTCGACGTCTATTGGAATGCTGGCTGGCAGATCCACATCCACGTGAACGGTGACCTGGGCCTCGAAGTGCTGCTCGACATCATCGAAGCGGCAATGGAACGCCACCCTCGCATCGACCACCGAACAGTGATCGTCCACTTCGCCAACTCGACCGAGGCCCAGATCGACCGCATCGCCAAGCTGCGGGCGGTCGTGTCGGCCAACCCCTACTACCCTGTCGGGTTCGCCGACAAGTACTCCGAGATCGGTCTTGGCCCTGAACGGGCCGACGTGATGGTGCGAGCCAGGTCGGTTGTCGAGCGGGGCATACCGCTGTCGTTGCATTCCGACCTGCCCATGGGGCCAGCTGATCCGATGATGATGGCGTCGTTCGCTGTGAACCGCATCACGGTGTCAGGCCGGGTGGCGGCGCCGGAGCAGCGCATCACAGTGCATCAGGCGCTGCACGCCGTCACGCTCGGTGCTGCCCACTCGTGGCGTCGCGAAGACGAGCTCGGTTCGATCGAGATCGGCAAGGTCGCGAATTTGACGGTGCTGGCCGACGATCCATTCACCGTCGACCCGACCGATCTGGGTCGGATTCCCGTGCGGGGCAGTGTGTTCGAGGGCCGTTGGTTCCCCGTCCCCGAGGGACTCCAGAAGACCCGAGTGGCTGGCTCGATCGCCGACAAAGAGGTCGCTGGCTCGACGCCGTATCTGGATTGCGGCCACGGTTGCGGCTGTGATGTCGCCGAGTTCATCAGCCGGTATGTGGCCAGCTGACGTTCTCAGCGCTCGTTGTTCATTCGCACCAGACCATCGAGGATGAGGTCGAGCACCAGTTCAAAGCTGTTGCCGTCTTCGCCGTCGATGTGTTGTTGAACATGGTTGATCATGTGGGGGTGGCCATCGGCTGAAAGCCCAGCGATGAAGTCGTTCATGACCTGTTCTGGGTTTTCCAGCCCAACCGTCATGCCGATCTGCTGCATCGTGTGGCCGAGGACGTGGTTGTTGACGGCATGGAAGCCGAAGTGGGCGAGGTCCGGGGCGAGACCGCTTTCGTCGAGCAGCCGAAGGAGATCCTCCATTGACTGCGTTCGGGTCGAGCCGGGCAGGTGCTGGAGCCACAGAGCGGGAACCCATCGGTGACGAAGGAAGGCGTCGTGGGTCGAGATCGCGTGCGCACGGATTGCCTGCATCGGGTCGATGTCGGGCGGATCATCAACCTCGTCAGCGACGGCTTCGAGCATCAAGGCCAGCAGTTCGTTCTTGTTGGCCACGTGGTTGTAGAGCGACATGACTTCGAAGCCCAAGGTCCTGGCGAGGTGCCGCATGCTGAGCTTGGCCACGCCTTCTCTGTCGGCGATGGCGATGGCGGCCTGGACGATGACACCCTGCGTGAGTGGTGGCCGCGTGTGTGGGTTCTGACCGTCGTCAACGGTTGGTGAGACGTCTTCTGGCATCGCTCTTCCTTCGGAATCTCTTGACGACGTACGCTGTACGTTCTACAACGTACGGTGTACGTCAACCCAAGGATGCCCCATGTCGACCCCGTCTGCCACCACCAAGAGCCCGCCCACGACCATGAGCGCCGTCGTGGGCTCGGGCTACGGCGGACCCGAGGTCTTGTCGGTCCAAGAGGTCAAGGTCCCGGAACCTGCCGATGGGCAGATGCTTGTGAAGGTCGAGGCGTCGTCGCTCAATGCGCTCGACTGGCACATGCGAACCGGCACCCCGTACTTCCTCCGTTTGATGGAAGGTCTGCGTTCGCCGAAACGGAAGATCGACGGCGCTGATGTCGCTGGCACCGTGGTTGCGCTCGGCCCCGGCGTGACCGACTTTGCCGTCGGTGACGAGGTCTTCGGCGAGACGAATGGCGGAGGATTCGGAGAGTACCTGACGACCAAGCCGCAGGGGGTTGCTCGCAAACCTGAGGGTGTGTCGTGGCAAGACGCCGGAGCCACGCCAGTCGCTGGACTCACGGCGGTCCAGGGTCTTCGCACACACGCCGAAGTGCAGCCCGGTGAGCATGTTTTGATCAACGGTGCGGCTGGTGGAGTTGGCACCTTTGCGGTGCAGATCGCCAAGGCGCTCGGTGCAGAAGTCACCGCTGTCTGCAGCGGTCGCAATGTCGAGATGGTCCGCTCCCTCGGCGCCGATCAGGTTGTCGACTACACCACAGACGACTTCGTCGCCGGCGGCGCTCGCTTCGATGTGATGTTCGACGGCGTCGGCAATCGGTCAGCCAAAGAGTGCCGGAGCGTGCTGCGGCCTGGCGGTCGCTTCGTGCTGATCAGCGGTCCGAAGGGCAACCCTTGGCTCGATCCACTACCTCACATGGTGAAAACCATGCTGGGGTTCAAGCGGGCGAGTCAGTCGTTCCACCAGTTCACTGCCGCTCCCGTCAGGGAGGACCTCGATTTCCTCGGCGAGTTGTTGGTCGATGGGCGGCTGAAGCCACAGATTCAGCAGGTCGTTGGACTCGACGGCGTGGCCGGGGCGCTGGCCGAGATCGGCACCGGCCACGTTCGCTCCAAGATCGTGGTGGCACCGGGTAAGTGAGCGACGCGAACGGCGTGGCGGAGAGCGGTCACGCAGCTGTACGTCAGCTGTCCGGGACAATGGCCCGCATGCTCAGGAGTAACTCCACCCGTTCCAGCCGATCGGGTGGATCTGCACGACCGGTCCGTCTGGCCGCTGGTTTGAGTACTGCGGGTACTTGGCGACGAGCGCATCCAATGCTGCTGACCGGGGGTCGTGTTCGTTGAGTTCGCGAGCGACGCCTTGCATGCGCACCCACCACAGTTGGGTCCAGTCGTCGTCGTAGCGATCGAAGAGCAACGTGACCTGAGGGTCAGCAGCAATGTTGTCGAGGCGCTGCAGTCGCTGAGTCGACTTGGGTTTGTGATCGACTGCGAACGCGAGGTCACCCCCAACGAATGCAAAGACGATGGGCACCATGTCGATGCCGCCATCGGAACGATGCGTTGCGAGACGAGCGGAGCGACCTGCCCGAGCCCGCCTCTTGCACTCATCGACGTCCATGATCACCGCTCGTCGCGATCATGAGCTGAGGCTGACGCCGTCGAGCTCGGCTGGGAGCCCGTCGGTGCGCAGCCACAGCTCGAAGAGCTCGTTGAGTTCTTGGCCTGAGACCTCTTCGGCCATGGCTTCGAAGTCGGCGGTGGTGGCGTTGGACCCGCCGTAGGTCTCGACCCACGTTCGCAACAGTTCGAAGAAGTCATCGTCGCCGATCTCGAGCCTGAGAGCGTGCAACGTGAAAGCGCCACGGAGATACACCGAAGCACTGAACAGATCGTTGGTCGGCGGGCGGTGAACACGGGAGTCGAGCGGCCCGCCGAAGGCCAGCACTTCCCGAATCCAGTCCTGAAATTCGAAGCTTGGATCCTTTGCTTCCTCCCAGAGCGCCTCTGCGTAGCTGGCAAAACCTTCATTCAGCCAGAGGTCCTCCCAGCGCTCGACCGAGACCGAATTGCCGAACCACTGGTGCGCGAGTTCGTGGGCAACGATCACTTCAGCGAACGCAGAGAAGCCCACGATGTCTCGGCCGAACACCGAGAGCGTCTGGGTCTCGAGCGCTCCGCCGACGTTGTCGTTCACCACAGCCGAGCCGTACACGTCGAAGGGGTACGGGCCGAACAGCGGCTCGAACGCATCGATCATGTCGGCCTGCCGTGCGAAGACAGGCTCGGCCTCGTCGGCCAGCGGCGCATAGAAGACGTTGCGGATGGGCACGCCGCTGGCGCTTTCGCCGGCATCGCGCACCTCGAACGGGCCGATCATCAGTGTGGTGAGATACGTCGTTTGGGGGAAGGGCTGCTCGTAGACCCAAGTCGTGGTGCCGTCGCCGTTGTCGGTCGAGCTCTGCAGGGTGCCGACCGCCACGACGGTTTCGCCCGTAGGCGCTGTGATGCGGTAGGTGAAGGCGGCCTTGTCGCTTGGGTGATCGTTGGCCGGATGGAAGGTCGATGCGGCAATGGGCTCACCGAGTACGTAGACCGAGTCGGGGAGTGTGTGCCAGCCGCTGGGGGTGGACGACCCGAAGCCGGTGGCCTCGAGCGGCGTGCCGCTGTAGTTGATCACCGCAGTGAACGTCGTGCCCTCGGCTATCGGCGATGCCGGCATCACCGCCAGCTCTCCGGTGGATTGGGTGAACGTTGCTGGCTG
>CAYGQE010000011.1:0-127804 GCA_964351995.1 uncultured Acidimicrobiaceae bacterium | reverse complement strand
GTAGCTGCACCGGGGAGATCTGCAGCGATCGCCGGATCTTCTGGTCCATCTCGGCGATCGTGACCGCTTCGAGTTCAGCCAGAAGCGCTGCTTCAGCGTCGCCCATGACGCCATTGACGAACGCAGCCATCGCCGCCTCGACTCGCCCCTGACACTCAGGGTGGCGAGCCAACAACCGCGGTTCGTCATCCAGTGCTTCGTACGCCTGACGGAGGTTGATCGTCTTGGGGTCGCGAGCCAGCACGCTTCCACCGTTCGCCCCCCGTCGCGTCTCGACCAGGCCAGCACGCTGCAGCTTGGCCAACACCCGACGAAGCACAACCGGACTCGTGCCATAGGTGTCTGCCATCACCTCTGAGGTGAGCGGCTCTCCTCCCGTGGCAGTCAAGAACCCGAGAATGTGCAGGGCGATGGGCAGCTGACTGTTCACCCGAATGAATGTAACCGCTAGAGTTACATTCAACACCCCAGAACATCACCACCAGGGGTCAGGTCCCCCCAAGCACAACTTCCCCAACCGTCGCAGCGGAAGTCAGGGCCGAAGAGTTGTGCTTGGGGGGACCTGACCCCAGAAGACGGCGGTGTGAGTGGCGAGGATGCGGCGGGTGCGGCCGTCGAAGGGATCATCGACGTCGACCACGTGCCAACCGCGCCAGTCGACCGCTGGTTGCTCGGGGCGTGGCGCAGGTGTGCTGGCGACGATGACTGACAGCGGCAAGCCGTCTGGCGCCTCGGCGATGAGTGCACGGGGGTGCCGACGGAGCGATTCGATGTGCCGAAGCGAGACGGCCAGAGATGCCGCTCCAACTCGCCACTCGGCAGTGAAGACGCAAGAGAAGCCTCCGCACTCCCACCGGTAATACGGGGGCAGGTGGAAGCTCGAGACCGGTTCATCGTCGACGGCAAGGCCCTTCGGGCTCACCACCTCGACCACACCACGCTCCCCGTCCGCCGACCGCACCAACACCAGGTGCTGACCAACCCCGACGCCCGCTTCAACGAACAGATCACCACCCCCGTAGGTGCCCGCCATCTGCCACGTCGCCGGATCCACATCGACCGATGTGGCGGTGAACAGCAGCACTATGCGTTGAGGACGGGAATCTTGGTCCGGTGCTTGGGCTTGTCGGTGATCTCGACCAGTTCGCCCATGAGGTATTGGGTCGCCGCTTCGGTGACACGAACGTTGGCGAAGGTGCCGATCTTCAGCGGTTCACTCGGGAAGTGCAGCAGCTTGTTTTGTCGGGTGCGACCGGTGAGGACCTCGGGCCGCTTCTTGCTCGGCCCCTCGACCACGACCTCTTCGATCATCCCGATACGGGCCTGGTGCTTGGCGAGCGCCGAGCGCTCGATCACCGTCCGAAGCCTGGCGTAGCGGTCCTTCACCACTTCGGGGTCACAGAACTCGTCCTGCATCTCGGCTGCCTCGGTCCCGCCGCGGGGCGAGAAGACAAAGGTGTAGGCGCTGTCGAACTCTGCCGCTGCGGCCACTTCCATCGTGGCCTCGAAATCGTCATCGGTCTCACCAGGGAAGCCCACGATGATGTCGGTAGTCACGGCGAGGTCGGGAATCGCGGCACGGGCCGCGGCCAGCTTTTCGAGATAGCGCTGACCGGTGTAGCCACGGTGCATGGCGGCCAGGATCGAGTCAGAACCAGATTGCAACGGGAAGTGCAAGTGGGGCATGACCGCCGGCGTCGACGCCATGGCCTCGAACACGTCTGGCGTCATGTCTTTCGGGTGCGGGCTCGTGTAGCGAACACGGCGCATGCCGTCGATTCCGCCGACGCCGCGAAGCAGATCAGCAAACATCGGGCGGAGCTTGACGTCTTCGCCCCGCTTGCGAGCGGCGATGGCAAGGTCACGCCCGTATGAGTTCACGTTCTGGCCGAGCAAGGTGATCTCGACAACACCCTGGCGAGCCAGGTGTTCGGCCTCGGCCACGATGTCGGCGACCGGGCGGCTGATCTCGACACCACGGACCGCAGGCACGATGCAGAACGCACAGTTGTTGTCGCAGCCGATCTGGATGGTGAGCCAGGCGGAGTAGTCGCTTTCGCGCTTCACCGGCAGGGCCGACGGGAACGCTTCGGCCTCATCGAGTGCTGCCTCTTCCCAGATCTCGGTGACGGGGCCACCCTCGCGAGCCTGCGCCATGAGGTCCATCGCCCGGTGCACGTTGTGGGTGCCGAAGACAACGTCGACGTGGCCCGCCTTCTCCTGGATCACGTTGCGATCTTTCTGGGCCAGGCACCCGGCCACCACGATCTGGAGATCGGGATTGTGCTGTTCCTTGGTGACCTTCAGGTTGCCGAGCGCTCCATAGAGCTTGTTGTCAGCGTTCTCTCTGATGCAGCAGGTGTTGAGGACAACGACGTCGGCCTCGAGTTCGTCAGTGGTCGACTCGTAGCCGTCGGCCTCGAGCATTCCGGCGATGCGCTCGGAGTCATGCTCGTTCATCTGACACCCGTAGGTGCGCAGCACGTATTTCTTGGAGCCAGCCTGCTTGGTCACCCCGACAGGCTAGACCCACCAGCCCGCACCACGTTCTGGTACTCGGAATGCCCCGAAATGGGAATTCCGGGTAACAGAACGGAAGAGGGTCAATCGGGCAGAGCGGCTGCGGCGGCGGTGTCAGCCAAGATCAGCGAGTTCGACGGCCCCAACAGCGAGGCCGGGATGCTCTGATCGCCACGAGCGAGAGCGGCGAGAGCGTCAGCTTTGTCTGCACCAACGACCAACCACACCACAAGGCGCGAGCGATCAAGGGCCGACCGAGTGAACGTCATCCGCTGACGGCCCTGGTATTCGTCGGTGATCGCGAGCTCTTCGTCGACAACGTCGAGCACCGGATCACCGGGAACCAGCGAGGCAGTGTGACCATCGGACCCGAGGCCCAGGTGGACGACGTCGAGGATCAACGGGTCACCGGCGACGTCAGCGAGCTCATCGAGCGTGCCTGAAAGATCACGACCTTCGACCCGCAACGGCACCCAACGAACCGGCAGGCCAGCGAACGCTGCTTGTTGACCGGTGAGATTCCGGACGTCGTCACCGGCCGGAGCAATGCGTTCGTCGACCTGGGTGATGACGACGTGCTCCCAAGGCAGCTCCCTGGTCGCCAGTTCAGCGAAGACGGCGGCGGGAGTCGACCCTCCGCTCAACGCAAGCACGCAGGTGCCCCGCAGCTCGACAGCGGCGCGAATGCCGGCGGCGAACACATCGGCCGCTCGGACTGTGATCGCCTCGGTCTCGACGACCTCGATGGTGTGCATTCCCGCTCGCCGAATGTTCCGTTCGTTCATCATCAACCCGTTCGTCCGATCGCGTTCCACCATGCAGCCGCACCCGCAAGCGCAGCGTCGTCGCCCAGGCCCGCATTGAGCACGGCGACCTTGCCCACGCCAGGTCCGTGTGCCTCGATGGCGGCGCTGATCGTCGGCAGGACGAGATCGCCATTCATCCCAACGCCGCCGCCGACCACCACCGCTTGCGGCGTCACGATCCAGCAGAGATTCACGATGCCCGCTGCCGCCGACTCGATGGCTTTGTACCAGATCTCGGTCGCCACGGCGTGCCCCTCACGGACCTTGTCAGCCAACTCAGCGCCTGAGAATTCGAGCCCGGCTTCCTTCGCTCGCCGAGTGAGCGATGTGCCAGACCCGAGGTCTTCGACAGTGGCCGGCGCACCAGCGGCCAGAGCGGTGCGGCTCAGGATGGTGTGGCCGATCTCGCCACCGCTGTAGCGGCCGCGCATGAGGTGATCACCAAGCACGACGCCGGCACCGATTCCCGTGCTGATCGTGACGTAGACAACGTCACGGAATCCGCGACCAGCACCGAAGGTCGCTTCGCCAACAGCAGCCAAGTCGGCATCGTTGGCCAGACTGATCGACAGATCAGAGCGCTCGGTCAGCCACGCATCAGTGAGCATCGGGATCCAGCGCTGCGGCAGGTTCGGGGCCTTGACCAGAACTTCGTTCTCGTGATCGATGACACCGGGAAGACCGATGACTGCTCGGCTGCACGGCTCACCTCCGCGAACCTCGTGCATCATCTCGATGAGGAAGCCTGGCGACGGATCATCCGATGGCGTTGACCGGCGGATGCGGTCGACGACGTTGCCGGTTTCGTCGACGATCGCTGCTCGAACGTGGGTCCCACCGAGATCGACGGCGATGGTACGCGCCGCTCCATCACTGCGAGGCCGAGAGGAGGCACTGGACGTAGCCATCAACAGCTCTCTGGCGTGGGTTGATCTTCGAGATTGACCGGCAGACCGGGCCCACCATCGATCGGACAGGCTGCGCCGTACGGATAGCGCTCGACCGGCGGCGGCGAGTCGAGCACGGGCTGCACGATTTCCCACGCAACGTCGACCTGGTCACCGCGGGCGAACAAACGGCGATCGCCTTCGAGCGCATCGCCGAGCAGGCGGTGGTACGGACTCGGTCCGTGCTCCATGCCGCGGTGGTCGACCTCGAGCCGCACGCTCTCGCTGGTCAGGCCGTCGCCCGGACGCTTGGCCTGCATCTCGAACTCGATGATGTCATTCGGCTTCATGACGAATCGCAAGCGATTGGGCTCGGGCTTGCAGTCGGCGTCGGTGAACAACGGGCGGGGCGGCGCCACGAACTCGACCACTGCTTCGGTGAGCGTTTCGTTCAGGGCCTTCCCAGCCCGGATGTACCAAGGGACACCAGCCCAACGCCAGGAATCGATCTCGGCTTCCAGCGAGATGTAGGTCTCGATGTCGGAGTCCGCGGCGACGCCGGCTTCATCCAGGTATCCGTCGTACTGGCCGCGCTGCACCTTCGCCGGATCGAACGGCTTCATCGAGCGAAGCACCTTCACCACCTCGTCGTTCATGGCATCGGCATCGTCAGAAACCGGCGGCTCCATGGCCATGAGGGCCACGATCTGCAGCAGGTGGTTCTGCACGACATCTCGCAGCGCACCGACCTCGTCATAGAACTTGCCCCGGCCTTCCAGGCCGAAGTCTTCGGCCATCGTGATCGTGACGCTCTTGACGTGATGACGATTCCACAGCGGCTCGAGAATCGAGTTCGCAAACCGGAACACCAAGATGTTGAGCACCGGCTCTTTGCCGAGGAAGTGATCGATTCGAAGAATCCGATCCTCGGGGTAATGAGCCCGAACAGCCTCATCGAGTTCTCGCGAGCTCTCGAGATCACGCCCGAATGGCTTCTCGAGCACGACCCGGCCGCGGTTGAGGCCGGTGGCCCCGAGGCCGTCGGTGACCGTCGAGAACAGAAACGGAGGGATCGCCAGGTAGCAGACCGGCATCTTGGCATCGCCGACCTTCGCCGCCACCTTCTCGAATGTCTCGGGTTCTTTGTAGTTGCCCGAGACATAGTCGAGTCGGGCAGCCAAAGCGTCGAAGACGAGCGGGTCGACATCGACACCGATCTTCTCCAATGCTTCCTTGGCGTTGCCGATCAACTCGTTGCGGGTCCAGTTCGACGACGCCACACCGATGACGGGGCAATCGAGCATCCCGTCGGCTTCGAGCTTGTAGAGCGCCCCGAAGAGCTTCTTGCGAGCAAGATCACCCGTGATGCCGAACATGACGAGACAATCAGCGGCGACCGGGGCAGCACCCCGGGGAGTCGTGGCTTGAGGCATGCCGTCTACTCTGCCTGCTTCTTGGCTGCCCTCTTCACTTCTTGGCTTCTTTGTGACCGCCGAATTCTGAACGCATGGCCGACAACACCTTGTTGCCGAACTCGGCGTTGCCTCTGGATGAGAAGCGGCTGAAAAGCGCATCGGTGATCGTCGGAATCGGGGCGCCGGCTTCCACTGCGGCGAGCACGGTCCAACGACCTTCCCCGGAGTCAGACACGTGACCACCGAACTCGTCGAGTGCCGGATCTTCGTGCAGCGCCGCTGCGGTGAGGTCGAGCAACCACGAGCCGATGACACTGCCCCGTCGCCACACCTCGGTGATGGCCGAATTGTCGAAGTCGTACTGGAAGTGGCGAGGGTTGCCGATCGGCGCCGTGTTGGTGTCTGCCGCACGCTCTTCGCTGCCCACGTTTGCCATGTCGAGCAGGCCGAGGCCCTCGGCGTACGCCTGCATGATGGCGTACTCGATGCCGTTGTGAACCATCTTCACGAAGTGGCCGGCACCAACCGGACCACAATGGAGATAGCCGAACTCGGCTTGAGCCGGATCGCCGTCCATGCCGCGGGTACGTTCGGCCGCTTCGACTCCGGGAGCCAGCGCCTTCCAGATGGGATCGAGACGTGCCACGGGCTCGTCCGGGCCACCGATCATCAGGCAGTAGCCACGCTCGAGGCCGAACACGCCGCCGCTGGTGCCGACATCGAGGTAGTGAATGCCCCGGGGGGCGAGTTCGTCGGAGCGAGCGATGTCGAGGGGGTAGTGGCTGTTGCCACCGTCAATGACGATGTCGTCGGCTTCGAGGTATTGAGCCACATCCATCACAACGGCTCCAGCAACCGCAGCTGGCACCATCACCCAGACCGCACGAGGTCCGTCGAGCTTGCTGACCAGGTCTTCGACCGAGTCGGCGCCGATCGCCACACCCTCGTCAACCAACTCTTGCACCGCTTCGCTGCTGCGGTCGTACGCCACGCATTCGATGCCAGCAAGGCTGCATCGTCGTACGAGGTTCGCACCCATTCGTCCGAGACCGATCATTCCCAGTTGCATGTGTGCTCCTCAGCGTTGGAACATCGGCAGTGCTGGGGCGCACGAACCGACGAAGCACCAGTGTGGCGCAGTGAAGCATCGGAGGAAGGGACGCAACCATGACGGAATCTTCGAACCAGACCACGGGTTGGTGCACTCGTGCCGGAATGGATGCTCGACCTGTTGCTTCCTCGCACCGACGCTGGCGTTCATGTGCAGTGGGCCGTCGTGGCACCGTTCTGGCTCGCCGTGATCGTCGCCACCAGGCGGTGGTCGAAAGACACTCGGCTCTTCATCTGGGGCTTGGCGACCGTGAACCTCGCTTGGTTCATGATCCGCATGGCCCACTGAACACCGCTGCCGGCTACTTAGTTCTTTGGCGGGAGCGGAACGAGGACCGAGGTGTTGTCGGTGTAGGCCCGGAACTCTGGCTCGGCGCCCCAGCGCTTCTCGGCCCGACGTTCGAGCATGGGCACACCGCTGATCCGGGTGAGCAGCAAGAAGACGAAGATCGGTGAGATCAAGGCGATCCATCGCCAACCGCTCAGCACCGGGATGCCCATGGTCAGCATGCCGGCCCACAGGGTGATCTCGCCAAAGTAGTTGGGGTGCCTCGACCACGACCACAGGCCGGTCGTGATGAATCGACCCTCATTGGCTGGGTTCGCTTTGAAGGCGCTTTTCTGGGTGTCGGCGGTGACTTCGATCACGAAGCCCACCAACCAGATCACAAGACCGATCGCTCCGATGACACCGAACGACACCCGGTCAGACGCCGTGATGATCGCCAACGCTGCCGCAAGCGTCAGCGACACCCACAAGCCCTGGATGGTCCACGTCATCAAGAACTGCCAGAAGTCGAACTTCATCGTGTCGAAGCGTCCGTCCTTACCGTCCTTGCTGATCCGGCGGAACAAGAAGCTGCCGAGCCGACCGGCCCAGATCGCAACCATGGCTGCAGCCAGCCAACCCCGAGCGTCCATGTCTGGGCTGAGAACAACGGCCAGCAACGTGACCGACAGATAGGTGAGCGACCCGGTCAAGTCGAAGTACTTCTCGGTGTGAGCAAACCACGAGGGAATGAACACGATCCAGTTCACGATGTACGCCGCCGCAACACAAACGGTGAAGACCGAAAGACCACCGACCTCTGCACCATCACCAGAGCCAGCGAACGCCAACAAACCACCAATGGCGATGCTGGCAACGATGCCGATGATCCACGTCTGATTCTTCTTCATGCTTCGTCCTGTTCATCGACGCCGTTGATCACACTGATCTCGGCGGTACTCGACTGCCAGCGAATGGCGGCGAGCGCTTGATAGGCATCTGATCGGAACCATGCCAGGGCACCAGCCCGATCGGGGAACCGGATGAGCACGGTACGGGTGTGCCGTTTGTCGCCCTCGAGCATCGTGGGATCATCGTCCACGGCCAGGAATTCGCCGTTGTACTGTTCGAAGATCTCCCGGAAACCCGCTTCGTACCCTGCGTAGGTCTCAGAATCGGTGATGTCGATGTGTCCCACGATGTAGACCGTCACCGGACCAGTGTGGGACCCACAGCCAGCCTCGTCCACCCGATCAGTCGACGGCGAACGTCGCCCGGTCGTCGGCGAACGCCTTGAACTCGAGCGCATTCCCTGCGGGGTCGGACACGAAACACGTGCGCTGCTCGCCAGGAAGTCCAGCGAAACGAACCGTCGGGTTCATCAAGAACTGCGCGCCTGCGATCGTGAGGCGGTCCACGATGGCGTCCCATGCCGCAGCGTGCAACAGCACACCGAAGTGGGAGGCAGGCACGGCATGGCCGTCGACGTCATTGGTTGCTGGGGCCGGATCGTGGTCGGCATCGACATGGGCAACGATCTGGTGGCCGTACAGGTCGAAATCGATCCAGGTGGCGGCTGACCGACCTTCACGACACCCCAGGACCTCGCCATAGAACCAACGCGCAGCCGCGAGGTCGTTGACCGGAAAAGCCAGGTGGAAACGTGGCCGGGCCAGCGACGGCACCGAAACTCCACCGTCCACCGCCTCGAGAACCCACGGGCCGAAGTCGGCAAGCGAATCCAGCACGACGTCAGCGAAGCCGAAGCGAGCCGAGCCCCGGTCTGCGGGATCTGGCACCGCAACCAGTTTCATGCTGGCCGCCTTGGCCGCCACGCAGCCGGTGACGGAGTCTTCGAAGACGACGCACGTGTGCGGGTCTACGCCAAGCAGGCCAGCGGTGACGAGGTAGGGCTCCGGGTGTGGTTTCCCGTACGTGTCATCTTCGGCCGAATGTGTGATCTCGAACCGATCAGTGAGGCCAAGAGCATCCAAGATTGCGTCGATCATGCGCTGGTCCGACGAGGAGCAGAGCCCGATACGCAGGCCGGCCGCTGCGCAGGCATCAAGGGTTTCGATCACACCAGGCAACGGCAAGGCACCGGCGCAGAGCTCGATCACGCGATCGATGACTTGATCTGCAACTTCGTCGGGGCTGGGACCGTCCCATGGGTGGCGATCGAACCAGATCTGAGCGACCTGACGCATGCGGACGCCCATGGTGGCATCGAAGTCGACGTCGGTCAGCGGTAACCCGAGCTGAGCGCATGCCTCTCGCTCGGCAATCCGCCACCGGCTCTCGGATTCGGTGAGGAGTCCATCCATGTCGAAGATCGCCGCAGTCAGCATTGTTGCGGAGGATAACGGCCGCGCCCTCCGGCTCGGCGAGCGATCCAAAACGCCGACCGCCGCCCCACGAATGGGGCGGCGGCGAGGAAGATGACGTCGATCCTGATCTTGGGTCTTGCCTTCGTCCGAGCAGCGATGCTGGAACGGTCGGGACCAGGGCGAGGGTGCGGTGATCAGTCCAGGCTGATGGGCTCATCGAGCGACGCATCGTCGGCCTCGACAAGATCAATCTCGTCAGATTCGATGAGGCCGACTTCCTTGAGCACCTTGTCCTGGATTTCCATGACGAGATCGGGGTTTTCGATGAGGAACTTCTTGACGTTCTCTCGACCCTGCCCGATCTGCTCACCGTCGTAGGTGTACCAAGCACCGGACTTCTTCACGATGTCCTTCTCGACGGCGATGTCGAGCAACGAACCCTCACGGCTGATGCCCTTGCCGTACATGATGTCGAACTCGGCCTGACGGAACGGTGGGGCGACCTTGTTCTTGACGACCTTGACGCGGGTGCGGTTACCCACGACCTCGGCGCCGTCCTTGAGCGACTCGATGCGACGGATGTCGAGGCGAACCGAGCTGTAGAACTTGAGCGCCCGACCACCGGGGGTGGTTTCGGGCGAGCCAAACATGACGCCGATCTTCTCACGGAGCTGGTTGATGAAGATGCAGATGGTGTCGGTCTTGTGCAGGTTGCCCGTGATCTTTCGGAGCGCCTGCGACATGAGGCGGGCCTGGAGGCCGACGTGGGTGTCGCCCATGTCGCCTTCGATCTCGGCCCGGGGGGTGAGAGCAGCAACGGAGTCGATGACGATGACGTCGATCGAGCCCGAGCGAACGAGGATGTCGGCGATCTCGAGTGCCTGCTCACCGGTGTCCGGCTGCGAGATGAGCAGTTCGTCAACGTCGACACCGATGGCTCGGGCATAGATCGGATCCATGGCGTGCTCGGCATCGATGTAGGCGCAGGTTCCGCCGTTTCGCTGCGCTTCGGCAACCACATGCATGGCCAGCGTTGACTTGCCGGACGATTCCGGGCCGTAGATCTCGACCACACGACCACGAGGCAGGCCACCAACGCCGAGCGCCAGATCGAGCGCCAGGGCACCGGTGGGGATGGTGTGGATGTCGAGGTTGGTGCGCTCGCCCATCTTCATGACCGAGCCCTTACCGAATTGCTTGTCGATCTGGCTCATTGCCATGTCGAGTGACTTGTTTTTGTCGACCACGGGATTCTCCTGTTTGCCTTGGCGGCCTCGCTGCTTGCGAGGGCCAGCCGTTGGTTCGTTTGATGTGTTCGGGAAGTTGTGACTGACCTTAAACACGGCCTGTGACAGTCCTTCCGGACCGCCCGTCCAACTGTCCGTCGAACACCACTTCCAAGCCACGTCCAGACGGGCGAGCCCGTGAGGATGACATGAGTGTAATTGCGAACAAGTGTTCGGGCAACGATCGAACAGCAAATTTTCCGGCCGTCGGGGCTGGGCAGGTCAGTCCCGGAACGGCGCAGCGACCTCAGCCAGGAATCGGTCGAGGACCTCGTTGCGAGCGGTGGGATCACCGAGATTGAAGTCAGGAATGATCACTTCATCGACACCGGCATCGACGAACGCCGCCATTTGGTCCTGCAGCTGCTCCGCGGTACCGACGAGAGCCGGACGGGGCAAGCCACGATCCCGGATCTTCGACGCCATGGCCTCGTCGTCGCACAGGAAGAGCAACGCCACCGCAGAGCGCTCGATCGTGGCGGGGTCGCGGTCGAGCCGATCGCAGTGCTGATCGAGTACCGCCGACTTCGCAGCCATGATCTCGTTGTCGGCCCAGACGTTCCACTCATCGGCGTACTGCGCCACCATCCGCAACGTCTTCTTCTCACCACCGCCACCGATGAGAATCGGCAGCGAGCCGACGGGCCCGGGCGACAGCGGAGCTTCGCGCATCGTGTAGTGCTCGCCCTCGAAGTCGACCGACTCGCCCGCTTTCATGGCCACCAAGATCTGGAGCGCCTCTTCCAGCTTGTTGAATCGATCGGTGAACGTGCCATATTCGATGCCGTAGGCGGTGTGTTCGTTTTCCTGCCACCCAGAACCCAGCCCGAGCACGACCCGACCTCCCGAGATGTGATCAGCCGTGACCGCTTGCTTGGCCAGGACAGCCGGGTTGCGATAGGTATTGCCACAAACCAGCGGACCGAGACGGACCGAATCGGTGGCCATACCCAGCGCACTCAGGACCGACCATGCTTCGTGGATGGGGCCGGTCAGATCGCCGGCAAAAGGCATGAAATGATCGGCGAACCACAGCCCATCCCAACCAGTGGCCTCCGCTCGCTTGCCGCTGTCGAGGATGGTGTCCCACCCGAGTCCATTGCCGATCCAGTGAGAGAAGCGCATGGCGGCAAGCTACCGGTTGGCATCTCGAGCGTCAGATTGGGCGGGGCCGGGTGTTCTTCAACCAGGCAGCACTCGCCAGGGAGGCAGCGGAGAGTACGGTGTCGACATGGCTCGGACTCTCTTCAACACGGCGGTCGCCGTCGTGCTGGTGTTCAGCGTCAGTGCGTGCTCTGACGACGAACCGGAAGTCACCAGAGCCGACCTCCTCGCCGAAATCGAAGGCCGCTCGCTCTCCGAAGCCGAGATCGAAGAACGCGAATCGGTTGCCCGCGCCCTGTGCCAGATGGACGACGACGTATTGCGCGCCGTCTGGGCCGAAATGGACAACGATCAGCTCGCCTTCCAGGACTTCGTGTTCACTCAGGAGTGCGGAGACCGAAACCCGCTCTACGCAGACTCGACCGGACGATTCGCCACCGACAGCTGAAGCACCTCCGACGGAGGGTCGCTCGGCCTGACGCCAACCTCGGTCCTGGCCTATATTTCAACTTCGTCGAACACGTGAGGATGTCCAGCATCGTGGAGATTCAGATCTTCGGTCACCTCCAGGTGACGACGGAGAACCGGGTCATCGAACTCGGGGGGTCGAAGCAGCAGACCATCCTGCTCGCACTCGTTGTCGCAAACGGTGCTGTGGTCTCCAGCGACCAACTGATCGACCTGGTGTGGGGTGACGCGCCACCCAAGAAGCCGAACGTCACCCTGCGTTCCTACATCTCGCACTTGCGGCGACTTCTCGAGCCCGACCGAAGCCCAGGCGATCGGGCCCAAGTCCTTCTGACTCGGGCACCCGGCTACGCCTTCGATCCTCGGCGTGCCACGACCGACATCCATGAGTTCGCTGCCGCGGCCAACGCCGTATTCGACCTCCCAGCCGATGCAACGCCGGGCACCGTCTTGGCCGCAACGTCCGCCGCTCGCGGTGTCTGGCCGAGCAACGGCTCGTTACCGGTCGATGCCGCCTTGCGCTCGCTTGCGGACTTCCCTCACGAGATCTCGCGGTTGACCGAGCTCCACCTCGGACTCGCAATCCGGCACTACCGAGCAGCCCTCGCATTCGGTCGAGCCAACGAAACCCTGGCATCGCTGGAACAAGCGGTGGTCTGTCACCCGAGCAGCGAAGAGCTCGTCGCGCTTCAAATGACCGCCCTCTTCCAGGTCGGCAGGTCGACCGACGCCCTCGCTGTCTTTCACCACGCACGAACCAACTTGCTCGACAGATTCGGTCTCGATCCGTCACCGACACTCACCGACCTCGAGCAACGCATCCTCTCCAACGATGCGAGCTTGCTCGTACCGGCGCGTGGAGTGACGTCCGAGGCCGCCCTGGTCGATCACCGCAGGACCACTGCCAGCCACGCTGCTCCTGTCGCTCCGTTCGGGCGCACCGGCGTTCTCGATGAACTGATCGCCGCATTGCCAGGCCCCGACCGGGTTACCCCTGGCGGTGCCATCATCGGCCCGGCCGGTATCGGGAAGTCCACGCTGCTCCACGCCCTTGCCGACACAGCGGCCGCCCGAGGAACGTTTGCGGTGTGGGGTCGGTGCGCAGACACTGCGTCAGCGGCAACGCTGCGGCCATGGAAGTCGGTGTTGCGCGATCTCCTCGACCGGACAGACCCATCAGATGTCGAATCGATCTTCGGCCCTCAGGCTCGCGATCTCGTCCTCGTTGTTCCCGAGTTGATGAACGCATTCGATTCTCCCTTGTCATCGCAATCGGCGCCGGCGGGCGATGACATCAGCGATGCCATCGCCCGCACCCTGCGTCGATTTGCCGAGCAACAACCGCTGCTGATCTGCCTCGAAGACCTGCATTGGGCCGACTCTGAGTCTCTCGTCGTAGCTCGTCACGTTCTCGACACCATCGAGCTGCGGGCCGACGGCGGTGTCGCAGCCGATCAGCGGATCTCGTTGGTGGCAACGTGGCGAGACACCGACGTTGCCGCCGAGGCGGCGCAGTCTCGCGCACCTCGAACTCGTCACCTCGCCGACATCGCTCGATCGGTCGGTACCGGCCGGATCAATCTCGAAGGACTCGTCGCAGACGACATCATCGAAGTGTTCCGTTCATTCAGCGACGTCGAACCAGATCGCGACGCAATCCAGCGGTTGGCTGCTCACACCGGCGGCAACCCGCTCTTCGTCACGGAGCTATTGCGCGGCGACATCTCTGGCTCCTTCGAAGCCACCGAGACAATCCGCGATGCCGTCGTTCGCCGTCTCGATCCACTGCCGGAAGGCGCATACGACGTGCTCTGCGCCGCAGCGCTTTGCCATCCGTCGATCGACGAATCGATGCTCCCCGACCTCACCGGGCTCGACGAGGACACGCTTTCGGATTGCGTCGAAGCCTCGCTCGCAGCTCGCCTGATCGAAGAGAGTCCGAGCCAGATCGGCCGCTATCGATTCAGCCACGACCTCCTGGCCGAAACCCTCGCAGGGGAACTCCGCCGTCATCGCCGCACCGAGCTCCACGCCAAAATTGGCCATCTGCTCGAGAAGGGCTCGGCGCCCGTTGCCGAAGTCGCCCACCACTACCTGCTCGGAGCGCCTGCTGGCACTTCGGTCAGCGCGGCCAGCTTCGCCCACCGTGCCGCCCTTGAAGCCGACGAGCTCACCGACTTCAACGGCGCCGTTCGCCTGATCGACCAGGGTCTCGAGGCGCTCGATCTCGGCCCCGACGCTCCCGTCCTTCGCATCGAGATGCTCATCGATCGGGCCCAGATCCTCAAATTCCTCTCCGAGCACCTCGAATCCCATCGCAGTTCGACCCGGGCGTTCGAGCTCGCCGTCGAAGCTGGGGAACTCGACCTCGCGGTCACCGCAGCGATCGTCTACATCGGGCTGCCGAGAATCGATCGAGACAAGCGCAACGCTGAGTGGCTCGGCTACTGGAGTCCGCCTGACCAATCGGTGGCCTTGCTCGAACACTGCCTCGAGATGATGCCCGAGACCCATCGCTGGCGATCAGCGGTGATTCTGGCCCTGAGCAACCAACTGTTCGGTCCACACGAGGACGGCGAGCGGGCGAGGCAACTGGCCCGTAGCGGCCTGGCCATGCTCCGGCTCGAGGATCGGCCACGAGCCCTCTGCGAAGGTCTGATGTCGATGGCTGCGGCTCACTCCCGGACGTTCAGCGCCGATGAACGCGAATCGATGTTGGACGAAGCCGTTCGCATCGCCATCGAGATCAACTATCCCAAGATCGAGCTCCGGGCGAGGAAAGCGCTGATCAGCATCGAACTCGACCGGAAGAACCTCGTAGGCGCACGAGCCCACGTTGCATCTGCCACCGAAGTAGCCGCTCGCAGCAAGGACCCCTTCGTCGCCATGCAAGCCGAGTCCATGCAGATCTCGATCGATCTGCTCGTCGGCGATCACCAGATCGCCGGTGAACGGGTCGCACGTGGCTTCAAGAATCACTCGAAATTCGGCGAAGCCGTGATGGACACGTTCGGCATGCAGTTCTTCTCACTCTCGCGAGCCAGTGGGGACTTCGAGACCATCATCCAAGGCATCAGCGGCAAGCTCGAGGGCTACGACGGCCCTGCGTACGGGGCGCCGCTCGCTGCCATGCTCGCCCGCTCGGGTGATCTGGCCGCAGCGCTGGCCACCGTGCGACGGTTCAGCAACGCCGAGATCCTCGGCGGCGGCGAAGGCATGCTCCAGTTCATGACGCCGGCGTTCTTCAGTGACGCGATTGCTGATCTGTCGATCCAGCATCCCGAGGTTCTCCCCCTGGTTCGGCCACTCCTGGAAGCGCTCGAGCCAGCCGTCGACCGGATGATCACGCTGGTCGGAGGCGCTGACTTCCCGTCCATTGGTTCGGCCTACCGGGCCCGACTGTTCACCGCGATCGGCGAGACCGACGCCGCCGCTGACTCACTGCGACGGGCCATCGAACACCTCTCAGCCATCGATGCCCGCCCCTCGTTGCTCTGGGCGCGCTTGGCCGTTGCCGAGAACCTCGCAGCCGCCGGGGATGGGTCCGCTGAACCAATGCTCGACGATCTCAGCGATGAAGCCGCCGCTCTGGGAATGAGTTGGGCCATCGAATGGGCTCGGCCCCGCATTCAACACCGCCTCAACGCTCCGAGCTGACGGCTCAACAACTTCTCAACGTGTCTCCGCCATAGTGGGTGCATCGGCGGATGACACACACCGGTTGATCTGGTTGTTCGGAGGGGGCGATCAGAGCAACCGGTGTGTGCCGCCGGTGGGGTGACAGCGGCCAGCATTCACTGGTCGGCAAGGACCCGACGAAGCAGGTCGAGCAGCGTGATCGTCGAGAATTGACGAATCCGCTCACGATCACCCGGCAACCGCACGGTGCTGGCCAACGCACCGTCTGCAGCCGCCACTGCGAGGCACACGGTCCCGACCGGCAAGCCTTCACTCTCGTCCGGTCCAGCGACGCCGGTGGTGGCGATACCGATGTCGGCACCCAACCGAGCGCGAACGCCCTCCGCCATGGCCACGGCGGCATCCTCGGTGACCACCGGGCCGGTCGGCACGTTCAGCAGGTCGAATTTCACTTCGGGGCTGTAGGCCACGATGCCGCCCCGGAACACAGCGCTCGCTCCCGGAACGGCACAAAGGCGCCCGGCTACGTAGCCACCCGTCACCGATTCGGCAACGGCGAGCGTCAAACCGCGGGCGGTCAGGGCCTTGACGACAACGGTTTCCATGTTGTCGTCGTCGATCCCGAACACGAGGTGGCCGATCAGCGGCTCGAGGACCGCCTGCTCGGCATCGAGCATTGCGTCAACCGCGGCGGAATCAGCGGCACTGGCGGTGATCCGAACCTTGAGTCCTTCCACCCCGCTGGCCAGGAACGCCAACGTTGGATTGCCTGCAGCGTCGAGTTCGTTGATGCGATCAGCAAGAATTTCAGCCAACGCCGATTCGCTGGTCCCCCACGTGCGGAGCACGCGGCTACGAATCACGCCGGGGTTGCCGGAACGAGCACGAAGATCGGGGATGATCGTTCCTTCGACCATCTCCTTCATCTCATACGGCACGCCGGGTACCGCATAGATCACCGCAGCGCCGCTTGACGCAAGCGGGCACACCAGACCGGGTGCTGTTCCCGGCTGTTGGGGAATGGCCGACGCCCCAACGGGGATCATTGCCTGACGCAGATTGTTCTCTGGCATCGCTCGGCCCCGACTCTCGAACATTGCTCGGATGCGGTCCTCGATCGCGGCATCGGACACGAGTTCAACGCCCATGACCTCGGCGATGATCTCGCGGGTGATGTCGTCCTGGGTCGGCCCGAGACCCCCGCAGCAGATGACGGCGTCGCTGCGATCGACCGCCTGGCGCAACACGGCGCGGATTCGATCGGGATTGTCACCGACCTTGGTCTGATAGTGCGATGACAGCCCCGCTGCGGCCAACTGCTCGCCGATCCACGACGAATTCGTGTCGACGATCTGCCCGAGGAGCAGCTCTGTCCCGATCGCTACCACTTCGACATTCATGGCGTTGGCCTTTCGTTCTGTTGTTTGGTTCGCATTGGTGTTTGAACCACGCTGAGCACGCAGCCCGCTGCTCGTCGGTCAGCGCACACCGGAGGTTCGTAGCGTCTGGCGACCGTCGATGACGTATTGGGCTCCGCTGACCAGGGTGAAGGCAAGCGCCAAGTACAGGAATCCGTCAGCAACCCACGTTGCGTCATCCAACAATGGCAGCAGCGCGAATGCAATCACCAGCCCCTGGACGAACACCTTGTACTTTCCCGACGGGCGGGCCGGGATCGAGAAGTCACGCCGAGCCCAATACGAACGGTAGAGCTGGATACCGACCTCGCGCACCGCAATGATGATCCAGGGCCACAGTGGGAAACGCCCGATGTCGACGAGGGCAAAGCCGGCCAAGAGCACCACCGCCTTGTCGGCCAGCGGGTCGACGAATGCGCCGACCCTGGTCGGCGTGGCGTGACGTGCCAGCTTGCCATCGAAGAAGTCAGAGGCTCCAAGGACCATCCCGAGAGCGAAGGCAGCCCACCGTTGAGACTCCTGGAGAATCATCCAGGCCAGCACCGGCGCAAGGAAGAGTCGACCAACAGTGAGGGCGTTGGCGGCAAGCGCATACCGGGAACTGCCGATCAGGTCGGTGGCACCAGGTTCGGTGTGGGCAGAATTGGTCACGCGGTCGCTCGGCTATTCAGACCGCGGTGGCGGTCCAGCGATCAAATCAGGACCGGCAGCATCGAGCACCTCGAGGGTGTGGATCGTGCCGACCTCGAGCCGGTGCGGGATCTGGACGATGCCGTCGATTTCCGGAGCCTCTCGATGCGTCCGGCCGACTCCGGGCGCATCGACCAGGACCTCGACGGTGTCACCGATGAGTGCGTCACGCGATTCAGCCGTGATCTGATCTTGCATCTCGCGCAGCTCGGCCAGCCGCTCGTGCATGAGGGTTTCGGGCACATCGCCGTCGAGGTCAGCGGCGTAGGTGCCGTCTTCCTTGGAATACGCAAAGAAGCCACACCAGTCGACACGAGCTGCCTCGACAAACTCGAGCAGCGCGTCGTGATCCTCCTCGGTTTCACCCGGGTACCCAACGATGAAGTTGCTGCGGAAGGCCGCATTGGGTTCACGAGCGCGGATGGCCTCAACCCGCTCGAGAAAGAGGTCCCCACTCCCCCAGCGCCGCATCCGCCGCATGAGCGGGCGACTGACGTGTTGAAGCGAAAGATCGAAGTACGGCACGCCGGTGCTGCAGATGGTGTCGATCAGCTCATCGGTGAGATCTGATGGGTAGAGATAGAGCAAGCGGACACGCTCGACGGCTTCAGCTACCTGCTTGACCAACGGAATGATCGATCGTTCGCCCTTCCCCTGGTCCCGTCCGAAAGCGGCGAGATCTTGAGCCACCAACACGACCTCTTGCACCTCGAACGCATCCGAGCGAAGCGACACCACCTCGCGCATGATCGATTCGATCGAACGAGAGCGCTGCTTGCCTCGGAACGTGGGGATGGCGCAGAAACCGCAGTTTCGATCGCAGCCCTCGGCGACCTTCACATACGACCACGGCGCAGTAGCCGGCGGGCGGGGAAGCTCGAGCAGATCGAGCTTTGGTACCGCACCGGCCTTGCGGGAGCGGCCGAGCGTGACAGGAACACCGAACCCGGCGACCTGATCGGCTTCTGGCAGCGCCTCGGCGAGTTCGTCGCCGTAACGCTCGGCCATGCAGCCCGTGACAATCAGCTCGGCATCGGTCTTCTTGGCTTCGCCCAGCGACAGGATCGTGTCGACAGACTCTTGGCGAGCCTCGCCGATGAATGCACAGGTGTTCACGACCACGACGTCGGCGGCACCGACGTCAACAGCAAGCTCCATGCCATCGGCAGTCATGGTGCCAACCAGCTTGTCGGAGTCGACTTGATTCTTCGGACACCCGAGTGTCTCTATCCAATAGGTGCGCGGCGATGCGGACATGAGCTCCCCACTCTAGGTGCGGCGAACCAATGAAGTTCTCAGCTCACCGCTTCCATGGCCCGGAGCCGCCGAATCTTCTCGGCCAACAGTCCGGCCAAAACAGCGATCACGACGACACCAATGAACAGCAGCGCATAGTTCCACCATGGCCAGCCCTCATCGGGGATCAGCACCGACAAGTCGACCGGCAGCTCGGTCGGTTGAGGAGCACCTTCTTGGAACGTGAACGCGTACGCACCCTCGACCAAGTCACCATCGGTGTCGGTCGCCGAGTAACGAACGATGTATTGACCCTCGTCGACAAGGGGTGCGACTTCGTAGGAGAGGTACGAGGCCGCTTTCTCGACTGCGGTGCCTTCCAGCGGCTCACCATCGGGCCGATCCACCGTGACGGACCAATCGAAGACGGGGGTGGAGAAGACGAGGTCGATGTGAACGACGCGGCCGACGTCCTCCCCCGGCGTCGGTGAAGAAGCAACGAGCTCACCGTGGGCGCCAGCCTCTGCGGGCATCGCCGTGATGAGGGCGAAGAACATCAACAGCACAGCTCCCGAGCGAGCGGCGTTGGAGAGCAGAGTCGACAGCACGATGCCAGGATACGGGACCGGCGACGTCAGCCTCGGTCAGCCCGTGTTGGATCAGCCAGTGAAGGCCAGCTCGAGGCCGGGCATCGGCCAGTCCGCCGCCACCAGTCGTCCGGTTGCTGACAGTGTCACGAACGCCGTCGAGCGATCGACGCCGCCAAAACAGATGTTGGTGGTGAGGGGGTCGTCGAAGGCCACATGATGGTGCTTGCCTGCTGGCGACACCACCGTGATTCCGCCGTTGCGAATCGTGGCGACGCAGATGTTGCCGCCACCATCAACGGCCAACGAATCGAACAGCGGTCCGCCCTCTGGGTCGGCCAGCACCGTGCCACGATGCTCCTTGCCGAAGTAGTTCTCGATCTCGCCCGGCCCCGACAGGTGCCATTCGTAGAGCCGACCCTCGTAGGTCTCAGCCACATACAACCGATCACCCGAAGGCGACAGGCCAACACCGTTCGGAGCAAGCAGAGGGTGGACGACTTCTCGAACTTCGGAACCGTCGGCAAGCGCGTAGTACAGACCGCCCCGGTCTCGATCTCTCGAGCGATTCTTGCCGTGGTCGGTGAACCAGAAGCCGCCTTGCTCGTCGAACACCAGATCGTTGGGCCCGCAGAGTCGATGGCCGTCGACGCTCTCATAGACAGTGTCGACCTCACCCGTCTCGAGATCGACTCGCTGGATCGACCCGCCGGTGTAGTCCTCCGGTTGATCCCCTGGAAGGGTGAGGCCGTTGCGCTCGTGCCACTCGAACCCACCGTTGTTGCAGATCCAGGCCTTGCCATCGGGCCCAATGGCGGCTCCGTTTGGTCCACCACCACAATCGGCGACCACGTCGACCGCTCCGTCGACGGCAACCCTGCTCAGCGTGCCCCGCTTGATCTCGACCAAGATCACTGAACCATCGGCCATCGCAATCGGGCCCTCTGGAAACTGCAGCCCGCTCGCGATCTCACGGACGTTCTGCGCTGCGACCGATGGACTGGCGCTCACAGCTGCACCTCGCCGTTCGGGGTGCTCAGGACCGCGCTGAGACCAGGGCGAGGATCAACGTCGATCGTGCAAGGTGCATCGATCGCTTCCAGCGCCTCGGCCAGCCGTTCCCCTTCGGGATGCTGTCCGCCGATGGACACCACCTCACAACCGCCAGACAACGAGTTGGATGGGTGTTCGGTGCCCGGCCCCCACTCGATCAGGAATGGCATCACGCCGTCGTAGCCAGCGGGCGTCGCCAGGCGCCAGGACAACAACGACCCATCCGGCTTCTCTCTCGACATCGCAAAGGCCGGACCGAACGTCACACCAACCGAGTGCATCGTGTCGAGTGCTTCGTCGATGTCGCGCACGCCGAGAGCGAATGTCGTGAAGCGAATCGACTGCTCCGGCAGATCATCGATGCCGAACGGCCGGGGCTGGGAAGGTTCGTCCTGTGCTGGATCAGGGCCGACCAACTCGAGATACGCCGAGCCAAGTCCAACAAGTGCGTTCTTCGTGCCCAAGCCGACGTGCGAGCCGCCCGCCGCAGGGTGTTGGCCAGACTGCGCTGCCCACCAGGCTACGAGGGCTGACAGGTCAGTGCCAGCGACGACAAGGTGATCGAGCGAGGTGGTCATCCGGTGATCTCATCACACCTGGGCTCGTCAGGCCAACGATCGCACGAACCCGACAAGGGCTTCGGCGGTCTCTTGGCTCTCGTCCCACCAGGTAGCGATGAGGAAGCCGATGAAGATTCCGAGCAACAGCGTGCCTTCGGCCCGTTCGATGACCGCTCGGGTGAACATCGCTGCGGCACCCAAGAGGCAGACCGCCAGCATGAACCACAGATCCAGGCCCGTGAGTGATGGATCACTCACCTGGCCATCACCGAGGAACGCAACCACGGCACCAACAGCCAACGAGTTGAACAGGTTGCTGCCCAGCAGATTGCCGACGATCAGGTCCGTCTGATTCTTGCGAGCGGCAGCGATTGCTGTGACGAGTTCGGGAAGCGAGGTTCCAATGGCCACCAGCGTCACTCCGACAAATCCCTCGTTGATACCGAGGTCGGAAGCCAAGGTGGTTGCGCCCTCGACCAACAGCCAGGCACCAGCGACCGTGCCGATCAGGCCGATGAGGGTTCGCAATGCTTCGCCGCCGAGCGTGTGTTCTCCTGACGCCGCCAATTCTTCGACGTCGCCGACGATGGCTTCGTCCTCGCCACCACCAAGCAACAAGAAGGTCAGCGCTGCCACCAACACAACGGAGAAGATGATGCCGTCGGTGACCGAAATGCCACCCTGCACCAGCACCGCAAACAAGACAACGGCACCGGTGGCGAGTGGCATCTCTTTCTTGAGGACCCGGGAATCGATGGTCAAGGGAACGATCAACGCCGCCGCACCGAGGATCAGTGACAGGTTCGCGAGGTTGGAACCAATGATGTTGCCGATGCCCAGATCGTCGTCGCCGCCCGTTGCGGCAATACCACTGACCACCATCTCGGGTGCACTGGTACCGAAGCCGACGATGACTGCGCCGACCACGATCGGCGAGATCTTCAACATCACCGCAAGGCGGGCTGCGCCTTCGACAAATTGGTCTGCGGCTTTCGCGAGCAGAGCGATACCCACGACGAGGTAAACAGCGATGAGCATGACGGGAGGCTATTCCTTCGTCGACGGGTTGGCGGCCACGGAACGACAGACGATCACTCGGGAGCGCGGTATCCCGGAGGTGGCGCCAATGCTGGATCAAAGGCATCCTCGTCGACGTCATCATCATCATCATCATCATCGGAAGCGAGTACCCCTGGAGGCGGGGCAATGCCGAGGTCATCGAAGATCGAACCAGCCGGAGGTGTCACAGCCGGCGTCGAATCTGCGATCTTCGCGGTCACGCTCTTCGGCGCCGAGGCGGACGCAATCGGAGCAGCCTTGGTCGGGGCAGCCTTGGTCGGGGCAGCCTTGGTCGGGGCAGCCGAGCCGAGGTCGATCATGGACGTGTGGTCCTCGTTGGCCAACCGAAGCGCTGCTTCAGACAGTTCCGGCTGCGGCTCAGGCACCGACATCGGAGGCGCCGTGAACTTCGGTGTGCGAACGGGAGCCGCAACCTCGACCGGCGGACCACCACGCATCGCTGCTGGCCAGCGCCCTGCGTCCAGATCATCGGCAGTCATCAACACATCACGCGCCTTCGATCCGATCGACGGTCCAACCACGCCGCGCTCTTCGAGGATGTCCATCAAGCGTCCGGCGCGAGCGAAACCGACCCGCAACTTGCGCTGCAACATCGAGGTCGACCCAAGCTGGGAGCGAACGATGAGTTCCATGGCCTGCATGACCAGGTCATCATCGTCTTCGTCCCCCGTCGTGCCACCGGGAATTGCGGCCGCTGCTTCGGACACTTCTTCGCCGAGCACACGGGAGTCGTAGACGACCTCGGGTGATTGCTTCTTCCAGAAGTCGACGATGGTCTCGACTTCTTCCTCAGTGACCCAAGCACCCTGGAATCGAGTGGCGGTGCTGGTGGAACCATCGAGCAACAGGCCATCGCCTCGGCCAACGAGACGCTCGGCACCCTGCTGGTCGAGCACGACGCGAGAGTCGGTGAGGCTCGACACGGCGAACGCAAGACGGGCCGGAACGTTGGCTTTGATGAGGCCAGTGATCACGTTCGTGCTGGGGCGCTGTGTGGCGATCACGAGGTGGATGCCCACCGCACGGGCCTTTTGGGCAATGCGGCAGATCGACTCTTCGACGTCGCGAGCGGCAACCATCATCAGGTCGGCGAGCTCGTCGAGAATGATGACGATGTAGCTGAGCTTCTCGCGTTCCTTCTCGCCGTCCGCAGTGGGAACCGGCGGGAACTTACTCTCCTCGACGCCTTTGTTGTAGCCATCGAGGTCACGCACGCCGACATCGCTGAGGAGGTCATAGCGACGCTCCATCTCGCGCACACCCCAGGCCAGTGCATTGGCCGCCTTCTTGGGATCGGTGACGACTTCGGTGAGAAGGTGTGGAAGCCCCTCGTACTGAGTGAGCTCGACCCGCTTCGGGTCGACGAGGATGAGGCGAACCTCTTCCGGCGTCGAGCGCATGAGGATCGAGGTCAGCATCGAGTTGATGCAGCTGGACTTACCCGAACCGGTCTGGCCGGCGACGAGAAGGTGAGGCATCTTGGCCAGGTTGGCCATGATCGTCTTGCCGGTGATGTCACGGCCGAGAGAGACCTCGAGCGGATGAGTGGCGTTTGCCGCTTCTTCAGAGAAGAGGAGATCGCCCACGGTGATCATCTGGCGACGAACGTTCGGCACTTCGACACCAATGGCCTGCTTGCCGGGAATCGGAGCAAGGATGCGAACGTCTGGGGTGGCCATTGCGTAGGCAATGTCCTTGTGCAGGCTGGTGACGCGGTTCACCTTCACGCCAGGGCCGAGCTCGAGCTCGAAGCGGCTGACGGTGGGACCAACCACAACACCGACGAGGCGAGTCTCCACACCATGCTCGGCGAGTGCATGCTCGAGTTGACGACCGGTGCGCTCGACCGATGCGCGGTCGACGTCTTGCCCCTCGCTCTGCGAGAGGATGTTCATGTCGGGCAGGACCCAATCACCCTTGGGGGCCATCGGTCGCAGCGCCGCATGAGCCGAGACCGAGACGACCTCGGGGATCTCGATGAACGGCGGTGCATGTTCAACCGGTTCGACGCCCTCAAGGACCTCGGCGCTTGGAGCGTCGGCCGGCATGACGAAGGCCGTGGCATCATCCACCGGCGCGTCGCCGTCACGAAGATCGATGTACGTCTCGTGATCGAAGGGTTCCGCCGCAGCGGAAGCCGCCGGTTCAGACGGATGCTCGAGGTCGAACATGGTCGGCTGGGATTCGGCCGACTTCTTGGCCTTCTTCGGCACGACCTCTTCGGTCGACTTCTGCGACATCTGCTCGCGCCACAGCACGAACCGTTCACGAATGCGGAAGCCGGTCTCGGCGAGGAAATCAGCCATCGGGACGGTCGACAGGCTCGTCAGCAGAACCACAGCAATGAGTGCCATGGCAATGGTCACGATCAGCTGGCCCCAGTAACCGAAGTAGCGCTCGATACTGCCCCCGGTTGCAACACCGAACCAGCCACCAGCGCGTGACAAGAAGTCACTCGATGAGCCCCAACCAGGCCGGCCACCAACCATGTCGAGCACGGAGAAGGCCGCCACCATGGCGAAGCCGAATGCGGCGACTTCAATACGCGGTCGATACTCGGTCTTCTTCTTGGGGGTCGAGCGCAGCATGCGCCAACCGGCGAAGATCGTGAGCAGCGGCAGCAGGTAGCGCGCTCGTCCCACGAACGCCCCCGTGCCCGATGCAAGCAGACGACCGATCACCCCCGTCGCACCGGTGTAGAGAGCGAGGCCGAGGAGGAGTCCGAGTGCAATGAGGGCAATGCCCTTCGCTTCCCGAGCATTTTGGGCGCGTTTCTTTGCCACGCTCGCCTTTGAAGGGCGTGGTCCAGATCGTCCACCCGTAGCTGCCCCTCGACCGGTCCGTGAGGTCCGATTCGTTGTAGCCACAGTGCCGCAGAGCGTAGCGGAGCTTTCGCTGCGAGTGGTGAACACCGAAAAATGAGTACAGGGGTCAGGTCCCCCCAAGCACAACTTTGACGATCATGTAGGCCAGTTGGTTTCGATGGGGAGTTGTGCTTGGGGGGACCTGACCCCAGTAGTTTTAGCGCTCGTCGCCTTCGTGGGCTCCGAGGATCACCGGCACGATGATCGGGCGCAGGCGCGTCTTGTTGCTGACGAAACGCCCAAGCGTGCGACGGGTGACTCGCTCGATCTCTTGGCGCGTGAAGTTACCCTTGCCCAGGCTGTCTTCGACGGCGTCGCGCACGGCGTGCATCGCTGCTTTGCGGAGTTCGTCGCCCTCGGAGCCATGCACCCAACCACGGGTGATGATTTCGGGCTCACGAAGCATCGTGGCCTTGGGGCCGTTGATGCCAATGCTGATCACCGCGGAAACAAACCCTTCGGTGCCGAGAATGCGCCGTTCGATCAGCACGCTTTCATCGAGATCGCCCATGTTGCCGTGGACGTAGATGTACTCGGCAGGCACGTCGTCGCCCCGCTCGAGGCCCTTGTCGCTGAGCACGACAGACTGGCCGTCCTGGCAAATGAGGATCTTGTCGGGTGCCGTGCCCATCTTGGCCGCGATCTTGGCGTGGGTGGTCATGTGGCTGTACTCGCCGTGAACCGGCACGAACCACTCGGGCTGCACGATCGAGTGCATGACCCGGAGCTCCTCCGCCTTGGCGTGGCCGGTCGCATGCACGTTGTGGGTGCCCGAGTGAATGACCTCGGCGCCCTTGCGCAGTAGGCCATCGATCACCTTGGACACGCCGGTTTCATTGCCGGGGATCGGGTGCGACGACAGGATCACCGTGTCACCCTCGCGAATCGTGAGGAATCGGTTGTCGCCCGAGGCCATGCGAGCCAGCGCTGCCATGGGCTCGCCCTGCGAACCGGTCGAGACGATGCAGATCTCGGAGTCTTTGTAGTTGTCGATCTCTTCGATCTTGATGAGCGAGGTGTCGGGAATGGTGAGCAGGCCCATCTGTCGGGCCAAGTTCACGTTGTTGTTCATCGAGCGACCGAGCGTGGCGACCTTGCGGCCAGCGGCGATCGCTGCGTTCGCCACTTGCTGCACCCGGTGGATGTGGCTGGCGAACGAGGCGACGATGATGCGCTGATCGGGGCGCTGAAGGAACAGATCATTGATCGAGCTACCGATGGAGGTCTCCGAGGCAGAGAAGCCAGCGCTGTCAGCATTGGTACTGTCGCAGAGGAACAGACGGATGCCGTCGTCCTTGGCGAGGTGGCCGATGGCGGCGAGGTCGGTCAAGCGACCATCGACGGGAGTCATGTCGAGCTTGAAGTCACCGGAGTGCAGGATGACACCCTGCGGGGTGTGGAACGCCGTGGCGAAACCGTGCGGCACCGAGTGGGTGACCGGGAAGAACTCGAGATCGAACGGGCCGACCTGGATGCGATCGCCGTCGCTCACCTCGATGAAGCTGGCCTGCTTGTTGACACCGCGCTCGTTGATGCGGTTCTTGGCCAAACCAATGGTGAGCGGCGAGCCAATGATCTTCAGCGGCATCTCGCTGAGCAGGTGGCTCAGCGCACCGATGTGATCTTCGTGGCCGTGAGTGCACACCACGCCCTCGACTCGGTCACGATTCTCACGCAGCCAGGTGAAGTCGGGCAGAACCAGGTCGATGCCAGCCATGTCGTCATCGGGGAACATGAGCCCGCAGTCGATGAGCATGATGCGGTTGTCGACCTCGACCGCTGCGCAGTTGCGCCCGATCTCGCCCAGACCACCGAGGAAGACAACGCGTACGTCAGCGGCCATCAGAGGGACCGTCCGAGTTCGGTCAAGATCATGCGAGCCCGATCGGTGAGGTCAGCGGGGGCGAAGCCCATGGGCGGACGGCACGGGCCGACCTGAACACCGAGCAACGGCATCAAGGCCTTGGTCGGAACCGGGTTGGGGGCGTCGTCGCCGGATTCGAAGTTGTAGGACGGGATCATGGCGGCATTCCTCTTTTGGGCTCCGACCACGTCACCGTCGACGTAGGCGTTGATCATCTCGGACATTTCTTGGCCACACCAGTGGGTGGCAACACCAATCACGCCGCACGCTCCGATCGACAGCAGCGGCAACGTGAGCTTGTCTTCGCCTGAGTAGCAATCGACGGCGTCGCCGACCTCAGCCAGCAGCAGAGCGGTCGAATCGACCTCGCCTGCCGCATCCTTCAGAGCCACGATGTTGTCGATCTGGAACAGGTCGATCAGCGTTTGCGTGGCGATTTTGCGCCCGGATCGGACCGGGATGTCATAGAGCACGACCGGCAAGTCCGTGGCGGCGGCGACGGCCCGGAAGTGGGCGTCGATGCCGGCCTGTGACGGTCGGTTGTAATACGGCGTGACTGACAAGATGCCGTCTGCGCCAGCGGCCGTGGCCTTCTCGGTGAGATCGATGGCCGCCTTGGTGTCGTTGCTGCCGGCACCGGCCACCAACTGGTGGTCGGGAATGGCTTCACGAACCGCTGCGATCAATTCGCCTTGTTCGGCGTGAGTCAGCGTTGCGGATTCACCCGTGGTTCCGGCGACAACGACACCGTCGTTGCCGTTGGCGACCAGATGCTTGGCGAGCGCCTGAGCTGCCTCGAAATCGACACTCTCATCAGCCTTGAATGGGGTGACCATGGCGGTGAGAACCCGCCCGAATCGGGGTGAAGAAGCGCTGGACATCAGTGAGCCTTTTCGTCGGCTCGGTTGATACCGAGCGACGCAAGGAGGTCCTCGTGCAGTTCGAACCACACGGTGTGATAGCTCTCCATCACCGGCTTGGTGAACCACTCGAGTTCGCCACCCGCCAGCTTCTCGAGAGCAAGCACGAAACGGGGCGCGTACACGCCAAAGCGATCGAACAGCGAGGCCAGTTCGGCACAGATCGGCTGCACGCCGTCGTCGAGGCCTTGGAGCTCAGCCAACACGGCGGCGTCATAGTTGGCATCGGAGTGGTCGTTGAGTTCTTGGGCCGCTTGGTCCTTGACCTGCCATCGGGTACAGACAGCGAGCATCGTGCCGTTGAGGGCCAAGAAGCGCTCGTAGGCGGCCTGAACGACGTCTCGATGTCCACTGGCATCGAGCTCTGCGGCGAGAAGGCGTTCATTCTCGGCTCGCCCGGCGGGCTTGAGGGCCCAACCGGTGCGACGGCCGTCGCGGAACATCGCAAAGTCAAAGGTTGCCGCCTGTTCGAGCTCGGCGGTAACGACCGCTTCGTCGAGGCTGAACAATTCGGCCACGACCGAGGCTTCGGCAAAGCCCTTGAGCCGAAGTCCGTGAAGGGACAGAAGCGCAGGTGAAGAAGTGTCAGACATCGAGACGAGATCGTAGCGGCGGCGGCTCCCCGGCGGTTGTTTCGAAGCCTTTTGGCGAACCGGTCGCTCAGCGTTTGGCGATCCGGCGCAGCATCAATCCGTAGATGAGGACGCTCAGGGCTGCCATCGAGAACCACTGGACGGCGTAGCTGAAGTGATCGCCTTCGCCCAGATCATCGAGTGGCACGGGGCGAGGAACCGAGACCGCTTCAACGACAGAGCCCGCCTCATTGGCCATATCGGGAGCAGCACCGTCGACCAAGTCCAACTGCAGCCACAGATCGACCGTGCGACCGCTGGCGACGACGCCAGCGGCTTCGGCCCGCACGATCACCTCGTCGATGTTGAGGCGAGGCATCCGCTCCGCCTCGGGATTGTCATCTCCACCGATCCAACCCTTGGTACGAGATCGGCGCAGGAACCCCTCGACGGTGACGTCGCCTTCAGGAGCCTCAGCTGCGATTTCCGACCGCAACATGAAGCCGCGATTGACCACGAGCAACTGACCATCAGCGGCCTCGAACAACGCAACCGACCAGTCGCCTCCACGGCCGTCCTGCGAGCGGTTCGCCACTCGCGTCAGCTCAGAAACAACGAAACGACCGGTGACTGAGACGGCAGTGAAGTCCAGCGCTTCGCCGCGCGCTTCAGGCGAGAGGCCATTGGTTGGGGCGAGAACGTCGGCCAGCGGGATCGGCGCTTGCAGTGCCCGATTCTCGATTCGTTCGTTGGAATCCTGGCGATCGCCCAGCCGACCGAGCTGCCAGAAGCCAGCGATGATGAAGGCGACGATCAGGCTGAGCGCAAAGAGGTGCGAGAGGATCCACTTCGGCGACCGAACAAACGCCCAATCCCCAGGGCCGGTGTAATGACGACGTCGCGTTTCGATGATCTCGCCGACTTCACCTTTGCCTGGCGTGCGTTCCTCGATGACGTCCACGATGCAGAACGGTACCCGTTGCCAGTCGCCGAACTCACACCGGCCGATCAGCCAGGCCGCCCGAGACCCAGCTGTTGCAGGAGCTCGTCGAGCTGCTGGTCGAGTTCGGGCCACGGGAAGGTGGGGAGTACCGAACGAAGGTGGGCGATGCCGTGAATCGATGTGAAGAGATGCGTGGCGACCTCGAATCGCTGGCGCCGGTCCCCGTTCGCTGCCAAGACAGCGCCAACGACGTCGACCATGTTGTCGAAGACCTCGAGACCGACGTCGGTTTGAGTGCCAGCAGCGGCATCTCGATGACCGAACAGGACCGTGTAGACACCAGTGCGAGCAAGGGCAACGTCGATGTACGCGTGCCCTTGACGGCGCAGACGTTCGTGAGGATCCGTGGTTCCAGCGCTGGCTTCGCTCAGTGCCCGATCGAATTCCATCCACGCCCACTCGAGCGATTCCAGAATCAGCGCGTCACGGTCGGCGAAGTGTCGATACACCGCCGTCGGGCTCACCCCCGCAGCGCCAGCAACAGCCCGCAGACTGACCGACTCGATCGAGCCGTGTGCGGCCATGAGCTCGACTGCTGCAGCCAAGAGTCGCTGCTTCGTGGGCACCTTCTCCGTCACTTCATCAACTATAGGTTGACGCGTGTACACCTCCTGCGTATGGTCGCGGTTAACACCTGTCAACCAACCGCTGACCGCTTCGCCACGAAGCTTCCAACTGCATCGCTGGAGATCTCATGACCGCAACCGAGCCCGTCACCAACCCCTATCTCGAAGGCGTGCATGCGCCGGTGACTGAAGAAGTCACCGCGTTTGATCTGCCGGTCACCGGTGCGCTCCCCAGCGACTTGAATGGGCGCTGGCTCCGGAACGGCCCGAACCCGATCGGCGAGGTCGACAACCCGCTGCGTCACCATTGGTTCGTCGGTGATGGCATGGTCCACGGCATTCGGCTCGGTGAGGGCAAGGCCGATTGGTACCGGAACCGTTGGGTCCGTTCCGACAACGTCGCTGGTCATCTCGGCGAGGAACCACCGACTGGGCCCTCGAATGGAGGGCGCACGGCGTTCGGCCCAAACACCAATGTCGGCGGCTTTGCCGGCAAGACCTACGCGATGGTCGAGGGTGGGACCACCCCGACCGAGCTCACCTACGAGCTCGAAACCATCGGCCGAAGCGACTTCGGTGGCACGCTCGCCAACGGATTCAGTGCTCATCCGAAATACGACCCAGCAACCGGCGAACTCCACGCCATGACCTACTGCTGGCCTGACCTCATGGATCATCTCCAGTACGTCGTTGTTGGCCGAGACGGTTTGGTCACCAAAACCATCGACATCCCCATCGCCGACATGCCCATGGTGCACGACATCTCCATCACCGAGAACTGGGTGGTCGTGTTCGACCTGCCTGTGACCCTTCGCATGGACATGCTGACCGAGGGCTACTCGATTCCTCTGGGTTGGAACCCGGAGCACCCGGCGCGGGTCGGCCTCCTCCCCCGCGCTGCCACCGACGCCTCTTCGATTCTCTGGTGTGACGTTGCGCCGTGCTTCACCTTCCACCCGCTGAACGCGTACGACGATGCAGACGGCAACGTCGTGATCGATTTCTGCCGCTACGAGAAGCTGTTCGATCTCGATCTGCTCGGTCCGTTCTCGCTCGACGCTCCGCCCACACTCGATCGGTGGACCGTCAACCCGTCGACCCGGGCCGTTCGGGAAGAGCGCATCGACGATCGTCCCCACGAGTTCCCTCGCCACGATCCGCGTGTTGGCCTCAAGCCCCACCGCTTCGGTTACACCGCGATGGTGGACTACGCGAGCCCGGTACTCCATGGCCCGATCTGCAAGACCGACGTCAGCACCGGAGCCGTCATCGAGCACAACTTCGGTCCCGGGCGTGGCGGCGCCGAGCCGATCTTCGTTCCTCGAGAAGGCAGCACAGCAGAAGATGACGGCTGGATCCTCACCATCGTCCACGATCTCCCGAACGAGAGCGCCGAGCTCCACGTGATCGCCGCCGACGACTTCGCCGCTCCCGCCGTCGCCACGATCGCTCTCCCCCAGCGAGTCCCCACCGGCTTCCACGGCAACTGGGTCCGCGACTGATCGCCTACTGGTGGGGAAGCTGAGAACGAAGCTGCCAGACTCTGGCGATGCGATTGGAGCGAGGTAAGCCGCCGAACAAGTGGATCGCCCGCATCGTCATCGGTTTGGCGCTGGTCAACGTCGCTGCTGGCTGGATCGGCGACCTCTTCCTGTCGTTCCTCGTCAACGAGAATGACCTTGCGCTGATCGCACTGAGCCCCCGAGACCGCAATCTCGCCCTCGCCAGCATCAATCTCGACTTCTTCCCGTTCTTCGTCGTCGGGTTTCTTCGCCTTGTCTTCTTCGATCCGTGGAGTTACCTACTCGGGTTCTGGTACGGCGACCGGGCGCTGGCGTGGATGAAACGCCGCAGCCGCACCTACGGACCGCTCATGGATGAAGCCACCGGCGGGTTCCGCCGCTACGCCGCCCCGTTGATCATCTTGTTTCCCAACAACGTCATCTGCATGATGGCAGGAGCAAGTGGTATCGGCGTCGGCATGTTCGTGGCCCTCAATGCCTTCGGCACCGCAATGCGTCTGCTTCTCATCCGTCAGTTCGGAAACATCTTCGGTAGCCAGTTGAGCTCGGCCACAGGATGGATCACCGAGTACCGCATTCCGATCTTCATCGTCTCCGCCATCCTCATCGGCTGGACGATCAAGAAAGAGTTCAGCGGCGAGGATTCCGAGGTCAAGGCCCTCATCGACCTCGAGCGAAACCCCGGCGGATCCGAGCCGGCCGAGGGCGACGCCGACCCAACCTGATCAGTTCGACGACTCGACGATCTCGACCAACCGATAGGCGAGCGAGGAACCGTCGGCCGGCGGGTCCTCGACCGTCGTGATCTCGACGTCGATCACGTAGCTCGTTCCCGCCTCGAAGGTGAAGCCTTCGATGGCGTCGTAGAAGTTCAGGTACGCACCGTCCTCGGCTTCAGAAACCTGCATGCATTGCTGGACGGCCTCACCAATGCACTCAACGGTGTCGGGCTGGATCCAGAGGCGCAGCAGGGCAGGACTTGTCGAATCGACCGAAGTGACCGAGGAACTCGCCGTTGCGGCATCCCCCGCTTGAGTGGCATCGCTTCCGCATGCGGCGAGGACAAGGGTGGAGAGAATGACTGCAGTTCCGAGAAGGCGTTTCATGTAGGGCTCTGACGTCGGCGAGAGCGTTGCAGTTCCCGCTGATCAACGCTTTCTACGACGCAACGACTCGAGCGCCTTCTTGGCACCTCGGCTGATCATTCCGTCGGGTTCTTCACCCCGCACCAGCGCATCCGCCGCTCGTTCGAGCGACTCCTCGGTCTCTCGCTGCGCTGAGCCGTGCACGACTCGGCTGGTGATGAGGCCGGCCCCGAGCGCCACGGGCGCAGCAAGAACGAGGAATGGACTGAGCACGACCGCAGCACCTGCGACGACAGCGCCACCGGCGACCCCGACAGCAGCGCCGCCAGCGATCGCTGCGTTACGACGGTCGCCGATGTCGGCGCTGAGCACCAGGGCACCCGGCTCGTCACCGACGTCAACTGCTGCCACCTCGACCCGACGCAGCTTGCCGAGCTGGCCAATGCCCTGCGCATCGCGCACCGTGCGGGCGAGCTTGCCAACGACGTCGTTGCGCTTCGCTGCGACGACGACGCCGTCGTGCTGCACCCGCGGCCGCATGCCGTGACCGACTTCGAGAAGACGGACTGCCCGATCACGCATTTCGGCCTCGGTGGCTGTGGACGACCGATGTACAGAGATCCGGTCAGGGCCGATGAGACGATCGAGAAACGAATCGACCTCGCTGGCGTCGGCCATCCGTTCGGCAAGGGCAGTAGCGACGGCCTGCACGGGGAGGTCGACCTCGGCCGCGATCTCAGCCAGAGTCGAGCGACTGAACACCAGGTCCTTTTCGGGCTCGACGCGTGCCAGCTCGAACGCGCGCCGAAGCACCAACTCGGTCGTCGCCGGATCGAGCCTGTGCTGCGGCGCGGCCGGCCTCTGCGCTGACGGCACGGCAGCATCCTGCGCCGCAGTCTGCGGTGGTGGTTCCTCGCGTGCAGAGCCGCCGGATGACTCGCTCACCTGCTCAGATCCCGAGCACCGCATCGAGACCGACCGTGAGGCCAGCAAGCCCACCGATACGTTTGGCTGCAAGCACGACTCCCGGCATGAAGCTCGATCGGTCATAGGAGTCGTGGCGAATGGAAAGTGTCTGGCCAGCAGTTCCGAGCATGACCTCTTGGTGGGCCACCATCCCTCGCATCCGCACAGAGTGCACGCGGATGCCGGCGGGGCCCTCAGCGCCGCGAGCGTTTGCGATGATCTCGGCCTCGGTCGGATCCTCGGCCCAGTCCGACGATGCTGCCGCCATCCGTTCGACCGTGCTCAAAGCGGTACCGCTCGGAGCGTCGACCTTGTTGTCATGATGCAACTCGATGATCTCGGCGGTCTCGAAATATGGAGCCGCCAACTCGGCAAAGCGCATCATCAGCACCGCTCCGATGGCGAAGTTCGGGGCGATCAAACAGTTCGACGAGGTGAACATCTCTGCGATCGAGGCGAAGTCCTGCTCGGTGAAACCCGATGTGCCGACCACATCATGGATGCCATTCGCAGCGCAGAATTCGAGATTGGCTCGAGCTGCATCCAGGTGAGTGAAATCGATCGCAACGTCGACCTCGTCGTGGACGAAGCTCGCCACATCAGAGCTGACTTCGAAATTGCAGCCGCTGATACCGGTGACTTCACAGATGTCGATGCCGGAGTAGTGCGGGTCGACGGCGGCAACCAGTTCGAGCTCGGGATCAGTGTGAACGGCATGACACACCGCCATCCCCATCCGACCACCAGCACCGAACACACCAACGCGAGTCATGTCGGCAGACTAGCTGTGCTGGCTTTGTTCGGCTGTCGCCTCCCCGGCTCCGCCGATCTGATCCAGCCGCCCGGGGCCTGTCTCCTCCGTCGACACGCAAGACAAATGGCGGATGGTGAATGGTCACTTGCCCCTAGAACGACAAGAGACCCCCTGCAACGACAAGAGCCCCGACCGAAGCCAGGGCTCTTGCTCAATCCATTTTGCTTGTCGACGGAGGAGACAAGCTCCACCGTCTCACGTCAGATCGGCGACGCCGATTCGGCGTCAGCCGAACACAGCAGATCAGCGACCGCGGCCTCGACCGCGTCCACCGCCACCGCCACCGCGGCGGCCACGGCCACCACGGTCTTCTTCGGTCGGAACCGCTGCGCCTTCAGGACCGAGGTCTCCGAAGCCGTCGAGGGCATCACCCTCGTCGAAACTCATGCTGACGGCATCGTCAGCTGCTGGTGCTTCCTCGGCCTTGGCAGCCTTGGGAGCGGACTCGCGCTTGCTGCCACCACCGGAGCTCGAGCTGCTGGCACTGGCGGCGCTTTCCTTGACCTCGGGGGCATCTCGGCCGAGTCCGAGGGAGACCTTGCCGTTGGGGTCGATGTCTTCGACAACAACGTCAATGGCTTGACCGAGTTCGAGCACGTCTTCGACCTTGTCGATGCGCTTGCCGCCACCGATCTTGGAGATGTGCAGCAGGCCGTCACGGCCGGGAAGAATGTTCACGAACGCACCGAACTTGGTGATGTTCACGACCTTGCCCGGGTAGGTGGCGCCAACTTCAGCCGTGGGCGGATCAAGGATCAGACGGATTTGACGCTCGGCCTCTTCGACGATGACGCTGTCGGAGGAGGAGATGCTCACGAGTCCAACCACACCGTCGTCGTCGACACTGATGTCGGCGCCGGTCTCGGCCTGGATGGAGTTGATGACCTTGCCCTTTGGTCCAATCACCTCGCCGATCTTGTCGATCGGGATCTCGAAGCTGATGATCTTCGGGGCGCCTTCACGCACGTCGTCACGAGGAGCAGCAATGGCTGCGTTCATGACTTCGAGGATGGCGAGACGGGCTTCCTTGGCCTGGTTCAGGGCGGCGGCCAAGACGTCGGACGGGATGCCGTCGATCTTGGTGTCGAGCTGAAGGGCGGTGACGAACTCAGACGTTCCAGCGACCTTGAAGTCCATGTCGCCGAAGGCATCTTCGGCGCCGAGGATGTCGGTCAGGGTGGTGTACTTGCCCTCGGCGTAGACGAGGCCCATGGCGATACCGGCGACCGGAGCCTTGATCGGCACACCGGCGTCCATCAGCGAAAGGCTGGAGCCACAGACCGAAGCCATCGAGGTGGAGCCATTCGAGCTGAGCACCTCAGACACGCAACGAAGCGTGTACGGCCACTCTTCGAGCGACGGAATCACGGGCACGAGTGCACGCTCAGCGAGGAGGCCGTGGCCAATCTCACGACGCTTCGGGCCACGCATGAAGCCGGTTTCTCCGGTGGAGAACGGCGGGAAGTTGTAGTGGTGCATGTAGCGCTTGCGATCGGTGGGATCGATGCCATCGATCATCTGATCCATGCGCTTCATGCCGAGGGTCGTGATGTTGAGGACCTGGGTCTCACCACGCTGGAACAGGCCGGAGCCGTGCACCTTCGGGATGACGCCGATCTCAGAGGAGAGCGGACGGAGGTCGGTCGGACCACGGCCGTCGATGCGAGCGCCGTCTTCGACGATGCGCTTGCGGACAACAGCCTTGCTCATGCTGCGGAACGCAGCCTTGAGCTGCTTCTCCGAAGCGTCGTCGCCGAGCTCGGCGCTGACCGCAGCCAGGACTTCGTCGCGAAGGGCGCCTTCAGCGTCTCCACGCTCGGCCTTGTCGGCAATCGACATGACCTCGATCATCTTGGCTTCGCCGGCCTTCTTGACGGCGTCCATCTGGGCATCGGTGTAGTCGGCCTGCTTGGGGTAGTCCATGAACGCCTTGCGTCCGCCGGACTTCTCGACCAGTTCGAGCTGGAGCGCAATGGCTTCCTTGATGTACTGCTCGGATTCCAGGAGGCCCTGGGCCAGTGCGGTCTCGTCGACCTTGGGGGCGCCATTCTCGTAGTAGTTCCACGAGTTCTCGGTGCCGCCGGCCTCGACCATCATCACAGCGACGTTGCCGTCGTCGAGCTGACGCCCGGCAACGACGACTTCGAAGACACTTGCGTCGCCTTCTTGGTACGTGGGGTGGGGAAGCCACTCGCCATCGGTGGTGAAGGCAAGACGAACGGCGCCGATCGGGCCGTCGAACGGCACGTCGGACACCATGAGCGCTGCGGATGCGGCGTTGATGGCGAGTACGTCGTGCGGGTTGCGCTGATCAGCGGAAAGAACGGTGACCACAACGTGGGTCTCGTTGCGGAAGTCGCTGGGGAACGACGGGCGCAGCGGCCGATCGATGAGGCGACAGGTGAGGGTTGCGGCGTCAGACGCACGGCCTTCACGGCGGAAGAACGAGCCGGGGATCTTGCCCGCAGCGTAGGAACGCTCTTCGACATCGACGGTGAGGGGGAAGAAATCGATGCCGTCACGCACGTGCTTGGCACCGGTGGCAGCGACGAGGACCATCGTGTCGCCCATTTGGGCGGTCACGGCACCGCTGGCGAGGCCAGCAAGTTTGCCAGTCTCGAGGATCATGTCAGGACCGTCACCCGAGGTGACAGTGCCCTGCACGGAAAAAGCTTCCGTCATGGAATCTCCTTTTTGAATTGTCTGCCAAGCGACGTTCGCCGGGCAATTGGCAGACCAGATCCCAGATTGCAACCACTCGCTGCTGTCACATCTCCCAAGACTTTGCAATACAGAGGGAGACGCTCAGACGTACGCTCGGCCCGTCACCATCGAGGAGATGCTCTGCCGCTGGTAGGGCGGCAAGGGCAATTCGAGGTGCGAGTGCGAGGAGTTGAAAACTGGCAGCTGAGCTGCCGCTCGTACGAACGTTTCGCACGGCTCCTTGGAGGATAGAGGAATGATCGGCAGAACACGTGCATGCATGAGTCGTCCGGCCCAATGGTTTCCCCGCCACCAAAACGACAACTGCCACCGTCATCTGTTGCCAGAGCAACGGATGACGGTGGCAGATGGCCAGTTCTTGATGCGAACGAGTTAGCGGCGCAGGCCGAGTTCGTCGCGGATCGAGCGGTAGCGCTCGATGTCGATGCCTGCGAGGTAGTCGAGGAGACGGCGACGACGACCCACGAGCATGAGCAGACCACGACGGCTGTGGTGGTCTTTCTTGTGCATCTTGAGGTGGGTGGTCAAGTGGTTGATCCGGTCGGAGAGAAGCGCGATCTGAACTTCAGGAGAACCGGTATCGGCTTCGCCCTTGGCGTGCTTGGCGATCGTGTCTGCCTTGGGAGGAAGATTGGCTGCTGCTTTGGTCATGAGTCATGCGCTTTCGTGAGGATCGTGCCGGTACGAGCATTCGTGACCGGTTGGGACCTGAGGCCCAGCCGCTCGATCCGGTGACCGGGCCGAACAGCGACTCGGCATAGTAACGGCGTGGAGCGGGTTTGCGGGCGCTGTTCCCTCGACCGCTGTTCCCTCGACCGCTGTTCCCTCGACCGCTGTTCCCTCGGCCGCTGTGCCTACGCTCCGCCTGATGCTGCAGGTTCACCCGATGTCCGAGCTCGATACCGTGCTGGCTCGCGCTGACGAGCCAGGCGTTGTGCTGCTTCCCTCTCCCCCGGTGCTCGACGGCAAGGTCCCGCTGGAACAACAGATCGTCGCCGCCGCCGTTGCAGGAGGGATCGACGAGCCCACTGAACTCGCCGACTTCGCCATCAACGTGCTCGAGGCCGAGTCGCTGCTGCCCCGAGAGCCGTGGCCGTTCAGCAGGGGCGAACTCCAGGCCGCCGGCCTCGTGATGGTTTTCGGTCAGCCGTTCCGCGAACTGGTCCTGATCGACCCGAGCGCTGGCCTGGATACTCGACGCCGCAAGGCACTCGTCGACTTCTTGCGCGAGCTCGGCGATGAGGGCAATCGCATCACCATCACCACCAACGACGACCTCTTCTGACCCATCGTTCTGGCCGCCGTAGGGCCCGATTGTGAGCGCTAGGGCATGCCAGAACAGGATGCGAACGTTAGGAGAGGGCGGCGATGACGTCGTCAGGGGCTTGGACCAGCTCGATCAGCACGCCCTCGCCGCTGCGGGGGGCGTCGTCGTTGCCCTTCGGGTGCAAGAAGCAGACGTCGTAGCCAGCCGCTCCCTTGCGGATCCCACCAGGAGTGAAGCGCATGCCCTGGTCGGTCAACCACTCGACACATGCCGGCAAGTCGTCGATCCAGAGGCCGACGTGATTGAGCGTCGGCACGTGCACCTTGGGGGAACGCTCGGGGTCGAGCGGCTGCATCAGGTCAATCTCGACCGCATGGACGCCTTGGCCAAGACGAAGGATGTCCTCGTCGACGTTCTCATTTTCCGACTGGTAGTCGCTGACCTTCTCGACGCCGAACAAACCAGTCCAGAGGCCGCTGAGCGCTCCCTTGTCGAGGGCGCCGATAGCGATCTGCTGAAGTCCGAGAACCTTGAAGGGACGATCTGTCATGGCGGCATGGTGGGCGACCAGCCCAGTCCCGGTCAAGCTCGGACCAACCGAATCGCTTCACCCGGCGAAGAAACCCCAGGCCTCGTTGCGGAGCTCGACCTCGGCCCACTCGACGATGTCACCGTCGCCGACCGGAACCGCAACCACATTGGTGAGCGTTGCTGACGCAACGCCGTTGTCGACCGAACCGACCAGCGTGCCCTGCGTGATCTGGAACTCCTGGTCGATCCGAGGGGTCGGTTCGTCTTCTTCGATCACGTCATCGCACCAGTTCGCGAACAGATTCTCACCAACGCTGATCTGCGCAGACCACGCCGAACCTGGTCCGAGTTCGATCGACTCGTCGAGCGATGGACCCGTTTCGGTCCAGTCGCCGGTGAAGAACACCACCATGCTGATCGTCTGATCGACAGACCCCTTTGCGAAGCCGAACCCGCACCCATGATCAACCGAGAGAGCAGTCGAAGCCAGGACGGGGCCGCCGGTCAGCACGGGCTCGACGGTTCCTGATGTTCCTGTTGTCTCAGCAGACGCTGTGCCTGCGCCCGCTTCGACCACGCTCGAATCGGAGCCACAGGCAGACGCCAGTACACAAACGAAAGCGAGGGCGACGAAGGAAAAACGAACGGTCATGGTCGATTCTGACGTTGCTCGCGCTGATGTGGTTCCCACACCCGGTGAATCTGTGCTCAACCTTCGCTGCGAATCGCTTCCAAGACGTCACCCATCGCCCGGGCGGAGTGGCCAGACAAGAAGTGGTCGCAATGGGGTAAGGCCGCCGCCATCGAACCCACGAGCGGCTCGAACCCAGGCGCCGCCGCCCGCGGATTGACCCAGACGATCCGGTGGGCCACGCGACCGAGCCGGCGCATACGAGCCTCGAGCTGCGTCGGGTCCTCGGTGTCCCAGCCATCGGAGATGACGACAACCACCGCACCACGCGCCATCGACGACCACACGCGATGACCAAGCAGTTCGCCGAGATTCGAGGCGAGCTTCGTGCCGCCGAAGCGGTCACCCACTTGCTCGGTCGCCCGCTGCATTGCGTCGATCGCCGAGCGGCTTCGCAGCGCAGGGGTGAGGCGAGTGAGTTCAGTGGCGAAAGCGAACACTTCAGCTCGCCCCGACATCGCAAGCGCCCTGGTGATGTGGAGATACGGACGAACGTGACGCTCCATCGAACCGCTCACATCGACGAGCAACAGGACGGTTCTCGGCCGGCGGCGAGGGCGATGCGTGTGCAACACCAGCGGCTCTCCCCCACTTCGCAGCGACGACCGAAGGGTGCGACGCAGATCGGGCCGACCTCGGCTCGCTGGCCTCGTGCGACGCGATCGCCGCATCGGCCACTCGTGCGACGCCCTCTCGAGTTCGTCGCTGATCTGCTGGAGTTCGTTGTCATCGAGATGGTCGAACGGAGTATCAGCAAGGTGTTCGAGACTCGACGGCAGCAGCTCGGGGATCATCTGACCATCATCGTCACCCTGGTCGTCGGCCGAGTCCTGCAACGAGGGGCGAGTCGCCCATGGAACCGTGGCGTCCTCGCTCTCACCGCCGTGGTCGAGTGACGGCAAGCTCATGAGCTTGTCGTCCTCGTTGGTCGGAATTGGCTGCGCCTGATCGTTGCGTCGGGGCCGCTGTTTCACGGTGCGGTTCAGCTCGAAATCGAACACGGCCGAAAAAACAGCGTCGAAGACATGGAAGTCTTCGCGGCGCCGAGTCAGGCCGACTTTCAACAACCAGTAGAGATCTTGCAGACCAAGAGCGCCAGCGGCCTCGAGCGACTGTGCCGCTCGCTCTGATGAGCCAATCGAGACAGTCAGACCCGCCCCACGGAGTTTCTCCACAAAGGCCGAGATGAACAATGCCCGATCAACTCCGTGGAAGAGCTGGCCACTTCCCGCTGCGGTCACGGCACCAGGAGCTCGAGATCCATTGCTGCGTTGACCGCAACACGATCGTCCGGCGTCTTGATGAACGAACCCATCGTGGATTCGACCATGCCACGATCGATCTCGGCCACACCGAGCATGGCCAGGGCCGAAACCCAGTCGATCGTTTCGGCAAGGCCCGGCGGTTTGTCGAGGTCGAGCGTTCGAGCCGCGGTGACGAAGGCGGTGGCCGCTCGAACCAACGGCACGGCACCTTCTGGCACTCGGCGGCGGACGATCTCAGCGGCAGCCTCGACGTCGGGGAAATCGATCCAGTGGTAGAAGCAGCGTCGCTTGAGCGCATCGTGTAGCTCTCGGCTGCGGTTCGACGTGAGGATCACGGTGGGTGCCCGCTCGGCGGTGATCGTGCCGATTTCCGGGACGGTCACCGAGGCTTCACCCAGGAACTCGAACAGCAATGCCTCGAACTCATCATCAGCCCGGTCGATCTCGTCGATCAGCAGCACCGGCGGTGGGCCGACGGTGGAACGCAACGCCTTCAGCAGCGGCCGGTCGAGCAGGAATGACTCGCTGAAGAGGTCGCTCTCCGACATCGACTGCTGATTGGCCTCCGCCAGCCGAATCGACAGCAGCTGGCGGGGATAGTTCCACTCGTAGATCGCTTCGGCGGCCGTGATGCCTTCGTAACACTGCAACCGAATGAGTTCTCCGCCGGTGGCTTCGGCCAGTGCTTTGGCCGCCGTGGTCTTGCCCACGCCCGGTTCGCCTTCGAGCAACAGCGGCTGTCCGAGCGATCTCGCAAGGAACAGCGCCATACCAAGGCCTTCGTCGACGATGTAGTCGACGCCGTTCAGTTGCGAGCGAAGATCGGAGACGGTCATGCTCTACGCCATCCGAGCAAGTGACAAGTTGAGACCCGGCACCAGTGGGGGGTCATGTGGCCGCAAGTTCGTCGGCGTAGCGATCCCGACAACCAGGGTTGCAGAACCAGTAGTCGGTGCCGTCCTGGTGCAAGTGCGGGGTGCCATCACCGACGGTCACGGTCATGTTGCAGACAGGATCGATCACCGTCGCTGGCCGAGCGACTTCATCGGTCTTTGGCGCCTCGAGCCCGTCGACTCGGATGGCCTTCACGAGGCCAGCCAAGATGGACAGAGCAATCTCCTCTGCCGTTGTCGCGCCGATCTTCAAGCCAACCGGCGCATGAACGACAGCAGCATCTTCCGGGTTCAGGTCGAGTTCCGCCAGCAACGCTTCGCTGCGAGTGTGGCTGGCAACCACCCCCACGAAGCCGACACCAGCATCGAGCGCGGCTCGCACCGACTCCTCCTCGGCTCGGCCATGGCTCGCCACGATCACTGCCGTCGCTCCAACCGGCGAACCCGGACCGGATGGCGCGTGCTCCAACGCCAAGCCGAGCGATTGCCCCAGCTGGACCAACGCTCCTGCAATCGGGGTTTGTCCCACGACCAACACCTTTGGCGCTGGCAGCATCGGCTCGAGATAGACCTCGATCGCACCCCCAGAGAGGCAGGGGTTGATCACGGTCAGTGCCCCGGGGCTCTCCGGGAACTCCTCGGCATCATCGGGCAGAATCCGCAACAACAGTGCTTCGCCACTGTCGAGCACACCGAGTGCTGCGGTACGGACCGAGCCCTCAGCGCAGTGCCCACCGACGAACCCCTCGAGGGTGCCGTCGGGCATCACGATCGCCCGATCGCCAGGCCGGGCCGAGGTGGGGCACTGAGCCCGCACCACGGTGGCCTGAACGAATGGACGGCGGCTCTCGACGAGTTCAGCGACCCGACTCGCAAGGTTCGGCATCAGCACTCCCTCATCAGGTGCTGACCCATGAGAGCTGACCCCATCAGATGGGAGCCGTGTGGTTGCCCTGCATGGTCTCCCACACTCGGCTGGGCGTGAGCGGCATGTCAGCATGGCGGATGCCGTACGGCTTCAATGCATCGACCACCGCATTGACGACAGCTGGCGGCGAGCCGACCGTTGCGGACTCGCCAACGCCCTTGGCGCCAATGGGGTGATGAGGCGACGGTGTGACCGTGCTGCCGGTCTCCCAGTCGGGCACTTCCATGGCCGTGGGGATGAGGTAGTCCATCAGCGTCGAATTCAAGCAGTTGCCGTTTTCGTCGAAGCTGATCATTTCCATGAGTGCCATGCCAATGCCGTCGGTCAGGCCACCGTGGACCTGACCTTCGATGATCATCGGGTTGATTTGCGTGCCGCAGTCGTCGACCGCAATGAAGCGGCGCACCTTGACCTCGGCGGTGCCGGGGTCGATGTCGACGACACAGATGTAGGCGCCGAAGGGGTAGGTGAGATTCTCGGGGTTGTAGCAGATCTGGGCTTCAAGGCCGCCCTCGATCCCCTCGGGGAGATCGCCGGCGCCGTGGGCCTTCATGGCGATGTCTTGGATCGTCACCGACTGCGACGGATCGCCCTTCACCGAGAACGAACCCTTGTCCCACTGCAGGTCGGCGACCGACACTTCGAGCATGCCAGAGGCAATGATCTGCGCCTTGTCTCGCACCTTGCGAGCAACGAGAGCAGCAGCAGCGCCCGACACCGGAGTGGATCGTGAGCCATAGGTGCCAAGCCCGAACGGAGTGTTGTCGGTGTCGCCGTGGACCACGTCGATGTCGTCGGTCGGGATACCGATCTCCTCAGCGATGATCTGGGCGAACGTGGTTTCGTGGCCCTGACCCTGGGTCTTCACCGACAGGCGCACGACGGCCTTGCCTGTGGGGTGGATGCGAAGCTCGCATCCATCAGCCATGCCAAGACCGAGGATGTCCATGTCCTTGCGGGGACCAGCACCGACGGCCTCGGTGAAGAACGAGATCCCGATGCCCATCAGCTCACCGCGCTCTCGCTTCTCGGCTTGCTCCTTACGGAGCTCGTCGTAGCCAGCCATGTCCATGGCCTTGCGCATCGTGGGTTCGTAGTCTCCAGAGTCGTAGACCCATCCGGTCTTGGTCTCGTAGGGGAACTGCTCTGGCTTGATGAAGTTCTTGAGGCGCAGCTCGGCCGGGTCCATCTCGAGGTCGTAGGCCAACACGTCGACCATTCGCTCGATCAGATACACGGCTTCGGTGATTCGGAACGAGCATGCGTAGGCCACACCTCCGGGCGCCTTGTTGGTGAAGACGGCGGTCATCGAGGCATGGGCTGCTTCGAGGTCGTAGCTGCCGGTGAACACACCGAAGAAGCCAGCGGGGTATTTGATCGGCGACGCCACACCGTTGAAGGCGCCGTGGTCGGCCAGCACCTTGGTGCGAACCGCCCGGATCTTGCCTTCCTTCGAGGCGGCGATCTCACCGACCATGATGTAGTCACGGGCAAAACCGGTGCTGACGAGGTTCTCGGTGCGATCCTCGGCCCACTTCACCGGCTTGCCGATGAGGAGCGACGCCACGATGGCGCAGACGTAGCCCGGGTAGATCGGCACCTTGCCGCCGAAGCCGCCGCCGATGTCGGGAGCGATGATCCGGATCTTGTGCTCGGGCAGGCCGGCCACGAGTGCGTAGACGGTTCGGTGTGCGTGGGGAGCTTGCGTGGTCGCATACAGCGTCAGCTTCCCGCTGATCGGGTCCATGTCGGCGACGCAGGCGCACGTCTCCATCGGCGCCGGGTGTACCCGGGGGTAGATGATCTCCTGCTTCACCACCACATCGGCATCATCGAACACTGCTTGGGTCGCGGCGGCGTCGCCGGTTTCCCAGTCGAAGCAATGGTTGTCGGTTTTGCCTTCGAGATCGGTGCGGATCACCGGTGCATCGGGGTCGAGCGCTTTGCGCACATCGACAACCGGCTCGAGCATGTCGTATTCGACGTCGATCAGCTCCAGCGCGTCACGAGCGGCGTATTTGTTTTTCGCTACGACGAACGCCACTTCCTGGTGTTGGAAGCGGACCTTGTCGGTGGCAAGCACCGACTGCACGTCGTTCGACAGCGTGGGCATCCACGCCAGATTGTGGGCGGCCAGGTCTTCACCGGTGACCACGGCAATCACGTCGGGGTGGGCCTCGGCCGCGCTCTTGTCGATGCTGAGAATCGTGGCGTGCGCGTATGGCGACCGCAGGATCTCCATGTGGAGCATGCCCTTGAGCTTGATGTCGTCGGTGAAGTTGCCTGCACCGCGAACCAGGCGTGGGTCCTCCTTGCGAAGCATGCGACCAAAGCCCATCGGCTTCTGGTCGTTGTCCTCCAAGACATCGCTCGAGGAAACGGCGGGTGCGCCTGGTGATGGTTCTGTGACAGTCATGCTGCACCTCCGCCCACAGACACGGCGGTCTCGCGCATCTCGGCTTCTTTGTTGGCGGCCCAATGGACCGAGCGAATGATCGAGGTGTAGCCGGTGCAGCGGCAGATCTGGCCGCTGATGGCTTCACGGATTTCTGCTTGGGATGGATCGGGGTTCTTGTCGAGCAGTGCTCGAGTGGTCATGAGCATGCCGGGTGTGCAGAAGCCGCACTGGAGGCCGTGGCACTGCATGAAGCCTTCCTGGATCGGGTCGAGTTCTTTGCCGTTGGCCAGACCTTCGACCGTTGTGACCTTGCGGCCACCGGCCATGGCGGCGAGCTGCGTGCAGCTCTTGACCGGCACGCCGTCGATCAGCACCACACACGTGCCGCAGTTGGAGGTGTCGCAACCCCAGTGGGTGCCGGTGAGTTCGAGCGCTTCACGAATGAAGTGCACGAGCAGCGTGCGGGCTTCGACGTCGGCGCTGACCTGCTCGCCATTGACTTCCATTGATATCTGCATGTCAGACCTCCTGTCCGGTTGCACGGGCAACGGCGTTGCGGAGCGACCGGATGGTGAGCTCCTTTGCGAGATGGCGTTTGTAGGCGGCGGTGCCGCGGGTGTCGGTGTCGGGATCGCAGCTTTCGCCAGCGATGGCACCAACCGATGCGTAGAGCTCTTCGCTCGGGACCTGCCCGGCGAGGGCGGCCGAGATCGGCTCGATGTGGGTGGTGTTCGGGCCAACAGCACAGAGTCCGACACGGCCGTCAAGGATCGTGCCATCTTCGTTCATGGTGACAGCAGCGCCCACCGAAGCGACCGCCCAGTCGCCGGCTCGACGTTCGACCTTGTTGTAGGCGCTGGATGATCGAGGCTTCACTGGAATGCGAATCTCGGTGAGAATCTCGGCGTCGCCGACAGCGGTTTCATAAGGCCCTCGGTGGAACTCGTGCATCGTCAGCACCCGTTCGCCGTTGGCTCCCCTGATCACGCAGCTGGCTTGCAAGGCATCGCAGACCGCCGAGAGGTCTTCGGCCGGGTCGGCCTGGCAGAGCGAGCCGCCGAGCGTCCCACGGTTGCGCACCACGGGATCGGCGATCACCCTCTCGGCATCTCGGAAGATCGGGAAGACCGCAGCGAGCTCATCGGACTCGAGCAGCTCCTGGTGTCGAGTGAGCGCCCCGATGCGAACCTCAGAATCGGTGATCGTGATGTAGTTCAGCTCGTCGGCGAGATCGTTGATGTCGATGACGTACTCGGGGTTGGCAAGGCGGAGCCGCATCATCGGAATGAGGCTGTGCCCACCGGCAACGATCATGGCTTCTTCGCCGTATTGCTCCAGCAGTTGGACTGCGTGGTCGACGCTGGTTGCTCGTTCGTATTCGAGCGGGGCGGGAACTTGCACGGAGGCTCACTCTCTCGTAATGCCGTCGCCAGGTTGCGGGCGGTGCCTTACACAACACCCTGCCGGGGGTTGTGTCAACCGTCACTTCAGCGTTCACTTAGGTCATGACTCCTTCGCAGCTCACGGCGTTCGCCGCGGTCGTCCGGCTCGGGTCAGTGAAGGCCGCCGCCAGCGAGTTGGGGGTGACCGACGCTGCGGTGTCGATGCACATCAAGTCGCTGCGAAACGAACTGTCTGACCGCTTGTTCATTCGCAGTCGAGGCGGCATTGCCTTCACCCCCGGCGGCTTGCGGCTGGCAACGAGAGCAAGCGAACTCTTGGGCCTCCAAGACCAGACCAGGCGCGAAGTGCGCGATGCAGCGGATGGCAAAAGGTTGCTCCGCCTCGCCTCGTCTGCTCTGTTCGCCGAATACGCCGCGCCCGGATTGATCGAGCTGTTCTCTTCGAAGGCGAAGGACCTTGAAGTTGAGTTGACCGTGCTTCCCACCGCCGACCTCGCTGCGGCCGTGGCGTCGAGGCGCGCCGACCTCGCCGTCGGCCCGGACGTTCCCGACAGCGAGGCCATCACCGAGGGGGCTGTCATCGAGCATCGTCCGATTCTTCGCTACGAGCTGATCGTTGTTGCCAGTCGGGAGCTGAGCGGCGCCCGCCAGCTCCAACAGCGCGATTGGTTGCTCGGTCCTGCAGCAGCAGAACGCGGGGGCGTGACCCCGCAAATTCTCGAGTCGCTCGAGATCCCCGAGACCCGACAGCGAATCTTCCAATCCAATGAGGCCGCGCTCGCCGAGGTGCGACGGGGTCACGGTGTCGGCTTGGCAGTCGGTTTCCGGGTGGCCGAAGAGCTCGCCGAGGGGCGCCTCGTACGCATCGACACTCCGGCAACGGCCACGCACGGCACGTGGATCATCTCCTCGCTTCCCTCCCCGCAACTGACATCGGCGGCAAGAGAACTCCGGCGTTTCATCACCAGACCGAGAGCGACCCAGGCCATGCTCACCGGCTCCGGGGCTGGCATCGCCCATTTCAAGCCTCGCGTTCACGTGACGCTTTGGAGTTGATCGGCCCGGTGAGTGAAATCTCCTGATGGCCAGAATGACCGGAAAGGGTCGTTCTGACCGCCAGAACGGGGCATCCTCTCGTGGTGGTCCAGTCTCCTGCATCTACCGAAGAGCCACGAGGCAACATGTTGCCCGCTGGAGCGTTGAGCCCCGGAGCAGCGAAAGCGCTGGTGTTCTTCGCCTCCGGAGCGGTGCTGGTGCTCGAGATCCTCGCAGGCCGACTGATGGCGCCGTATGTCGGTGTGTCGCTCGAGACATTCACGAGCATCATCGGCACGATGCTGGCTGGTATCGCCGTCGGCGCAACGGTGGGCGGCCGAATGGCCGATGCCACGTCGCCCCGCAAGCTACTCGGCCCCACGCTCGTCCTCGGTGGCGTGCTCAGCTGGCTCTCGCTACCGATCTTGTCGACGATCGGGCCTGGCGTCGGTGCCGATCGAGTCTCGATCGTGTTCCTCACGTGCGCCGCCTTCCTCGCTCCCGCCACGGTGCTCAGCGCAGTCAGCCCCATGGTCACCAAGTTGCAACTCGGCAGCCTTGATCAAACCGGTTCTGTGGTCGGCAGCCTTTCGGCTGCGGGTACCACGGGGGCGATCTTCGCCACGTTCTTCACCGGGTTCGTTCTTGCCGCTGCGCTCCCGACTCGGCCGACGATCCTCGCCCTCGGTGTGTTGGTCGTCGCTGTTGGTGTGTGGCTCTGGTTTTCCCTCAGTGACACGAAGCCGCAGGCACTTGGTGTCGTGTTTGCGCTCGGAGCCTTCGGTCTGGCGGCATCAAGCGGAACGCCGTGCGAACGAGAAACCGCCTACGCCTGCGCAACGATCGTGGTCGACGCAGAGCGACCGTCTGGCCGCAGCTTGGTGCTCGACGATCTTCGCCACTCCTATGTCGACCTCGAAGACCCGACCTATCTCGAGTTCCGGTACTTCCATTTGTTCGCCGATCTCGTCGACCCGATGGACAACGGCGGCCCAGCTGGCGAGCTCGACGTCCTCCACATCGGCGGCGCTGGCTTCGCCTTCCCCCGCTACATCCAGGCCACTCGACCGGGCTCCACGAATCTCGTGCTGGAGATCGACGGCGACGTTGTCGAGATGGCAGAGGAACAGCTCGGACTCGTTTTGACTCCGGAGCTCGACGTGGTGGTCGGCGACGCCCGCATCTCCTTGCAAGATCTCGAGGCCGATGCTTATGACCTCGTCATCGGTGATGCGTTCGGAGGGCGCTCGGTTCCGTGGCACCTCACCACGACCGAAGTGATCGCCGAGATCCGTGCCCTCCTGCGCAACGACGGCATCTACATGATGAACGTGATCGACGGAGGCGACAGCGGCTACGCCCGGGCACAGCTCGCCACGCTCCAAGAACACTTCACGAATGTGGTGGCGATCATCCCCGAGGGCGGCATTCCATCTAACCGGGCCGTCAACCTGATCCTCATTGCTTCGAATGCGCCGCTGCCCGACATGGCCGTGGCGACAGAAGACGGCACGCTGCTCGACGCTGCGGAGACCGTCGACTTCATCGATGGTGCTCGAGTACTGCGGGACGACTTCGCACCGGTCGATCAACTCGCCGAGAACTTCTGAACCGATCTCGCCTCGCTCAAGCCATCGGGGCCGTACGCGGCCAAGGGTTGCCCTGCTCGTGGCGATGGGCCAACTGCAGCAACAACACCTCGCTGAAGCGGTGCCCAGCGATCTGAAGGCCAACCGGGTTGCCCGCAGCAGTTTGACCAGCCGGCACGCTCATGCCCGGGTGTCCACTGAGGTTGAAAGGAATCGTGAAGTGAGCGATGGCCGAGGGCTGCACCTCTTCGCCATCGATGCTTGTCGGCAGCGGACCCTCCGCCGGTACGGAGGACACAGCAGAAGCCGGAGACAAGATCAGGTCGACGTCGCAGAAGGCATCCTCGATCGCCGATGTGACCTCATCGATTCGTGCGATTGCTCGAGCCATCGATGCGGCATCGACGAGAGGCGCACCCTTCAGCGACCAGCGACCCTCGCGGCTCAGCTGCCCCTGATCGATCCCGTCCAGAGGTCCGGCCTGGCCGAACGATCGCAGCGAACCTGGCGCACCGATGATGCCCCACGCCGACGAAGGATCTCGGAACGTGATCGGTCGCTCCACCCACTCGATCTCGGGACTGTTCGCCACAAGATCTCGGGCGGCAGCCTCGGCAAGGGCGAGCACTTCTGCCTCGACCCGAGAGAAGCCGAAGTCGTTGATCCACACCGCTCGTAGCGGCTTGGTTGCGGCACCGCCACCGTCGGTCGCTGACAGCTCTTGGCCGAGCATCGCCTCGTAGGACACACCGGAGTGAGGCAACTCGTTGCGATCGAGGCCGTCAGGGCCGACGGTGACGTCGAGGTAGCGACACGCATCGGTGACCGTTGTCGACAGCGGTCCGAGCACGGCTGTGATCCAGAGGTCTCGACGTCGCCGAGGTGTGCGACCAACAGCCATCTTCGGTCCCACCAGGCCGGACAGCGCCGCAGGCAGTCGGATCGATCCTCCCCCATCGCCTCCAGTGGCCAACGGCACCACACCAGCGGCAACCGCTGCCGCTGAGCCCCCGGATGATCCACCCGGCGAGGTCGAGAGATCCCACGGGTTACGGGCCGTGACACCCCTCGCCGGATGGTGGGTGTAGGCCGTGATCCCGAACTCGCTGGCGGAGGTCAACCCGACCAGAACGGCGCCAGCAGCCCTTAGTCGTTCCACGTGGGTGTCGCTGCGACTCGCCACACGGTCAGCAAAGATCGCCGTGCCGGCGTTGTCAGGCCAACCCTCCACGAAGTCGAGTTCTTTGACGCCGATCGGCACCCCAGCGAGCGGGAGTTCCTCACCAGAGGCAACACGGCGATCAACCTCGGCCGCGTCCGCCATCGCTTGCTCCTCGGCCACGTAGGTGAACGCGTCGAGCCGGTCGTTGGTCTCACTGATTCGCTCGAATGCTTGCGTCGCCATCTCGACAGCGGAGACCGTTCCGCCGCTGACCGAAGCGGCGATGTCGAATGCGGTCGAGGACGGCGTGATCGGCATCTCCAGAAACTAGACGAGCCGCTACGACAGCAGCGAGCGATCCGAGATATGCACGCCGAGGCGATCCATCAACGGGCCGTCGTCGCCACCGGGATTGTCCGTGGTCAACAGCCGATCGCCGAGAAAGATGCTGTTGGCACCGGCCATGAAGCACAACGCATGCAGCTCGTCACTCATGCCCTCTCGACCAGCAGACAGCCGCACGACCGACGCAGGCATCATCAAGCGCGCTGCCGCAATGGTGCGAACCAGTTCCAGCCCGTCGAGATCCTCGACCTCACCCAGGGGTGTTCCCGGCACCTTCACCAACAGGTTGACCGGGACACTTTCGGGATGCGGGTCGAGCGCGGCGAGCTGGGTGAGCAACCCGGCTCGATCACGCCGAGATTCGCCCATACCAACGATGCCGCCTGCGCAAAGCGACAGGCCAGCGGTGCGACAGTTCGCCAATGTCTCGAGCCGGTCCTCGTAGGTGCGGGTCGTGATGATGGTGCCGTAGAACTCTGGTGACGTATCGAGGTTGTGGTTGTAGAAATCGAGGCCCGCGTCAGCCAACGTGACGGCTTGAGGCTCGGTCAGCATTCCCAACGTCACGCAGGTCTCGAGACCGAGCCCGGCCACGCCCGCAACTGCGGCCGCGACCTCGTCGACCTGTCGATCCGTTGGCGAACGCCAAGCTGCGCCCATACAGAAGCGGCTGGCACCGTTTTCCTTGGCCAACTTGGCTTCGATGAGGATCGACTCGGCGTCCATCAAGCGCTCGACGCTCAGCTCGGTGTCGTGATGTGCCGACTGCGGGCAATAGGCGCAGTCCTCGGGGCATGCACCTGTCTTGATCGACAGCAGCTGGGCTCCCTCGACCTGGTGACGACCGTCTGGGGCTGGCGGAAAGTGGGTGATGTGGCTGTTTTGAGCCGCCATGAGCAAATCGGTGAGCGGACGACACATCACTTCGATGGCCTCAGCCACCGTCCAATCGTGGCGGAGGTCTCGAACATGCAGGTCGGGCGATGACGTCATTGCCTCGGTGTAGCCAGCAGAATGATCAAACGCCAAGGCATGAAGACGGTCGCCCGTCACATCCGCCAGTCTGGACACGATCTGGTCCAGTCTGTTGGAATGCGCTGGGATCCCAACGGTGGAGGAAGCTGATGTTCGATCTCATTGACGATGACGAGTGGTTCGAGCTGTCGTTGGCGCTCAACGACACGATGGCCAAGCTGCCGGCGGGCAGTCGCCTCATCGAAGCACTGGAAATTCCGGCCTTCCGGCCCGCGATCAAGGCCAGCGGCAGCGAACTGTCCATGGTCGAGACCATTGCATACAGCCGCGGTCAGAAGACGACGCAGGACGCCGTTCGCCTCGCCATGCAACTGGCCGCCAGCCACAACGCAGCGCCAATGCCTGGAGCGTTGACCATCACCGTCACTCAGACCGATGATGGTTCGAGCGTGGCAGTCGTGGTGGCTGGCCTGCCGGGCGAACGCTGTTCGTTCTCGAGCTTCGATCTCCGGCCTGGCTCACACAGCATCGACATCGGTTTCGAAACATTGCAAACCCTGAACGGGTGGGCCTACCGGGCAGACCGTCGACCTCCAACCGAGCAAGCTGACGCTGCCTGATTCGACCGCCAGAAAGCGGTCAGTCGGGGCGGACGATGTCGAAGAGGTCGTGCGTGCGGCTGTAGGTGTTCCCGACGTGGCGGCCGATCGCCTGCAACGCAGCCTGGTCGATGCGCGTTCCGTCGAGCAACGAGTCGTCGACGTGAAACATCACTGCGTGGCCGATCACGAGCGAGTTTCCGTGCCGCTCGTCACCAACGGGAACAATGGTGTCGACGACACACTCGATCGTGGCTTTGCATTCACCGACCATGGGCGGGCGAACCACCTGGCTCGGCACGGCGGTGATCCCCGGGAGATCGAACTCGCTCTGACCGGCGTCGAGCGACTCGGCTGTGGCGTTCATGACATCGACGACCTCATCGGTCACGATGTTGATCGTGAACTCAGGCACTGCCCGCACGTTGTCGAGGGTGTCCTTGCGCGCCCCATTGCCAGGGGCGAAAACGAAGGTCGGCGGCGCGCCCGACACCATGTTGAAAAACGAATACGGCGCCAGGTTCGTGTTGCCGTCAACGTCGATCGAACCAATCCAACCCACGGGCCGGGGGACGATCAACCCTGAGCCGAGTTTGTAGCCGTCCATGCCGCCCAGATCTTCCAGCGCAAAGGAGGTCTTGGTCATGCAGTCTCTCCGGCCAGGATGCTTCGAGCGGTCTCGATGTCGAGCTTGAGTTGAGCCTGCAGCGCATCGATGCCGTCGAAACGTTGCTCGGATCGGATCAACTCGATGAACTGGACTCGGGCATCTTCGTGGTAGAGGTCGCCTTCGAAGTCGATGACGTGCGCCTCGACGAGCGAATGCTCAGCGTCTTGGTAGAAGGTCGGACGCTTGCCGACGTTGACCGCAGCCGGCAGCCGAACGCCGTCGGCACGCACGTACCACGCGGCGTAGACGGCATCGGCCGGCATTGCCATCTCGTGCTTGACTGCCACGTTCGCCGTGGGAAAGCCGATGGTGCGACCACGCTGATCGCCTTGGACGACCGGACCGCGAAGCTCATGTGCTCGGCCGAGCAGCGCATTGGCGGTACGAATCTCGCCACCGACCAACGCCCGGCGAATCACGGTGGAGCTGATGCTCTCGATCTTGCCGTCGTCACGACGAAGCAGTTCCACACCCTCGACTTCGAAACCATGCTGCTTGCCGAGCTCGGTGAGAACGTCGACATTCCCGGCCCGATCAGCACCGAAGTGGAAATCAGACCCAACGATCACCGCCTTGGCGTTGAGACAGTCGACCAACACGTTCTCGACGAAATCGGCTGGTGTCTCGGCCGACCGTTCCATGTCGAATGGGATCACGACTGCGGTGTCGACACCCGCCGCTGCGAGGAGCTCGAGCTTGTGGTCGAGGCTGGTCAGCAGCGCCGGTGCGTTCTCGAGCCGCAGCACGTAGGCCGGGTGGGGCTCGAAGGTGACGATGGCGGACTTTGCCGAATGTCGTTCCGCAATCGCCCGAGTTTGCCCAATCACACTCAGGTGGCCGCGATGGACACCGTCGTAGGCTCCGATCGTCACGGCGTGCGGGCCCTCGATCGACTTCATGGCGTCAACGCTTGTGATGATCTTCACCGGGCGACACGGTAGCCGGACCAGTCCGAGCTGGCACGATCGCCCCGGAGCGTTTCGGCTGCTTGCACTGCGAACTCGAGGTTGCCTCATGGCGGGTGGCGAACGGCCGATACTGCGGCCAAGACGTTCTGAGGAGAGCCGATGAAGGGTGTCATTTTCACTGTCTTCGAAGACTTCGTGATCACGAAGTTTGGCGAAGACGTTCTCGAGGACATCGTCGAAGCGACGACGCTCGAGACCACCGAACCGTTCGTCGGGCCAGGCACCTATCCGGCCACGGATCTCCTGGCTCTTGTCTCGACCGCTGCCGACCTCCTTGGCATCACGGTCGACGACGCCTTGCGGGCCTACGGACGTCACGCTTTCCCTGCGCTTGCCAGGGCCGTGCCGTCCTTGATGGAGCAGTTCTCGAACCCGTCTTCGTTCCTCCTTGGCCTCGAATCAGTGATTCACACTGAGGTACGAAAGCTCGATGCTGATGCGTCGCCTGCGCGCTTCCAGGTGGAGGCCGCTGGCCCCGCCACGCTCACGATGCACTACGAGTCTCCGTTCGGGTTGTTCGGCTTGGTGCATGGTCTTCTCGACGGGGTCGCCGACTGGTTCGAGGTCGACTTCGAGCACGAAATGATCAGCACAGAAGGCACGAACGCCAGCTTCTTGATCAGCTTCGACAAGCCGCATACCTCCATGGAGTTTGCTGGGGCCCAGCTCGATGTCTAGTGGGGTCGCTGAGCAGGCTCGGGACGAACACATCGTTCGTCTCGAACGCCGGCTGACCAAGGCCAGGCAGAAGACGGCGATCCTCGAAGAACTGATCGAGGACAAGACTCGGTCGCTCTTCCTCGCCCAGCAGGAGGTCCGCAAGAAGAGCAACTACCTCGAGAGCATTCTCCGGAGTATGGACTCGGCTGTCATCGTGATCGACGCCGCCGGCCGCATCGTCACCGTCGACGGTGCGGTGACCCAGCTCATCGGCGACGACCTGACACACCTGTTCGGTCGACCGGTCGGCGAGCTCCTCTCGACCGACGATGGCGCCCCTGGAACGATTCCTTCGCCTGGCGAGGCCATGCTCAAGACAGCCACCGGCGAGCTACCTGTGCTCGTCACGGTGTCACCACTGTCAAGTGAGAGCGATGGGCCAAGTGAGAGCGATGGGCACGTCGGCGCGGTGTGTGTCGCCACAGACATCAGCGACCGCAAGCGGCTCGAGGTCGAGTTGCGTCACGCCCAGAAGTTGGAGTCCGTTGGCCAACTGGCGGCGGGCGTCGCCCACGAGATCAATACTCCTGTCCAGTACATCGGTGACAACGTGCACTTTCTCGGTGACGTCGTCTCCGACCTGCTGGAGCTCTGCGATGCCTACGGTCTCCTTCGCGAATCTGCCAAGAACTTCGATCAGCTGGCCGATGCGGTGACCGACGTCGAGCGAGCAGAAGAAGCCGCCGACCTCGAATTCGTGACCGCCGAAGCGCCAGAGGCGGTCACTCGAACCTTGAGCGGCATCGAGCGAGTGTCCACGATCGTGCGGGCGATGAAACAATTCTCGCATCCCGGGGCGGCGCAGCACATGCCCACCGATCTCAACTCCCTCGTCGACACGGCGCTGATCGTGGCGACCAACGAGTACAAGTACGTTGCCGATGTCGATTTCAAGAAGGGCTCACTCCCTGAAGTGATGTGCAACGAGGGCGACATCTCACAGGTCCTCCTCAATCTGGTGGTGAACGCCGCCCACGCCATTGCCGACAGGGTCGACCACAGCGATGAGAGGGGAACCATCTCGATCGAGACCGCTTCGGAACTCGATGGCGTTTCGTTGTCGATCACCGACACCGGCACCGGCATCCCTGTAGGAATTCGCGACCGAATCTTCGATCCGTTCTTCACCACGAAGGAGCCAGGCAGAGGCACCGGCCAAGGTCTCGCGATTTCTTACAACGTCATCGTCGACAAACACCAAGGACGGCTGAGCGTCGAGAGCACCGAGGGAGAAGGCTCGACGTTCCGGATTTGGTTGCCGGAACGGGCACTCTCATGAGCGGAGAGCGCCCGACCGTCTTGTTCGTCGACGACGAAGCTTCTGTTCTGCGCGGGATGCGAGTTGCACTACGACCAGAGCGTCGACGGTACGACTTTCTTTGGGCCGGTGGCGCAGCCGAAGCGCTGCAACTGGTGGACTCGAACGATGTCGATGTCGTCTTCACCGACATGCGAATGCCGGGCGGCAATGGGGCGGACCTGCTCGACCGTCTCAAGCAAGACCACCCGAACATCGTCCGCTACATCCTGTCCGGCGAGGCCAGCTCCGACCTCGTGATGCAGACGATGTTCGTCGCCCATCGATGGCTGACCAAGCCATGCCCGCGCCCGATGCTCTTGGAAGCTCTCCACGACGCAACTCGGTATCGCCGCCTGCTCCAAGGTTCGGATCTGACTGATGCGCTCGCCAGCATGTCCTCGCTCCCGACACTGCCCGACACCTACCTCCGGCTGCAAGAACTGCTGGCCGACCCCGACGTCGAGTTGAGTGACATCGCTGAGCTCGTCGAGACCGACCCGGCGATCTCGGCCAAGTTGCTCCAACTCGCCAACTCGGCGTACTCCGGCGGCACCGGCGCAGCGTCAGTTCGCGAAGCCGTCGCCCGGATCGGCCTCCGCACCGTCTCGCACATGGCACTGTCGGTCGGTGTTCTTCGTTCCATGCAACCCCACCGCACCTTTGCCGATCTGCCCGGCTGTGAGGTCGACCAGTACGGCAAACGGTTGAGCGAGTTGGCCCGCCAGCTCGCCAGCCGAGAAGCCACCCCGCTCGCCTCAGTGGCGGGTCTCCTCAGCTCGATCGGGATCCTGATCCAAGCATCGGACTTCCCCGAGCGGCTCAAAGCTTCCCACGACTGCGCCCAGGAGCTCGGTCTCTCCCTGGAAGCAGCCGAGATCGAGCTGCACGGATCCACCCATGCCGACGTGGCTGGCTACTTGCTGTCGATCTGGGGACTTCCCACCGAACTCGTGCTTGCGGTGGCCGAATCGGTCGACCGCCCAGACGTTCAGGCCAACCCACCGTTCGATCTCACCACGGCGCTCCAAGCCGCCCGGCTACTGGTTTGCCACCACGAAGGCGAGCACACGGGTTGCCTCCTCAGTGCACCGCTCGACGATGCGACCGAGTCAGCCGTCATGCGGTGGAGCCAGTGGTTGGCGGACCAATCAAAAGGTCAGGACATCGCATGAGCCACACCGTGTTGTTGGTCGACGACGACCCCAACGTCACCCGTTCGATGCGAGTGGCCCTGCGGCGGGAGCCGTTCGAGATTCTCACCGCCAACTCCGCCCACGAAGGGCTGACGATTCTGAGCGAGCGCAACGTGGACATCGTCGTGTCAGACGAACGCATGCCGCGCATGTCCGGCTCAGAGTTCCTCACGCGAGTGCGACGGTCACACCCAGAGGTCCGTCGCATCATCCTCACCGGTGAGGCATCGGTGGAAGCAACCGTCGCGGCCATCAACGACGCAGAGATTCATCGCTACCTGCTCAAGCCGTGCTCCGCCGACGTCCTCGCAGAGGCCCTGCACACGGCGCTTGCTCATGCCGAAACGGCGAACGGACCGTCAACCACACCCGAACAGACCAAGGCATTCGATGAGGCGATTGGCGGTTGCCGCATGGTGTACCAGCCCATCGTCACCACCGACACGCATCGGCTCTTTGGCTACGAGGCCCTGCTCCGCGTCGACCATTCGACCCACCCGACGCCGGTGAGTCTCATCCAGGCGGCAACACAGCTCAATCGCCGCTTCGAACTCGACCGGAAGGTTCGCCAGCTCGTTGCGGCAGACATGCCTTCGCTTCCCGCCGGCATCAGCATGTTCGTCAACATCCTTCCTGAGTCACTCGAAGACGCAGCGCTCCTCCAGCAGACAGACGCACTCATGCCCTTCCGAGATCGTGTCGTGCTCGAAGTCACTGAGCGAGCCCCCCTCTCACTGATCGATGACGTCGATCGGCGGCTCGACGAACTGCGCAGCCTCGGCTACCGCCTGGCGCTGGACGACCTCGGCGCTGGCTACGCAGGCCTCACCAGCCTCGCCACGATGCAACCTGACATTGTCAAGTTCGACATGGAACTCGTCCGATCGATTCATCGCCGTCCAACACAAAGTGCGTTGGTCTCTGCGATGATCGTCGTGTGTCGGCAACTGGGCTCGCTCACCCTTGCCGAGGGTCTCGAGGATCCGGCCGAGATCGAGCACCTCCGCGGCTTGGGATGTGATCTGATCCAAGGCTTCGCCATCGCCAAGCCCGAGCCGCCCTTTGTCACCGTTGACCCAACACTGGGCGATGCCGTGGACAGGCCGTCGAAATAGACCAAGAAGCAATCGATGTTCAGCCGACGAGTACCTTCGCTGGCACCATCACGCCTTCACGGATCTCATAGACCGCCAGCAGTTCGTCGCCAGGTCCGACGATCGCGAACTGCCCGGTCCCGCTCGACTGGCCAAGCGCCTGACCAACTCTCACCCGGTCGGCGACGGTTGCGTCGACGTCGAGGCGCGGCATGCCTCGCAACATGTCCGTCAACGGCATCACGCTGGGAGATTCGATCGAGCTCGCCTCGTCGATGGTGAACAAACCAACTGAGGGACGACGCAGGTTACGAAGATGCGCACCCCCACCAAGCGCCGTACCGACGTCGGCTGCAAGCGATCGGATGTAGGTACCTGACGAGCAGTGCACATCCAGCGTGTAGACCAGCGGATCATCCGTTGGCGCTGTCTCGTAGCGGTGCACCGTGACGGGCCGTGCTGGTCGGTCGACTTCGATGCCTTCCCTGGCCAGCTCGTGGAGACGCTTGCCTTCGATTCGTACCGCCGACACCATCGGCGGGATCTGCTCGATGTCACCGGTCAACGCTGCCGCGGCAGCCGCAACATCTTCCGGCGTCGGGGTCATGTCCCATGTGCCGGTGACTTCGCCAGCCGCGTCGAGCGTCGACGTCGCGGTGCCGAAGACGATCTCGCCGGTGTAGGTCTTGTCCGCACCGGTGACGAACTGGAGCAGTTTCGTTCCCTTGCCGATGCCGAGCACCAAGACCCCGGTGGCATCGGGATCGAGCGTGCCGGCGTGGCCGACCTTGCGAGTGCCGAGCGAGCGACGCAGCATGTCGACCACATCGTGACTGGTGACGCCGGTGGGCTTGTCGACCACGACACAACCGGTGGCGCCGCTGTCATTTTTGTTGCGACGACCCATCAATCGGCGCTCTCGGTACCGGTCTCTTCGGAACCAGCCTCTTGCAAACCAGAGCCTTGGACCTCAGGCTCGTCGTGGACGATGTCGAGCGTGGCGAGGATCGAGTCGATCTTCGCCCCCGCTCGCACGGCGGGGTCGAAAGCGAACACCACTTCGGGTGTCTTGCGGAGCTTGGCCTGGGAAGCAATCGCTCGCTGGACCGACTTGCGTTCGCTGGTGAGCGCATCGATCACGATGTCATCTTGTTCTGGATCTGGCTCGGCCAGCGTCGACACGAACACCTGGCAGACATTGAGATCGGCATCGACCTCGACACCAGTGATGGTGACGAAGCCGAGGTCGTCGTGGTCGACCCGCTCGAAGTGGTCGGCGATGATCTCGGTGAGTAGAGCGTTCAGCCGAGCGGTGCGCGGGTAGTGGCGCGACCCGGTCTGACGTTGCCGGCCAGTGTTGCGACTACTGTTTCCCTTGCCGCTCTTGCCCTGTCGCTTTGCCATCAATTCATCCCCAGCGTTGTTCGATCGAGAGTACGTCGGCGTTCGGGACCGACCACAGGTGTCGCTCGACCGACTCCGCCACCTGTTCGAGGTGCGACACGCTACCTCCGACGATCGACACGCCGATCAGGGATCGTTGCCACTTGTCGAGATACCCAACCTCAGCGGCAGCAACGCCCTTCCATCCATCGAGCGTTCGAACAATCGAAAGCACCACCGACCGCTTGGCCTTCAGATTGGAGGCCAGCGGCAGGTGGAGTTCGATCTCGAGGATCAAAACTTCGACGGCGTGTTCAGCGCTCATCTCTCGAATGGCTCATGCACGAGCCCGAGCGAACAGTCGAGATCAAACAGAACGAGCAACTCAGACTCGGGGAAGTTCCCGGTCTTCGTAGGTCTCGATGGTGTCGCCTTCTTTGAGGTCCTGGAAGTCGGTGAGGCCGATACCGCATTCGAAGCCGGCTTGCACTTCGCGAGCATCTTCCTTGAAGCGTTTGAGCGTGTTGACTGCACCCTTCCAGATGATCGTTCCCTCGCGGAGGAAACGAACCTTGGAGCCACGGGTGATGGTGCCGTTGAGCACCATGCAGCCGGCAATGCCGCCGACCTTCGGAATCTTGAAGACTTCCCGAACCTCGGCCTCGCCGGTGACCACTTCTTCGTACTCGGGGGCGAGAAGGCCGAGCATGGCGTTCTCGATGTCCTCGAGCAGCTTGTAGATGATCTCGTAGTTACGGATCTCGACCTGTTCGGTGTCGGCCACTTCTCGGGCCTTGCGATCAGGACGGACGTTGAAGCCAAGAATCGTCGCATTCGATGTGGCAGCGAGAAGGACGTCGTTCTCGGTGATACCACCAACGCCACGAGAGACGAAGGAGAGCTTCACCTCGGGGCGTTCCAACTTGCGCAGTGAATCGGTGACCGCTTCGAGCGAACCGTTCACGTCTGCCTTCACGATGAGATTCAGTGTGGCGGTTTCACCGGACTGGATCTGCTGGAAGATGTCCTCGAGCTTGGCACCACCGCTGGTTGCGGAGGCATCACGACCGAGGCTGGCCAAACGTTGCCAGTGTTCCCGAGTGTCGGCGACCTTGTTGGCCACCTTCTCCGACGGCGCAATGGTGAACTCGTTGCCAGCTTCGGCCACATCGCTGAGGCCAAGGACCTGCACCGGTGTAGACGGGCCTGCCTCGTTGACGTTCTCGCCACGATCGTTGATGAGCGCACGAACACGGCCCCACGCAGCGCCGCTGACAAGGGGATCGCCGACCCGTAGGGTGCCTCGCTCGACCAGAACCGTGGCAACCGGGCCGCGTCCGATGTCGAGGTGGGCTTCGAGGATCGAGCCAGAGGCACGACCATCCCATGGCGCCCGGAGATCTTCGACCTCGGCCACGATGTTGAGGTTGTCGATGAGTTCTTCGATGCCCTCGCCAGTCATGGCCGACAGCGGCATGTACATCGTGTCGCCACCCCACGGTTCGGGGATGAGCCCACGCTCGGCGAGTTGGGACATCACTCGATCGAGGTCAGCGCCTTCGCGGTCCATCTTGTTGACGGCCACGATGATGGGCACTTCAGCGGCACGGGCGTGATCCAGCGCTTCGAGGGTCTGCGGCATGACGCCGTCGTCGGCTGCGACAACCAAGATGACGATGTCGGTGGCTTCGGCACCACGAGCACGCATGGCGGTGAACGCCTCGTGACCGGGAGTATCGATGAAGGTGAGGCTCTTGCCATCCTTCATGATCTGGTAGGCACCGATGTGCTGGGTGATACCGCCAGCTTCGCCTTCGATCACGTTCGCCGAGCGAATGCGGTCGAGGAGCAGGGTCTTGCCGTGGTCGACGTGACCCATGACCGTGATGACCGGCGGGCGAACCGGCCAATCATCTTCGTTCTCGTCATCATCGTCGTCGTCGAAGTTGAGCATCTTGAGAAGCTCGACTTCTTGTTCCTCACCGGGGTTGACGAGACGGATCTCAGCACCAACGTCTTCGGCGAAGAGATTGATCATCTCGTCGCTGAGTGACTGGGTGCCGGTGACCATTTCACCGTTGGTGAGCAGGAAACGCACGACGTCAGCGGCGGTACGGTTCAGCTTGGGACCGAGCTCTTGTGCGCTCGATGCTCGCTCGACCACGATGACACCATCGGGGACGGGTGCGTCCTCGCTGGTGTAGCTCGGGATCGACATTGGCTGCAGGTCGTCCTGATTGCGACGACGACGTGACTTGCGACGTGGACGCTGACGAGGTCCGCCGCGACCGGGAGGACCACCGGGACGCCCACCGGGGCCGCTGCCGCCACCTGGACGACCAGCAAAACCGCCACCGGGGCCACCACCGGGACCGCCACCGGGACGTGGAGCAGCACCACCGCCGCCACCTGGACGAGGAGCACCACCGCCACCGCGGTAGCCACCGGCACCGGAGCGAGCAGGCGGAGCACCAGGACGCCCACCGCCGGGAGGCGGAGGAATGGGCTTACCACTCGAGGTACGGGGCGGCCCGGGAGGCGGAGGAATCGGCTTGCCACCGGGTGTGCGCGGGGGCGTCGGCGGTGCAGAAGGGTCTGGTTTGGCCGGCGGGGCCGCCTTTGCAACCGGAGCAGCCTTCGGGGCTTCAGCTGCGGCTGGTGCGGGCGCTTCAGGTGCGGGCGCAGGTGCTGGCCTCGGCACAGGCTTTGGAGCCGGTGGAACGAGCACCGCAGGAGGCGTCGGCGCTGGTGGGCGCTTCGGCTTGGTCGACACCACGCGTGACGGAGCCCCTGGGGGCGCTTTCGGCATCGGGGCGGGGTTGGACGGGGGCTTGGGCTTCGGCGCCGGCGCTTCGACAGGAGCTGCCGTTGCGGGAGCGGGCGCCGCAGGAGCGGCCTTGACCGCCGACTCCTCTACGACGGGAGTGGGAGGCGCAGCAGGCGCCGGAGCCGGCTCGGGCTTTGGCTTCGGTGCCGGCTTGGGCACTTCAGCGACTGGCTCGGGCTCGGGTTCTGGCTCGGGTTCTGGCTCGCGGATCAGGCCTTCGCGCTCGGCTTTACGCCGCAGACGGTCGGCCTGGGGCTCAACGATGCTTGAGGAGTGACTCTTCACCCCGATGCCGAGAGCATCGCAAAGATCGAGGATCTCCTGATTGGACATCCCCATTTCTCTTGCGAGCTCATAGACACGGACTTTTGCTGGCACGAATGACTCACCCTTGGGTTCGGCGGAAGGCTCGGGCACGAAGCAAGACGCGTTGAGCGACGATGCTGGTGCGAGCCGAGACGATGCTAGCGCCGATTGCCGAGGCGTCCTCCGCCAACAAGAGGTGACGTGCGTTGCCGCTCAGTCGCCCTCGTTGGTTGCGTAGCGAGCAACGAGGGCGTCGACCGCACTCGGTGGGATCCGACGTCGAAAGGCCCGATCAAATCCGCGAGAGTTCGCCGCGCTCATGAGACACGTTGCGACGGTGTCGCGACACAGCCAGGCCCCTCGCCCGCCTGCGGTGACAAAGACCTCGACGTCGTCGCTGACAAGTGACGCATCGTGCAGGCGTACCCGCATCAGCACCTGCGCGGGGCGCCGTTGCCGACAGCCCACGCAGGTACGGATTGGCTCACTCTTCTTCGTCACCGGGAGCGTCGTCGCCGGCACCAGCAGCCTCGTCAGTATCGGCCTCGGCACCAGCGGCTTCTTCGCCAGCAGCCTCGTCAGTATCGGCCTCGGCACCAGCGGCTTCTTCGCCAGCGGCCTCGTCAGTATCGGCCTCGTCAGTATCGGCCTCGGCATCAGCGGCTTCTTCGATCGCCGCTTCGGCTTCCTCCACGTCGATCATCTCACCAGCAGCGGTCCACTGTTCAGCGGTCATTGCTTCGCTGCCGTCAGCCGGCTGCCACTTCTGCTCACCGGTCTCGGCGTCGACGATCCACTCGCCATCAGCCCAGTCCTCGTTGTCGTACTGCTCGATGCCGAGCGCCTCTTCTTCGAGCTGGGTCTCGCTCTTGATGTCGATACGCCAACCAGTGAGCCGGTGGGCCAAGCGAGCGTTCTGACCTTCCTTGCCGATGGCAAGGGAGAGCTGGAAGTCCGGGACGATGACTTCAGCCGTGCCGGTCTCTTCGTAGATGCGAACCTCGCGCACCTTAGCTGGCGAGAGGGCCTTGGCCACGAACTCATACGGGTCTTCGCTGTACGGGATGATGTCGACTTTCTCGCCGTTGAGTTCGTTGACGACCATGCGGACGCGCGAGCCGCGGGCGCCAACGCAGGCGCCGACTGGGTCGACGTTTTGGTCGTTGGATGAAACGGCGATCTTGGTGCGATGGCCGGGCTCACGGGCACATGCCTTCATTTCGACGATGCCGTCAGCGATCTCGGGAACTTCGAGTTCGAAGAGACGCTTCACCAGACCAGGGTGCGTGCGGCTGACGACGATCTGGGGACCCTTGGCGGTCTTGCGGACCTCGACGATGTAGGCCTTGTACCGGGCGCCGTTCTCGGGACGAGGGCCAGTCGAGACCTGTTCGGCCTGGGGCAGAAGCGCTTCGACTCGACCGAGATCGAGGAGCGTGTAGCGGGAGTCGGTTTGCTGAACGATGCCGGTGACGATGTCACCCTCACGGCCCGCGTACTCCTCGTACTTCATCTCGCGCTCTTCTTCACGAATGCCCTGCATGAGGACTTGCTTCGTGGTTTGCGCAGCGATGCGACCGAAGTTGTCCGGCGTGACGTCCATCTCTTCACCGACCGGTTCGCCGTCTTCGTCGAGTTCCTGGGCGTACACGCGAATCTCGAAAGAGGAGGGGTCGATCGTGACCCAGGCGTACTCGAAGGATCCAGCCGTGCGCTTGTAGGCGGACTCGAGAGCGTTGGCCAGAATGCCGTACAGCTTCTCGATGGAGATTCCCTTGTCCTCGGCCAGTGCGGCCAGGGCGTCTGTCATCTCGTTGCTCATGATGGATCCTCTTCTGGTCTGTTCAATTTTTCGTTCGGGGCTTGCTTCTTGTTCTCGGCTGCGTTTTTGGATGATGCAGTCGTCGAACCAGACTTTTTCTTTGCGCCAGCTTTGGGGCCACCGGGTTTCGGGGTGGGGCCCCAGTCGAAGCTGGTGCGTGCCTTTTGCACAGATGCAATGTCGATCGTGATCGTTTCGGGATTCGCCTGGTCGATACCATCGATCTCGTCACCGACGACGTCGATGGAGCCAGCAGCTTCATCGAGCGAGAGGAGTTCGCCCTTGACCCGCCGAGGCTCGAGCTTTGGCATCATCTTGACCACGACCTGCTCGCCCACCGCACGTCGATAGTGCTCGAGCTTGGTCAACTTGCGCTCGACACCCGGGCTCGAAACCTCGAGTGTGTACCGGCCGGGCACGGGATCGTGCTGGTCGAGGATCGGCCCGACCAAGCGGTTGACGTCGGCCAGTTGTTGGGTGGTGATCCCGTTGGTCTTGTCGATGATCTCGTCGGGACCCCAGGTGCGGTCAACGACAACGCGCAAGGAGTTTCCGTTCCATTCGATATCGAGAATCTCGACATCGAGCGTGGCAACGACAGGCTCGAGCAATTCGGTGACGGTTGCTTCGATGGACATTGGCACCTCCTCGGCTGACACTCGGGGACAAACAAAAGGCGTGGGCCGAGCCCACGCCTGACGACATGAAGCTCGATGATAGCCCAAAGCGCTGTCGACTGTGGTGGCGCCGCCCTTGGGCGATCACGACTCAAACCCGGTGTCAACGGCCTGCCGTCATCCATCGTTTCACCCCTCCGGGGTGGGCCAAGCGGCTCTTCTTGTCGGCCCGTCGGACTTCCCGGCTCAAGCTGCTGCCCCCTCGGCCCGAGAATCCAGAACATGAATGAACGACCAACGCCGCCGCACGCCCAGAGGGGTGCAACCATGGCAGAAGCGGGCCTGATCATCGCCTTGATCGCCCTCGTCTCGATCGGTGCCATCCGAAGCCTGGGGAACAACGCCGGCAGCCTCGAAGCTGCCAACGAGGGCATCGAGCAGCCCGACATGGCGATGATCGACCAAAATTCCGGCGAAGTGGTCACCGGCACTCCGACCTACACCGGCACGAGCGGCGGCAGTGGTAGCAGCGGCGGGAGCGGATCGGTCTTGGGCGTGACCGGCGCAGCAATTCAAGGTGTGGAAGTCGAGGATCGAGGCTTCGAAGACGGCGAAACCCGCAACTGGTACAACTACAGCGCCGGACAGACCATTGGCGCGTGGACCGTGATCAGCGGGAACGTGGACACCCACAGCACCACGGCCTACTCCAACGGTGTTGGCGAGCGCTTCATCGATCTCAACGGATTCGGCCCTGGGGCCATCTCTCAGACCGTCGGCGTGGTACCCGGCGTCGCTTACAAACTCTCCGTCACCGTTTCGGAAAACCAATGCCAAGAGGCAGTCAAGAGCATGCAAATCGAGTGGAACGGAGCCGTTGTCTCCCAGCTCGAGGTCGACCTTCCTCGTGGAGAGTTCCGCACCTACGAAGTCCAACTGCCCGCAAGTGCGACCGGAAGCGCTGAACTGGTCTTTCGAGGAACATCTGACCGCAACTGTGGCGTGCAGATCGACGAGCCTTCGCTTGAACTGGTGATTGCCTGAGGCACGAGCCCAGAGCCTCGAGTCGGCATCGGACGATCCTCGCCCGATGGGTCCCGAACCACGGGTTTGGGACCCTCAGTTTCGATAGTTCCAGCCCCGGGTTGAGGGCTACCGGTCCTTTTTCATCAGCTGGACGATCTGCTCGGAGTCGTTGGCGTCCTCACCCTTTTCGCCGAGGTTGCGATTGCGATCCTCCTCAGCGGCTCGACGAGCGGCAGGAGCGCTCTCCTTCGCTCGCTCCATCGCAGCGTCAACGCCGTTTTCATTGATGAACTCAGCCCACTCGACGAGTCGGTCGACCATCTCGTCCTCCGGCACGACGGCAACGTTGATTCCCTTGACGAAGAGATGGCCCCGCTTGTTGCCAGCGGCGATGCCGATGTCGGCGTCGCGAGCCTCGCCCGGTCCATTCACGACGCAGCCCATGACTGCGACCTGCAACGGGATCAGCTTGTCCTTGAACGCCTCTTGAGCTTCGTTGGCGATCTTGTAGACGTCGACTTCGGCCCGGCCGCACGAGGGGCAGGCAATGAGATCGACATTCTTGCGCTCTCGAAGACCGTAGGACTCGAGCAGCACGCGACCCATACGGGCTTCGTCGACCGGATCGGAGGTCAGCGAATATCGGATGGTGTCCCCGATGCCCTCAGCAAGAAGGGTGGCAATGCCTGCCGTTGCCTTGACGATGCCCGCCGGTGGCGGGCCAGCTTCAGTGACACCGAGATGCAAGGGATAGTCGACGACCTCGGACAACTGCCGGTACGCCTCGATCATGAGCGGGACGTTGGATGCCTTGACTGAGATCTTGATGAGATCGAAGTCGACTTCCTGGAAGTACTTGATCTCTTCGAGCGCACTCTCGACCATCGCTTCGGGTGTGACCCGACCGCCGTACTTCTCGTAGAGCTTCGGATCGAGGCTGCCACCGTTGACGCCGATACGGATCGGCACGTTGCGGTCCTTGGCCTCGCGGGCGACGGCCTTGATGTGCTCAGGCTTACGGATGTTGCCCGGGTTGAGTCGAAGGCAGTGCACTCCGGCTTCGAGAGCTTCGAGTGCTCGCCGGTACTGGTGGTGGATGTCAGCCACGATGGGCACGGGACTGCGAGGCACGATGCGGGCGAGTCCCTCAGCTGCTTCGGGCTCGTTGCAGGTACAGCGCACGATGTCGGCCCCAGCTGCGGCCAGGGCATAGATCTGTTGCAGCGTCGCTTCGTGATCAGCAGTCTTGGTGATCGTCATCGACTGCACGGTGATGGGCGCTCCCCCACCGACCGGCACGTCGCCAACCATGATCTGCTTCGTGTGCTTGCGAGGGAAGGTGACCGCTCCAGCGTCCATCAGTTGATCCTAGGCGCCGCACCAGTCAGCAACTGGGGTCGGACCCTCCCAACTCCCGTGTCACGACGTTGGGTCGACGATGTCTTGTGAGTTGGGAGGGTCCGACCCCCTCAAGTTCACGAAATGGGGCGGACGATGTCGAGCCAGATGGTGGTGAGCCCGATGAAGCCGAACACGAGCACCACGGCGTAGGTCAGCGGCAACAGCTTGGTGATGTCGGCACGGTACGGGGCTCGGCCCTTGCGACTGCGGATGCGTTCATAGGTGGCAATGGCAGCGTGGCCTCCGTCGAGCGGCAGCAACGGGATCAGGTTCAAGATGCCGACGAAAATGTTGATCTGGGCCAGGAACAACAAAGCGAGAGCCCAGTCGATCTCGGCGACTTGACCGGAGATCCGAACGGCGCCGACCAATGAAATCGGACGCTCGGCAGCCTCATCGCTGGTGATGCTGACGTCTTCTGGTCCTTCGAGCACCAAGGAACCGAGGTTCGCCCACGTTTCTGGCGAGAAGAAGCGCTGCGGAATGAAGGTGATGGCGGTACCACCCACTTCCACTCCCAAACCGAGCGCCGATGCCGGGGACAAGGTCTGGCGGTCATACAGCGCACCAACACCGAGGAAGCCGATCGTTCCGCCGTCATCGGTCGGGACTTCGACCAGCGTCGTCGTGGTCTCGAACGTCTCGTCGCCGCGAGCGATCTGCAGTGACACGTCTTCACCTGGGCGGGCTCGGACGTATTCGGCCAGACCAACAAAATCCTGTAGCGGTTGATCGTCGATGGAGATGATGCGGTCCCCGACGGCGAGCCCGGCCTCGATCGAAGGCGTCTCGCCCGTTTCGAGCTGGCTGATCTCACCAATGGTCCACGGACGAGGTGCGTCTTCCAAAGCGCCATCGATGATCGCCGCATCGCGAACGCCGACAATCGAAACGGCGAAGACCAGAATGATGGCGGCTTGGATGAAGTGCATCACCGAGCCGGCAGTGATGACCCACATACGTCGTGGGTAGCTCTTGTTGACGTAGGCCTTGTCAGCGTCCTGGGGATCGTATGGATCGAGGTTCGACATACCGACGATCCGCACGAACGCGCCAAACGGCAGGGCCTTGATGCCCCACTCGACCTCGCCGCGCTGACGGCTGAACAGTGTCGGGCCGAACCCGAGGAAGAACTGGGTGGCCTTCATCCCTGACCACTTCGCCGTCATGAAGTGCCCGAGCTCATGCAGGAAGATCATGATCACGAGGCCGAGCACCATGGCCAGATAGGCGATGCCGAGGTAGCCGATGAACGCGAAGAAGGCGGCCAGCCCGATCAGCGCAGGCCAGTTGGTGATGTCGCGCTGCTCTCGTTCTTTCGTCGTGTCACCCAACGCCAACGACTGGATCCGACTGGGTTCCTGGGTGGCGCCACTCTCAGATGGCTCGTTGATCAACGTCATCGGTGTCCGTTTCGCATCGATTGCAGCACTCCAAACAACAGCCTCATCGGCTGTTCGCTTCCTTCACCAGATCATCGGCCCGAAGGCGGGCAAGATGATCACCTTCGAGAACACCCTCCAGGGTGGCACCCATCCCGCCATCGTGCGCCGCGAGGACAGCAGCATTGATCTCCGAGATGTCGATCCAGCGAATGACGCCAGCGAGGAAGGCTTCGACCGCTACCTCGTTCGCTGCGCTGAGCCACGCCGGTGCTGTGCCGCCGATGCGTCCGGCTTCGAACGCGAGGTTCAAGCACGGGAACGCTTCACGATCGGGCGTCTCGAAATCGAGTGACCCGAGGGTGGCCCAATCGATGGCTCCGTACGGGACCGGAAATCGATCTGGGTAGGCCAGGGCGTAGACGATGGGCAGCTTCATGGTCGGCATCGAGAGCTGAGCGATCGTGGAGCCATCGCTGTAGGTGACCATCGAATGCACCACCGACTGCGGGTGCACCACGACATCGATGTCGTCGATCGTGATCCCGCACCCCAGATCCCCAGCGGCTGCCCCGAAGAGTTCGTTGGCCTCGATGACCTCGAGGCCTTTGTTCATCAGCGTGGACGAATCGACGGTGATCTTCGGCCCCATCGACCACGTTGGGTGGGTGAGAGCGTCGTCGATACTGACCGATTCGAGCTCGTCTCGTTTCTTGCCACGAAACGGACCGCCCGAAGCCGTCAACTGGATGCGAGCCACTCGGGATGCAACATCGTTGGCCCGAAGACACTGATGGACCGCAGCATGTTCGGAGTCAACGGGCACGAGTTCTGCGCCCGGCGTTCGGCGGGCTGCCTGAACGACGGGCCCAGCGGCGATCAACGATTCTTTGTTGGCCAGCGCAAGACGCTTGCCACTCTCCAAGGCTGCGAGGGTGACCGGAAGGCCGGCGAAACCAACGACGGCGTTGACGGTGATGTCGGCTCGACGGGCGCATTCAGCAAGTGCGTCGGTCCCCGCACCCGCTTCGATCTCGAGGCCCGCAGCGGCGAGTCCATCGATGAGATCCTGTCGCTTGTTCTCATCTCCGACGGCGACGAATGATGGCCGAAACTCGACCGCCTGTGCAACAAGGGCGTCAACCGAGGATCCAGCAGCGAGGGCAATGACGTCGTATCGGTCCGGGTCGTCGAGGACCGCCTCGAGTGTTTGGGTTCCAACCGATCCCGTGCTCCCAACGACCGCAACGGATCGGCGATGCGAAGAGTCAGCAGTTTGAGTCACCGGACGATCGTACTCGCCGCCCCGAAAGCCGAGTGAAAGCGTATTCGCCTTCGGCGAAACCGTATTCGCCTTCGGCGAAACCCAAGTGGAACCCGAAGGGTTCCCGCTCGCCTGGCGCTCACAACATCGTTCTCGGAAAAACTCGAAAACGGTAATCCGGCTAGAGGAGGCCGAGAACGTTGCCCAGGTAGAAAGCGGCCGGGAGCGCAAAGAGCAACCCGTCGACGCGATCGAGGAATCCGCCATGACCGGGCAGCAAAGTGCCCATGTCCTTGACGCCGAGATCGCGCTTGACCATTGACTCGGTGAGATCACCAATCGGCGCCATCACCCCGATGACCAGGCCGAGCAGTACGCCATCGGTGAGATTTCCAGAAAACACCGACAACTCGGTCAGCGCGACCAGGAAGCCAGCGGCGACGGCAGCAATGACGCCCACGATCGTGCCTTCCCATGTCTTGTTCGGACTGGCGGAATGGAAGGGGGTGCTCCCGATGGCCTTGCCACCCACATAGGCCCCGGTGTCCGATGCCACCGTGATGATCACCACAGCGAGGATGACCTCGACCCCGCCTGCTGATTGCAGGATGAACGCTGCGAATGCGGCAAGACCGCCGATCCACGTGATCCCAAGCATCGTCAGACCAACATTGACCGCCGGTCGCTGTGTATCTGCGCCGGAGAGATACCAGAGTGCGCAAGCGGCGACCGACAACGCAATGACAAGCGTGAAGCCGGCGTCGCCACGGTGATAGGCGGCGAGCGGCAGTGCCGCACTGGCCACGATGCCGAGCAGGGTGGCGGGATGAAGCCCGGCCTGGCGCATGGCGCCGAACAACTCGACCGAGGCAAGCACGGCAACCACGACAACCAACGCAATCGTTGTTGCGTTGCCCAATCTGAATGCCGCTCCCGCCACGAGAGCAAACGCAACGCCTACGCCGATGGCTTGTCCGAGGTTGCGGCCTCCGTCGACTTCAACGACTGGACGCTGAGCCGCTCGAGCAGCCGCATCTTCTGGCCGTTGAGGCGAGCCGGCGGCTCCGGGTATGTCTTCAAAACCACTGTCGTCATCGATGGTGATGCGGCGCGGGCCGCCGACACCGTCCTCGTCAGCAAACACCGCTTCGAGGTCGTCGCCCGCCCACTGCGGTCCTTCACCATGCCAACGTGGCCCGGAGACCGCAGACCAGCCTTCGGCGGCTTCATCACCGGCGAGCACCTTTGGCACCATGCCTGTCGCCGGAGCGGTCCAGTGTGGGAGGGAGGTGTCGCCGACATCAGGTGCATCGAGGGTGGCAACTTCATCACCATCGCTGTCTCGATCGAGGGGGAAAGGACTGTCCGAAGGTTGCCCCTGATCGGCCGCTGCGGCAAGGTCAGAGACCTCGCCCACCGAGATCACGGGAACGCCCTCGAGGATCGAAGCATTCGGCTCGTGCACCAGGTCGTCGATGAGGATCGCAGGCCCATCATGGTTGGCACCCGTCGTCGGCTCGACCGGATCGATCGGGTCGAATCCAAAGATCGACGAGATCGATGCATCGCCCGTCCTCTGATCATCGCTGTCCACCGTCACCGCTGTGTCGCTGACGTCGATCAGGGTGCTGTCTTCGACAAGTGTTGGATCTGCGTCGTCTGTGACGACGGGAATCGGTCCAAAACGGTTCGGATCGATCTCGGGCGGCGGCTCGAAGACATCGAAGATTCCCTTACCGTCAGATTCGTTGGGCTGGTCGTTTTGGTCGTCGGACACGCTGGTTCCTTGGCCTGCGCATCAGTGATGCGCGAGATGAGAGAGGGAGAGGTCAGACCTCGAGGAGTTCTTCTTCTTTCTCGCCGAGCGCCTTGTCGACGGCGGCTTCGCTTTCCTGGGTGATCTTGTCGAGATCTTTCTCGGCTCGAGAAAGATCGTCTTCAGAAAGCGACCCGTCCTTTTCCGCAGCCTCGAGTTCTTTACGAGCGTCTCGGCGGACGTTCCGAATGGCGATGCGGCCTTCCTCAGCCATCTTTCGCACCACGCGAACGAGCTCCTTGCGGCGCTCTTCGGTCAGCGGTGGAAAGCTCAGCCGGATCGAGCGACCGTCGTTCGACGGCGCCAAGCCAAGGTCAGAATTGCGGATGCCGCGCTCGATCGCATCGAGATTCGACGGATCGTGTGGGGTCACCATCAGCTGACGAGCTTCAGGAATCGACACGGTGGCCAGTTCGAGAATCTTCATGCCGACGCCGTAGGCCTCGACAGAGATCTTTTCGACGAGCTGAGGCGCCGCTCGGCCGGAGCGGATACCGGAAAATTCCGAACGGGCGTGCCCGACAGCCTTCTCCATCCGCTCTTCAGACTCCAGCAACACCATGTCGATCAGCTCGCTCATTGCACCAATGTACCGATCGATGCCCCGGTGAGCAGGCCACGGAGATTTCCGTGTTCCATCATGTCGAACACACGGATCGGCATCTTGTGCTCCATGCAGTGTGTGATGGCGGTCGAGTCCATGACCCGCAGACCCTTGTTGAGCACATCGAGGTAGCTCAGCGAGTCGATCTTGGTGGCGGTGGGGTCGGTCTTCGGATCAGCGGTGTAGACACCGTCGATACCGTTCTTGGCCGACAAGAGAACGTCGGCGTCGATCTCGACTGCTCGAAGGGCAGCCGTGGTGTCGGTGGTGAAGAACGGGTTGCCCGTTCCGGCAGCGAAGATCACCACTCGCCCCTTTTCGAGGTGGCGGATGGCCCGCCGGCGGATGTACTCCTCGGCAACTTGAGGCATGCGGATGGCCGACTGTGTCCGAGTGGCGATGTCGTTCTGCTCGAGGATGTCCTGTAGCGCGAGCGCATTCATGACCGTGGCGAGCATGCCCATGTAGTCCGCTTGTGCCCGATCGATGCCGCCTTCGGCTCCAGAGATACCACGCCAGATGTTGCCGCCGCCGACAACGACCGCCACTTCGACACCCAAATTGTTCCGGGCATCGCCGATGTCGTTCGCCATCTGCTGAAGGACCGACCCGTCGATGCCGAATCCCTTGTCACCGGCGAACGCTTCGCCTGAGAGCTTGACGAGCACCCGTCGGTAGGTGGGTTCAGTGGTCTCGGTCATGTGATCTCCTGCTGATGGTTGTGTTCTGCTGGAACAGAACTGGTCGCCCTCGGCCGTCGTGTCGCGAAACAGCCTCGGGGAGACTAGCGCCCCGAGGCTGTCGAAGATTCTGGGTCGGTTGACCTTTACCCACGCAATCCATCACGTGGTCAAAAACGCCGGTAGGCGAGCTGTGATCAGCCGACCATCGCGAGAACGAAGCGATTGAGGGACCCGGCGCCGAGCTTCGAGGCGACCTTTTCCTTTTCGCCGAACATTCCCTGCTCGGTCAGAACCGAATCGCCAAACCATGCGTTCACACGGCCATCGACGATCTTGTCCCAAGCGGCTTCGGGCTTGCCTTCACTCTTCGTGATCTCGAGAAGCGACGCGCGCTCTTTCTCGACCGCATCGACCGGCACTTCATCGCGAGTGAGGTAGGTCGGCTTGGCGAAGGCGATGTGCAGGGCGATCTCGTGCAAGAGATCGGCGTCGACACCCTCTCCCTCGATGAGCACACCGGCGCGACCACCGCTGTGCAGGTAGGCATCGATGACCTTGCCCTCGGTGGCGGGATAGTGGGCAACTGCGCCAATTTCGATGTTCTCTTTGAGCGACAGCTTGAGCTCTTCGAGTTCGCCGTCAAGGGTGGACAACGCTGCTTCACCACCGGCGAGAACAGTGTCAGCCATCTTCTGGACGAATGCCTGGAAGTCATCAGACTTCGCAGAGAAGTCGGTCTCGGACTTGAGATGGACGAGGGCGGCGCCAGCATCGCTCTGGGCGATGGCGACAACGCCTTCGGAGTTGTCACGGTCGGAGAGCTTGGCTGACTTTGCCAGGCCCTTCTCTCGAAGGATCTGCACAGCAGCTTCCATGTCGCCCTCAGCTTCAGTGAGGGCCTTCTTCGAGTCCATCATTCCGGCACCCGTGGACTTCCGGAGCTCTTGGACATCTTTCGCGCTGAAATCAGCCATCTGCTTTTCTTCCTTGCTCGATTGTGTTGAAGATCGTTGGGGTGAGACGTGCTGACGAATCAGGCGTCGGCGGCGGGGGCTTCGACAGCCGGCGCCTCGGTTGCTTCGGCGGGGGCCTCAGCAGTGACTTCTTCGGCAGGTGCTTCGGCCGGTGCTTCCTCGTCGGGAGCTGCGGCCGCTTCGGCATCGGCCGCAGCCTTGGCAGCAGCGACACGGGCGTCACGCTCGGCGGCAGCAGCAGCAGCGGCGTTACGGGCTGCAGCCTGCTGGGCAGCAACTTCGGCCTCTTGTTCAGCCGTACGCTCGGCCGGCGCCTCGGGGGCACCAGTCTTGTGGGCGTACATGAGCTTGCCTTCGGCCACAGCCTCGGCGACGACGCGGGTCATGAGGTCCGCAGAGCGGATGGCATCGTCGTTGCCCGGGATCGGGAACGTGATTAGGTCGGGGTCGCAGTTGGTGTCGACAACGGCCACGATCGGGATACCGAGCTTGCGGGCTTCGGTGACGGCAATGTGCTCTTTGATGGTGTCCATGACGAACACGACCGACGGCTGCTTGCCCATGGTCTTGATACCGCCGATGTTGCGGTCGAGCTTCTCGAGCTCGCGGGTGTACCGGAGCGCTTCCTTCTTCGGCATCTCTTCGAAATCGCCGGCAGCGAGCATGCGCTCGTACTCAACGAGCTTGGATACGCGCTTGGAGATGGTCTGGTAGTTGGTGAGCATGCCACCGAGCCAGCGTTGGTCGACGTAGGGCATGCCCACGGACTGTGCGTAACGCTTGATGGGCTCTTGCGCCTGCTTCTTCGTACCAACGAAGAGGACGGTGCCACCGTCAGCGACGGTGTCACGAACAAACGTGTAGGCCTTCTCGATGCGGCTGAGCGACTCGACGAGGTCGAGGATGTAGATGCCGCTGCGCTCGCCGTGAATGAACCGCTTCATCTTCGGGTTCCAACGGCGGGTCTGATGTCCGAAATGGACGCCCGCATCGAGCAATTGCTTCATGGTGACGACTGCAGTCACGTTTTCTTCCTTCGGTTGTACGACCTGTGAGGCAGCGCCGCTCCCGCTGGCGGGGACAACGCTGACCGTGGAGTTCCCACGGGCCGGATGTGTTTTGTGTTGACCCGGATGGGCCATCGGCAGAGCCTATTGGACAATGGGCCGAAACCCGAGCCGGCAGTTTTGCACCGCAGCGCGTGGTAGCGGGGCCGCTCAGGCAAGCAGGTCTTTGTGCCGTGCATTCTGCCGGACATGTTCGGCAGCGAACGGGCAAAGCGGAGCGATCGTGCGCTCGGTCGATCGCAACAAACCCAAGAGTCCATCCATCAAGGTCGCGGCGTTGCCGCGCCCTCGATGTGCCGGATCGGTCTCGACGTGCGGGACGGTGACGACGCCGTTGATCTCGCTGAACGAGGCAAAGCTGACGATCTCACCGCCGACTTGCAGCTCGAAGCGACCGACATCGGCACGCTCGACCACCTTCGCCGTGATCGAAGCCAAAGCCACAAGCTTTGCCTCGAGGTCAGCGTTCGACGGTTCGGTGAGGTGAGAGTCGTCAGCGAACACGACCACTGGGATGCTCTTCGCACCCCCATTTCGCTCGACGACGATGTCGGTTGCACCTTGTTGTTCGATCAGGTCGACGTAGGTGTACGGCACCCCGTGCTCGGCGAAATACGCCTTGGCCCGGCGGCAATCGCCGCACCAATCTGCTCCGTACATGGTGATCGTCATGCCCTCACGAACGCTGCGGTGGCTCGAGTCATTCCGTGCACATCACTCCGGAGGACGATCAGAACACCCAGGCGGCAAGGCCAGCCAACAATGTCGCCGAGTCCTCGATCGCCGAGATCCCCGTCGCTGCCATGGCGGAGCCGAGAACGTCTCCCAAACCCACGCAACGAGGAGCGGCTCCAGCAATTGCCAACTCGAACTCGCGTTGCACCTCTGGAAGCGAAGGGAGATCGCCGTGCGTCGAGACAGCGCCGAGCATCGACGTGGGCACGACCACGTTTGTCGCTCCCTCCCACACTGCATGGCCTCCCGGCACGACCAAGTCGGTCGAGCCCGCCACTGCCACCACCGTGATGCCATCCGGCGGCGGGTCAGGATCCACCACTCCCCCACCTCCTGCCTCGGCAATGTCAATCACCGAGTCGGCGTTGGCGAACGCTGCAACATCGCCATCGATCGCTTCGATCAGCGTCGAAGCCAGATCACTTTCCGAGATCGCGACAGCTCCGGTTGCCAGGTCCGTTCCGCCATGCGGTGAGCCAATGGTGACCACCACGTCGACGAGGCTCAAGGAACCGGCCGCCTCGAGCATCTCGATCGCCCGCCGGGAGACGACGCCGCCAAGACTATGTGCCGCGAGATCAATCGGCTGGCCGGGCCTGACAGCCGCCGTTGCCTCGATGAGATCAGCGAGGTGCCTCGCCGACGCCTCGACCGGCTGGAACGTATCGGCGGGCTCGTACCCACCGCCGGAAAGCTCACCAGCGAGGGCGCTGGCACCGCCCCCGAATGCCTCAGGGATGCAGCCGCCGGCGTAGCTGAAACCAATGACGTTGTCTGGGTCATACCCGAGCGCACCATGATCCAGCCCCCCGATCGATGCACCCTCGCTACTGGTCCCGAGGCCTCCCACCTGGATGAGAATGCGCTGGGAAAGCGCTGATGAGCCGCTCGGTGGCGGCACCGAAGCGCCATCAGGTGTGCATTCTTCGTGGTGCCACTGATCAACGGCGTCGGCGAGCGTGGCGAACTGTTGACTCAACGTCAGATCGCCAGCGGCGTCGAGGACTGCGAGGGCTGGTGAGATGTCACGACTTCGAGCCGATGGCGGCAGCACTCCTGGACGAAGCCTGATCACCACCTCCGCCCCCTGCATCAGCAGCATCGGGTCCACGTATGTCGACCCGAGGCGAGCCGTCAGGTGCACCCCCGGGCCCGCGGCTGCGACCCGTTGTCCCTTGCGCACCCTCTGACCGCGGACGACATCGACCGAAGAAACGAACGCATAGGTCGACCTCAGCCCGTCTCCGTGGTCAACCACCACGTGGCGTTGCCGACCCACAGTGCCGGCAAAGACAACAGCACCTGCGTCGACCGCTCGCACGATTTCACCGCCTGTCGTGGCGTACTCGAGCCCGCGGTTGCCCGCTCCGAAGCGTGTTTGCGGAGGTCGGAACGGGTCGGCCACCTGGGCGTCGACTGGGTGATCCCAGTCGGCACCTGCCGGGTCGGCCTGGGCAACCACCCCAAGCAAAACGCCGACAAAGATCCAAGAACTCAGCACCCAACGCCAACTCCGTACTCGAATCACCTGGCGCACGAGCGCCTCCCTACCTGCCTTGACGCTCGAGGCGCCGATCAGTTCAAGGGGGAAGGGTCAGGGAAGAACGAAATCGAGAAAGAGAGAAGAGTGTCAGCCGGCTTCGCGCTCGGCAGCACTCAACCGTGACCGCAGATGCAGTACGGCCTTGGTGTGAATCTGGCAGACACGACTCTCGGTGACCCCGAGGACATCGCCGATCTCGGCGAGGGTCAGATTCTCGTAGTAGTAGAGCGTGAGCACGATCTTCTCCCGCTCACTCATCTTGTTGATGGCTTCCGCCAACATCTGGCGCATCTCGACACGCTCGTAGACACCACCAGGGCCCTCGTGTCGGTCGGCGAGTGTGTCGCCGAGTGTCACGTTGTCGCCGCCACCGAACGAGAGCATCTCGTCGAGGGCCACGATGCCGAGTGAGCTGATCTGGTTGTAGAGCGTCGTGAGCTGAGCCATGGAGAGATCGAGTTCTGCTGCGATCTCTTCATCGGTCGGCGCACGATGCAATTCGGATTCGAGCTTGGACATGGCCCGCTCGACCGACTTCGCCTTTGCCCGCACCGAGCGAGGCACCCAGTCAATGGAGCGCAGCTCGTCGAGCACCGCTCCCTTGATCCGAGAGATCGCATAGGTTTCGAATTTGAAACCAAGCCCCGGATCGAACTTGGTGATCGCATCGATCAAGCCGAACATGCCGTAGCTGACGAGGTCAGCCTGGTCCACGTTCTGGGGTAACCCGGCCGCAATGCGGCTGGCCACGAACTTGACCAACGGCGCGTAATACACGATCAACTGATCGCGATCATCCTGCGCTGGTTTGTCTTTGTATCTCGCCCATACGTCGTCGAGCTCGACCGTGCTGTCGATTTGTCCCACTGTTCCCGCCAAGGTTGGTGTGTCGTCTGAAGGTGATGGACGACGGTCCAGGACAAGGTCCTGCATCCGTCGTACCCACTCTCCGTCGGAGTCCGACCACACAAAGTGAGAACTTGAGCGAATTTCTTGGGGATTCTTTTCGCTCTGCGCGGTTTCCAACCGCACAGAGCGCTCCATGCGCCCGGCACGTTCGATGCGCCCTGAGCGAGGAGCGCGTTGGCTGGTCAATTGATCGACAAGATCACCAGAGGCAGTGGTGGTTCGCTCGAAGCCAAGAGCTTCGAGATATTTGGCCTTCGCCTCGGTGATCACGATCGGCAACACTAGCCCGATCATGAGATCGACCCTGCGGTCTTGAACACTGCGGTCTTGAACACACAACGTGGCGGGAGCCTCACCGAAACAAGTCGCTCCGGCTGACGACGTGGCCTCGCATCACGACATCGCCGCTTGCAGACAACTGCTCGATGGTGGCCGCAGCCACCGGTGGGGAGACACCCAGCAGTTCGATCAAACGATCGATGTGCAACGGACCGGAAGCAATGGCGTCGAGAACGACCGACGCTGGATCGCCATCAACTCCTAGCGGGATCTCGAGTTGCGTCGGCGACCTCCCTTGCTCAGGAGCCACCGGAGCGACCAAACCAAGCACGTCCATGACGTCAGCTGCATCTCGCACGGGTGCCGCACCGTCAATCAACAGCGCATTGGTGCCATCCGAGGCTGGCGAACGGGTCGAGCCAGGCACCACCGCCACCGAGATGCCTCGGTCGTTCGCCTCGTCGACGGTGCTGAGTGCACCGCCCCTTGCATGACTCTCGACCACCACGACAAGATCGCTGAGTCCGGCAATCAATCGATTGCGAGCAGGAAAGCGCCACTTGGTCGGTCGTTGCCCCATCGGCACTTCCGACAGCAGAAGCCCGTCTGCAGCCACGGCCTCCCATAGCGTTCGGTTGCTGGCGGGGTACACGACGTCGAGACCGCTCGCCACAACGCCGATCGCGGTTCCCCCAGCGGCGAACACGCCACGGTGCGCCGCCGCATCGACACCAAGCGCAAGGCCACTGACCACCGCAACCCCGGCATCGGCCAGGTCACGCCCCATGGCTTCGGCGACATGACGCCCTACCGAGGTGCAGCGACGGGTGCCCACGATCGCCACCGAAGGGCGTTGCGCGAGGTGGTCGAGGGAACCTCGGACAAATGCCAGGATCGGTGGGTCCGGATCCTCGGCGAACGGCCACGCCGAATGAGCCGGGTGGAGGATCTGCCCGCCGTCGGACCGATGGGCTTCGAGGTCGGCGCCAGCGGCCTTGGCTCGGATCTCGTTGAACCAGCCTTCCCACACCGCACTCGAAATGGACACGGCCGGCTCGGAACGATGTTCCAATGCGTTCGGCCGACGACGACTTCTCAACGCGTCAACGACCTCCTGACCAGTTGCGATTTCCAGCAGCGCACGAAGGCGCCGCGGGCCAGCCTGTTTCAACGACATCAGCGTGATCAGCGCATGGAGTTCTTCGTCTGACACATCTTCGGCTGTCATCCCGCTGCCCCGAGAAGTGCGCCAACTCTGACACGGAGCAGCAGTGCTGCCTGCACGTGATCTGGCTGGATGTACTCGGGAGCTCCGGCGAGGTCGGCCACGGTTCTTGCAACTCGCCACACCCGAGCAAAACCTCGAGCGGTGAGCTTGCCCGTGAGCAGTTCGTGTTCGAGCAGTTTGCGAGCAGCGTCAGACAGCGGCACCTGCAGTTCGAGTTGGCTCGCCGTCAGCTCTGCGTTCGAACGAACACCCCTGCTTCGAGCAAGGGTTCGTGCCGCCGCAACTCGGGGAGCAACATCGATCGTGGTCTCTTCAGCCGAGCGCCCGAGCAGAGCTCTGGGTTCCGGCGGCGACACCTCGATACGGATGTCGAACCGATCGAGAAGCGGATCAGAAAACCGCATGGCGTAGGTGCGTCGCTGGGCCTCGCTACACCGACAGGTGCCCTCGGTCCAACCGTTTCCACAAGGGCACGGGTTCGACGCGGCGACCAATTGGAATCTCGAAGGAATGACTTGTGCGCCGTGCGCTCGACTGATGCGAACAACCCCCTCCTCGAGTGGTTGACGCATGGCGTCGATGACCGAGCGCGGAAACTCCCCGAGTTCGTCGAGAAAAAGCACGCCTCCATGGGCATTGGAGATCTCGCCAGGCCGGATGCTGGCGGTGCCACCCCCGATCAATGCCACCGACGACATCCCGTGATGCGGCGCTCGAAACGGGGGCCGCAGATCCAGACCCGACCCGTCCTGACGCAGACCCGCCGCCGAATGGATCCGAGCCACCGTCATCGCATCCGCTGCATCCAGCGGCGGTAGCAACGCCGACAACCGAGACGCCAGCATCGTCTTGCCCGCCCCTGGCGGCCCCACCATCAACACATGGTGACCACCAGCCGCCGCCAGCTCCAGCGCCCACCGAGCCAATGGCTGACCCCGAACATCACCCAACTCCGGCCGGCCATCATCATGACTCCGAGCCGCTGGTGCCTCGACCAAATCAGGCAGCGGCCCCTCGCCCCGCAATCCCTGCACCAAGTCCCGCAAACAATCAGCACCCCGCACCCGACCAGGCGCCACAATCGCCGCCTCCGACGCACCATCGAACGGCACCACCAACTCCCCCTCGACACCAGAAGGCGAAACGGTGTGTGACATCGCTTCCGCCAGACTCACCAACCCAGGCACCCGCCGGATCGACCCGTCAAGACCAAGCTCGCCCACCGCCGCTACTCCGGCGACCGCCGCTTGATCCAACTGCTTCGACGCCACCAACACACCAAGTGCCAACGGCAAGTCAAGACCCGCCCCGTGCTTCCGGACATCACTCGGCGCCAAATTGACCGTCAACGGAAGCGTCGACGGCCACGTGTAGCCGCTGCTCATCAACGCCGCTCGTACCCGATCTCGAGACTCACGAATCGTCGTGTCCGGCAACCCAACCACGGTGAAGCGCGGCGTGCCCGTCCCGGTGTTGATCACCTCGATGGTGATACTCAAACCGTCGATCCCATCGACGACGGCACTGGAAATGGTGGCCAACATGGCGCCCGCTCTCGCTCAAGAAACGAAGAGGGGGCCGAGGCCACCGATGCACCGATACTAACGCTCGGCACTGATCCCTCAACCACGGACGGCGCAAGACGACGACGCCGGCGGCTTCTCGGCGATGAGTAACACGGCGTTCTTCGTTGGGCAACAGCGGCGAAACGACCCTGAATCTACGTTGGCGGCGCTGCCTTCAAAAGGAACCAATGGTCGCCATCACCGATCGCGCCAGTCGCATCGTCGAGTCCGGACAGAAGATTCTCGCCCCCTACGAGGTCGACCCTGAGCTGTGTCTCTACAGCCCACAGGACAACGTGGATGCTCTCAAGAACTCGAGAGTCAGCGCCTGGATGGACTTCGTCCGCCTCGACTATCAACCGACGCCGAGCACGGCTCGCACCCGAGTCATGTTGTTCCTGCCCTGCACCCGTACCAAGCCGTATGTCGCCAGCCTCGAGCATCGTGCGATCAACGGCCGCCTGCTCGCCGAGGGCTTTGCACCGGTCGCCCCGTCGGTCCTCGTCCCCGAAGAGATCTTGGCCGCTCATCCTGATCAAGATCCTCGTCTGTTCGATCTGGCTCCCCTGCGCCGAGGAGACCTGGAGATCTCGCGGGTCGTCATGTCTGAACCACTTGCATTCGTTCCTTACGAACACACGCTCGACTTCCCTGGTGGTCGATCACCAGCGGTGAGCTACGACGACCCAGGTTTGTTCGAGAACAGGGGGAACGCCGTATCTCCTTGGCGATCCGACTCGACTGCGCAAGAAACGACGCCGACCCGATGGCGATGGGGACCGAATGAACGGCGGTCATACGTTGCCATGCACAACGAAATGGCTGGTGTCCTGGCCGATGTTCTTCGCCGCCTCGATGGCACCTTCGACCACACAGTTTCGTGGGTGGCGCCGGGCCTCACGCATCGCAGCTTCTGCCTTGCAAAGCACGAGCGGTCCGTTCACGGTGTCGCTGCATCAAAGCGGGTATCGGGCGAACGACTGCCACTGATTGGTGTCAACGACCTGGTCGACAGCCACCTCGGGATCGAGGTACTCCCGTCCCCGGATGCGTGTGACGACGCCCGAGCACGTCTCCAGCAACGTCTCGGGGTTTCCACGACCGCTGCCAACGCTGTGTTCGCCCGGGGCGGGGGCGGCGCCACGCCCCTGGCGCTGCCAGAAGTCCTTGATGTCCTCGTCGCCCGGCTCGACCAGATTCAATTCGGGCCGGGATCCACCGAATCCCAAGCGCTCGACCTGGAGACATCCCGATGACGAAACGAATCGCCGTGTTCTCGGGCCCGACGGCCACGATTCAGAACACGCCGCCGCTGATCACGAGCAACAAGGCCCGATCCAAAGCTGGACTCCCCACCCTGCCCGGTCGGTTTGACGCGATCCGAGCTCAACGGCTGGCCAAACCTGTGACGGTCTACATCGAGATGTTCAGTGGTCATCCGCTCGAAGCTGACGCCGCCGAGCTGTACGGGCCGCCCCACGGCTGGCTGTCAGACGATGGCACGTTCGTCACCGAGGAGCCCGGCAGCGGTGGGGTGCCGGTGTTCGAGGTCGAACTTCATCCTGATGACGGCTTGTACTTGCTGCCGTACATGGCGCTCCAAGCTGACGGCTCCGCATGGGAAGACACCACGGCATTCCCGAAGGCTCCGGAGCAACACGCTCGCCAGACCTTCTTCCCCGATGCCAGCCGCATCTACGAAGAAATCGAACGCTTCGGCATCACGGCCTTCGGCCGGCCGCAGAGCCTCGGGCCTGACGTGACCTTCGACTTCTTTCGGCCTGCTCCGTCCGGCGGCTACAAGCGAGGGCAGGTGGCTGCAGATCGAACCGACATCGGCGACGGCGACATCAAACCCGAGGTATTCGCCGAGGACTTCCATTCATATTTCCCGTTCCATCTCAACAACGAGCCCCATCTTCGAACGTTGGCCAAGGCCACCAACATCGTTGCCGACGTGATGGCAACCGGCGACTACGCCGGAGCCCAGTGGCTCGAGGGCAGCCCAACCACAGAAGAATCGATGTACTGGCTGTCGTTGGTCATCGATACGACCGTCCCGCTTGTCGGCCATTGTGCGCAACGGCCGCATCAGACGACGAGCGCTGACGGGTCTCGCAACATCTGCGACGGTGTCAAGTACATCCTGTCCGGAGTCGCACTCGACGACGAGGGAATCGACACTGTTGGAGCCGTCCAGATCATCGACGAAATGGTGATCTCCGCTCGAGAGGTGACCAAGACCGACGCCCGTCCAGGCAACTACGTGGCGACGGGCGGTCATGGCGGCGTCGTCGCAGACATGGGCGGCTACGGGCCTCCTGAACTGACCTATCGACCGGCGAAGCGACACACCCACCGAAGCCTTGTCAACCTAACGAACATGCCCGACACCGTCACCGGGGTCACGGGGACGCTCGACCGCCTCACCACCCGGCCGGTTCCGGTCAAGGACTCCACGGGTGCGTTGCTGCCATCAGCCATGCCTCAAGTGTCGATTGCCAAGTTCGGGCGTTACAGCCAGGTGAGTTCTGCCACTGACCCGCAGCTCGATCCCGAGATCATGGCAAGGATCGAGTTCAATCTGGCCAACGCGGAACTCGCTGGCTTCGTCGGTGAAGGCCAGAACCCATACGGCATCATGAACCCGGTCACCGACAACGCCCTGGCAGTCGCTATGCACGCTGGCTTCCCGGTGGTGAAATGCGGCCGAGGCAACACCGCCGGCATGGCGTACAAAGCGGACTACGGGCCATTCATCGGCGGGAACAACCTCACGTCGACGAAGGCCCGCCTGCTCTTGATGGCTGCGCTACTGACACTGGGGACGCTCCCTCCAGCGGTGGACCCGTTTCACCCAACCGAAGCAGAGAAGCGAGCAACATTGGAGGCAACCGCTGCTTACCAAGTCATCTTCGACACTCACTGAGCAGTGGTGGAACTCACCCGCATCACTCGGTGACGGTGAGCACCTCGCGGGTGTAGCGAGTGACCGCAGTGATCTGCTCGTCGCTCAAGCGGCCGGCAAAGGAAGGCATGCCGCCGCGGCCGTTGAGGACCAACGCTTCTTGGCTTGCAGCTTCAGGGAACCGATCGAGGACGCGTCCGTCGGCCAGCTTCGGCCCTCGGCCACCCCCGCCGGCAGCGCCATGGCAGCTCGCACACTGACCAGTCCAGATCGAGCGGCCCTCGAACAGCACCGGATCTGACCCTTCCGCCACCTCCGGGGCAACACCGCCACAGGCGGTGAGCACCAAGGCAAGACCGGACACCAAGCAGAGGCGAACGAACACGGAGCGACGAGTCACGGGCACGGAAGAGACGGTAGCCACGGGGCGAACGAACCGAGACACCCCATACTGGACGCCGTGGGATTCGACCCGAGACGTCAGCACAAGCGCACGCCATTCGACTACCTCTTCGTCGCTGCGTCGTTTGTTGCCGTCTCCGTTCTCATCGCGTGGGCACTCCTCGGCTGATGGCGGAGCAGCACCGATGACCGCACGCAGACCCGAGCGAGGTCGCCCAGAGAAGAAGACACCGAGGCCGAAGAAGAAGGCAGCCAACTGGGGAAAGCCGAAAAAACGGACCGGATCCAAGCACGCCCAGATGCGACAGCAGATGGATCCGTCGGCCACGTCGAATGCCGAGACTCGCTTCGTTCAGCCCTATCAGGCAACGAAGACCTACCTCTGCCCTGGTTGTTTGCGCGACATACCACCTGGCCTCGGCCACATCGTTGCCGTGCCCCCGGAAGACCCCGACCTTCGCCGCCACTGGCATCGAGGTTGCTGGAACAACCGCCACAACCTCTGACGCCGCAACTTCTCACGCCACAACCCACCGACGGCTCATCCCCGACCGATGCCCAGCAATGGGGATGCTGGCGGCCAGATCGCACCGATGTCGGTGCCCGGACCAGCTCAGAAGGCGGCTTGATAGACCTTGAGGTGGCCGTTACCGTCGACATCGACGATGTCGAACCGAACGGTCTCGATGCGCGCCCGTTGCTCGGAGAGCCATTGACCCGACAAACGTCGGATCCGCTCTTGCTTCTTGTGGCCGACAGCGAGCACCCCTTCGCCGAAACGTTGCGACGTTCGCGTCTTCACTTCGACGAAGGCCGCAACCTGAGGCCGCCGCCGAGCAAATTGAACAGCGATCAGGTCGAGTTCGCCAGCATCTCCGTGCCAGTTGCGCTCGACCACCACATAGCCGTTCGCCTCATACCAAAGGGCGGCAGCGCTTTCGCCGAGTCGGCCAAGCGCCTGATTGTGAGTTGTCACGTTGGACCGAACGGGCAGAACAGCGAGTTCGGAGTCGCTCGGCACCACGAACGGTGCGAAGAACGGAGTTCTGCGCCTCAGCGAAGAACTCGAAGCAAGATGACGTGTTGCGCAACAGGCGGGGTTGCGGCGGATTAGTTGTCGCGCTTTTCCTTGATCTTGGCGGACTTGCCGACACGATCACGGAGGTAATACAGCTTGGCGCGGCGCACGTCACCACGAGTCACGACCTCGACCTTGTCGATGGTCGGGCTGTTCTTCGGGAAGGTGCGCTCGACACCAACGCCGAAGCTGAGCTTGCGGACCTTGAAGGACTCGCCAGCGCCAGCCCCACGAATGGCAATGACAACACCCTGGAACACCTGGACACGTTCACGACTGCCTTCAACGACCTTCACGTGGACCTTGACGGTGTCACCAGGTCCGAATGCGGGAATGTCATCACGCTGCTGCGTTGCTTCAACAATGTCGATCAAATTAGCCATGGGGTGTTCCTTACGAGAAACGGGCGACCATCGCCCATCGACTGTGTCGACATGAGGGAGAGCGGGTCTATCGGTAGGTGCCGCACCGTGGTCGGCGCAGCCAGCTCGCAATGCTACGGGCGGTCTGGTTCGCTTCCACTCGCCCGGGCGGCTTCGATCTGATCGGGATCGAGCTCGAAGCGTCGCATCAGCTTCCGTTCGTCATCGGTGAGACCACCGCGGGCATCGATGAGGTCGGGACGGTGTCGCAGTGTGCGGGCCAACGCCTGAGCGAATCGCCAGTTCTCAACTGCGCCATGGTCGCCAGACCGCAAAACTGCCGGCACCTCTCGCCCTTCGAATTCGGCCGGGCGGGTGTAGTGCGGGTATTCGAGCAACCCAGCACTGAAGGACTCGTCGTCGGCCGAAGCTGCGTTGCCGAGCACGCCGGGCAGCAACCGAGCCACCGCCTCGATCACCACGAGCGCTGCCAGCTCACCACCGGCCAGAACGTAGTCACCAATCGAGATCTCTCCATCGACCACCGTGTCACGAACTCGTTCATCCACGCCCTCGTAGCGACCGCAGAGCAGCGAAAATCCATCGAGCTCGGCAAGCTCGGCGGCGAACACCTGGTCGAGACGTCGCCCGGTTGGAGCGAGGTAGAACAGCGGCCGAGCAGGATCGACCGTGCGTACCGATGCCACGATCGGCTCGGGCTTCATCACCATGCCCGCACCTCCGCCAAACGGAGCGTCATCAACCGTGCGGTGGACATCGGTGGTTGCATCTCTGATGTCGTGGGGCCGCACATCGAGCAGACCCGCACTCGAAGCTCTCCCGAGAATGCTCTGGCTGGTGTAGCTGTTGATCAGTTCGGGAAACAACGTGAAGACGTCGACCCTCACGAATCTCGCCCTGTCACGAATCTCGCTCGGAAACGGCGTCGCCGTCGAGCAGACCCTCGGGCACGTCAACGACAATGACGCCGTCGTCGAGAGACACGAAGAAGCTCAACGGGACGAGCTGATCGTTGTCGAGTTCAAGGATGTCCGCTGCCGGGTTGTCGATGACCGAGACGACTTCGCCGTGATCCGTGCCGTGCTGGTCAACCACTCGATTGCCGATGAGCTCGTGAACAAAGAGGGCGTCGTCGTCGAGCAACTCATCTGATGACAGTGGGTTGGCGAACAGCTTCTTAGCCCGCAAGAGATCAGCTTGTTCCCGACCATTGACCCCCACGAAGCGCACCAGCCACTTGGCTTGGTAGGGCTTTGCCGACTCGACCGTCAGCGGGCGACAATCGGTCGGGCCTGGCCCGACATGCAAAACCGCACCGGGCGCCATGCGCTCGCCGGTGCGGTCTGTGATGAGAGAAACGACGACCTCGCCGCCGAGCCCGTGAGCTTTGCTCACGTAACCGAGCTCGAGCATGGTCATGTTCGAGGCAAACGTCAGTCGACGAATTCGACTTCAGTGGACACGTCGTCTTTGGCCCCGGCAGCGGAGACCACGGTGCGAATGGCTGAAGCCACACGGCCACGTCGACCGATGACACGGCCCATGTCGTCCTTGTTCACCGAAACGTCGAAACGGATTCGACCTTCGCTGACCTCGGAGGCCTCGATCGAAACCTCGTCAGCAGCGCTGACGACGGACTGACAGAGATGCAGCAGAACTGCTTCGGCGGTTGGGGCGAGCGAGTCGCTCACGCCTCAGCTCCTGCCGCAACGGCTTCCGCTTCTACGGCCTTGGCAGCCACAGCCTCGAGCTCTTCGACCGAGGTGCCGGCTTCGAATGCCGACCAGGCGCCGGACACTTCGAGAAGCTTCTTCACTCGATCTGAAGGCTGTGCGCCATGGTTCAGCCAATGCACGGCTTTTGCGTTGTCTATCGTGATCTCGGAAGGCTCGCTACGAGGGTTGTAGGTACCAACGATCTCGATGAAGCGACCATCACGAGGTGAGCGGGCATCGGCTGCCACCACTCGATAGCTCGGCTGCTTTTTCTTGCCCACTCGCATGAGGCGGAGTCGTACTGCCACGGGATCTCTCTATCTACTGTCTGGATGCTGATGGTTGATCAGCGCAAATGTTGTTCGAAAAGCTCTGTACTGGTGCCGACGACTACTGGAGACGCAGTCGATGGAAAAATGAGGCCGGGCAGGCAGAGGCCTACCGGATCGGCGAACACCGAGGGTATCGGCTGCCCACCAAGAACGGTCCCGACTACGACAGCTCGTCAAGCTGCTCCGCGAGCTGATCGAGATCGTCGGCGTCCATCCGGTCGAGACCGGGGAGCATCAGCGGTGACTTGGTCTTCTTGCCGCCGGGCTCGGTGATGCGGGCGGTCTGCTTCTGGGTGACGCGCCCGCCACCCGGGCCCTTCTTGTTCTTGCCCTTGCCCTTGCGGTTCTTCTTGGCCTTCTTCGTGCCGAGGCCACCCATCCGCTTCATCATCTTCTGCATCTCCATGAACTGCTTGACCAGCATGGAGACCTGATTGGGATTGGTGCCGGAGCCCTTGGCAATGCGGGCCCGCCGTGATGCGTCGATGAGCTCGGGCTCGGCGCGCTCTTGCGTGGTCATCGATTTGATGATCGCCTCGACCTGACCGAGCTGCCCGTCGTCGACATCGACATCGCGCATCTCTTTGGGAAGACCGGGCAGCATCTTGACGAGACCACCAAGTGGGCCCATTTTCTTGAGTTGCTGCATCTGCTCGAGGAAGTCATCGAGGGTGAAGCGACCCTCCATGAGGGCTTTGGCTGCTTCTTCGGCCTCGTCTTGTTCAAAGGTCTGTTCGGCCTTCTCGATGAGCGTGAGCATGTCGCCCATGCCGAGGATGCGGCTGGCCATGCGGTCGGGGTGGAAGAGCTCGAACTCGTCGAGCTTCTCGCCGGTACCGGCGAAGGCGATCGGCTTGCCGACGATCTCCTTGACCGAAAGGGCAGCACCGCCGCGAGCATCACCGTCGAGCTTGGTGAGGATGACGCCATCGAGGCTGAGCTTGTCATTGAATGCTTCAGCAACAGTGACCGCATCTTGGCCAGTCATCGCGTCGACGACGAGGAAGGTGTAGTCCGGGCTCACTGCATTGGAAATGTCGCGAACCTGCTCCATCAACTCTTCGTCGATCGCGAGACGGCCAGCGGTGTCGACAATGACGACGTCGCGACCCGTAGCCCGGGCCTCGGCCACCGCCTTTGAGGCCACGGTGACGGGATCGGACGGCTCGGAGAAGACCGGAACGTCGACTTGACGGCCGAGGGTCCGGAGCTGCTCGACCGCGGCAGGGCGCTGGAGGTCGGCCCCAACGAGCAGTGGATTGCGACCCTGGCTCTTGAACCACTTCGCCAACTTGCCCGTGGTGGTGGTCTTACCCGAACCCTGGAGGCCGGCCATCATGACGACGGTGGGGGGCTTGGAGTTATACGTGATCGAGATGGTCTCGCCGCCGAGGCTCTCGGTCAGTTCTTCGTTGACGATCTTGATGACTTGTTGCGCAGGGTTGAGGGCCTTGTGCACCTCTTCGCCGAGCGCACGCACCTTGATGCGGTCACGCAAGCTGCGAACAACAGCAATGTTGACGTCGGCCTCGAGCAGCGCGACGCGGATCTCTTTGAGTGCTTCGTCGATGTCGCCTTCGGTGAGAACGCCCTTGTTACGGAGCTTGCCGAAGATGCCATCGAATGTGTCGGTGAGCGACTGGAACATAAGCCCTGGATGGTAGCTCCCGAAGGTGCGCCCTGATCGGTCATCAACGAAAGGCCCTCCGCCCAGTACCTTCGCCTCATGTATCGACCGTTGCCCTTGGTCTCACGGGTGGCCTTGCTCTGCGCCACCGCTCTGGTCTTCGGCGCCTGCAGTTCGGATGAATCAGCGTCGACGACCGCTGCACCAGCGACCCCGGTGCCCGCGACCTCGACGTCGCTGGCCCCAATAACGGCACCTGCGATGTCGACGACCGTGCCAACAACAACCTCGGTTGACCCTCCGTCAACCCCAACGGTCATTCCGAGCGTTGACCTCGGGGTCGTCGAACTGGTTCGTTCCGACTTCGAGGCCCTTGACGGAAGCAACGTCGGCTTGATCACAAACCAGGTCTCCATGGTCGACAGCCGCCACCTCATCGACTGGATGACCGAGTCACCCGATGTGGAACTCGTTCGAATCTTCGCCGCCGAGCACGGCGTTCGGGGTATCGCTGGTGCTGGTGAACCGATCGGCGACGGGATCGACGATGCCACGGGAACACCCATCCGCAGCTTGTACGGATCAACCAGACAACCAACTCCGGACATGCTCGACGGCATCGACACCATCGTGTTCGATCTCCAAGACGTCGGCGCTCGCTATTACACCTACACCGCCACCATGGGGCTGGCCATGCAGGCGGCTGCCGCTGCTGACATTCGATTCGTCGTACTCGATCGGCCCAATCCACTCGGCCGGATCGTGGAGGGCGATCTGCGGACAGATCAGCAGGTCTCCTTCATCAGCCAGTATCCCGTACCGTCCCTGCATGGCCTGACAGCTGGCGAACTCGCGCTGATGATCCGAGGCGAGGCATGGCTGCCGGGGCTCGATGACCTCCAGCTGGAGGTCGTGGCCATGAACGGTTGGGCTGGCGAGCCATGGACCGAGACCGGGCTGCAGTGGATCGCTCCGAGCCCCGGCCTGCAGACCACCGAGGCTGGACTCAGCTATCCAGCCACGGTCTGGTTCGAAGCGACCACCCTGAGCTACGGAGCGGGAACCGGCCTGGCGTTCCAAGCCGTGGGGGCGCCATGGTTGGATGCTGAGGTCGTGGTTGCCGATCTCGAATCCAGAGCGCTCACTGGTGTGACATTCGAAGTCGTCGAACTGAGCCCCGTCGACATCGTCGATGTCGCAATCGACCCAAGATTCGAAGGCGAAACCTTTCCTGGCGTCCGGGTGGTCATCACCGACACTGCCACGTTCACCCCGAGCGCCGCAGGGCTCCACATGCTCGAAGCCATCATCGAATCGGCACCGGGCCAGACCGTGATCGACCGGGGCGCCGTCTTGGATCTGTTGGCCGGCACCGCCGACGTGCGGCGCCAACTGCTTGCTGGCACGCCGGTCGATGAGATCACCGCCGGTTGGGCCGACATCGCCGCCGAGTTCGAAGCTCGCAGCTTCGCCTACTTGCTCTATTGATCGATGCCGTTCACCTAGTCAAAGAGTGCGTCGACGAATTCGTTCGGGTCGAAGTCAATGAGGTCGTCAACGCCTTCACCGAGGCCGACCAGCTTGACGGGGATGTCCAGCTCGCTCTCGATCGCGAACACGATGCCGCCCTTGGCGGAGCCGTCGAGCTTGGTCAGCACGACTCCGGTGACGTCAACCGCTTCGGCAAACACCTTTGCCTGCTGCAAACCGTTCTGACCCGTCGTGGCGTCGATCACCAGGAGTACCTCGCTGACATGGCCTGGCTCTTTGGCTGCGACTCGACGCACCTTGGACAGCTCGTCCATGAGGTTCGACTTGTTCTGGAGCCGACCAGCGGTGTCGGCAAGGACCACGTTGCAACCGCGAGCATGAGCCGCTTGCACGCCATCGAAGATCACGCTCGAAGGGTCGCTGCCTTCGATGCCACGAACGATCTCGACCTCACTGCGTTCCGCCCACATGGTCAGTTGCTCGGCCGCGGCGGCCCGGAATGTATCGCCGGCCGCCATCAGCACGGTGTTGCCTTCAGCCTTGAGTCGCTTTCCAAGCTTGCCAATCGTGGTGGTCTTGCCGACGCCGTTGACGCCAACGAACAGCCACACGTTGGTTTCGCCCTCATCGATCGTCAGCGAGCGGTCCTTGTCGACAATCTCGGCCCGCATGCGTTCTTTGAGCAGGGGCAGAATCTCGGCGCCGCCTTCGACGTTGGCTTCCTTGGCCGACTCCCTGACGTCTTCGAGCAACTTCATCGATGTCGACACGCCGATGTCGGCTCGAATGAGGGCTTCCTCGAGCTCTTCCCATGCCTCGTCGTCGAGGACACCCATGCCCACCAGACCCCCGAGGAACCCGGTGAAGGCCTTGCGGGACTTGGTCAGGCGATCGAAGAAACTCGGTTTGACGACCGGCACATCAACGACCGGCACATCAACAATCGGTTCCTCAACGACCGGTTCCTCAACGACGAGGTCGTCGAGGGGCGCATCAACAATGTCAGTCGGGCGCTCGGCCACCGCCGTGCCACTCTCAGCGGCACTGTCTTTGGCGACACCGTCAAGAACGTCGGTCTGGCTCGGCCCGAGTTCGTCGCCGCTCCGTCCCCGCACCACGAAGGCGACCGCACCGAGAGCCGCCACGGCGAGGACAATGAGTACGACGATCAGAATCGGATCCATAAGCCCGTCAGGCTAACCACCGAGCCGAGCGGACAGCTTTTGCAAACGCGCCAAATCCGGGAGTTTGGCGCCCCATGGCCAATCCTCCGGTTTCGCCGAGGGCGAAGACGTCAGCGCTGATTGAGAATGGCAGTGACGGTCAGCCGTTGCTCGTTCCGGAACAACTCGATGGCGACTTCGTCTCCGGGGAACTTCGTCTGGACCAGTCCGGCGAGCTCTTCGATGCTCGTGACAGGAGCGCCATCGATCGTGACGATCCGGTCACCCGGCTCGATGCCTGCAAGCTCTGCGGCTGAACCTTCGGTGAGGCTGTCAACGCTGACGCCTGAGGAACCGTCTTCGGTCGGGCCACCGGCAACACCGAGGAAACCAGGCTCGATGGCCTCACCGGAAAGAATGCGGTCGGCGATGCCCTTTGCGGTATCGATCGGCACGGCGAATCCGACACCGAGGTTGCCGGTGCTGAGGCCGTCGGTCTGGATGGCGGTATTGATCCCGATCACGCTGCCGTTGCGGTTGGCCAACGCTCCGCCGGAGTTTCCGGTGTTGATCGCCGCATCAGTCTGGATCATCGGGTTGTAACCAGCGCCATTGGGAACCGGCCGATTCAGCGACGAGATGATGCCCGAGGTGACGGTCTGCTGCAGCTGGAATGGCGAACCGATGGCGATGACGGTTTGGCCGACCTCGAGCTCGACGCCAACAGCAAGTTCAGCGATCGGCAGACCGCTACCTTCGCCGACCGAGACCACGGCGATGTCGGTGCGAGCATCAGAGCCAAGCACCTGCCCGGGGAGCACACGCCCATCCGCTGTCCGGATGTCGACGTTGATCGAGCCATCGATCACGTGGTGATTGGTCATGATCAAGCCATCGCCGAAGACCACACCAGAACCGAGACCAACGTTGGGAATCTCGACCTGCACCACCGAAGGACCAAGAATCTGAGCAACGAACGCAACCGGCTCAGTCGTATCGAGGTCGGGAGGCTGGACAACCACCGGAGGAGCGTTCGAATCTGTCGATCCGCTCACGATGACGGGGGTTGGCGTGGCGATCTCCTCATCACCGAACTCCTGGGCAGCAGCGAACCCCGACGCAGCGAGGATGCCACCACCGATGAAGGCCACGAATGCCCTCCATCCCCAGCGGGTCGAGGTGGTTTCGGGGGCCGACGGTTCAGGGTCAGATGAATGCGTTCCTGGTGGAGCGACCGGCGGCAAGAACATCTGTTGGTTCACCACCGGCGCTGGCTGCGGGGCCGATGGGTTCGCTACGGGCTTGGCGACACTGCCCGACCAACCAGACGGCCGGGTAGGAGGTGCAGTCGGACCAGCACTCGGACGAGGCGATGCCGCAGGCAGACGACGACTGCCCGTCGGCGGCCCCTGCGGGGACTGATGATCTGTCCACTGAATGTCGCTCAAGTTCTCGTCCTCAGAAGGGCTGGGGTCACGCTAGGCCAGCCAGATTGCTCGCCACACATCAGGGTTGACCGTCCCGAACCACTATCGGCCTCGGAAGCCGCAGGGTGAAGGTCGAACCCTCGCCGACCGCCGATTGCACCGTGGCGGTGCCACCGTGCCGCTCGGCAATGCGGCGAACGATGCTGAGGCCGAGCCCAGACCCGGCACCAACGTCTTGACCTCGCCAAAACTGCTGGAAGATGGCGTCGTGTTGCGAGGCGTCGATCCCCGGGCCCTCGTCGATGACGGTGACGTCAACACAATCGCCGATGGGCCTTGCCTCGAGTTGGATCGAGGAGTCGGGAGGCGCCAGGCGTACGGCGTTGGACACGAGATTCGAGATCGCCCGCCTGATGGCCGGGCCGTCGCCTCTGATGCCGAGATCCTCGGTTGCCACCGTGCTGGCGGCGACGCTGATGCTGCGACGAGCGGCGACGGCGCTGAATTCGGTGGCGATCTCAGACACCAGCAAGCCCAGGTCGATGCGTTCGAGGTGAAGCTCGGGAACGCCAGTGCGAGCTTGCTCGAGCAATCCCTCGACCAGCACGCCCATGCGCTGGGTCGACCGCAACGCAACCCTGGCTGCGTCGGCGAGTTCCTCTTTGTCCTCGGTCTGCAGGGCCAATTCGAGGTTGGTTTGCGCCACCGCGATGGGATTACGGAGCTCGTGGGAAGCTTCGTGGACGAATCGGCGCTGATCCTCGAACGAACCCTGGAGTCGGTCGAGCATGCCGTCGAACGTGTCAGCCATCTGTTTGAGCTCATCGTCGGCACCTTGCATCTGGATACGACGACTCAGGTCAGTGGCGCTGATGTCCTTTGCTACGCGGGTGATGCGCCCGACCGGGCCGAGCGCCCAGCCCGACAAGAGATAGCCCGCTCCGAAGCTGGTGAAGAACAGCACCGCCAGCGCCACGAAAGATGCGCGTCTCAGCTGCTCGAGGGCCTCGCGCTCCGCTGCGACCTCGATCTGCTCTACGGCGAGCCGGTTCAGGTCTTCGCGAGTGAAGAGTCGCAGATCGGTCTCGATGAGTTCTCCGGTCTGAGGGTCCTCCACCACGACCTCGAAGGAGTTGAGCATCGGCTGTTCCAGGCGATCGACCTGCCAAAGATATGAACCGCCGATCAGCACCGCTCCCACCGCGAAGACAACCAGGGCGATCGTCAACGACAGTCGGAACCGGATCGTCTCGAAGAGCTTCGGCATGAATCAGATCACGGCCCGAGGAGCCGATAACCGGCGCCGATGACGGTCTCGATGTGTTGCTGATCCGAAGCGGTGCTGAGCTTCCGCCGCAAGGTGCCGACGGTCACTCGAACCGTGTTGGTGAAGGGGTCCATCGCCTCGTCCCACACGTGTTCGAGAAGGCGCTCCTGACTGAGGACGTCTCCGGGGTGTTGCATGAAATAGCGCAAGAGGGCGAACTCCTTCGTCGTCAGTGAGATCTCGGCTCCTGCCCACTCGACCACGTGCTGCGCGGTGTCGAGAGAGAGGTCTCCGATCGTGAGGACGGCGTCGGTTCCCGCCGTCTCACGCCTCAGCAACGTACGGACGCGAGCGGAAAGCTCCGGTAAAGCAAACGGCTTGACCAGATAGTCGTCTGCCCCATCATCGAGGCCAGCGACCCGCTCGTCGATGGCATCACGGGCGGTGACCATGAGCACTCTCGTCGACGAATCGAACCGGGCATCGCTGCGAATCAACCGACAGATCTCGCGCCCGTCGATGTCGGGAAGCGTGAGATCGAGCGTGACCAAGTCGTACTCGTTGATCATCAGGCGATCGAGCGCCCCGTGGCCGTCGTTGGCGACGTCCACGGCGTATCCCTCGCGCCGAAGCGAGATGGCGATGGCGTTGGCAAGATCGATTTCGTCGTCGACTACGAGAATGCGCACGTCCCAAGTCAACCGCTTTCGCGTGGCTTTCTTCCACAGCGGGTTGACTGGTGGTTCGTTGCGCCGATGGGAGCAGACTTCTGTTCGAGTCAACGCACCTCCCGCACTGCCTCCACGCCACCCTCTCCACATCACCACCCGGAGCCCCAGGAATGACCTTCGACACCACCACTCCCAACGGCGAAATCGACGTTGCCGACGCTGCGGCTCGGTTGGAGAAGACGCTGTTCGAAGTGAAGAAGGTGATCGTCGGCCAAGACCACATGGTCGAACGACTGATGGTGTCCCTGCTCGCTCGGGGTCACATCCTGCTCGAAGGTTTGCCTGGCCTTGCGAAGACTCTTGCTGTCTCAACGCTCGCCACCGCCGTCGGCGGAAGTTTTGTTCGGCTGCAGTTCACCCCCGACCTCTTGCCGTCAGACCTCATCGGCACGCGAATCTGGCGTGCGTCCGACGAGCGCTTCGACATCGAATGGGGTCCGGTCTTCGCCAACCTCGTGCTCACCGACGAGATCAACCGAGCACCAGCGAAGGTCCAATCCGCATTGCTCGAGGTCATGGCCGAGCGACAGGTGTCGATCGGCGGCGAGACTCGAGCGCTTCCGAGACCATTCCTCGTGCTCGCAACACAGAATCCGGTCGAGAGCGAAGGCGTCTACACCCTCCCAGAAGCGCAGCGTGACCGTTTCCTCATGAAGGTCACCGTCGGGTATCCATCGCCTGCGGAGGAACTCGAAATCGTGCGCCGTTCCGGTGCGGGCAACACGGTTCCGGTCGAACAAGCCATTTCCCTTGACGAGCTCGAACGGCTGCAGGAAGCAACCGACAGGGTCTATGTCGACGCTGCGATCGCCAACTACGCCGTTGATCTCGTGATGGCGACACGCGAGCCTGCGCTGCGAGGCCTGCCCGAGCTCGAGCCGTTCATCGACTTCGGCGTGAGCCCTCGAGCAACTCTTGGCCTCGTGGCTGCGAGTCGAGCGCTGGCCATACTCCGAGGCCGTTCCTACGTCGTGCCACAAGACATGTTCGACGTTGCCCGCGACGTGCTGCGCCACCGACTGATGCTCAGCTACGAAGCGTTGGCCAAGGACCTCAGCGCCGACGACATCATCAACCGCATCTTGAGCGTGGTGCCAGCGGCTTCGATCAGCCCGCTCCCTCACGGCCAGACTCGCCCGATGGCGGTCATGCCTCCACCGACACCGGCACCCATTCCGGCAACCCCGTCGGGCACGATCGCCGCTCCCGTGCCGCCACCTGCGCCTGTTCGAACCGCCACCCCAGGCCCAGGCGCGTCCGTCGTGGCCCCACCTCCGCCGCCCGCTCGGGCGAGTACCACTGCCAGCACTGCCCCGTCGGCTCCTACCGCTCCTGTTCCTCCTCCTGCGGCGACCGGTGCAGCCGCGGCACCAACCGGGCCTGCAGCCGATCCCACCAACGAACTCGCAACCGAAGAATCTGACCGAGCGTGATCCCGCCAGACCCGAATGCGGTCACCGACGAACTCCTTGCCGGTCGAACACGTGAGGTGCTCCGGCGCCTCGAACTCGATGTCACTCAACGACTCGATGGGCTCTTGCACGGCGACCATCGCGGGCTTGTTCCCGGGCACGGAACCGAACTCGGCGAGACGAGGCGTTACTCGCCAGGCGATGACGTGAGACGCATCGATTGGAACGTCACGGCGCGCTTGAGCGAGACGTACATCCGGCAGACCATTGCCGAGCGCGAACTCGAGACCTGGCTCGTCGTCGACCGTTCACCTCGCCTCGACTTCGGCTCGGCCCGCCACGAAAAGCGGCAGCTCGTGCTCGCTGCGGCCGCCGCAACCGGCTTCCTGACCAACCGTGACGGCAACCGAATCGGGGCCTTGCTCGCTGGGCGCGGTGATCCCAAGATCCTCCCGGCCAAGGGTTCGCGCAAACATCTGCTGCACATCCTCCATGAAATCGCGAGTGCCCCGAGAGGTGACGGAGCCGGCGTCACGGATCTTGGTGCTGCGCTTTCTCAGTTGGGCTCGGTAGCCAAGCGGCGCGGCCTCGTCGTTGTGGTTTCGGACTTCCGCGTGGCTGAAGGGTGGGAAACGCCGTTGCGCATCTTGACGAACAAGCACGATGTTCTCGCCGTCGAGGTCATCGACCCCCTCGAGCTCGCACTCCCCAATGTCGGGCCCCTTCCGATCTCAGATCCCGCAACGGGTGAGATTCGCGAAATCCCCACGCAGAAGCAGAAGGTTCGCGACGCCTATGCGGCGGCCGCCGAAGCTCGACGCCAGCACCTGGTCGACACCTTCCGCTCGAACCGCATCGACCACTTGACTCTGCACACTGACACCGAGTGGCTGGACGACCTCGTCCGCTTTGTCGGCGCACGACGCCACCGAATCGCCGCACTCGCAGGGGGTCGCTGATGACATTCCTCCAGCCAGAGCGTCTCTGGGTGCTCGCCGTCATCGTGCTGCTCGTCGTGCTCTACGGCTTCATGCAGACCCGACGCAAGGTCTACGCCGCCCGACTGGCGTCCGCAGACCTGCTCGACTCCGTGGTGCCTCGCCGGTCTGGTTGGCGTCGGCATGCGGCGAGCGCCGTCATGCTCGCGTCGCTTGTTGTGTTGTCGGTCGGTTTCGCCCAGCCGACTCGGGTGGTTCGCGTTCCAAGGGAACGCGCCACCGTCATCGTGGCGATCGACGTCTCCCTCTCCATGGAGGCGGATGACGTCGAACCTGACCGGCTCCAAGCAGCACAACAGGCTGCCAAGACCTTCATCGAAGAACTGCCGCCAACACTGAATGTCGGCATCGTCGGATTTGCCGGGACCGCCTCGGTCCTCTTGTCCCCCACGACCGACCGCATCACGGCTGCACGAGTCATCGACAACTTGCAGCTCGCTGAGTCAACAGCGATCGGCGAGGCCATCTTCACGAGCCTCGACTCTCTGCTCAGCGTTCCCCCTGACGAAAACGGCGACCGCGCACCGGCTCGCATCGTGTTGCTGTCCGATGGTGTGACCACGGTGGGTCGTCCCGATCAGCTGGCGGTCCAGGCTGCGCAACAAGCCCAGATCCCGGTGTCGACGATTGCGTTCGGCACCGAGGACGGGGTCATCATCTACGACAATCCCGAAACCGAAGTGGTCGAGTCCGAGCCGATTCAAGTGCCGGTAGGTGGCGAGAGTCTTCGCCAAATCGCTGACGGAACAGGCGGTGCGTTCTTCACCGCCGAGAGCGTCGACGAGCTCGACTCGGTGTACGAGAACATCGGCTCGGCCATCGGGTTCGAAGAAGCTGAGCGTGAGATCACCGACTGGTTCGTCGGCGCCGGCCTGGCGCTCTTGGTTGCAGCCTCGTTCCTCAGCCTGCTCTGGTTCCAACGCCTCGTCTGAAGTTGGGAGGGGTCGGACCCTCCCAAGCGACCTGCTGCGCAGTTGGGAGGGGTCGGGTCCTCCCAACTGTCAAGAGGCTGTCTTTTCCGTCACGGTCGCTGAGTTCTACGAGCAAGTGTCCAGGAGTCGTCGCAGGTCTGGGTCTGTCTCGGCCGTCAGTTTGCATCGCTTCGATATGTTCGAGACTGCGTGGGAAGCGGTGAGGGAGAAGTACGAGGTGATCTGTGGATGCGGTAGCGCCATTGTCACCGCAGCAAGATGAATTGCCGCAACGCGAGCATCGTTCCTCACCCCACGGCGTGTGACGACCAGCGACTTGGCATCGACACTGAACGCTCGCGCCACACGCACCACCAGGGCATCGAGCACGCTGACGTCATCACCTCCGGGCGATTGTTTCGTTCGTTGACGTCTCGCTCCTTCGAGGTGACGTTTCCGGAACGAGTCGCTCCCGAGGACGGCATCCGGCCAGGGCTTCCGAAGCTCTGCCTCCCTCGCACTGTCACGACGCGATGTCTCGGTCTGGGAGCGAAGAAGCTTCCGATCATCGCTGTAGAGACCCAAGACAAGTCGCTGATCCAGGAAGGATTCGCCTTTCGAAAGCCCGGCGTATGCCCGATACGACGACCATCGGTAATCCTCTGGAAGCGTCACCATTCCCGCCTCGACCGGATTTCGATGGACGTACTCCGTTGCTGTTGCGAGGTAGGAATCCGACTCCAGCAACGAGTTCCAAAAGCGGCCCTCGAACAGGTGTCCCGATCGGCCGTGGCGAAGGTTGAAGCGCTGCGCGTAAACCCCGTTGATGTGCTTGAGCGCCTTGCTCAGTTCGCCATCGTGATCTTGGAGCGTCAGGTGGACGTGATTGGTCATCAAGCAATACGCCAGCACCCGACACCGATGACGCTCGGACGCTTCCCCAATGAGACTCAGCATCGATGCCCGGTCGCGATCACAGCGGAAGATCGGCATCCGGTCATTGCCGCGAGCTGTGACGTGGTGGATTCCGCCAGGTGGATGAATACGCAGTTGTTTCGCCATCCCACGACCATAGAAACTGCCTGTGACATCGAAGGTCGCTTGGGAGGACCCGACCCCTCCCAAGTCAGGTGGTGGTGGAGATGCGCTCGCTGACAACTTTGGAGGAACCGCCGGGCTTCATGCTGACGCCGTAGAGCACGTCGGCAGCTTCCATGGTCTTCTTCTGGTGACTGACGATGATGAGCTGTGCTTCCTTGCGGAACTCCTCGATGAGCGACAACAGCCGGCGAAGGTTCATGTCGTCGAGCGCCGCTTCTACTTCGTCCATCACGTAGAACGGCGACGGCCGGCTCTTGAACACAGCGAACAAGAAGCCGAGCGCAACCAGCGAGCGCTCGCCACCAGACAGCAGCGACAGCTTCTTGACGTTCTTGCCCGATGGCTTGGCCTCGATCTCGATGCCGGTGTTGAGCAAGTCGCCGGGCTCGGTGAGGACAACCGCTCCACGGCCGCCAGGGAACAACACCTGGAAGAGTTCGACGAAGTTCGTCGCCACATCGGCATAGGCATTCGAGAACACGCTGACGATTTCGTCGTCGATCTCGTTGATGAGCTTTTGCAGGTCGCGCTTGGTGTTTTTGACGTCGGTGAGCTGGCCGTCGAGGAACTCGTGGCGAGTCTTGAGCTCTTCGAACTCTTCGAGCGCCAGCGGGTTGATCGGTCCCATCAGCTTCAAGTCGCGCTCGAGTTCCCGAACACGACTCTCGGGACTGGCCCCCTCGGGAACCTCCGGGCGTTCGGTGGCCATGGCGGCGCGAGGCTCGGTGTCGAGCTCGCCCCGCAATGCTTCGGTCAGGGTCTCGAGCCTGATGCGGTGTTCAGCTTCGGCAACTTCAAGACGGCCGCGGCGTTCTCGCACCTCGACCAGTTCGCGTTCGGCCTTCTGCCGGTCGTTACGTCGAGCCGACAGAGCGTCGGACACTTCCCGTGATGCGGCGGACTGCGCCTGCTGCTCAGCGTGGAGTTGCGTGATCCACCCAGCGAGTTCGTCACGATGCACATCGAGCGAAGCTTGGAGGGCATCGACGGAATTGAGCGATTGCTGGATGTGTTCTCGACGGACTCGAGCAGCAGTGCGCTCTTCGACGAGCCGAGCGAGTCTCGCCTCGACTTCACCCTGGCGAGTGAGCAACACCTCATGGCGGCTGTCGAGGGCTGCGGCCTTGATCTCGACATCGTTGCGTCGAACGTTGACCGAACCAATGCGCTTCTCCATCGCCGTCCGGGCCTCGGCAAGGGTGCGGGTCCGGTCTTCGAACGCCGCCTCCATCTCTTCGAGGCCGGGAAGCTGGAGCTCGAGGTCTGCCAACTCGGCCTTGTCGGCCTCGACCCTGGCGTGGATCTCGCCTTGTTGGCGGTCGAGACGATCACGATCGGTGGCGATGTCGGTGAGTTGACTGCCGGAACGCTCGAGCGTCGACGTTGCCTCTTTGAGCTTCTGTTCGATCGAACGAAGCTGACGTTCGAGCTCCTTCGGGCTCTGACGAGCGGCGTCGAGTTCGCGTTGGGCTGCGTTGACGTTCTCTGCGGCGGCGGAGGCAGCAAGGGCGGCCTCGGCAGCGGCGGTGACTGCTTCGTCGAGCGCAGCTCCGGTTGCACCGGATCCGGCTTGGCCGATGCGCCAGCCCGTGGGCCCAAAGCGATCGCCAGCTGAGCTCACGATCACGGCGTCGGGTGCGGCCATCGCAGCATCGAGCGCCTCGTGCCATCCGCCCTCGACAGCACGAACCGAACCGAACAGGGCGTCGAGGAGCGGAGCAACGTCGGGCCGCAGCGGACGGACTTTTGAACGAACCGACGACGGATCGATGCTGGCGCCAGAGGTGGCGCCGAGGGCCAGAACGGCACCGCTGAGATCTTGGGCAGCCAGCGACTCGAGCGCCGAGCGTCCACTCTGGGCACCGTCGACCACAACGGCCTGCAATGCCTCGCCAGCCGCAGCTTCGATCGCCGCTTCCCACCCGGCATCGATGTCGATGAGTTCGAGCAGGGAGCCGAGCACCCCCGAGGTCGAGGCCAGGGCATCCGCACCGGCGGCGGATCGAGCTGCGTCGAGTGCCTGACGCAGCGCATCAGCACGAGCGGTCCACCGGCTGGACTCATCGTCGGCCGTGCGGCGCGCTTCCCGAGCAGACTCGACGGCGGCTTCCCGATCGCTGAGCAGGGTCGAGGCATTCTCGAGCTCGGCGGTCAGACGGGGCACGTCGGGCGCGCCGGCGTCCAGCACGGCTTGCGCCTCGGCTCGGGCCGCCACCAACCGGTCATGCCGGGAGCCGAGCGATTCCAGCTGCTCGACAATGCGAACCGTCTCTTGCTGATCTCGCTTCGCTGCTGATTGGAGTGCCTGGACCTGCGCCCGCACTTCCGCAGCCTGAGCGGGCGATGGGCCAACGCCCTCTCCCCACGTGGCTTCGAACGATTCGCGGTCGGCAGCGAGCTGGCGTTCGAGCGATTCGATCTCAGCGATCTGAGGCGCAAGATTCGTACGTTCGACCCCAACAGAGGCCAGGTCGGCCACGATGCGTGCCGCTTCTGCCTCGAGGCTCGACACAACTCCTTCGTCGACTGCGGACTGCAGCTCGCCTTCAAGGCGGCGCCGGCGTTCGTTGATGACGTTGGTCTGCCCGGTGATGCGTTCCCTGAGGCTCAACGCTCGCGAGTGAACGTCGGCGATGTCAGAGCCCCCGAGCGCTGCCAGTTCAGCTTCCGCGTCGAGCACGACAGCATCGAGCTTGGCCAGTTCGGTCTTGAGTTCACTCTCGCGGCGGTCGTAGTCGGTGCGCTGGCGATGGCCAGCTTCGATTTTCCCAGTCAGAGCCGCCAGCTCACGGCCCGCCAAGTGGATACGCAGCGCCGTGAGTTCGGCGAGCACGGCGCCATGGCGGCGAGCGGCGTCGGCCTGCTTTTCCATGGGGCGCAGCTGACGTCGCACCTCTCGCACCAAGTCGTTCAGCCGGTTGAGGTTCTCCTCGGTGGAGTTGAGGCGACGTTCGGAGCGCTCTTTCCGCTTGCGGTACTTGAGGATGCCAGCAGCTTCTTCAATGATCGCCCGACGATCTTCTGGCCGAGAGTTGAGCACGGCGTCGATCTGACCTTGGCTGACGATGATGTGCTGTTGCCGGCCAACACCAGAGTCAGACAACAACTCGGTGATGTCGAGCAACCGACAGGACACGCCGTTGATCGAGTAGTCGGAATCACCGGAACGGAACAGCGTGCGGGTGATCGTGACCTCGGTGAAGTCGATCGGGAGCATGCCGTCGCTGTTGTCGATGGTGAGCGCCACCTCGGCTCTACCGAGCGCTGGCCGGCTCATCGTGCCGGCAAAGATCACGTCGTCCATCTTGGCCGACCGGACAGCGGTCGGCGCCTGGGCGCCCAGCACCCAGGCCATTGCATCGACGACGTTCGACTTCCCGGAGCCGTTCGGCCCGACCACGACGGTGACGCCGGGTTCGAGTTCGAGGATCGCCGGGTCAGCGAACGACTTGAATCCTTTGATGGAAAGAGCTTTGAGGTACACGTCGAACCCGCCGGGTCTTGAATTGAACGAGGGATGCTAGAAGGGTCGATCGGTTCGCGCGCGGCGAAGGATCAGACTTGTGTCCCGCAGAAGTAGACGGTCTTGCCCTTGAACTGCGCCTTCTGGATGGGCTGGCGGTTGCGAGGGCTGAGATCGCCGTTCTTCTGGTACACCGCCAGGTGGTCGGCGAACTCGCCGGGGGCGCCGTTGAGATCAATGAACGGCCGACCTTCGAGCGAGGTTCCCCGATACTTGATGGCGTCATGCAGCACACCAACCAACGAACGGTGCAAGCGGCGCACCTCCATCGTGGTGAGCTGATCGGCGCCACGGTCGTAGCGAAGGCCAGCATCGAAGAGGATCTCATCGGCGTAGATGTCACCGATACCGACGAAGTTGTCCTCGTTGGTGAGCATGACCCGCAGCGGCTCGGACTTGGCCCTCACGAAGTACGAGAAGTCGACCCACGAGATGGGGTCAGCGAGTAGGTCGAGACCCCGAAGGTTGGCCGGGGGCACGATGGTCTCGACTTCTTCGGTGAGCACGGCGGTGACCGCACACGATCCATCGCCATCGATGATGCGGAGATCGCCGCCTTGGGTGAACGTGAGAATGACGGCGGTCTTGGACTCGACGGCGACCTTCGAAGCGCAACGCTGGAGGCTGCCTTCTTCCCCGAGCGTCATCACGATCGTGTGGTCGTTGTTGAGTGTCAGCACGATGGCCAGACCGGCGCGCTCCACGGCGTCGATCTTGGCTCCTTCAACCAATGAGGAAAAGCTCTTCTTGGTCCGGTGCTCGGGAAGTGATTTCAACGAGCGAACGTCGGCAATCTTGATCTTTCGACCGACCGCATCGCGTTCGAGGTCGCGCTTGAGTGTTTCGATCTCGGGGAGCTCGAGTCCTGACATCAGGTTGCTTCTTTCTGTTCTCCGGAGACCGGAGATGTGGAGACTGGGTCGGCGTCTGCCGCGGTGAGTGCACGCCATGCAGCCTGCGCTGCGGCCTGCTCGGCTCGCTTCTTGGATGTGCCTTGACCGGAACCGCGCTCGGCTCCGCCCATCGAAACCGCCGCTTCGAACACGCGGTCATGGTCGGGCCCCGAGGAGGTGATGTGATAGCTGGGTGGCGTGAGTGAGCGTTCGGCTGCGAGCTCTTGAAGGCGGGTCTTGTAGTCCTGACGTCCCGGACGTTCAGCACCGGTGGTGATGTCGTCGATCATCAGATCAAGCACCACTTCCGCCGCTCGTTCCCAACCCGCATCGACGAAGACAGCTCCAAAGATCGCCTCGAGTGCATCGGCCAGAATCGATTCCTTGCCACGACCGCCCGACTGATCCTCTCCTCGGCCAAGGAGCAGTTGAGATCCAACGCCGATTCGGCGAGCAACGACAGCAAGTGTTGCGGTGTTGACCACCGATGCCCGGAGTTTGGCCAGCTGGCCCTCGGCGAGATCGTCGTAGGCGCTGTAGATGTGTTCGGTGACCGCCAGCCCGAGCACCGCATCACCAAGAAACTCGAGCCGCTCGTTCGGCTCGGGTGCGTCCGTCTCAGCGCAGTGGCTCCGATGGGTGAGCGCCAGCTGCAGAAGTGCGGGGTCAGCGAACTCATGCCCGATCGCTCGGGACAGTTCCTGGGGGTTGGACACCTCGTTCAGGAGTCGACTCCGACTTGGCTGAACACGTAGTCCACGGCGTCACGGACAGTCTTGAGATCTTGCAAGTCTTCATCCTCGATTCGGAAGCCCACGGTGCGATCCGAGAGTTCTTCTTCGAGGGCCTCGACCAGCTCGATGAGAGCAAGGGAGTCGGCATCCAGATCATCGGCGAACGAGTCGCCTTCGTTGATCTGATCAGGCTCGACTTCGAGGATGTCGGCGAGCCGATCGCGTACGAGGGTGACGACCTCTGGACGGTTCATCGGCGACTGCTCCATGTGGGTTTCTGCGGGCACAACGGGTCCTTCTTCTCGCTCCGGCCGTGCGTGGACTCACGAGCGGCGGACCGGGCGATTCTAGCCGTGTGTGACCCCTTCTCACGGAGGGCGTCAACTGTCGCTGCATGCCGCAGCAGCACTGTCTGTCGAAAAACCCGCTCAATCAGTGGCTTCTTCGGCCTCGAGCATGTCTCGGATGTGCTGCACGATGCCGGAGTCAACCATCTCTGATGCCGTTCGAATCGCATTGGCGATCGCCCGTGGCGATGACGAACCGTGCGAAATCATGCTGACCTGCTTGCAGCCGAGCATCATCGCCGCTCCACGCGCTTCGGGATCGAGCTCTTCGTACAAGTGGGCGAGCACATCGTTGGCCCCGGGTATGGCGGAGAGCTGCTGACGGATGGCGTCGAGCGCAATGGCCATGCCGCCTTCGAGCGACTTCAAGATGATGTTGCCGGTGAAGCCATCGCACACGATGACGTCGGCCTCTCCATTCATCAAGTCACGACCTTCGACATTGCCCACGAAGCTCGCACCACACGCTTCGGTCCATGTCTCATCGGCCAACAGATCACAGGTGGCTTTCACCAGGGCGTTTCCCTTGCCCGCCTCTTCACCGATGGTCATCACGCCGACGCGAGGCGTTTCGATGGCGAAGCGAGTGCGTGCGTACACGGTGCCGAGCTGTGCGAATTGCACCAACCACTCGGGCTGGGCATCAGCATTGGCGCCGCAGTCCAACAGCGTGGTCGGAGTGGAGCCAAGCACGGGGAATGGCACGGCGATCGCCGGGCGATTGATGCCACGAATGCGGCCCAACCGAAGCAGCGAGGCCGCCATCGCAGCACCAGTGTTGCCAGCACTGAGGACCGCAGATGCCTCACCATCGCGCACGGCCTCAGCCGCTCGCACCACTGAAGAGTCCTTTTTCTTGCGAACGCTGGCTGCGGGCTCATCGCCCATGCCGACGACCTCGGACGCATGCTTGATCGGCAGCTCTCCCACATCGCCGAGCTGCGCTGTGTCGCCAACCAGCAGCACGGGTACGCCATACTCCTCGGCGGCGATCCGAGCTCCAGCGACGATCGAAGACGGCGCGTCGTCGCCACCCATGGCGTCAACGGCAACTGGCAGGCGCGCCTCAGGCATCGTGATCGGAGGATGTCTGACTCGATGCGGTCAATTGCGTTGGGGCAACGTCTCGAGCGCCACCCATCGCGCTACGCGACGTCGACGGCCTGACGGCCCTTGTACCAACCGCAGCTGCTACACACGCGGTGCGGCAGCTTGGTCTGGCCGCAGTGATCACACGACGCCTTGGCCGGAGCCGAAATCGACCAGCTCGAAGCACGACGGCTACGGGTCTTGGCCTTGGAGGTCTTCTTCTTTGGTACGGCCATGAGAGTTCCTGGAGCGTGAGGCGACGAGGTGTCCAGGGTGGACACGAACCCACGAGTGTAGCGCTCGACTCCCCACTACCACCCTGCCCACTTCATCGCATCGGTCACGAGACCCACGAAGCGAAGCGGATGCCGGGCAGCGGGGCGGGGGTCAGTCGCGCAGATCGAGATCGCCGAGTGCAGCCCAGCGAGGGTCTGGCGGCTTCTCCGCCGTTGCGGCAGCGGCTTCGAGTTCTTCTTCAGTCACCGTCGGGTACCGGTCCGGGTCAGGGCCAGCGCAATCCTCCCGGCACAGCGGTGCGAGTGGCAGACCAAGCAGCGCAGCATCGCGGACCATCGGAACCAGGTCGATCGTGTCATCGACCAACTGAACGATCTCGTCGGTCTCGTCTGGGGCGCCCACTTGGTAGATGTCCATGATCTCCACCCGATCGGCTCCGTCCACGGGTTCGAGGCAACGACGACACTCACCCTCCCAGGACAGATCGATGAATCCGGTGACCGTCACCCCACGCTCGATGGACTCCACCACGATCTCGCCGATCAGCGGATCTGCCGTGGTCCGGCTGGCGATGACTTCGAGCGGCTCCAGCAAGATGTCGATCGGGACGGTCCGGCGCTCGCCGAGGCGACGCCGCAGGTCGGAGACATTGATCTCGTGTTTGACGGTCGGCTTCCGCTCGTGACTCCCGCTGCTCATGGCGGCCAAGACTACGGGCGAGCGACGACCTTCACAGCCGCCCGAGCATCCAGGAAGGCCGCCGCAGCGACAGCGGTCACCGACGCTCAGGCATCCCTACTGGTGGCGGAGGTGGCGCATCAGCCAAGTCGATGTCTTCTGTGAGATCGATCGAGGGAGCGTCACCCGCAGCAGATCCGAGCAGCCGCGTCCGGCCTTTGGCAACGGTCTCGCCTGTCCGCTCGAGCAGGAGCTCGAACGTGGCCAGTTTCTTGTCGCAGAAGTCTTCGGTCTGGCGAACCAGCATGCGGCTCTCGGCCTTGGCCTTTTCGATGATGGCCCTGGCGTTGTCTTCGGCCGCTCGAACGATCTCTTGCCGCTCGACCATGCGCGCCACTTGCTGGCTGCCCTGGTCGATGATGGCGTCACGCTCGCGCTCGGACTGGGCCAGGAACTCTTCTTTTTCTTTCAACAACCAACGAGCCCGACGCAATTCGTCGGGCAACTGATCACGAGCAGCCTCGAGAAGATCAAGAATCTCGTCACGGTTGATCTTCGCCATCGCCGACATCGGGGCCGTACGGGCCACCGTGATGTCATCGATCGCCTGGGCGAGCAGATCGTCGACGACGGGAACGCGATAGGGATCGACGTCGACGGGTTCAGTGTCGATGTCAAAATCATCCGCTGGATCAGGAACAGCACGAATGAATGCTCGGGGGTTTTCTTGATCGAAGAAATCAGCCATTGGTGAACCTTGCTCGGAGGGCGGAGAGAACAGACGGCGGGACGACATCGCTGACGTCGCCCCCCATCGCAGCGATCTGGCGCACGTACGTGCTGGCGACAAGGGCCGATGCACCAGTGGCCGGAACGAAGATGCTCGGAATCGAGCCGGTGGTGAGATTCATGTGGGCCTGCTGCATTTCAGCATCGAGGTCAGAGCCGCCCCGCAAGCCCTTCACGAGACAGTCAGCTCCGAAGCGAATGGCAGCAACGGTTACCAAGCCGCTGAACAGCTCGACGTCCACACCATCGAGATCAGCCAGTTCGGAACGGATCATCTCGATCCGTTCATCCGGCGTGAAGAGGCCAGACGGCTTGTCAGGATTGTGTCCAACGCCGACGACGACACGGTCAAAGAGCCCCGCAGCGTGTCGTATGACCGCAAGGTGTCCGTTGTGAACGGGATCGAATGAACCGGGATAGAGCGCAGTTGCCATTGCCCCTCGACGTTAGTCGGCGTTGCGCTCTGCGATGACGATCTTCGAGCGGCCGTACTCACGACGCTTGAGTTCGATCCATGGATCGGTCAGGGGGATGTCGAAGGAGGCATGACCGACCAGCACCTCGGAAGGGACGAGCGGCAGCAGTTCGGCCCAGACGTCGTCGGTGTAGGGCGGATCACAGAAGGCCAACTCGACAGCGGGGGCGGTGCGAACGACGCTCTCGACGTTCGCCGTCAAGACCGTGGCTTGATCGGTGAACCCAAGCGCATCGACGTTTTTCTGTATGACCGCTGCCGCGCCCCGGTTTCGCTCGACGAATGTGACATGACCGGCCCCTCTGCTCAAACTCTCGAGCCCGAACGACCCGCTGCCGGCAAACAAGTCGAGAACCCGGCAATCGTCGAGCTCGATGATCGGCAGGAGCATGTTGAAGATGCCCTCCTTGGCTCGATCGGTGATGGGGCGTGTGCCTTGCCCGTCCGGAGCAATGAGCTTTCGTCCTCGAGCCGAACCGGCGATCACGCGCATGGCTGGCACGCTATAGCGTGCGATCCATGACGGAGCTGTTGCGATGACGATGCCTGATGCCGAAATCGTCTGTGTCGACTGCGGAGGCACCTGCTATCCGCTGGGGTGGTTCCCCGAAGACGGCCCGCTCGACCCGGGAACCGTGCTGCCCTATCGCTGCAAGGACTGCCTCGACCGCTGGGACATCGTCATCGGCGACGGGGACGACAGCGACGCCTACTAACTCGAAGGCGGTGGCCTCGGATCAGCATGGGCGCGAAATTCCGACCCGGGTGGGAATTTCGCGCCCAGGTTTCAGCCTTTGAGCAGGCACTCGGCTTCTTCGGGGTAGAGGAACAACTCGAGCTCGGTGGCCAAACCGGGGTGCTTCGCCAGGCCGGGGTCGGCGTCGAGCAGCTCGATGGCGGTATGACGAGCTGCCTCAACCACGGCCCGGTCAGTACGGAGCGAAGCGAGCTTCAGATCGTTCTGACCCTTTTGGCGCTCACCCAGAATCGTTCCCTCGCCGCGTAGATCGAGGTCGACCTCGGCCAACTCGAAGCCATCGGTCGACGCCACCAGCGCTTCCAGTCGCGCCTCGCCGTCTGGTGTCGACGGCTCACCGACCAGCCAGCAGGTGGAAGCGTGCTGACCTCGGCCTACTCGGCCACGCAGCTGGTGGAGCTGCGCAATGCCGAACCGGTCGGCATCGAGGATGACCATGCCGGTGGCGTTGGGGACGTCGACGCCGACCTCGATCACGGTGGTGGCGACGAGCACATCGAGCTCGCCTGCTCGGAAGGCTTCCATCGTCGCATCCTTGTCCTCGGACTTCTGTCGTCCGTGGAGCAAGCCGAGGCTCAGCCCGGCCAGCTCGACCAAGTGCAGGCGTTCAGCAATGGTCTCGGCCGAAGCCACTTCGAGCTTCTCTGACTCGTCGATGAGCGGGCAGACCACGTAGATCTGGCGACCTTCCGCCACCGATGCCCGCACGTCTTGCCACATCGCTTCGAGTTCGAGCGGCACTTCTTCGCCTTCGAGCGAGCCGGCGGCGGGAATCCAGTGAGTCTGGATCGGCGTCCGACCCGGCGGTAGCTCATCGAGCACCGAGACATCGAGGTCGCCGTAGACGGTCATCGCCGCGGTTCGCGGAATTGGCGTGGCAGTCATGACGAGCACGTCGGGAAGGGCGTCGGTGGCGGTCTTGGCTCGAAGCGCCGCCCGCTGCTCGACACCGAAGCGATGCTGCTCGTCGATCACGACGACACCGAGCGACGAGAACATCACCGAGTCCTGGATCAACGCGTGCGTGCCGATGATCAAATCGGTGGTGCCGAGCAGCAGCTCGGACAGAATCCGCTTTCGTTCCGGAGTGGAGACTCGATTGGCCAGCAGCTCGACCTTGAGGGGCCGCTCACCCAGCAAGGAGCCGGGCTCTGGCACCGTGAGACCATCGAGCAGACGTCGGATCCCGGCGTGATGCTGCTCGGCAAGGACTTCGGTCGGCGCCATCAACGCCGCTTGGTGGCCGCCATCGACGGCGGCCAACATCGACGCCACCGCCACCAGGGTCTTGCCGGAACCAACGTCACCCTGCAGCAGCCGATGCATTGGCGTGGGGCGAACGAGGTCCGATGCGATCTCGCCAATCGCTCGCTCCTGAGCGCCGGTCAGCGCAAAGGGCAGCGTTCCGCGAAAACGGTCGAGCAGCGGACCATCGACCCGATGTTCGAGTCCTTGTTCGGTTGCCTCCAGCGCGCGTTTGCGAAGCACCAACGACAGCTGCATTCGGAACAGTTCTTCGAAGATCAACCGGCGTTTCGCCGCCGCCGCCTCTTCAAGCGAGTCGGGGGCGTGGATGCCTTGAATCGCCGCGTTCCGGTCGACGAAATCGAAGCGGTCGAGGACCCAGTCCGGCAGCGGGTCGACGATGCCGCGACCGGTCGGCGGAATGGTTCGCCGGACCGCCTCAGCGAGGAACTGGACGTAGTCCCAGCTGGTCAGGCCGGCCTTGTCCGACTGCGGATAGACGGGAATGATCTTGCCGGTCTTGTTGCCAACGAGATCGACGACCGGGTTGGCCATCTGGCGCTTGCCGCGAAAGTCCCCCACCTTGCCGAAGACCACCGCTTCGGAACCCTCGTTCAGTTGGCGTTCTCGCCAGGCCTGATTGAAGAAGGTCAGCTCCATGTTGCCGGTGCCGTCGGTGACCATGATGTTCACCATCGTTCGGCCGCCCTTGATGCGGCGAGACGACGTGGACACCACCCGGACGAAGACATTCGCTTCCTCGCCGACGATCAGTTGGTCGATTCTGCGCTCGTTCGTTCGGTCGATGTAGCGGCGTGGGTAGTGCGTGATCAGGTCGAAGAGATTGCGGACATCCGACTTGTGCAGGCCCTTCAGCTTCTTGTCACCAACACCCTTGAGGCGCTCGACGCCGATCTCGGTGAGATCGGCAAGCGTGAGTTCGGGCCGGGGCCCTTGCGGCGCCGACGAGTGCGGAATTGATGTGTCGCTCATGTCGGGGGCCCAGACTCGATGATGGCTTCGACGGAGTAGCTGATGGCAGCGGCTCCCGGCCTGACTTCGAGCATCTCGCTGATCGTCGCCGTTGCGTGATGCGGTTCGCTGACATGAAGGTGGGCTGACAGCTCGTCGACCGACGAAGCAACGACGACATCGGTGCCAAGACTCACCAGCAACGAACGCAACTCCGCTCCGCTCACCAGGGCAGCGGGCACACGGAACTGGATCTCGTAGATGGTCTGCCCGTGGTGTCCCGCGGCCTCCAGTCCGACGTTGCAGGCGATGACATCGGCAGGAGCGATCGACGAGGGAGGCGCACCACCATCGACGACGTCGCAAAGCGCTTCGAAGAGCAGAAGCAAACCGGCGGCGCCGCTGTCGACCACACCGTGTTCGGACAGGGCGGCGAGTTGCGTCTGAGTTGCTTCAACGGCAGCGGCAACGCTCACTGCGAGGTCATCGAGAGGCAGGCTCGGTGAAAGGCGCAACGCTTCGGCTGCGGCATCGGCGACCGTGAGCATCGTGCCTTCGACCGGCCTTGCGACCGCTCGTCGGGCCCAGCGAGCACCTTCGTCGAGCCCACGAGCGAGATCGATCCGGTCAACATCGGACGCCGAGAAGAAGCCAGCCAGATACTGGCCGATGATCAGACCACTGTTGCCTCGACCATCGAGCGCTGCCGATGCAACGAGCCCCGCTGCTGCGTCGGGATCGGTTGCGTCATCGAGCACCGACACGATCGAGGTGAGGGTCTTGCTCATGTTCGTGCCCGTGTCGTTGTCGGCGATGGGGAACACGTTGAGGGCGTCGAGGCGGCGGCGGTTGGCCTCGAGACGCGCCGAGAAGGCACCCATGACGGCAACGGCTTCGCGCACGGTCAACTCCACCGCCGGAACCGTAGCGGTGTCAGGGCAGTCGACAAGACGTGTTCGTGGGTCGTAAGTTCCGGATGTGAACACCAGCGTCCACTCGACGAAGACCGGCCTGCTCACCACCGAGCAGGTGGCGACGTTCGCGGCTCGGGGATTTCTGGCGCTACCAGGCGTCATACCCGACGCACTCAACACAGCCGCCATGGCTGAATGCCGTGAGATACTCGCCACGTGGGGCACCGCCGATCGCCCGTTCGCTCCACAATCGGGCCAACCACTCAGCGACATCTACCCGACTGGCTCGGCCATCGGGGCCGTGCTGCGACACCCGGCCGTCGACGGAGCCATCGAGAGCTTGGTGGGACGATCCGCTCGATTCGACCACGACTTCGTTCACCTGCGCCGCGCTGGCGACCTGTCGCAACAGTCGTTGCACGCTGACGCCGCCATCGACACCACGACCGCCTTTGACATACAACTCTTCTACTTCCCCCACGAAGTGACGGCCGGCGGCTCCGGAACGGGCTTCGTTCCCGGCACGCACCTCCGCCGAATCCACCAAACACAGGTCGGTCGCTACCGCCACATGCGGGGAGAACGCCAGTGGGAGGGCCCTGCTGGCTCGATTGTCATCTTCCACCAGGGACTGTGGCACCGGGGCATGCCGAACCCAGGATCGACCGATCGGCTCATGTACAAGATCAGGTTGAACCCAACGGAGCCTCAGGTGCTGCGCTGGGACACGTCAGATCTTGGCCAACGACAACCCGACCCCTCCGACCATGTCTTTGCCACGACCGACCCGAGTCGGCTCGCTGGCCATCTGCGATGGCGGGAGAAGTGGATGGGCGAGCACGACCATCGGCTCGAGATCATCAACCGTTCGAAGCTGTGGCGCTATCTCACCGGTGACAACTCGGTCGATCTCGATTGGTACCTGTCGAGGGTCGAGGGTCGAGCGGCGATCGATCAACGCTCCGCCGAGAGCCGTCATGGATCCTGACACCCAACGCCAGCAGCTGCTCTGGCTCTGGACGGCGGATTCGAGTCTCGACAGCCCGGTGGTGGCGTGGACCTTCCATGACGGGGCTGATCTCGATGCCGATGTGCAGGAGGTGCCGTACAACCACGGCGTGGATGCGCTCGGTGATGGTTGGCGGCTGATGCAGGCGTCGGCCCTCCATACGCGACCGAGCGGTGAAGAGTTCACGACCGGCGTGTTGGAGTACGAATGGCTGTTCGAACGCATCGTGACCTTCGACGCCAGCCGATCCCCGTAACCTGCGGGGATGACGGCGGCTGGTGATGAGGATGAGACGGACGAGAGCGTGAAACCTTCTCGTCGCAGTACGTCGACGCTCGCGTTCGGGTCAGGCAAGCGCGAGGGCCACGACGCCTCGGCGTTCTATGAGCGCTTTGCCGCACCGGAGATCTCCGAGGACGAAACGATCAACGCCAACCCCGAGGTCACCACCACCACGTGTTTCGTCGGCTCGTCGGTCGACATGCACCAACTCGCAGACAACTCCGTTGCGCTGGTGGTCACCTCACCTCCGTACTTCGTTGGCAAGGAATACGAACTGGCCATCGCGGCGTCAGCCGGTGCAGAGGACGCCACTGTGCCCGGCGACTACGTCGAGTTCCTGACCCTGCTTCGAGACGTCTTCGCTGAGTGCGTGCGAGTTCTCGAGCCGGGTGGCCGAATCGCCGTGAACGTCGCCAACCTCGGCCGAAAGCCCTACCGAAGCCTTTCTGCCGATGTCATCGGTATTCTCCAAGACGATCTCGGGTTGCTGCTGCGAGGCGAAGTGATCTGGTCGAAGTCGAAGGCCTCGTCCGGCTCGTGTGCATGGGGCTCGTTCGCAAAGGCATCGAACCCTGTGATTCGTGACAACACCGAGCGGGTGATCATCGCGAGCAAGGGGCGATTCTCCCGAGCGTTGTCGACCAAGCAGCGAGTTGCCGCTGAGCTCCCTCACCAGTCCACGTTGAGCAACGATGAGTTTCTCGACGTCACTAAGGATGTGTGGGAGCTCGAGCCCGCCTCGGCAAAGCGGGTCGGCCACCCGGCGCCGTTCCCGATCGATCTCCCCCGTCGCCTCATCGAGCTCTACACCTACGCCGGTGACACGGTCGTCGATCCGTTTTGCGGAGCCGGCTCGACCCTCATCGCAGCACAGCGAACGGGGCGCATCGGCGTCGGCTACGACACCGATGAGGCGTACGTGGCACTTGCGCTCGACCGTTTGGCCAAGGATGAGCCGCCTGAGCGAGACGACGCACACGCCGCAGCGGTCGAGCTCGGTCGCAAGATCAGCGACATCGCCGTCGATGCCCTCACCGATGCCGGTTTCACCGTCGCCAAGGTCAAGCCTGCGTTGCGCGGCCTCGGAGTCACGTATGACTTCTTGGCCACCGACAACAACGGAGCCGAATGGTGGATCGACATCGCCGGCAGCTACACGGTCGCTCGCAGCGGGCTCGAACGAAGCGACGGGGTCTGGCATGTGCTCGGACGGCTCCGAACGCTCGAGGCCATGCATCCGGCGGCGCGCGTTCTCGTGCTGACCCCCCACGCACTCGACCCATCGTCGACCAACGGCAAGACCCTGCGGGCTGCGCCGCCCGGCGCCCTCCACGATGTCATTGCCTTGTCGAGCACCGACGATCTCGAGCGACTCGCTGCCTACGGCGCAGGAGAACGACAACCGCTTCCGGGTTTCTGGCGCCCGACCGACATCCCCAATCAGCGCAAGCTGCCGCTGATCGTCGACCGCTGAACAAAGAGTGCTCACTTGGGAGGACCCGACCCCTCCCAAGTGTTCAGGTGAGGCAGCGGGCCAAGATGTCGACGGCGACGTAGCACGGCAACGCGATCAACATCGGTTGCGTTGCGCACCTGCTCGGCCACGCCCGCCGTACTCAGGTACTCGATCGATCCATCGTCGAGCTCGATCGCTCCGATACGTACAGCGCCGGACTGCATTTCATCGGCAACTTCCCACTGATCGAACACCTGCAACCCGGCAGCTCGCGCCCACGCATCAGCACGCCTCGCCAACTCGACGTTCACCGGGCCAGCCCGCAGCGCTCCATCATCATCGAACCGATTTCCGAAGGCGTAGACGATCAGGAGCTCAGGATCGGGTTCGACCCGCGGCGAAAAAGACAGGAAGTCACCGTCGATCAACGCTGGTTGATCGACCAACACCTGGATCGCTCGCAGATCGAGCTGGTCAGCAACATCAGCGCCGAGCTCTGCATCACCGAACTCAACGGCCAGTCGGTCGGCAACCGCTGCTCGCACCTCCTCAGTCGGCGAAAGCACGAGCAACCGCAAGCGCCGGTGACGAGATCACGGGAATGTCGAGATCGGCGAGCAGTTCGGCGACGCTGGCCATCGACGCCTGAGCGAGAATCACCACGTCAACGTTGTGTGCTCGCTCCCGGATCGTTGCGGCGACTGCGGACAGGTACTCGTTGCGCTTGCCGGCAACGAACTGTTTCCACGCAGCCTCGCAATCGATCAGATCCAGGTCGATGGCCGACCCGGCCGCTGCGGCCACCTCCCAGAGCAAGCTCGTCGTAGGCAGCACCGTCGCCGATGTCGAGTAGGCAACGCCGATGCGATGACCGGCAGCAACGGCTGCTTCGGCCATTGGTCGATCGACTCGCGTGATCTTTGGTCCGCCGGTGGGCGCCAGTTCTTCAGCGATTCCGCCAAGGGTCGAACACGTCACGACGATCTCGTCGACACCGGCAGGAAAGCTGCGAAGTTCGAGCGCCAATGACTCTCGGACTCCCGGGTCATCAATTCCTCGATCGATGGCGTCAACAAGCAGGTGCGGTACCACGACATGGGCGCGACGTGCCCCGAGCCCCGCAGTGTCGACGACCAGCCGGTCAAACGTTGCTGTGTGCTCGGATGCCGTGTGAAGAAAGCCGATCGCCATGAACGCACCGTAGTACCTACGTTTCGGGCCCCCATTGCTCAGAGCGATCTGGTCCATTGGACCCAACGATGGCCCGCAGCTGGTCTCACTTGCTGCACTGCTCTAGTGTTTCTGCCGTATCGTTCGCTGGCCGAACGAGCAACTGGAAAGAGTGCCGAACTATGCAGGGTGAGTGCTGATGCAGGGTGTGATCAAGTCATATGACCCCATGACTCGTGATGGTGTGATTCTCACCGACACGGATCTGGCTGAATACGACCTCGCAACCAATGCCCTCGAAGGTTCGGTCTTCCGGATGCTCCGACCAGGACAGCGTGTGGTGTTCGATCTCGATGAAGGGCAGCAGGCGACTCGGCTGCGTCTTGGATCCGAGGTCGATATGGGGACTCCAGCCTGGCTGGACACTGTGGAGTAATGAACACAGCGGATTAAGGACGCGTGAGCGAGGGGACCCGCTCACATCAAACGTCATCAGTGAGTCGACAACGACGTCGGGACAACGACATGACAAGAAGCAATGACCAAGTGGCCGCGGAGCTCAAAGCTGCGTATGGCCTCGACAACGTCAACATCAAGCACGGTCTGAGCCAAGACGACCTCTTCGATGCAGCAATCGCCAACGATCGTGGAATCATCGCTGAAGGTGGTCCAGCCGATGCGCAGAAGGCGTACCCGACCGCGCTCGGCAAAGACGGGCCACTCGTCTATTACACCGACCCCACCTGCACCGGTCGGCCGACGAAGGACACCTTCGCTGTCGCCCGTCCCGGCACCGAGGATCGGGTGTGGTGGAAGCCAGACTTCCAGAAGTTCGACGCCGAGAAGTTCGACGAGCTGCTTCCTCGAGTCATTGCTCACCTCAACGAGCGCAATGCCACGCTCTACACCACCGATGTGTTCTGTGGTTGGGATCCAGGATTCGCCGAGGCCTACCGCTTCGTTGGCGAGTACGCGACCCACGCCTACTTCTGCAACATCATGTTCCCGAAAGAGGTACGCAACGACGCCGACCGTCCCGAGAACGGCTGGACGCTCATCAACGTGCCGTCCTTCCACTGCGACCCCGAGCGTGACGGCACCAAGTCGAACCGCGGCGTCATCATCGACATCGAGAATCGCATTGCGCTCGTGCTCGGCCGAGCCGACTACTGCGGCGTCAACAAGAAGACGATGTTCACTCTGATGAACTTCGTCTTGCCGGCCAAGGGCCAGCTGTCGATGCACTGCTCGTCCAACATCAGCCCCGACGGCGAGTCCAGCGCCATCCTGTTCGGGCTCTCTGGCACCGGCAAGACCACGCTGTCTGCTGATCCAAACCGCCTCCTCATCGGTGATGACGAGCACGTCTGGACCAGCAGCGGCATCTCCAACTTCGAAGACGGTTGCTACGCCAAGCTCATCGATCTCGACAAAGAGAACGAGCCCGTCATCGCTGCCGCGATGTCGATGAAGGGCACCCTCATCGAGAACGTGCCACCACTCCCTGGCAAGCCCATGGAAGAGACCGATCCCCAGGAACTCGACCTGATGGACGGCTCGGTCACCGAGAACACCCGCTTCGCCTACCCGCTGGCGGCCAACCCGGGCGTCGCAGATGGCGCTCGTGGGCCACACCCCGAGACCATCGTGCTGCTCACTGCCGATGCATTCGGCGTGCTCCCTCCCGTCTCGATCCTCACTCCCGAAGAGGTCATGTACCACTTCGTGACGGGCTACACCTCGAAGCTTGCCGGCACCGAAGTCGGTGTCACCGAGCCCGAGGCCACCTTCAGCGCCTGCTTCGGAGCGGCGTTCATGAGCCAAAAGCCGTCGGTGTATGCCGAACTGCTCGCCGATCGCATGGAGAAGCACAACACTCGCTGTGTGTTGCTCAACACCGGTTGGACTGGCGGGGCGTACGGCACCGGCAACCGCATGAGCCTCAAGGCCACACGAGCCCTGCTCGATGCGGCCCTCAATGGCGATCTCGACGGAGTCGATCTGGTCGAAGAGCCCACGCTCGGCCTCAAGATGCCTGTGAGTTGCCCCAACGTCGACGACCACATCCTCAACCCCCGGAACACGTGGGAAGATCCAGAGGCCTACGACGTTGCCGCAGCCAAGCTGAAGGGCATGTTCCAGGCCAACTACGAGGCCAAGGGATTCGCCGATCTCGGCATCGCCCCGGCGATGTAGTCACCCAGTAGTCCGCCCCCGGTGTCGCCTCGGTGATGCCGGGGGCTCTTGCGTTTTCGCCACCTGTTGGTGCCTGATCTCAAGCGGTAGCGCCAGTGGTGAGGAAGATGGCTCGGAGACCAAGACCGACCAGGAACATTCCGCCGAAGCCGTAGAGCAGGTATTGCCACTCGATGATCTGCTGGCGGTAGCTGTAGATGATCGCCACGGAAATGATGGTCAAGAAGCCATAGAAGTTGTGCGTGTCCGACGCCTGCACGGTCTCGGACTGCATCGCGATCACACCGAGGGTGACCTGCAGGAAGACCGAAGCTTGCGCAATCGCAGTGGCAACCCAAAACGGTCGGCCGCGAGCCGCTTCGACCTTGTGCGCAGTGAATGCCCAGATCGATGCCACGAGGTTCAGGGCAACAACAACCCAGGCCGTGTTCACATGGATCTCTGCAATGGTCACCACGAGATCCTACGCAAGTGACGGCCGCTCAGGTCAGGCGAGAGACCATGCTGCTGCGGCCTCGGCGTGAAGCTGTGCCGTAGGAAAGTACGGCACGTCAACGTCCTCGGCCGTGATCAGCAACTCGATCTCGGTGCAGCCAGCGATCACGCCCATCGCACCTCGCTCGAGCAGTCGGTTGATGACGCCGAGGTAGGCCGACTTCGATGCAGGCGACACCACGCCACGAACCAACTCGTCGTAGATGACGTCATGGATGGTCGTGAGATCTGGCTCCTCTGGCACGACAACGGACAGTCCATGTGATTCGAGACGACCACGGTAGAACTCCTGCTCCATCGTGTAGCGGGTGCCGATCAGTGCGACCGTCGAGATCCCAGCGGAGACGACCGCTTGGGCGGTGCCGTCGGCGAGATGGAGGAACGGCACATCGATCGCTGCTTCGATCTGATCGGCCACGACATGCATGGTGTTGGTGCAGAGCACGATGCACTCAGCGCCAGCGCGAACGAGCGCTGCGGCATCCCCGGCCAACAGCTGGCCGGCTTCCGCCCATTGTCCATTGGACTGCAACCCCTCGATGGCGGCGAAGTCGTAGGACCGAACGATGAGATCAGCCGAATGGGTGCCACCGAGTTCACCCCGCACGACGGTGTTGATGATGCGTTCGTACTCGATCGATGATTCCCAACTCATGCCCCCGAGGAGGCCAATCGTGCGAGGAGTTCGTTCCATTCCCGCAGCATGCCGGAAATGCGGGAACCCCGGCGCAGGCCACTTCGTTGAAACCGACATGTCTGCCTCAAAACGTGAGTCCCGCGCACCGCTGCAGATCCGCAGATCCACGATCGGCCTCTTGGTGTCCACTGCACTCATCGCTGCGTCGTGCACAAGCGAGCCTGACAGCGCTGCGGATGTAACCACCACCGAGGCAACGACCACCACCGAGGCAATGACGACCGTTCCCGAGCAGGCAGGTGAACCCACAGAGGCCGAGGTGCCAGCGTTGTCCGGCGTGGATGGAGCGATCGGGCAAGCAAGCGACCTCGCCCTCGATTGGTTCAATGGCGCAACGTTCGACGCCGCCACCTTCAGCGCCAGCTTCGACGAGAACTTCACCTCGGCCATCACCTTCGACGAGCTGTCGACCATCGACCAAGTGCGTGGCGACGCTCCCTTCTCCGTCCGAGAGGTGGCGAACGCCAACGACACGCAAGCTCAGCTGATCGTCGTTGGTTCCAGCGGCATGCCCGGAACCCTCTCGGTGTCCATCGTCGGGCCCGAGGACCCCACCATGACCAGCTTCTTCATCGGCCCCGGAGAGCCGGCCACATTCAGTCCGCCAGCCGACACCGCCGAAGCTCTCGAACGACTCGCAGCGATGGGCACGGTGCGAGTCGGAGTGTTCGGCACCGACTGCTCACCTGTCTCGATCGCCACCACCGTGCGAGGAGACGAGCAGGCGCCGATCGGCAGCGCGTTCAAATTGTGGGTGCTCGAGGCCGTTGTTGATGCCGTGGCGGCCGGAACGATCTCGTGGGATGACGAGATCGAAATGCGGGTTGAGCTCGACAGCTATCCATCCGGTGTCACCCAGAATGACGAACCGGGGACGCTGCTGACCGTTCGCACCCTGGCGGAGCGGATGATCGAGATCTCCGACAACACCGCCACCAATCATCTGATGTTCCTGCTCGGTCGCCCCGCTGTCGAACAAGCGATGATCGACTCGGGCCACGGGGACCCCGGGCGAAACCTGCCGATGATGGATGCCCGTGAGTTCACGATCGTGAAGTTCGGGGCAGCGGACCTTCGCGACCGCTACGTCGCCGCCGATGAAACCGAGCGGCGCCAGATCCTCGAAGAGGAAGTTGCTGTCCTGCCGCTGCCCCCGATCAGCGCCATCACCTCTGTCTCAGACCCCATCGAAGTCGAGTCCCTCGAGTGGTTCGCCTCTCCCGTCGATCTCTGCCGTTCGCTGACCAGGCTCGCAACCGACGAGGTGGCCGCAGACATCTTGTCTCGCTCGCCCGGCGTGCCTGACGAGGCCGGCCGCTGGGATGCGGTGTTGTTCAAGGGGGGTAGCGAACCTGGGGTGATCGCCATGGCGTGGCTCGTGATCGACAGCGCAGGCGAACAGTTCGTCATCGCGGGCGGTGTTGCCAACGACGATGCGCTCATCGACGAATTCGAGGCAGCGAGCCTGCTGGCCTACCTTCGGGACAGCGTTGCCGGCTGACAAGGGCATCGCAAGCGGGTGAGCAGCGCTGACCGTCCACCTCGGCGCTGATCTGGACGTACGGTGATGACATGCAGCACCGCCGGTACTACATCACCGATCTGACGCTCTCGGGACAAGTCCTCGACGGCCGCGGCGGCGACCTCATCGTTGCCAAGCGAACAGACAACCCCGACATCGACTGGGAACTCGTGTTCCAGACCAAGACGGCAACGAACATCGAGCAAGCGCCCTACCGACTGCTGATGGATGGGCCAGAAGGTGAGCTCGCCGGGGCCGCTGTTCTGGTACGGAGCGACGGCACATCACACGTGTTTCGCGGCGCCGGTGAACTCGTCGGCTTCTCCGAGGACCTCTTCGAGAACTGACCGACCGACGAGACCTACAGCCCAGGAAGTAGTTCGACGAGCTCGGGCCCGCCGGTGTCTTTGGTGTCGAGTGCGTTGAAGCTCTCCGTGCCGAAGGCACCAACGAAGATGGCTTCGGGCATCTTGAGAAAGAAGCTGTCCGGACCGATCTGGCTGGCGTGCGCCATCATCGACTGCTTCTTGCGGTCGATTACCGAAGACACGTCGACCTCGTAGCGGATGTCGTTGCCCGGCGTACCGAAGGTGTTCATCATCTCCGGGTCGGGACCGTCCTCGAATGCGTCAGCCATCTCGGGATCGGGCTCATCTGGCCGCATCGACTCCTGCATGCGGGTGCGGTTGGCTGTTGCTTCGTAGCAGTGCTCGATGCCAGCGATCTCTGCCGCTCGGCGGCCCACGCGGTAGACCTGGATGTGATCGGGGTGGCCGTAGTTGCCGTGGTCGTCGTAGATCGTGAGGACGTCGGCATCGACCTCTCGCAAGATCTCGACCAACCGCTGCGCCGCTTCTTCGACGTCGGCCTGCCAGAAGCAGTCTGGGTTGTCGTTTTCCGGTGTGCCGATCATTCCAGAGTCCTCGTAGCCGAGGAATCGAGGCTCATCTGCTCCGAGGATCGCCGCCGATGCAGCGGTCTCGACAATGCGCCGCTCCCAGAGTGCTTCGCCCTCGCGAAGCACACCCTCGACTGGTTCACCTTGCTCGCCACGCGTGCCCAGAACGAGCACGACGCGGTGGCCGGCATCGCTGGCCTTGATCATCAATCCCCCGGTCGAAATCGACTCGTCATCGGGGTGGGCGTGAAAACAAACCAGTGTCGACATCGGGTGAGTCTACGATCAGCGGGCCTCGCCGCTTTCACCCGCAGCAACGACACCGTTTTCGTAGGCGAACACCACTGCTTGCACGCGGTCGCGTAGTCCGAGCTTGCTCAGAATCTTCGACACGTGCGTCTTGACCGTCGCTTCGCCGATGAAGAGCTCAGTTGCCACCTCAGCGTTCGCCAAGCCGCGCGCGACGAGTCGAAGCACCTCGGTTTCTCGTTCGGTGAGCAGGGACAGCTCAGCCGCTGGCTCGGCCCGGGTCCCTTGTCCCGCAACTTCTTCGATGACCCGCCTGGTCACCGAAGGTGCCAGCAGCGCTTGACCATCGGCGACGACGCGAATGGCCTCAACGAGATCTTCCGGTGGCGCATTCTTCAAGAGGAATCCGCTCGCCCCGAGGCGAAGCGCTTCGAAGATGTATTCGTCTCGCTCGAACGTGGTCAGTACCAGGATGCGCGTTGCCGGCAGCACATCCAGAATGCGGCGCGAAGCCTCCAGTCCATCGAGCTCAGGCATCTGCACATCCATCAAGACGACGTCGGGGGTGAAGTGGCGAGCTTCCCGCACCGCCTCGATGCCGTTCGAGGCCTCGCCCACCACGATGATGTCGTCCTCCACCGACAGAATCATGCCGAAGCCCTTGCGCACCATGTCTTGATCGTCGACGAGCAGCACACGGATCATGCAACCGGCTCCCGACCCGACCGAAGCGGCAACTCAGCGACGACTTCGAAACCGCCGTCTGGGCCCGACCCGAACCGCAACTCACCACCGTGGAGGGCCACACGCTCCTTCATACCGACGAGGCCATTGCGACCGCTTGCGATCGTGGTGTCGACCGACCCAGTTCCCGCATCTCGAACTCGCACCCGCACGATCGATGGCTCGTAAGAGACGGTCACATCGGCCTGCTGTTCGCCCGAGTGTTTGAGGGCGTTGGTCAGCGCCTCCTGCACGATGCGATAGGCCGAGAGATCGACGCTTGCTGGCACCTCCGGCGGGCGCTCGCCCTCGACAGACAACGACACGGCGAGGCCGGCCGCTGCGATCTGCCGCTGCAACGAAGGCAACTCAGACAGATTCGGTGCTGGTGTATCGACCAGGGCACCCGAGTTGGCCGGGGGCTCTGGCGCTCGAAGGAAGCCGAGCAGTCGATGGAGTTCGGCGACCGCCTGGCGGCTCGATGCTTCGATGTCCGCAAGCGCATCAGCGGCGAGAGCTGGCGAGTGTTCGAGGGTGCGGCGGGCTGCACCTGCCTGGACTCCCATGACGCTGACGTGATGAGCCACGACATCGTGGAGTTCGCGCGCGATTCGAACCCGCTCGTCGGAAACGGCACGTTGCTCTGCCTCGGCGCGGCTGGCCACGAGCGCATCGTTGACCTCAGCAAGCTCGCGCTCACGATCAGCTCGGGCCCTGGCCGCGTTACCCATCACCCACGGAGCAACGATGAAGACGAGATTGCCGAGAATTCCGACAACGTTGGCGAGAACGTACGCCCGCTCGGACAAGAGACCGGCGGTGAGAAATCGCCGCTCCTCGATCAGGCCGACCGCCAACACAACGAGAACAACCACCGTGGCGAGCAAACGAACGGAATCTCGCCTGTGCTCGTCACCCCATCGGCCGGCCGAATACATGAAGAAGAACAGTGCGATCGACGAGAGTTGGTATTCCGGAATGTGAAACAGCCGGATCAACGCCAGCCCAACGACGCCCGTCAGCAATGCAGTGAACGGCAACCGGCGTCGAACAGCGACAGGAATCATGGTCAGTGCGATGAGACCAATGGCCACGGGGTATCGAGGGAGATCAGTCCAGGGATACGCAGGGCCCGTTTCGTAGCCGACGTCGTTGAGAGCCAACGCAAGACCCAGCATGACCGTCGCCAGCACGGCATCGGTGATGAACGGGTGTCGCCTGAATGGGTCGACGAGGCGTGCGATCATCGAAGGCAACGGTAGTCACGCTTCGTCAGCCTCGCCTCCCCCTTGAGGATGAGCTGCACTCCCCCCAGCGCACCATCGTGAATCCATCGTTCAGTGGCTGCTTGCCAGCGAGGGAACGACCACACTTTGCCCATGCTGAAGATCGAGAATCTGCACAAGCGGTACGGCGAGGTCCATGCCGTTGCCGGTATCGACCTCGACGTTCCGGTCGGCCGCATCGTTGGTTTCGTCGGCCCGAACGGTGCGGGAAAGTCGACCACGATGCGTTCCATCTTCGGGCTGGTCAGGCCCGATGACGGGCGGATCACATGGCGCGGCTCACCCATCGAGGCGGATGCCCTCGCTCGATTCGGGTACATGCCAGAGCAACGCGGTCTGTATCCCAAGATGAAGATTCTCGATCAGGTGTCGTACTTCGCCGAGCTGAAGGGGCAACGCCGGGCCGATGCTCGCAACCGAGCAGCCGATCTACTCAGCGAACTCGGATTGGAGGATCGCCTGGGCGATCCCCTCGAAGCACTCAGCCACGGGAACCAACAGCGAGTCCAACTCGCAGTGTCGATGGTGCACGACCCGGAGATGATGGTGCTCGACGAGCCGTTCAATGGTCTCGACCCGGTGGCTGTCGGCGTCCTGCAAGAGGCACTTGCGACCCGAGCCAGACGGGGGGTTGGCGTACTCTTTTCGTCGCACCAGCTGGAGTTGGTCGAGCAGTTGTGCGACGACGTCGTGATCATCGCTGGGGGCACCGTCCGAGCCCGAGGCACCGTGCCATCGGTTCGACGCTCGCTGGGCCATCATCGCATCGTCGTCTCTGTGGATCGACCGCTTTTCCCGCTCGCTGAGGCGTTGAGCGCCTTCGACATCGCTCACGCCACGACACGAGAGGTACGGCTCGATGTCGCCGACGAGACGCTTCTCGATGGTGTCCTCACCGCGGCTCGGACCGCCGGAACCATCGACAGCATTCGCTTCGAACCGCCAACACTGACCGAAGTGTTCGCTGCGGTCACCGGCGCCGACGGAGGAATCGACCAATGACTGACCAATCCATCCAGGCTGCTCACCGCCCGACCCTGGCATCCTCGACGGCCATTCGTCTTGTTGCCGAACGTGAACTGCGGACTCGCATCGTCTCGAAGGCCTTTCTCGGCGGCCTGGCGTTCACGGTTGTTCTGGTGATCCTCGGCTTCATCTTCGGCGCTGCGGTCGGCAGTGGTGATCCGACCCGCATCGGGGTGGTCGGTGACGGGCAGGAGCGCAGCATCGCCACCCTGGAAGCCTTCGCAGAGGTCGAGGACCGAGAGCTCGAAGTCGAGGAGTTCTCGACCGTCGCCGAGGCAGAACAGGCCATCACCGACGACGACCTCGACGCGGCGGTGGTCGACGGAGCAACCTTCGTGGTCAAACGCAACGACCCTGGCTTGCTCGGGTTCGTCTCGGCGGCGTGGCAGCAAGCCGGGCTTCTCGAAGGGCTCGGAAACGCAGGGCTCGACGATCCAGCGATCACTGCGGCGCTCGATAACGCTGCACCACTCCAGGTCCGAGAACTCGAACCAGACGACGAGCGTGAAGCACGCGATGGCATTGCGTTCGTGAGCGTGATCATCTTGTTCATCTCGGTCCAGATCGCCGGTGCCTACATCTTGATGGGAGTGCTCGAGGAGAAGACGAGCAAGGTCGTCGAGCTGATCTTGTCGTCCATCTCGGCGCGAGATCTGCTGATCGGCAAGGTCCTCGGCATCGGCATCATCGGTCTGATTCAGGTCTTCGTGCTGGTCGGCACGATCGTCATCGGCGCCCAAGTCGTGGGGAGCGATGTGCTGCCGACGATCACACTGGGCATGGTCGTAGCCGGCGTTGCGTGGTTCCTCGTTGGCTATCTGTTCTACGGCGCCCTGTTTGCCGCTGGGGCGGCGCTGGTATCGAGGCAAGAGGACGCACAGTCGGCGTTGGCGCCGATCACCGTGCTGATCATGGGCGCGTACTTTGCCAGCCTGTACGTCGCAGGAGAGCCAGACACCGACGCCGCCCGCGTTCTGTCGCTGATCCCACCTATCGCTCCGTTCGCCATGCCTGGGCGCATTGCCATCGGCAACGTCCCCGCCTGGGAAGTGGCTCTCGCCTTCGTGCTGGCTGGTCTGTCGGTGCTGCTGGTCTTGAGCCTCGCCGGGAAGATCTACGTTCGATCAGTGATGCACACCGACCGGGCACTGTCGTGGCGCGAGGCCTGGCGTATGGAGTCCTGACGCCCGCAGCCACGTCCTTGGCGACGGCTGCGGGCGAGGAGATCAGGCAACGGCTCCGGACTGGCGGAGCTGAGCCACGGTGGCCTCGTCGAACCCGAAGTCGGCCAGGACCTGGTCGGTGTGTTGGCCCGGATGCGACGCTGGGCCCTGGATTTCGGGCTTGGTCCGGCTGAAACGCGGCGCCGGCGACTGTTGGGTGA